>MFLU01000022.1:15175-25877 GCA_001783335.1 Candidatus Kaiserbacteria bacterium RIFCSPLOWO2_01_FULL_50_24 | reverse complement strand
AGTAAGTGTGCGGGTCAAGCCGTCCCGCCACGGCTATGCCGGGCGGGATTTAACAGGGTTAAGCAAAATATAGTCGCTGTGCTCCTTATTTTTCTAAATAATTTTTGATTTTGAAATCTTGGACGCAATGACGGGAAGTGATTGTTCTGGATTTTCCACTATGAGGTAGGTGTACTGCAAGACATTGAGAGGGTTAAGGTTGCGCACCTCAACACACTGCATACTCCCCATATTGCGAAAACTTTTGTACACGAACTCGTTAGGTGCCGAGAGCGCAATGAGTGCCGCATTTTTGCGCTTCGTGGCGAGTTTCTCAAAACTAGATACTTTTGAAAGAGTGAGGATGGAACGTTTTGCTTCGGCCGTTTTAGGCTCGCGCATGGGAAACGCGTCAACAAAGAGAATGTTGCCGTCCCGAAGCTTTTGGGAAAGCGCGACTAAAAGTGCCTTGGTGCGCATCTTTTTTGGAATGGCGCGGTAGTAACTTTTCTCTGCGCGAGGGCCATGCGTCACGCCGCCGCCACGCCAAATGGGACTCCGAGTGGAGCCGTGTCGCGCACGCCCCGTTCCTTTCTGCTTCCACGGCTTTTTGCCACCACCGCGCACATCGCCGCGGCCCTTTGTGTGTGCAACGGGCGTACGCGCGTTCGCCTGCATTGAGGTGACCACTTGATGCATCAGGGCGGGGTTCCAAGGAACATTAAAGATGCCTTCGGGAAGATCGATCTTTCCAACTTTTTTCCCAGATAAATTGTAGATTGGCGAGTCCATATAGTAATGCAAAATGTAAATCTCAAAATGCAAAATGGCAATGTAAAGTGTTAAAATTTTTTAATTTTGAACTGTAATTTTTCATTTTTATATTTTCATTTTTCATTTCCTTTGATTTCCACCAGCGTGCCCGGTCTCCCCGGAACTGCACCTGAAATGACCAGTGTGTGGGTCGCGGGATCAACTTGCAAAATCTTGAGATTCTTTACCGTTACACGCTCTCCCCCCATACGTCCCGCCATACGCATGCCTTTTATGACACGTCCCCCGGCGCGCCCGCCACCTCCGATAGAACCCGGCGCGCGTTCTTTATTTTTTTGACCATGACTTCTGGGACCTCCGTGAAAACCGTGCCGCTTTACAACTCCCTGAAAACCCTTTCCCTTGGAAAGCGCGGACACCGATACAACATCTCCGGGCGCGAACAATGATACGTCAATTGTTGCGCCCGACTCAAGAGCCGTGTCGGAAACATATTCGCGATAATGTTTGAAAGGTTGTGCACGCTGTGGTTTGTTCACACGCGATTCTTTTTGCGCACCATATCCCACTTGCACTGCGGCGTATCCATCTTTCTCGACAGTCTTAATTTGCGTCACGGAAAGCGAACCGGCGTTCACAACGGTAGCGGCATGCACCGTGCCGCTTTCGTCAAATACTTGGGTCATGCGACCCTTTGTGCCGAGCATAAATTTTGTCATAAAGGAAATCGCGCCAGCAACGGCGCGGCAAAAGCTGCAAACCATTGCTCCCGTATGTGTTCCCGCTATGGCTTTAACGACGGCGGACGGGAGGTAGCGTGAGTGGCAGTATTGCACATCGCTCTCGTGAGTGCAAGACACAGTCGTGTGAGTCACGGCAAGGCCTTGCCTTGCCGTGGAGGTCCGTGGGTAACGGAAGCATCAACGCATGCCGATGAACGCATCATTATGATACCGTCTTGTTAAGACAAGTCCGAGAATGATAACGAGCGCGCCGGCCGCGGCGCCGAGCGCTATTGGAAAACGCGTGTCGTCCCCGCTAAAACCAAACGCTTCGTTTGTGGCGCACACGAATGCCGGGTATGTGCATGTCTCCTCGGTACTTGCAAGAAACGTGAGCCCTTCAATATCTTCCGGCGAGAACGCTGTTAGGCCTGCGGCCGTTACTCCCTGAGCCTCGGCCTCTACCACTAGGGCGGAAACAAGTGCCTCAAGCTCTGCAGAAGACAACGTGGCGGTGCTTTGGTTCCGTGCGAGCACTTCATACATGGCCGCACGCAAATCCTCTACCTGCGCGCTCGCTGTAAGCGGCATGAAAATAAATAGTGTCGCGATAGTAAGTGGCAACCAGAAATTCTTCAGTGCAAAAGACATGCGTATATATTACCATCGCGTACGCTGTGATATGGTAATTATCCACATGGGACATTCGATAACATAGCGCAGACAACGCACACTTCTATACAAGTACTTTGCAAAATACTTGTATAGAAGTGGAATTTTTTATAACATCTTCACATCTATGCTGACCCCTGATGGCAGGTCTATGTTGGTGAGAGCTTCGATAACTTTGGGAGCTGGGTTGAGAATGTCAATCATTCTTTTATGAATCCGCATTTCAAATTGCTCGCGGGAATCTTTGTCTATAAATGAAGAGCGATTCACGGTATATTTTTTTATATCAATGGGGAGTGGGATTGGGCCGATGACGGTCGCATTGTGGCGCGCCGCAGTATCTATAATTTGCTTTACCGAGCGGTCCAAGACACCGTGCTCGTAGGCTCGCACGCGAATACGCAGGCGATGCGTCTCTTCTGCCGTAGCCTTCTTCGCGCGCGGAGCGCGCTTGAGAGGCGTCTTTTTTACACCGGATGCGGTTTTGCTTTTGGCGGTAGCCTTCTTCGTTTTAGCTGTCATAGAACGTATAGGAGTATGCACCAGAACAAAGAAAGATGCAACCCGTACATTTAAGATATTTGGGTTTACGAAATCCAAATGTTTCAAGACCATAAAAAGATCGCGGCCCGCCTCCTCTGTAGAGAAAGCGGGCCAAACTTGTAAAGCCACATCTTCGGCGGCCACCACGCCTGGGTCTCCTGGGCTAACAGAGACCCCACATCGTATCAGGGGAGCCATACGTACAGCCCCAAACCCGAGCAAACCAGTCTACACTGCCACACCGGCAGAGTAGAAGTGACCACTGGTCTATTCTTTTAATTATATATCTTCCTTATTCTTTGTCAAGTGCGTGTGCAGCAAAAAACGAAAATACAGCCCTGTGCGAGAAAACCCGCCGCGTCAGACGCGGCGGGGTTTCTCCTGCAAGCTAGAAGCTATTATGCCACAATCTTGGTAACCACACCCGCCCCTACTGTCTTGCCGCCTTCGCGAATAGCGAAACGCATTTGCTCTTCCATGGCGATGGGGCCGACGAGCTTTACTTTGAAAGTTATCGTGTCGCCAGGCATGACCATCTCCACCCCTTCAGCAAGCGTTACTTCACCGGTTACATCGGTAGTACGAATGTAGAATTGCGGTTTGTAGCCGGTAAAGAACGGTGTGTGTCGTCCACCCTCCTCTTTGGTGAGTATGTAGACCTCCGACTCAAATTCCGTGTGTGGCTTAACCGAGCCCGGCGCGCACAAGACCTGCCCGCGATGCACATCCTCTTTCTTTGTGCCGCGAAGAAGGACGCCCGCGTTGTCGCCAGCCTGTCCTTCCTGAAGTGATTTGTTGAACATTTCAACGCCGGTCACCACCGTTTTTGCGGTGTCCTTTATGCCGACTATTTCTATTTCCTCGCCCACCTTAACCTTCCCGCGCTCGATGCGACCTGTAACAACGGTGCCGCGACCTTCAATGGAAAAGACGTCCTCAATGGGCATGAGGAACGGCTTGTCTGTCTCGCGGACGGGGGTCGGGATGAATTCGTCCACCGCCTTCACCAATTCCATTACCTTCTGACCCCACTCGCCTGCCGGGTCTGGATTCTCAAGCGCCTTCAAGCCGGAACCACGAATGATTGGGGTATTTTTGCCGTCAAATTCGTATTTGGTGAGCAAATCGCGCACCTCCTCTTCCACGAGGTCAACGAGGTCCTTGTCGTCAACCTGGTCAACTTTGTTGAGGAAAACAACAACCTTCGGCACGCCTACCTGGCGCGCGAGAAGGATGTGCTCGCGTGTCTGGGGCATCACGCCGTCTGAAGCCGCGACTACAAGAATTGCGCCGTCCATCTGCGCGGCGCCCGTTATCATGTTCTTAATGTAGTCAGCGTGGCCCGGTGCGTCCACGTGCGCATAGTGCCTGCTCGGCGTCTCGTACTCGGAGTGCGAGAGTGAAATGGTAATACCGCGCGCCTTTTCCTCGGGTGCCTTGTCAATATCATCAACTCCTTTTACGGTCGCGCTGTATCCTGCCCCCGCTTTTGAAAGCACGGAGAGAATCGCCGCGGTCAAGGTGGTCTTGCCGTGGTCCACGTGCCCGATGGTGCCGACGTTGATGTGCGGCTTTGAACGATCAAATTCTGCTGTCATATCTTAGATTTGATTATTGAGCGAAGCGAGATTAGCAAATCTTAGACCCCGTGAAATCCTCGCCGAAGGCGAGGAGCCGCAAAGCGGCATTTCACTGGGGTAGGAAAATCTATACTCACTCGCTATGCTCGTTTGTTAAATTTCTACTAAAAAACACGCCACTGCGTACCACTATAGTATCAAGGCTCGAAAATGTGTCAACCCGCCCCTTTAGATAAGTAAACCGCCCTGCAGAAGTGCAGGGCGGCGACTATATACGATATGTGAAAAAGATTACAACGCGGTATCGATATCGGTGAGTACCGTCAGATCGCTATGCTCCCACAGCGCGCTGGCGAGCAGTGCGCGATCTCGCTCCATAAAGCGCTTGAATACATCGCGCTTGCGCTCGCCTACTACCACGAGGAGTATGGCACGCGTTTTCAAAAACGCGGCGACGCCATAGGTGCGAGCGAGTGTTCCCGCAGGAATTTCCAATTGCGTTGCCGTTTCAGGCGTAATCAGCACGTTACCGAAATTAAACTCGAGCGGAACACCCGGCTCATGAAATGCCACGTGGCCGTTCATGCCAAGGCCAAGTATTGCAAGATCGGCCGGTGTAAACTCGCTCGGCGGATGCACGGTATGCTTCGGCAATTCTTTAACAAAGAATTGCGCGAAGCACCCCTCGGCATCTCCTTCCACTATCTCGTCCACCTGGTACAGCGTGAGTTTTTGCAAAACATCGGGAGGAGATGCGCGCCACTTTGCATACAGGGGACGCAGTGTCTCTCCCGCCGGTACATAGACTCTCCTCGCGTCATATTGCTCGACCTTATCGGCGAGCCAACGACTCGCGTGCGACACCCAATGTGCTTCTCGTACAATCAACGAGTTACCTCTTTGGGACGTAGAGCGAGAAGCGGGATTTACATAATCGATATCGCCAATGATGGCGCGCAGACTACCGCCTTTTCTTTTAAGTATTTCTTCTGCAGCTTGACGATCGACCGATGCGTAATGCATCACTACCGCTTTCTTTACATTCATATCGGCTCTCTCCAAAAGAGATTGCGCCTTGTCTTCATCAAGTCCACACAACAGCTGGACCAGGGACCTCGCTCTACGGACCAGTTTCGCATTCTTCACTACCACATCCACCATCAAGCCGCCGTATACTTTATTGAGCAAGATAGCAAGCGTCGTAGAGATTGTGTTGAGCGCAATTTTTTGCGCGGTTCCCGCCTTGAGACGCGTAGACCCGCTTATCACCTCGGCACCGGTGTCAAGATGAACTATCACATCGGCCACCGCACCGCCCTGCTTATTTTTCGGTATCGCATCGCACGTGATGAACACCGTCGCCGCGCCGGATGCGCGCGCATACGCGAGAGCGGCAAGCGTAAAGGGTGTTGTGCCGGAAGCGGCAACTCCACATACCACATCTTTTTCGGAAACACCGACAACACGCATCTGATTGCGACCATCTTCCTCATCATCTTCCGCCCCTTCAATGGAGTTGACCAGTGCGCCCTGCCCACCGGCAATCACCGCGAGTATCTCATCCTCCGTGAGTCCGAAGGTTGGAAAACACTCCGCCGCATCAAGCACAGCCAGACGCCCCGATGTGCCGGCACCGACGTAGATCAGCCGGCCGCCGCCTCTCAAGGCATCCGCCGCCAAATCGGACGCACGCGCAATATCCACTGAAGCGCCAGCGACCGCATCAATCGCGCGGTACTGTTCGTTGATTTGATAGGCAACCATTTTCAGGCTTGACCACGTGTCGAGTTGTACCACATCGGACAACAACCCTTCGGTATGATGTACGTTCCTTGCTGACATGTTCCACTCCTGTCTTTTCTACCTACACATAACCACAGATCGATGGGCTTGTCCACATTTTCAAATGAAAAAGTAAAAATGAAAAATGAAAAACAACTGCATTAAGTTAAAAGCTAAAATCTAAAAATGAAAAACGACCCCGCACCAAAAATCTCACCACTCCTCTTTATGCATTCAAGCCACGTTCGCAGATTTTGGTACGGGGCATGCAATGAAAAATTAAAAGTTAGGTCAAAGAGTACTCTTGACGTGGATGTAATTTTTAACTTTTAACTGTAATTTTTACCTTTTCATTTTTACTTTTTAACTTATCCTGGCTGCATCTTTTACTTTTTCATTTTTAGTTTTTAACTTGATGCAGTTTTTATAATCGAAACAAAAGCCCCCGGAAGCTATGCTTTCCGGGGGGTTATTCTTTCATGTTTTCCACGATGGTACGGAGTGCTTCTTTCTGCGCCTCCAAGACCGCAGTGCCAACAAAGTGCACCGTGCGTTTTCCGCAATCGGGAGTGAACTTTGGTTCTATATGTGCCGGATCTCTCCAGCCGAATCGCCACTGAAAGCCGAATGTTTCGTAATGAACTCGCATCCACTCCCACACGATCTTATCGGCCTCCGCCCGCGCATCTATCTTTTTCCGATCAATCGCCGCCAGGTCGGCGGCAATGCCACTTCCATACGAACCGGAGCGTAATATGGCCCACCCGCATGCTCCCACCCGCACGGTACCATAGTGGGTAGAGTTGTTAGGAAGTGCCGCCATGCGCCCTTCAGCCGCCGGCCTCTCCGATCCACGATAGTATGCAAGCGCGCCCCAGGGAAGTTTTGCCTCATCCATCGCGTTCCCTAAAAAATACAAGGGAACTTTGATACGTTCGTCCATACCCCCGATCACGTAATCTCTTACGCTCATTTCGGCTCGCAATGCGGCGGTAATATCTTTCCAGGTGAAATCACCGGCGCTATCGATACGAAACGTTATCCGCTGATATGTACCCCATAGGTAGGTATCGACGATGCATTGTTCAGTGATCTCACCTTCCGCGCAATGATCAGAGAATGAAATGATGGGCCCCTCTGACTGCATAAGTAGTGCTACGGCCTTACCTATCTTCTCGTCTGAAGACCCTTTGCGCAGCTCGCCGAACACGGTAGTATCCTCAAGTCCTCGGTACATTACGTGCGCCGCAAGGTCGCCATCTCCAATCGAGGGATACTTTTCCTTGAGGTCGGCAATGAGAAATTCAGCGCGGCGCCTCGCGTCAACGTCGTCAACGGGCGTCGCGCTGAAGTCGATCTCCGACACCGATGTGTAATCAATACGCAACTGCTCTTGCATCAGAGTGCGCATCGCCTCCGCAGGAACTTTCATTTGTACCGCATCGCCATTGGTGAAATGAGCGATGCGAAACTGTGCCAAGAGCTCGCGAAATCGTTTGCCCTTCTCGCTCATGTCGTACACGGTCTTACCCGGATCAAACAAGAGCGCGCGCACCGACCAGCCGACATCCGAAACGAGCGCTTCGGCGTCGTCATATACCTGTTTCAGCACGCGATCATTCGGATACGCTATATGCGCTTTCCATGCCGAAGTGTACACCTCTACAACGCCGAGAAAACGCTCAATGAGCGCTCGACGATACGCGTTGTTATCCGCAGAAATGGCGGCATTGTACCGCGCTTCGCTGTTCCTAACGATACGCGCGATCGCCTCTGCGCGCGTCTTTGGCAAACCGATTCCCGGCATACTGTAACCCATAGAGTCGGCGCCTTCATTCGGCTTCACGATCCACACACGGAGTAAGCCCTCGTTTGCCTCACTCTGCGAGCCAGTGAGCGGCCATACGGCAGAGAGATCTACAAGCCCAGTGCTCTCCACGAAACCGCCTGGTGCCAACTGCGCCGACTGCAATCCCGCATGGTGCACCTCCTCTGCGGTGACATTCCCGTCTTGATCAGGCACCACGCCCGCTTCCACATCGATACGATACATCGTGTCCCTGGGAAATGTTTTGAGGAGAGCGAGAATGCGATTAGACTCGTTCGACGAATGAAACGCCATCAAGAGAAGCGGTCCGTAGCTCGGATCAAAACGTGGATCCACTTCAGGATCGAGTGGCGTGCCGTCTCGTATGGCAGAATCAAATCTGTCGACGAGGCCACGCAGGTGCTCTCTCGTGTCTAGGTCGAGTAGTGTCGAGTCGGCAAATAGCTTGAGTATCTCGTGCGCTTCTTTGGCTTCTTTTTTGCCAAGCTGACCGATACCTTGATACGCACTCAGCCCACCGTTTTGCGTGTAATGAATCTTTCCCGGATTGCACTTTGATTCGGTCCCGCATACGCTTTTCAGCATGTTGTGTACGAGCGCGGTATCTTCCGCACTCCGCTCAAAGATCGCGCCGAATACCTTCGACGCAAAATCAACACCCTTGAGCACATCCGGGTGGTTGTTCGTATTCCGCGGAATCTCAAGCACTTCCAGAGTGGATTCGGGCCGTGCTGTATCCGGTCCCTCCTCGTCGTCTTGAAGAGGAATGATTGTCTCTCCAGTCGCAATAACACCAGAGACGACATCTCCCACACCCTCACCGCTAAGAATCCTGTCCACTTGGGCTTCTGTAAGGTCTTTCGGGTAACCGCGCTCCATCGGCCATGCGATAACGCGGTATGACATGTTTTGCACCACACCGATTTTTTTCATACCAAGTGCCGTGGCGGTCTGTTCGGAAAGATTGAGCCGCTTTAAGCTCGATCCGCCTATGCCGTTCACGATAACCACCGTACGCTTGTTTTCCCATTTCAGTTCAAGCACGGTACCGGCTGGCAAATCGTAATGCATGGCGTGATGGCGGCTTTTATTGCCCAGCGTGTGAAAGTACGCGCCAGTCGTGTGCACATTGGTGCCGTACGCACCTTTGGCAGATTTCACAGAAAGCTCGCCGGCATTCGCTTGTGAGAAACCAAGTGCGAAAATCACCGCAACAAGCAGTGTGTAGAGCTTACGCATAGCAACCTCCCTACTCTCTGTTCCGCCCACTGTGGTCTATCTTTGACTGTATTTCAGAATGTATTCAGCGTCAATCGCGCATAAGTGCTGCAGAAGTGCAAAGCGCGGTGCTGGATCCACCACCTAGAGCGGAGGAAAGGGCGACTTTTGCCTCGAGAGAACATCGCGCGCGACATGTTCACGCGTAGAGTCGTTGCCACAGTAGTGATGTGCTCCCACACTACCACTCAATACGACGTTCGGCGCGGACAACAGGCGACGGAGCGCCCACCCCTGCCCATGAACCAACTTTGGCTTTCTTTTGTCGGGACGCGCCAGGGTACTATTGCAATACTGTCCGCTATCTACCATGCAAATCAAAAGACACTATTATTGATACCGACTAAGCCAAAGTTTGGTGCTTGGTTATCCACCCATAGACCGGCGCGCATCCGCAAAGTAACGATATACTACATAGTGTATATGAAACTGCCCACCATATGGGGCACACCGAGAGAACCTGAGCACGATACGAAGCCCGACCCCTTCTCGGTACTCCTCATCGTTGTCGGTGCTTTAGTGGCTGGAGCACTTGCAATCGTTGTTCTCTTGTATCTACAGATGCCGCGTGGCGACGGCTTTCTCGCGTGGCCGTTCGGCACCTCGGAAGATACCGCGACACTGCAGGACAAGTTGGATGTGCTCACGGCACTGTCCGAGTCCTCATCACCTCCCGAACGCAGCGTACAAATACGTATACTACAAGAGATATCCACTACACCAGCCGCAGAACGCCCCGACGAAAGTGAGCAACTACGAATCCTAGAATCACTCCGCTAACTCAACTAGCCATATGCACTCCATGCCGACACCCGTAAAACAGTTCCTTCTCATCGGCACATTCGTACTGCTGTATGCTCTTGTATCTTCTCTATTCGCACTTCCTGGCACTACATCGTCACAGGCAAGCGCCACGCCGATTACCGGCTTTGCGTGGAGCGACACCATAGGATGGATAGACCTACACTGCGAGAACACCGGCTCGTGCGGGGCGTACAATTTCGGATTTGAGATAAATAGCGGGGGCGAGATCACGGGCTATGCGTGGAGCGAAAACATTGGATGGATAAGCGCAAACGGTTCTGATGTTGCAGGGTGTCCCGATGCGCCATGTTCTGCAAAGATCCAAGGTGGCGGCGTCTCCGGCTGGTTGCGCGCGCTCTCCGCGTTCGTGCCTATTGAATCGGACCCCGAAGAGATAACCAAAACCTTCACCACGGACGGCGCAGACACGTTCACCGTACCCGACTACGAAACGATGACCGTCAAAGTGTGGGGTGCCGGCGGGGGAGGCGGGAATGCCGTTGGGGAGTCCGCTTACGGCGTAGGCGAGTACACCGGCTTCTCCTTTGACACCGCCGCAAGCGGGAACGGAGACCCCCTCGGCATCACCTGGGACGGCACGTATTTTTGGGTTGTGGACGTCACTGACGACGAAGTGTACAAGTACAACAGCAATGGCACCTACGCCTCCTTCTCCTTTGACACCGCCACAAGCGGGAACGGCAACCCCCGCGGCATCACCTGGGACGGCACATACTTTT
>MFLU01000022.1:0-15148 GCA_001783335.1 Candidatus Kaiserbacteria bacterium RIFCSPLOWO2_01_FULL_50_24 | reverse complement strand
AGCGGGAACGGCAACCCCCGCGGCATCACCTGGGACGGCACATACTTTTGGGTGGTGGACCTCACTGACAAAGAAGTGTACAAGTACAACAGCAATGGCACCTACGCCTCCTTCTCCTTTGACACCGCCGCAAGCGGGAACGGAGGCCCCCTCGGCATCACCTGGGACGGCACATACTTTTGGGTGATGGACGAGGATGACGACGAAGTGTATCAGTATGGCGGAGGAACATCGGGCACTCCCGTTTCGGGTGAGGATGGTGGCCAATCCATGTTTGGCAGTCCGACTCCACTCGTTGCAAACGGCGGCTCTGGAGGCACAGGCGGAAAGAGCACTCTCGGCACCGGCGGCGCGGGCGGCAGTGCTTCAGGCGGGGACACCAATACTGCGGGGAACTCTGGTGCCGGAGGAACATTGGGCACTCCCACTTCGGGCGGCGCAGGCGGCAATTCTCCAAGCGGAGGCACGGGCGGCGCAGGCGGCACCGGTGACAGTGACGGCTCGGCAGGAGGAGCGCCGGGAGCAGGCGGTGGCGGCGCATCATACAACACGCAGACAACCGCGGGCGGTGGCGGCGGCGGCGGCGCATACAGTGAGAAAACATATTCCGCAGGAGAGCTTACACCCGGCTCTATTATTGACGTAACGGTTGGTGCGGGTGGCGCCGGTGGAGACGATGGAGGAAGCGGCCACTCCGGCGGCGCGGGCGCGGGCGGGCGCATTGAAATAACCTACGCGCAAAATCCCACCACCGACGCAGACGGCTGGGACGGGTGGATTAGTTTACGAGGCACGAGTCCCGATTATGGCGTGGTCGGGGCGGAGACAGGCGCTTTTTCCGGCTTTGCATGGGGAAGCGATGTCGTCGGGTGGGTTGACTTTGCAGGTGCATACACCACCTACACACCGTGTAGTCCTACGTATTTCTGTAGCGCAGACGACCAATGGTATCGCAACCAATTTTGCAGTGAAACGTTCGTGCAAACATGTTCGTACCTCTGCTCGTCTGGTGTATGTGTGCCGCTGCCGCCCCCAACACCGACAGAAAACGAGGACGGCAACGGGAATCTGAAGGTGATTCCCCAGTTGGTGCGCGTCGGAGGAACAACCAATGTGATATGGAACGTAGAATTCGCCTCGTTGTGTATCGTAAGCGCACCGGATGTCGGAGATGAGTGGACCGGAAATACCGGCAACTATGAGTCAAAACCGATACCATTCCCAACCGTCTATAGCTTGGACTGCACGGGCGATGGCGGAGAACTGCACCAGAGTGTGACTGTTAACATCGTGCCCGTATGGCAGGAAATATAGGGTATACTATTTATTATAATTATAAACACAATAAACATACACCTATGCAAAGCAATTTTTCTCTTAGACAACTCTTTCTGTTTCTCTTTGCGCTTCTGGTCGTTCTCTTTGCCGCATCTCTCATCTCCGCCTGGACCGGCCCCACCCAGTCGCCCCCGGACGGCAACGTCCCAGCGCCCATTAATGTCGGCTCCGTAGACCAAGTGAAAAACGCAGGCCTCTCACTGGATGCGCTTGCGGTGTTCGGGAGTCAATATATTTCAGGGAAACTAGGCATAGGTGTTGAAAACTCGACTGTTTCGCTTGATGTTGCGGGCTCTATCCGCATGCGCGGCGGAGGGTCTCCTCTTGGGGGTAAAGTGCTCGTAAGCACGGATTCGAGTGGTACTCTCGAGTGGGCGACTATTTCGTATCAGGTGGAGCAAACCTCGGGTCCGCATGATACTTACAATCTCAAAGCGACACAGACTCCGGGAACACCTTTGTATCTACTCGTCCAAGATATGGTCGATAATGGAAATGTCACCGTCAGTGGGGTAGGTACTCCCTACAACGATGCGGCAACACGGGCACGCATGTGTTATGCATTGACCGGCGGCAACAGTGATGCGACGGTGCTTACTTATACGACCGATTCCTATGCTAGCCCCGGCGATAATCACGTATACAAGTGGATCGGGACTCGATGGGTTCGCTACGGGGCGAACGGTAATAACTCACTTATACGTGTAATAACGTGCAAGATTCCTGGAGGCCTGCGCATCACCACTGACAGCGGCACGATATTCACATTCTGACCTCCCTTCTGGAGAAGATGAGATACATCGGTGGCACCTCAAGGGGCGACTTTTGGGGTGTTTTTGTGCCATTCTGGCGGCTGCGTTAACAGCTAGTCCAGATACATTAAACCACGGAAAGGCCCGGCCTTGCCGCATGTACACCAAAGTTCAACACAAAAACCGGTTTTCGTGTTGGAATTAGCATCGCTTTTTACCATTAATCCCAAATATCGGGAGATACGATCTCCCGATTTCTCCTCTAGCGCACCACGTCCATTACAACAATTCCATGGAATTGTTGTAATGGACGGAACGAGATTACTTCCTCGCGACGATTATGTCGTCCTGCACCCCATTGAAAGTGCTCCACGCTTCTAATGGGGCAGGCCGAAGAGCTCGGAGAACGGAACCCCAGTAGCACCCAGCACCTTTCGCGAAAGGTGCTGGGGCTACGGGGCAGGCTTTGGCGTTAACGACGCGAGTCCGGTCACGGTATTCAGTCGTTGTCTGCGAGCGCTTTTTTAGCTACCGAGAGTAACGTCGCCATGTCGTCGAGATTCTTCGCGAGAAACTCCGCAACTTTTGCATCATCAAGTGTGCCGTATGCGTGTACAAGACGATTCCTAAAACCGTACATACTCGTTAGGCGGCTGGCGAGATCGTCGGGGATAACCTTTTCTCGCGCGAGTAGTGCTCCGATATCACGCTCACTCGTGGCATGAAGCCCTCTACTCGCAAGAATTATTTGGCCGATATCAAACAAGGCTTCAATACCAGTGACAAAACGATAACACACCGCGTGGTACACGTCGGGATTCTTGCGGAAATATTCGACAGTACCGATCTCACGGGTTTGCGTAAGAAGGGACAGCGCCTCTGCGCACTGCACCAACTTCTGCCGTAACAAATCTTTAGAAAATTCAGTCATATGCGCGCGTGTTCTTGTATTTGTATTGTAGAGCAAGTTCTTGCCCAAGACGTACCACCTGTCGCGAATATTCATATTCATGCATGGCGCGCATTTCGAATAGAAGCGCGTCGTCCGGTAATCGCGCATACAGCAGCTTCCCCTGTGAAGCCACCGTCTGATTCAGAAGCGGGCTCGCCTCGTTGAGAATGGACACATCCATCTCGCGCTCTTTCTCAAAACCGTGTAACGCGGCGACAATGCCAGCTGTCGCCTCCACGGAGTCCGCGGGCGTGTGGTCGAAAAGAACAGCAATGTCAACATCGCTGTCCTTCCGAGCACTACCTGTTGCCACAGATCCATGCACATACAATAGCACCACGCCCAAGTTTTTAAGCGCTTCCTGTTGCGTTTCTGGAAGCACAGTTAGGACAGCATTATTCATGCGCTGATTGTACGACAACCGCAGAATGTGCACAAGAAATGTCCATCCGCATCAAGGCGTTGCCTTGATGATTTTGACGCATTACAACAATTCCATGGAATTGTTGTAATGGACGGAACGAGATTACTTCCTCGCGGCGATGATTTCATCCTGCACGCCGCGCGGCACCACTGCGTAGTGACTAAATTCTACATTTGGTACTCCTCTTCCTTCTGTCGCGGAGCGGAGTTGCGTGGTGAAGCCAAAGAGTTCGGAGAGCGGGACTTTCGAAGTGATAACTCTCGCTTGCCCGCGCTCGCCCATCGCCTCAATGGTGCCGCGCTTGCTGTTAATCATGCCAGTCACATCACCCATGAATTTCTCCGGAACGACGACTTCCAATTTCATGATGGGTTCCAGAATAACGGGCTTCGCTTTTGCGACCGCATCTTGCATCGCGTTAATGGCCGCAAGCTTGAACGCTATTTCGGAAGAGTCCACATCGTGATACGAGCCGTCGTAGAGATCTACTGATACGTCCACGATGGGGAAGCCCGCGAGAACTCCCCTGTCCATCGCTTCTCTGATACCTTTCTTGATAGGCGTGATGAACTCCTGCGGAATGACACCGCCTTTAATATTATTGATGAACTCAAAGTGCTCCTCGCGCTCCACATTGTTCTTTATCCTTTTTCCCTCAATGACCGGTTCAAGCGGCTTCACGCGGAGCTTCACGTGCCCATACTGGCCGCGGCCGCCGGTCTGCTTGATGTGCTTGTACTCAACATCGCTTGTGCCCTGCACCGTCTCGCGGTAGGCGACTTGCGGTTTCCCCGTAGACGCTTCCACGTTAAACTCGCGCTTCATGCGATCCACGATAATTTCCAGGTGGAGCTCACCCATGCCGGCAACGATGGTTTCCATGGTCTCCGGGTCAGAGGTAACGCGAAAAGTCGGGTCTTCATCGGAGAGGCGCGACAGGGCGACGCCCATTCTCTCCTGGTCGGCTTTTGTTTTCGGCTCAATGCGCATGGAGACGACCGGCTCTGGGAATACTATTGCTTCAAGTGCGATTGGGTGCGCGGCGTCGCAAAGCGTATGCCCTATCTTCACTTCCTTTAAGCCCACCGCGGCGGCAATCTCACCCGCATATACTATCTTCACATCCTCGCGTTTGTCGGCCTGCAATCGCACAATGCGGCCAAGACGTTCTTTCTTGTTGTTCGCGGAATCATAAATGGTGTCGCCTGTTTTAATGGAGCCGGAGTAGACGCGGAAGAAGGAAAGCGCGCCAACAAATGGGTCAACTTGCAATTTGAAAACGAGCGCGGCGAACGGTGCCTCGTCGGATGCCTCTCGCGTTTCTTCCGCACCGGTATCGGTGTTCACGCCATGCGCCTGCGGCACTTCCAATGGGGACGGTAGATAATCAGCGACCGCGTCCAAGACGAGCTGTACGCCCCTGTTCTTGAGGGAAGAGCCGAGGAGAACAGGAAATACTTTGTTCTCAACGACTCCCTTACGGAGCGTTTTTTTCAGCACGTCAAGTGGAATCTCTTTGCCGTCCAGGAAATCACCCATAACCGTGTCGTCATTTTCTACGATTTTCTCAATGAGCTCCGCGCGATATTTTTGCGCCTCTGCTTTCAGATTTTCCGGCACATCATATAGAGCGACGTCTTTCCCCATCTCACCCTCAAACTTGTATGCTTTCAAGGTTAGAAGGTCCACAACGCCCTCAAACTGCGCCTCCGCACCAATCGGAATCTGCATGCGCACAGCTTTGGTGGAAAGGCGATCAAGAATGCTTGCGTACGATTTCTCAAAACTTGCGCCTGTGCGGTCTAATTTGTTGATGTAGCAGATGCGTGACACGTTGGCCTCTTCGGCGTAGCGCCAGTTGGTCTCCGACTGCGGCTCCACACCCGCGACGCCGTCAAAAACGACGACTGCGCCGTCCAAGACGCGCATACTTCTTTTTACTTCGCTTGTGAAGTCGATGTGGCCCGGCGTATCAATGATGTTGAAACGGTGCTTGTGCTCCTGAATTTTTTTTCCGCGTTCATCCGCGTTTTGTTCCGCGTCTATCTGCGCCAACAGGTAAGTTGGGACCCAGAAACACGTGATGGCGGCGGCCGTAATGGTGATGCCGCGCTCGCGCTCCTGCTCCATCCAGTCGGTTATCGTGTCACCTTCGTGCACTTCGCCTATTTTGTGCGACATCCCCGTATAAAAAAGGATGCGTTCGGATGTAGTCGTTTTACCCGCGTCAATGTGCGCGATTATTCCGAAATTGCGAACTTTTTCTAATGGGTAATCCCTTGACATAGCTTCTAGCTGCTAGCTTCTAGGAAATCCCATGGGATAGCTGTTAGCTTCTAGGTGCTAGCTGCTAGAGAATCCTAAATAGCGACCCAGCTCCAGTTTTGAGCTGTGGAAATTTCCACAAACCAAAACTGGGGCTGGATGATGAAAACAAAACGCCCGATGGCGTCCTCATAATGTAGCTCAAACTGTGGAAAAAAGCAAAAGCTTTGTTGGCTTCGGCCATGCGGTACGTTTTTTCTTGGTGACGGCGCTGCCTTCGCCTTTGTGAGCTTCTAATGGAGTTCGTCCCAAAAAGCAAAGGGCAGCTTTCCCCATTTCTCGTACTTCAACTAAGCGTGGAGGTAGGCACCGATAGAACACTTGCAATACCTTGTCGTAGCTACGTGCCGGGCGCCGTAACGCTACATCTCCCGTACTTGTACTCTATGCTGCCGCTTAGAGCGGCATTTGTGCATACCCTAGACTTAGACACGGAAGCGCATCCTATCCCAAACGCAACATTTGTCTTGTTATAAAAGATCGTTGAACTGCCGTGCTGAACTGTTATACCGTCGAGTATACATGGCGCCGTGTCAGAACATCTTGCTCTGTTATACGAACTTGAGCCGGAAAGGACACCGCTTGTGCATGTTCGACTCAAAACATAAGACGAGCACGACTTTCCGGCCGGTGCTTGTGTCGTAGAATAAAACGGTGTCGAGGAACTATGTGCGACAACTGCGTTGTCGAGTGCGCAATTTTGCGCGGCTACGGGAGCACACGATGTATATATGTATGAACTATTTCCTGAAAAAACACCGTCGGAACATAAGCGAGACTGTGAGTATGATGTGCACAGCTCGTTTCGGGGAATATTTTTTGCGAAGTAGAGCAGACGCGATTGTCCGTGCGAGACTGATTCACCGTCAATAACACATGATATGCCGACTGAACAGCTTGATTTGTTGTATGAATCGCTTCCACTTAACACTCCGTTCACGCATGTGCGCAATTGCGAGACTGTGAGGCACGATGCAGTGGAAGCAACGGAACTTGCAGAGTAAAATGTGCGTGATGCATTATGTGAAACTTCTACGTTGTCTAGTGTGCACACGCTTGGTGAATCAGTTGAGCATGAGGGGTACACATACTGTGACGACCCCAGAAGTACGCCGTTATCGCATGTACGTGTCTGCGAGTGGGAGCTACACGATGTATTAAATGGAGCAGATGATTGCGAGTAGAAAACACGAGACGTCCCGTGGGGTACGGTTAATCCTGCAATAGAGCACGCAGACGCAGAGCGTATCGTACACGTTCCGTACTGGTATCGAGAGTCTCCGGTAAGCACACCGTTTATACACAACCTAGATTGAACCTCGCACGTTAGGTTAAATGGCACAGACGACTGAACGTATAGCGATGCTGAACCACCTGAAGGAATAGAGAGCCCTGCAATTTGGCATGCTGGTGCAGTGGGACCAACAAACGGAGAAATTCCTTGCGTATTCGCACAAGAAAGTGATCGTATCTGTCCACGAGTTAGTGGTCCTACAACGCCATATCCACTTTCCGGAGTTCCAGAAGATACGATGGCGTAACGAGCCTGAAATCGCTGGACTGCCGCTTGTGTAAGAGATCCAAAAAAACCACTTACTATCTTCTCCGGATATATCGACGCATCTTGTGCAAGAAAACGCTGTAGGTCCGATACGTCATTTCCATGTGCACCATATGAGAGGTGCCTCAAAATAGTGACACACGATGATCCTGTTTGTGAAGCGGACGGCGTCGGCAATGGAGTGGGTGTTGAAGAAGAAAGACCGAGCTTTGCCTCGAGTGTTTGTATTTGGAGAAGAAGCGCCGCAATCTGCGCCTGTAATGCTTGAACCTGGGTCTGAATGTCAGCACCCTGAGCCGGAGAGACTATTGGCGTAACCAGTAGAAGGAGGCCCAGAAACCAGAATGCTATTTTCTTGGTCATGATATATGGCGATTTAGCCGACTAGTATCCTCAAGTATACATGCGCAGCGCCCACGATAAGTGCGGTTATGGTGGATAAGAAACTTAAAAAAACTGAACCATTACACAATGCTTGAATGGGATTCCCACCCCGTTCTTTTATTGCGGCTAGCGAGGAGCGAAGTGGGAGAGTACTCTCTCACACTTAGTCCGACCTGCCCGCCAATGACAGAGCGATCGAGGTCGATATTAGAATCTTGGTGAAATATGCACAGTATCATTTGTATTGCACGCACACAGCCAAAACAAAAAACTGGTGGGAAATTGCTTTGACCCTAGGGCTATATTGAGTTATCCTGTAGAGAGAAAGAGGGGTGGAAAGAGAGATGGGGAGTGCTTTATGCACGTAATCTTTGCCAAACCAAGAGGTTTTTGTGCTGGAGTTGAACGAGCTATCGCCATTGTGGAAGGTGCTCTTTCGCGCTTTGGCTTACCCCTTTATGTGAAGCATGCGGTTGTGCACAACAGACATGAGGTTGAACGTCTAGAAAAACTCGGTGTTATTTTCGTCGAAGACGTGTCGGAAATCCCCGAAGGATCGCGAGTAATCTTGAGTGCGCATGGTTCTCCACCGGAGTGCTTCACGGAGGCAAGGGCGAGGAATCTGGGAGTCATTGATGCGGTGTGTCCACTGGTAGTGAAGGTACACAGTGAAGTGAAGCACTACGCGAGCGAAGGCAGGACGATTATTCTGGTGGGGCATAGGAATCATGTAGAAGTGATTGGAACAAAGGGAGAAGCGCCGAATCATACGGTGGTTGTAGAATCAGTTGAGGACGCAGAGTGCATCGTTGTTTCGGACCCTGAAAAAGTTGCCTACACGACGCAGACGACGCTTAGCGTTGACGATGTGAAAACAATCGTCGAAGTTCTTAAGCGGCGATTTCCCGACATTGTCGGTCCGCACAAGACGGACATCTGTTACGCCACGCAAAATCGCCAAGATGCGGTAAAAGTGCTCGCAAAGCGTACGAACCTTATTCTCATTGTTGGCTCTGAAGAGAGCTCGAATGCGAACCGTCTAGTCGAAGTGGCCCGTACTGCGGGCGTGCCTGCGTATCTCATAGAGGACGCGGGCGCGCTCTCGACAAAATTGTTTATCGGCATTCGAGCGGTGGGCGTAAGCTCCGGCGCGTCAACTCCGGAAGCATTGCTTGACAAAATACGAACGCGTCTTGAAAAATTCGGGGCCGTGAGTTTTGAAGAGATGCGGACTGAAGACGAGCGCGTACGCTTCTCACTTCCTAAAATGCTCACCGAAAAAGGAGGGGTGCGCCGATGAAAGCAACGCATCAAACGCAGGAGGTTTTTGTGGGCGGCGTGGGCATCGGCGGGGAACATCCTGTCCGCATCCAGTCAATGACAAATACCGAAACGAGCAATGCGGCGGAGACAATAAAACAAGTCCGCGCGCTTGCCAGGGCAGGTTCGGAGCTCATTCGCCTTACGGTGAACACTCCCGAAGCGGCAAAGGCCGTTCCCCACATCAAAGAGCACCTGTTGAAGGAGGGAATCACCAATCCACTCATCGGCGACTTCCATTTCAACGGTCACCTACTTCTTGTAGATTATCCCGATTGCGCCGCCGCGCTTGATAAGTACCGCATCAATCCCGGCACGATACACGGCGGAAAACTCCGCGATCGGCGTTTTCAAAAGATGATCGAGGCGGCAATACGGCACAAGAAGCCGGTGCGCATCGGCGTCAACTGGGGTTCGCTCGACCGAGGTCTCCTCGCCGAACTCATGGATGAGAATGCGAAGAGTAAAGAACCGAAAAGCGACAAGGTTGTGCTCTGCGATGCAATGGTTAAGAGCGTGCTCGAGTCGTCTCTACTTGCGGAGCACTACGGCCTTCCGGCGGATCGCATTATCGTGAGTGCGAAAACCTCCGCGATAGACGATCTCATTTTCGTCAATCGTGAGATTGCGCGGTGCTCGACCTACCCGATACATCTTGGGCTGACGGAGGCTGGTTTGGGAATAAAAGGCGTTGTGGTCTCAACCGTAGCACTCACTCTGTTACTCCAAGAGGGTATAGGGAACACTATTCGCGTTTCCTTGACGCCAGGCCCCGGAGGGTTACGGACCGATGAAGTGCGCGTGTGCCAAGAAGTGCTTCAAGCGCTTGGCTTGCGAAAATTCGCACCCGCCATTTCCGCCTGTCCGGGTTGCGGACGAACAACGAGTACTTTTTTCGTCGAGTTGGCCGCCAAAGTAGACGGGCATATCAGAAAACGGATGCCGACGTGGAAGACGCAATATCCCGGCGTAGAGAATCTACGCATCGCGGTCATGGGTTGCGTGGTGAACGGCCCGGGAGAATCGAAACACGCCGATATCGGCATCTCTCTTCCCGGTACCAACGAAGCACCGCGTGCGCCAGTCTACGTTGACGGCGCGCACTTTGCCACCCTAAGTGGTCCGACAATCGCAGAGGACTTCTGCGCTATTATTGAAAAATATATTGCAGCAAACCCAGCACCTTTAATGACAGATGACCTAAATCAAAGAATGCGGGGTATGAAAGGTGCTGGGTAAAATTCTAAAAACCGCACACCCGAAAAGGAGTGCGGTTTTCTTTAATGATAAAGAAAAGTGCCATAAGTGCTTGGACATTACCAACCCCCCTTGACAAGCTGATTCGCCCATGATAGGATTGATGTATCGATAAGTGCTGATCCAGAGAATCAGGGATCGAGCTTTTTCTCCAGCCTCTATTGATACCGGCCCGACTAAAGGATTACCTTTGCTGACTCCTCGGCTCGGAAGTGCAAAAGCAAGCTTTTCCACTTCCTCGCCCTACGTCGTCAGAACACATCGAGCAGGCATTAGTCAACAATTCTTATTGCTCTATGCAAACAGGAACTATCGCCCGTCTCACTGACAAGGGTTTCGGGTTCATCTCTCGCGAGGGTGAGGAAAAGGATCTCTTTTTCCACTCCAACGAGTTGGTCGGCGTTTCGTTCGACGAACTTCGTGAGGGAGACAAGGTAACCTTTGAAGTAGCAGACAGCCCGAAAGGGCCGAACGCGGTCAAGGTTAGCCGCGCCGCATAACGCAGCGCACAAGGCCCCCACTCCAACAATTTTGTTGAGCGGGGGCTTTTGTGTTTCAACCATAGATAGTGGCAAGGGAACACTCTATGGGTGGTGAGAGTACTGTGCCTGTCCCTGCTTCTTCTAGACCCTTCCATACCTGCACTTCTAGGATATAATGAATCCGCGTCACAGACGGTGACGCTTTACGATAAGCCCAAAGGAGGGTGAAATGCGTGTTCTTTACAGACTCACTATTGTCATCGCGACCCTTCTATGGGCTCCGATTACGAGCGCGGGAGAACTGGAATTCAATACCTTGCCATTCCAAACACTGGCGGGAGGGTGCAGAGGCTCCAGCCCAGATACCGAGGGGAGCGCTCAGTGCCGTTGGCGGAAAAACGGCCCGGGTAACTACAGCGTTAAGTGCACTGTGAACATCAATGACCAAACGATCGTCATGCAGGCACAGATTCGTCCGATCAGGAGGATCAACGAGAGCATTCCTCCCGTATCTATGGGTCGAGAGTTCCAGATTGACGAGATCATCTGCAAACCCGGCTTCCTGCTCTTTCTTATCACAAACAACCTACGGTGTGCCGACCCTACTGCAAGCAAATTCACTTGCGGTTGGTGCGAAAAAGACTCCTGCTACGAAGGCACCGCGCGCTTCAAGTGAGAACCACCACAACTGAAAACGCCGCTCTTCGGGGCGGCGTTTGTTTTAGATAGATAACACAAACATAAGTGTAGGGGTCAACTGGGCAAAGTTTGAATAGTGCGATAGAGTGGCCAATATGAAAGAGGGGACGGAGAAAAAGGAAATGTCACGACGAGATTTTTTGCGCGGCATCGCCGCCGCCGGAGCCGCCTTAACAATGCCCAACCTATTGAGTGCTGTTTTTACAGAACGTGCGTGGGCGGTAGAGGTGAAAGAGGGTATGACATGGGAGGAGGGTCTCGCCGCTCTCAAACACGATGTATTTAACACGCCAAACGAAACCATCGCTTTTTTCACCGGAGGTGAGCGCACGATGTGGCGAAAACCGCGCGACCTCGGAAAAACGCGCGGTACGACAGCCGATGTAGACTTTTACGAACAGTTTATAAAAAAAGTTTTGGCAGAGGAGAATGTTAGTGAGGTAAAACGTGCGCATACCCACACATACGCAACTCTCGTGCACGCTGGATATATCACTGAAGAATCACGTGAGGCACTGGCACGCAAAGAAATCCTACCCACTCTCGCTCCACCGAGCACCCAAGACATACTGTTACTAATCTGGACCCATAAACGCTGGTTTGAGCGAGAGAATACTTCTTTTGAGGACCTAGTCCTGGACCCAGCCGGGGTGTGGCGCATGTCACTTACGAACGGCCCTCTTTCTTCGGAGATATTTGACCTCCAGCTGCTATGGCGGGAAGAGATACCGCGCGCCTTAGAGCGCTCAAATCTGCCGCTTGAAGACCGCGAGAGAATTTTGGCATGTATCAAAACTTTTGACAGAAATTGTGTAAGGGAGTACAACATTGCGGAAATCTCCAAGCTTTTCGAGCGTAACAGAAGATACCGTATGGCATCAGATGTACTTTTCGCCATTATGTTCCGGTACGGTATGCTCGTAGACCGCTTGCAAAAAGAATCTCCAGAGATGTCCGACGCGGAACGTCAAAACAAGATTGCGGAAGTTATACAAATAGCGGAAAAGTTTAACGTTACGCTTTCCTTTCAGCCGTATGGCAAAAAAACAAACCGTTGAATCCGGTGTCGCGCGCGTCTACGGCGGCCAACCATCGCTCCCGCGCGGGCGCATTGTGTCCGTTGAGTGCGACATCACGAAGGGCCTCCATGCCTTCTCCATCGTCGGATTGCCAGACAAGGCGGTTGAGGAATCGAAAGATCGCGTCGCCGCCGCGATAAAAAATACCCCGTCCTTCCAAGCCGATGACTTTGAGTCGCCAAAGAGAAGCAACAAGAAAATCGTTGTGTCGCTTGCGCCCGCGGAACTTAAAAAAGAAGGGGCGCTGTTTGACCTCCCCATCGCGCTCGCATTCTTGCTGGCCTCCGAACAGCTGGTGTTTGACCCGGCCGGAAAATTATTCGCGGGGGAGTTGTCGCTGAATGGAAACGTATGCCCCGTACGCGGCGCACTTTCTCTTGCCATCGCCGCTCGTGAAGCAAAATTCAAAGAATTATATGTTCCGGCAGAAAATGCGGACGAGGCCGCGCTTGTATCCGGTATTGCTATTTTTCCGGTCCGCACGCTCTCCGAGCTGGTGCGGCATTTTGCAAAAAAAGAAAAGTTTTCTCTGGCGCGCCACCTGGCGCAGAAGCGCAAACATGCTGAAAAAGAAGGTGGTGTACCTACTCTTGATGACATCCGCGGGCAAGAGAGCGCAAAGCGCGCTCTCCAAATCGCGGCGGCAGGACGGCACAACATTGCGCTCTACGGCCCGCCCGGCACCGGCAAAACAATGCTCGCGCGCGCGGCGGCGGCACTTCTGCCGCCACTCTCTGAAGAAGAAGTGCTTGAGGTTACCGCGATACATTCACTCGCAGGAGCGCTTCGCGCCCCTGCGGTATTCTTTGCACCATTTCGCTCGCCGCACCACACCTCCTCCTATGCCTCACTTATTGGTGGCGGCACCATACCGCACCCGGGAGAAGTAACGCTCGCTCACCGCGGTATTTTATTTGTAGATGAATTTCCTGAATTTCATCGCGATGTGGTGCAAGCGCTTCGCGAGCCGCTTGAAGACGGAAAGGTGTCGGTCTCGCGCGCGAAGGGCTCCGCCGTGTACCCGGCGCAGTTTATGCTCATCGCGGCCTTGAACCCGTGTCCGTGCGGACACGCGGGAACGCCGCGATGCGAGTGCATGCCGCACGTGGTAGAAAAATACCGACGGAAAATTTCCGGCCCTGTGGCAGACCGTATTGATATGTGGGTAACGGTGCCGGACATTCCGCCAGAGATGCTCTCTCAAAAAAGCAAGGGAGGTGGTGGTGAAGCGGACGCGGCGCGCGGACGCATAGCGGCCGCGCGCACTTTGCAAAACGAGCGCTTCAAAAAAGCGCCGCGTGTGTCCGTAAACGCCGAGATGAAACCGCGCGACATTGAGACATACGCGAAACTCACACAAAAAGCAGAGGACATTCTCGTCAGCTCGGCGCACTCCATGAAACTCTCCGCCCGCGGCTTTCACCGCACTATCAAAGTGGCGCGCACCGTTGCCGACCTTGTGGGAAGCGACACCATCGAGCCATCACACATGTTGGAAGCCCTCCAGTATAGAACCCGCGAACTGTAACTTACAAAACAAAAAGAGGTCCCCCGCGAGAGACCTCTCAAAAGATCCATCAAACCCCCTTAATGTCCTGCGCTCTTTGGTGCGGGCTCTATGTGAATTTTTCCGATGCTGCGGGATGTAACGTCCCGCAAAATCGGAAAGGTGCCGGGTTCACATTACCGAAGTAGAAGAAAACGGTAGCGTATCACACGCGTTTTCTAATCCCGTATGTATGTGTTGCATTACTTCAAGTGTCTGTTGAGAGCAGGAAGAAATATCTGCCACTGGTATATCGGTTTTTTTAGTGGCGAGATACGCTTCAACGACTGCCTGTTGTATTAACCCAAGATTGTGCATAACAATCGGGTATAAGTCCAGTTCCCTTCTAGCGGGAATTCCCGGCGCAACAGGATAAAAGAGGATTCGTTCATGTGACACCGCAGACACTGGGAGTAGCACGTTCATATAGAGCCACTTTCGGTTCACCGCCTGGTCCACAAAAATTCCTACACACACGGTGCATCCCCTGTTTGCGACAGGAAGTTGCTCCTCAAACTCGCCGCTTACTGGCACGAAAGCAACAAAAACACATGTTTGGTAGTCCTTTCCGTGTGTCGCGATATACTCTTCGGCACCCTCGAAAAACAATTTGAACCACTCCCCGCACTTTGCGAGCGGTACCGTCGTGTGTCGTCCGTCGTCTGAAAACATTGGCACGCTGACAACAGAGCTCTCTGCATACCCCATACGTGCAAAAACCTTTTTAATATGTGAGACGGCCAGACCGGCAGACGGATATGCCGTATCAGAAACAATAACCAGCACGGTGGGCATCTCTTTTTTGCTCGCCGCCTCTTCTGTTTGCGCTCCTGCGTCGCGCCCCGCGAGCGGGTATTCAGATACCATCATCACCGCTGGCTCCTTTCTTGGACTCTGTTCTATGACGCACTATGCGCTTCCACGCCAAAATACGCAACATATTGTACGGGTCCACCACATTTGGCACTCCTCAGCGGATAATGTCCTCACATGGTACTGGAGAGGCGCGAGCATTCCAAGCGATTCATG
>MFLU01000021.1 GCA_001783335.1 Candidatus Kaiserbacteria bacterium RIFCSPLOWO2_01_FULL_50_24 | reverse complement strand
TCCGCATGAATCGCTTGGAATGCTCGCGCCTCTCCAGTACCATGTGAGGACATTATCCGCTGAGGAGTGCCAAATGTGGTGGACCCGTACAAACTATTGCAAATTAACAAGAGGTATGCTACACTCTCTTGTGAGTGCCCACTCTGCGCAAGCAGATAGGATACTTCAGAAGAAAGTCGCGCAAGCTCCCGCCTTCGGCGGGGGTTTGTGTTTTTTGCACACTGCCCGAGCGCAGCTCGGGAAGGTGGAGCAAAAAACACAAACCGGCCGGAGTCCCGCGAAGGCGGGACGAGGCGGGCCCGAGGCACTTAGTCATTTGTCTG
Source organism: Candidatus Kaiserbacteria bacterium RIFCSPLOWO2_01_FULL_50_24 (assembly GCA_001783335.1). Classification (GTDB taxonomy): domain Bacteria; phylum Patescibacteriota; class Minisyncoccia; order Phycocordibacterales; family UBA2100; genus UBA10103. The sequence continues at coordinate 14,956 of MFLU01000021.1, read as the reverse complement.
CTTCGCGCCAAATGACTTTAGTGACCGTGGGTTTGCGTTTTTATACCTTACCAAAGCGAAGCTTTGGAGGACATGTAAAAGGTGGTTTAAAGAAACTTTCGTCAGGTTGAATTATCCTCATATCGACTTCGTAAGTCGATATGGGATCGAGAGAGGGGCGAAAATAGCCGTTTTTGGCGCTAGGTAATTGCGTGAAAGGGAATAAATAATGGTGCTTTTATGCGCGCTTTTGATACCATAGCGCGATGGTGCAGAGGATCACACTTGGTTTTTTCGTTCTTCTTGCAGTAGGTATTGGCGCCGTTGTTTTCGTTGCTCCCGATACGGAGAGGAGTCCGGATTATGCGGCGTCTGTCTCTTCCGCTTCAGCTCGTCTCGACCGCGACTTGTCTGAGGTGCGATCGGTAGGCACTGATAACGCCGACGAGGTCTATATCCTCGGCGAACCGTCGGATGAAACGGATGAAAGTTCACTTTTTCAAACCGCGACTGCGTATGAGTGGCTCACTGTTTCGCGCATCGTGGACGGCGATACGTTTGTTGTGATCCGAAACGGTTCTCGAGAGACGGTGCGCATGATCGGTATAGATACGCCAGAGGTCGCTCATCCTCGCAAATCCGTCGAATGTTTCGGGCGCGAAGCGTCGGAGCGCGCCACCGCGCTTCTTTCGGGCGCACGCGTGCGTCTTGAATTGGATCCGACACAGGGAGAGCGTGACCGGCATGGGCGGATTCTCGCGTATGTTTTCTTGCGTGACGGGACGCTCGTAAACCGACTGCTTGTTGAAGAAGGTTATGCGCGCGAGTATACCTATAGGGCTCCATACGCGTATCAGACGAACTTTAGGGCGATGGAAGCGCGAGCGCGTTTCGGAGAAAAAGGTCTCTGGTCTTCCGCTTTTTGCCAGTAAACCTCACTCTTTGACCGCAGGGCTGTTCACCCCTGCGGCAAAGAAAACTCATAACCCTACGCGGAGCCAATACATTACAAAGGACTCTCCTTCGTCTATATGTATATGAAATTAAGACGAAGGAGAGTCCTTCGTCTAAAGTAAGGTGGCATAGCGGGTGATGTGGTTGGGGGACGGTTTTGTGTGGGGGTCAAGGTTGTTTGGGTGGTGGCTGATGGTAGGATGGGGCGAAATATGACAACGACGTGGTTTAAAAAGTGGTGGGTGATTGCGATTTTGGTGGTGGTGGTGGCGCTCTATGGGGCACTCGTTGTGTATCGGATATTCGCGATTGGCGCGGAGGAGAAAACGGCGGAAGCGGTGGAGAGAATCCATGGCATGGCGCTCACGATGGCAGATGTGACCGGCGAGAATTTACCGCCGAGGCCGGGCGCGGCCGAGGCGGTGGCAACCATTGCGGGAGTAGACGCGAACGAGAACGGCATCCGCGACGACGTGGAGCACGCTATTTTTGATAAGTATCCGGATGATATAAAAATCCGCGCGGCAATGTTGCAGTATGCGATGGCGTTGCAGATGGAGTTTACAGAGGTTGTGAATTCAGAAACCTTGGTGGCCGTGATACAGGAGCAGAGTCGAGGTTCATTGTGTATTTCTAATATGAATAAAAAAAACGAAATTATAGATTTTGTTTTGAATACAGAAACAAGACAGCAACATGTTGAGGAAGTGCGCAATAGGTACATGACCAGTTATTCGTTACCCACAGAAAAGGAATGCGATTTGGAATTATAATATCAGCCCTTTTCTTTCCAGTTTTCGTTTTTGCGGCATGTACGCAAAGCGGCGAATCTGTTGTTTATGTAAACGGGATATTTACGAGTAAGTTTGAGGCCCAGAATAATCTCGATAACTTGAGAGATGAGTTTAACAGTAGGGTTTCGAATTCGGGCACTCATTTCATCAACGGCTACAACCCCTCGCACCTCGGCGGAGCTGGGGACTCCATTCAATCGGTAACGCAGGCGCTCGGGCGGCCCGTGAGTAGCTTTGACCTAAAAACAATATTGATGCAGATACATCCTGAAGTGACGACGCAAAAAATTCTTCTCGTCGGGCACTCGCAAGGCACTTTTTATACCAACGAACTCTATGCGTATCTAACTCAAAACGGCGTGCCGGAGAAATCAATAACCGTATATAATATCGCCACGCCGGCGCACTTTGTTGCGGACGGCAACAAATATCTCACGTCTGCAAACGACAACCTCATAACGAAAGTGCGCGAATTGACGGCATCGGTCGGCGCGCGCGAGCCGCTTCCGTCCAATATACTCATTCCCCTCTCCAAACCGGAGACGGCGGAGCTCTGGCGCGGACACGCGATGAGCGGAGAATATCTTGTTGGCGCACCGCAGAGAATTGTGTCTGATATTTCTTCGGCACTTGATGCTCTCTCGTCGGAAGAAGTGCCCGTTTCCGAAGATGGCTGTTTTACGCCTCTCGACAAGACGCTCGGCTACAAAGCCGCACATCTTGCATACGCAGTCGGAGATCCGACGGCGACGGCTATTCGCTCCGGTGCTACGGCCGTCAACAACTCCGCAACATCTCTCGCGGGCGCTATTAAAAACACTTTTTCTTCCATAATCGGAAATAGAAGTCAGGCCGGGGCGGTGGCGCTCGCAGTTACAAACATCCCAGCGCCGCAGGCGTTGCTCGAGGAAGAAAACATTCCATCTACGCCCGTTGAAATTCAAAACGAAGCATCGCCTCGCGTAGAAACACCTTTTCCGATAACGCCAACGCCGCCGGAGTCGCCGCAGGAGGCTCCGGCAGAGCAGACGACACAACCGCTCGCGCCGCTGGAATCGCCCGCGACGGCCACAACGTCGCAGCCATCGCCAGAAACAGCTTCTATCATCGTCATATTGCAAACCGGCAGTCGTACTCAAAGTGTTCCAGCCAATGCCAGTGGAAACGGAGATGCAGAAGAACCGCCGCCTCTAGAACCAGAACCAGAACCGGAACCCGAGCCAGAACCGGAACCAGAACAGGAACCCGAGCCAGAACCAGAACCAGAACCAGAACCAGAACCCGAGCCAGTGCCTGAGGTAACACAACTTGCCGTCACTTCTCCACAAAACAACGCCATTTTCTCATCCGCCACGGTCCAGCTCAATGGCACTTCCACAGCTCTTGCGCTTGTAACAGCAATATATGGCATGACGACTGCAACCACCACGGCAAGCGACGCCGGCGATTGGTCGTTTTCTTTTGAATTGCCGGAAGGCGCAACCGAAATTTCTTTGAGCGCGCTTGCGGCGGATATGTTGGAGTCGGCAACAACAACTCGCTCGGTTGTTGTAGATATCACGCCGCCGGGCGTGCCGTCTGTTTCTATAACGGAATGTGCGCACTCTCTCTCCGATGATTTCTGCCTTGTGCCAACGACGAATGTTACGCTCGCGTGGGAAGGGGTGGACGGAGCTGCGCAGTATCAAATCGTGCTGAACGGCGCGTTAGGTGCGATTGAGATGGGGACGTCAACAACCGTGGCAGTAGCCGACCATGCAAGTAGTACGATTGCGCTCATTGCGCACGACAGCGCCGTCAATGTGTCTGCCACATCTACAGCAAGAGAAATGTTTGCATACACACAGCCGCTCGTGATTAACGAAATTGCATGGGCGGGGACCGACTTCTCCGTAAACGACGAATGGGTAGAACTAAAAAATCTCTCTCCATATACCATCACACTTTTTTCGCTTGCTCTGGAAGCGTCAGACGGCGCGCCGTACGTGCAACTATCCGGCACGGTGGGACCGACAGACGGCACGCTTGATTTGGATATGTATGTGATAGAGCGCGCCGCGTCGTCCGTTAATGGCACGACGTATGGCATCGTAGACGCGTTTGAGCTTCTCTCGCATTCCGGTGAGGAGCTCAAACTTGCGTGGTGGAGCGGCACAGCGACTACGACCATTGACCAAACTCCCGCGGTGGAAACATGCGGCGGCTGGTGCGCGGGTGAGAGTGCCGGCTCGATTGGCTTTGCTATGTTCCACGGCACGTCAACGGCGCGCATCTCCATGGAGCGAGTGCAGGGTGTCACAGACGGTATGCTCGCGGCAAGCTGGCAATCAAACGATACCTACACGACGAGCGGCTCCGACAGCGCGGGCAAGAAGATATACGGCACTCCGGGTCGTGAAAATAGCAAAGGGTGGCCGGAAGTCGGATGGTCGTGCGATTCGGATTACACTGCGATAACGAGCGGGCAATTCTATGTTCCACCGAACGCCGACTGCATATATTTCACCGGATTCATCAGCGAGAAAACAAAGCGTTTTGGCGCTCTTTATCAAGGAACGATTGGAAGCTCTACACCGCTAAGCGGATATTCATTCGACAAGGCGCGTGGCGGCAATATAGCGAAGGATGACACAGCGAGCATCCGAAGTCCGAATCCCACTCCCGCAGACGGCACGGAATTCTTTGCCGCGATATGGGAACAGCGCATCGGACCGAAAGTCAGCAGTGATACGACGCTCTTTGGCGAGTATTTCACAAGCGGCACTGAACCCCCGCACACGAATTTCCGCGTGATCTCGTGGGTGTATGGAACGGGTCAATAATCAGAAAGGTCCGATCTCTGAAATTAGAGACCTCTGGAGTTAGAATCTGGAATTAAACGACCTATCGCTTCGTGTTGTTGTTGCAAAAATTATGCTTTTTCAATACACTACACATCTGGGCCGACCGGCCCAGATGTGTAGTGTATGATTATGTGGCATATATGCGTTCGGATACTATTTAACACAAGGTAGAAGTTAATCCAAAATAAAAATACGAATAATATGGGAACTCAGGAAAAAGAATTAGTGTTGCGGCGGCGGAAAGGATATGTGCAGACCGCGCTTCTCGTCACGATTGCTCTAGCGGGCGTTCTACTTGTTACGGCAGCAGCGCCAAACGCGCTCCAGTTGTTTGGTGGGCTTGGGAGGAGGCGGAAACGTTTCGCAGATCAGTCTCGTTCCACCCTCTCTGCACTTGCTAAAAAAGGAGACGTGAGATTTGAAAATCGCGATGGCAAGAAATTCGTTCGCATTACCGAACAGGGTAAACGCACATTATCTCTCGCCCTATATAAAGAGCGTTTACGCATGTCAAAAAAACGCAAGTGGGATAAACGGTGGCGGTTCATTATTTTTGACATTCCGGAGAAAAGGAACAGCGCGCGCAAAAGGTTGCGATTACTTATGAGACAGTTTGGTTTTTTGCGAATTCAAGATAGCGTATGGGCGTATCCATACGATTGCGAGGAAGTGGTGGCGCTCGCAAAAGCAGAATTGCGCCTCGGCAAAGACGTGCTATACATGATCGTAGAAAGCGTTGAAAACGACAACTGGATGCGCCGGCACTTTGGCTTGCCGGAAAAGAATCGCCGCGTGGAAATAAAGGTGCCGGGAACATCTTTTGATATCCTTTCTATTTTGTACAAATAATCTGCTATTACATATATACATAATTATCCGTGTTAGTATGTTCGGATAAGGACCTGGCGTGGAGGGCGGCGGCACTCAAATTAGACTTTCTACATTTTGGAGCTCGTCCCCGCCCTCCACGGTGGGTCTTTTTCGTTTGGTGGGTGCGCATTATGTGAAAATACAAACACTACACATATGGGCCGACCGGCCCATATGTGTAGTGTGTTAGTAAGGTGTACGCGCATACAATTCTCTCTAAAACACGAAAGCAATGACGCAAAAGTAAGTGTTCGGGTTATCCACACATTTTTTATTAAAATATTTTTTGTTTGCGTTCGGTGCAATAATTAAAAAGTAAACCCCCACACCTATTGTGGCATAGTTTTGCGAGGAGAGTTGAACACTCGCGGGAAAACCGCAAAAGGCGCATCGTGAGGTTACAGAGATGCGCATTTAGAAAACAAGAGTGATGCCGCGATAGGTGTGGGGGTAAAACACATTTCGCGAATGAATAACTTTCGCAATGTGGGTCGATTTAGTAAATAGTGAGCGAAGCGAACATATTTATTTAACCCTGTTAAATCTTTTGTGAAGCAAAAGGCCGCGAAGCGGCATTTAACAGGGTCTAAGATTTTCTAAACTCGCTCCGCTCGTCAACAAAATCTAAGACTATGGCAAAGAAAAAGAAAGCAAAGAAAGGAGGCAAGAAAAAGCGCCGATAGTTTCGGTCTTTAGGAAAAACTCCCTCTGGGGAGTTTTTCTTTTTAATGATACGATTCAGCCGATGGTTGCGCTTTGGACAAAATGGTTTGGGGATGAAAATGCCGCCGCGCTGCGGCGTATTTTTCCTATTGTAAGCGCCGTAAATTCGTTTGAGTCCGGTTTTCAAGCGCTTTCCGACGAGGCGCTCAAAGCCAAGACCGAGGAATTTAAACAGCGGCTCCATAAAGGAGATACGCTTGACACGCTACTCCCGGAAGCATTCGCGCTCGTACGCGAGGCATCACGCCGCACGCTCGGTCAGCGGCATTTTGATGTTCAGCTTCTCGGTGGCGCGGCGCTCCATTCGCATAGCATTGCCGAAATGAGAACAGGAGAGGGGAAAACACTCGTTGCAACACTTCCCGCGTATTTGAATGCGCTCACAGGCAAAGGGGTCCACATTGTTACGGTGAATGATTATCTCTCACGGCGCGATGCCGTGTGGATGGGGCAAATTTATAATTTTCTAGGGTTGAGTGTGGGTGTGCTGAATCACGAAAGCTCTTTTTTATATGACCCAGCGCATGTTCCGAAAGAGGAGGTGGTTTCTGACGACGAAAAACGAGACGAGCTCGGCTCCTTTAAGGTCGTACACGAATTTTTGCGCTCGTGCTCGCGGCGGGAAGCGTACGCGGCCGATATCACCTATGGCACGAACAACGAGTTCGGTTTTGACTACCTGCGCGACAATCTTGAGTATGAAGCAAAAGATCTGCGCCAGCGTGAGCACTATTTTGCGATTGTAGACGAGGTTGACTCAATTTTGATTGACGAGGCACGTACGCCGCTCATCATATCCGCGCCCGTGTCTGATGCGGAAAATTTATACGACCGTTTTACCGAAATCGCACGTTCGTTGAATGTAGAAGAGGACTATGCGATAGACGAAAAACACAAACAAATAGCACTCACCGACAGCGGCATTGAAAAAGCACAAAAGGCGCTCGGTATAGAAAACATTTACACGGATGCCGGTATTAAATACGTACACCATTTGGAAATAGCCGTACGTGCCAAAGCAATATTCCACCGCGATAAAGAATATGTAGTGCAGGGTGGGCAGGTCGTCATTGTTGATGAGTTTACCGGGCGGCTCCAGCCGGGGCGCCGCTGGAGCGACGGCTTGCATCAGGCGATAGAAGCGAAAGAGGGCGTATCTATTCAGCAAGAGTCGCGTACGTTTGCTTCCATCACGTTCCAGAATTATTTTCGTCTCTACGATAAGCTCGCGGGCATGACGGGAACGGCGACCACAAGCGCGGAGGAGTTTTTTAAAGTATATGGTTTGGAAACGATTTCCATTCCCACAAACAAACCTTCAGCTAGGATTGACCACGACGATTATATTTTCCAAACCGAAAATGGAAAGATGCGCGCTATCGCGCGAGAAGTGAAGACGCGGTCTGATAGGGGCCAGCCCGTCTTGGTAGGCACGGCATCGGTGGAAAAAAATGAGCTTCTCTCGGCGCACTTTAAGCAGGAGGGGATACCGCACGAGCTCTTGAATGCGAAGAATCACGAGCGCGAAGGAGAGATAATCGCGCAGGCGGGGCGTAAGGGCGCGGTGACGATTGCGACCAACATGGCGGGGCGCGGTGTGGACATAAAACTCGGCGGGAATCCCGCGACCGAAGAAGAGGCCGAAGAAGTGAAAATCCTCGGCGGGTTATGTGTTTTCGGTACCGAGCGGCACGAGGCGCGGCGTATTGATAATCAGTTGCGTGGCCGCAGTGGACGCCAGGGGGACCCGGGCGAGACGCGCTTTTTCGTTTCGCTTGAGGATTCGCTCATGCGCGTGTTTGCCTCCGAGACGATAAAGAAGGTGATGGGCACGTTGAATCTTCCCGAAGATGAGCCGATACACACGGGCATGATTACGCGCGCGCTTGAGAAGGCGCAAAAGCGTATTGAGGAACTCAACTTTGACGCGCGTAAATATGTGCTCGCGTATGACGATGTATTGAATGTGCAGAGAAAAAGCATCTATGCGCGCCGCCGTACTATGCTCGTAGGAGATAACGCGGCGGTGGAGAAGGAAATAGCTCGCGTGGCTCTTCTCGAGTCGGCGCTTGGGCGGATCATTTCCGATAAGCGCATGGAACTTGGGGATGCGTTTTTACCGGCAGTTCGTCGTCTATTTCTGCAAGCAGCCGATTTTCTCTGGGTAGAGCACTTGGAAGCGATGGAGTATTTGCGCTCGTCGGTAAATTTGCGCGCATACGGCCAGCGTGATCCGCTTGTGGAATACAAAAAAGAAGGACTCCGCCTGTTTCAGGGAATGGAGAGTGCATATGTTAACTATGTGACACAGATACTGCCGAAGCTAGTGGTGCGTCCCGAGCAAAGTCAAGCCGCAACCGGGGTCGGCATCTTTCCGCGGCGCTCGCTCACACCAGCGCCTAGAAAGGAGTACGGTAGAAACGATAAAGTGAAGATAACCGATGGCAAAGAAACTCGCGAGATAAAGTACAAGAAGGCAGGGCCTCTCTTGGAGACAGGGGAGTGGAGGATAGTCGGATAGAAATTAAAAACTAAAACCGAAAAATGAAAAACGACAAGGAAAAATTACATGTACTATATAAACTCAAATGACAAAATCCAAATGACAAACAAAGCTCAAAATCCAAATGTCAAAAGAAAATACGACCTTGTGGAAAGAACCGCAAAGTTCGGTGAAGACATAATAGAATTTGCCAAGACCTTACCGAATACACCGATCAACAAGCCGCTCATCAGTCAGCTTATTCGAGCCGGTACGAGCATCGGTGCAAATTATATGGAGGCGGACGGAGCGGAGTCTAGGAAAGATTTTCGACACAAAATAGCTATTTGCAAGAAGGAATCCAAAGAGTCAACTCACTGGTTGCGCATGGTCGCTAAGGCGAATCCCGACAGGTCAGATGGCTGTCGAACGCTCTGGAAAGAAGCTCACGAGTTCGTACTAATATTTTCGTCCATTCTTCTTAAGAAGTAGGACCTTTATCCTTTTGGATTTTGAAATTTAGATTTGGTTTGACCTTTGGGCTTTGAAATTTGGATTTAGACATACTATAGTTATGAGTATGTCTAATTACGTCCCTACCATTGGTCTCGAGATCCACGCGGAGTTGAAGACGCGGACGAAGATGTTCTGCGACTCCAAGAACGATCCCGACGAGAAGCGTCCGAACGTGAATATCTGTCCGGTGTGTCTCGCGCATCCGGGGACGCTCCCCGTTGTCAATAGGGAAGCGGTGAAGCACGTGCTTCGCGTCGGCGCAGCACTCGGAGGGAAACTCGCCGATTACACGGAGTTTGACCGCAAGAACTATTTCTATCCCGACCTCCCCAAAGGGTACCAACTTTCGCAATATGAATACCCACTCGTTTCTGGAGGGGAGTTGAACAATGTCGCGCTTACGCGCGTCCACCTTGAAGAGGATACTGCGAGTTCACTTCACGACGATGCGACAGGCGCAACCCTCATCGACTACAATCGCGCGGGGGTGCCTTTAATGGAGCTTGTCACCGAGCCGGTCATAACAAGCGCAAAGCAAGCCGGAGATTTTGCGCGAGAACTGCAATTGTTGTTGCGCTATTTAGGTGCAAGTGAAGCGAACATGGAGAAGGGAGAAATGAGAGTCGAAGCGAACGTGAGCGTTCGCTTCGACAAATCCCAAATCCCAAATCCCAAATCCCAAACAAATCACAAATCACAAACAAATTCCAATGACCAAAATTCCAAACTGGGAACCAAAGTAGAGATTAAAAACCTGAATTCATTTCGTGCGATGGAAAGAGCGGTGGCGTATGAAATAAAACGACAAACGGAATTGTTGGAGCGCGGCGAGAGCGTCGTGCAGGAAACGCGCGGATGGGATGATGCGAAGCAAAAAACATTTACACAGCGCATGAAGGAGGGAAGTGCCGATTACCGATATTTTCCCGATCCCGATTTGCCGTCGCTTAAACTGTCTGAAATGCCCGATTTTGCTCCGGAAGAGCTGCGACGAGCGATGCCGGAGTTGCCGTGGGTGAGAAGGGGGCGCTATACGAAACTCGGCGTCAAAACAGAGGATGCGGCACTATTTACGAGTGATAGCCGATATGGAGACTTTTTTGACATAGTGTCTGCGGAGTTTGAAGGCGGGAAGCTGACCGCTTTGGCGGCAAACTACTTGGCGAACGACGTTGTAAGGATTATCCGAGATATTGAAGAGCGAGAAGCGAAATACAGACCCGAGATACCAATCTCGACACGAAGTTTCAAGGAAATAATACACATGGTCGGCGATAAGGAAATCTCGTCTCGAGTGGCAAAAGATCTTCTTTTGCGTGCAGTTACGGATGCCCGTAGCCCGCGCGAAATTGCGATAGAGGAGGGTATTCTCGGCGCAGTGAGTCAAGAAGATATATCGGCTATCGTAGACACCGTTTTAGAGCAAAATAGGGGCGTTGCAGAGGATTACAGAGCCGGAAAAGCGGCGGCGCTTCAGTATCTCGTTGGGCAGGGAATGAAGGCGGCGAAAGGCGCGGCTGATCCGGAGGCGCTTCGGGAGGCAATTCAGAAGCGACTATCCTAAATTGTTAAAGTTGGTTATTTTCACGGCAAGGCGAGGCCTTGCCGTGACATGCTCTAGAACTAACCAGGGGTCCGATATATACACACGGGAGCACAAAAAACACTAGCCCGCACGACTTTCGGTGGGATATACTTCTTTTATGGCAGAAGAAATCCAAATTTCGGGTAAAACATATATCTCGTCAAAACGAGCTGCTGAGATTCTAGGCTACGCACAAGATTATATAGGCCAACTCGCGCGCGGAGGATACGTTGATGCGCAACGCGTGGGTGGATTATGGTATGTAAATACCGATTCAATACTTGAACATAAGAAAAAGGCGGACGAGTATGTGCCGCAGCCGCCGCAGAGGCATATTCCCAAAGAATTGGAGTCCATAATTTCGCTTGACGGCAAAGAACATATCTCGGCCGCTCGAGCTTCTGAAATAACGGGCTATCATAGGGACTACGTCGGTCAGCTCGCGAGGGCGAAGCTGGTATCTTCACAGCAGGTTGGAAACCGTTGGTATGTTGACCGAAAAGAGCTTGTGGCGCATAAGGCCGAAAAAGACGCTCTGCTTGCCGCTGTGCAGAGCGAAGCGGTTGGGCTTAGAAAATCGCCGGAAACGGCTCCAGAAGCTCGTGAGGCGCGTGATGGTGGGCAGACATACTTCAGGTACACGTCGCATGAAGGAAAAGCACTTTTGCCGAATTTATTGGAACGCCAAAAGCCAGTTTACGAGGTGGGCGAGGCGCAAGAAAAAGAGGACGTCGAGCACAAGATTCCGATATACGTAAAAGCAATGCCTGTACAAAATTATCCGACAGTTACTCCGTATAAGAACCTAAATGTCCAAACGAGGAGAAATGTTCGCTCGTACGGAACTAATCTCCCTGGGGGTCTCACGGCCCTTACTATTTTTGCAGCTATTATCTTTGGTGCTGGAGCATATCTATTTTTCGGCACAACCTCCATCTCTATAGCCAATTTTTTGTCAAATGGGAATAACATTGTGAAAGAGTCAGACGGGATTCTGTTTTCAACGTTTTCAAACGTAGCGAGCGCGATATCCGGTTTTGCCGAACTTATGGAGCAATACTTGATACCGGAGCTTGAATACCGCTCCCGCTAGACGAGCCCGAATGGGGAAAATACGAATCTATGAATGACTGAATCCGAATGGGCCACTCCGAATCTACAAATGGCTACGGATAAGAATGCGGAGGAAGAATTCTAGCGTAATTTGATTAATTTTTGGCTTAAAACTGAATATCGGATTTCGGTGTCTTGGCAAGCAGTACGAATTATCCGAATATATAGAGAATCCGAATCTGCGAATGGCTACGAATACAATCTAACACCACGCTGCGGAATCGTTGGTAGGGCTTTTCTTGTGTCCTGGGGGCTTTTTGGCCTTACGAAAGCCTCGGAATCGGTTTCTCGGATTGTTTTTGTGCATATCGTTTTGCCGTGATTGCAGCGCCAACTGCGGTTATATCGACTTCATAAGTCTATATAAAAGCTTCACGGATAGATTATATCGACTTACGAAGTCGATAGTGGCCGGCGCTGTCAATCATCTGTCCTGTTATATCCGACCTCCAAAATGGCTTTGTGGTTATCCACAAAATTTGCAGACGTTTTTCGTTATGTGCACGAAATGTCTAGTAAAATATAAGTAAATCGGGTATCCGCACCTCCCTATGTCTGATGAAATTTTTTTCAATGGAGTACGTTTTATCTCCGCGCAGGAGGCGGGGGAAATTTCTAATTTTACGCGCGACTATGTTGCGCGTTTGTGTCGCGATGGACGTGTGCGCGGCCGGCGAGTCGGGAAAAATTGGTATGTTGACGAATCGGCACTTAAAGAATTTTTAGTACAGCAAGAATACGTAAAAGCTCGTCGGCGCGAGGAACTCGCGTCTGAGCGTGTGCAGGAATATCACGTTGCATTTCCTCTCCAAGTTTCTACATCAACATCCGTAAAGAATCGTGTCGGTGTTGAAATAACAAAATCAAAAGTTTCTGTTTCGGCAAGGAAAGTAATTTCCCCGCACACACACGCAGTCCAAGAAAAGTTGGCTTACGCGACGTTTGTAACTAATACAAAACTTGCTCGCGTATCAAAAAATATCACGCGCATTCCTGGCGCGCTTGATTCCGCGCTACATCAACACGCGGCATACGCGGTTTCTCCGGTTGTGGAGTTCGCACACAAATTCACCGCACTCACTATGGCGCTCATGATCACCTTCGGCACGTACGCATTTGTGGACCCGCAATCGGCTTCGTTCGCGCGCGATTCTATTTTGGATACCGGAGAGGCGATCGCGGAGAGGTACACGGAATTCACGCGCGGCGGCACATCGGCAGTACTCACGCGCGCGAACGCGCAGCTCGCGGCGGTGGCGCGCGACCCGGGAGGAATGTTTGAAACAACGACACGCGCGCTCGCGCTCGGCATCTCAAACTTTGCGCGCTCGCTCGCGCGCGACGTGAACGCGCGCATGGACACTTTCGTGTTTCAGGCTGCATTTCCCTTCGAGCTCTTACAATCGCGCGAACGCGCGGCGGTCGTGGTTGAAGTTGCTCCCCGAAAGCAAACGACGACTGCAACAACTCCCGACTCCACGGGTGCAAAATTCGCAACAACTCAAACAGTCGTTAACCAGCCGGTTATTGAGCGCATTATAGAAACAGAGCGCATCGTTAGCATGGGCGGCATAAGTGAAGAGATTCTCAACGCAAAAATACAACAACTGGACAAAAAACTTTCGGCGGAAATGTATTCGCTCACCTCAGCCAACACGACCATTATTAACAACACCTATGAGACACTCGGCGCCGTCGCGCGTGGCGATAACTTCCACGACATAAAAGTTACCGGCTCCGACTCCAAGTGGACCGGTGGCACAATCTCCGGCGCTTCCATCGCGGCGACCACGCTCACCGCAAGCGGGAACACAACGCTTTCCGGAAGTTTGAATGTAACCGGTTCGACTCAGCTTGCTTCGCTCACCGCAAGCGGCACTGCTACCTTCGGCACCGTCGTTCTCACCACTGCTTCAAGCACCAATGCGACATTCACCAACGCCACGACGACCAACGCGACTTCGACGAATATGTTTTCGTCTTCGCTTGTCGCGACTAATGCAACCACCACCAACCTCGCCATCACCACGCTCACCAACGCACTTCTCTCCACCAACGCCGACGGTTCCGTCGTCGCCACCTCCACACTCGCTTCCAGCTTCCTCTCGCTCACCGAGGGCTACACCCTCCGCGGTTCTTCAGGCGGCACGGCAGAGGCCACCTCCACGATTTTCCTTTCCACCGCATCAAACGTTGGTCTCGGCACCACTACTCCCAACTACGCACTCACCGTATCTGATACCGGAGCCCCACAGCTCTCCCTAGGCGACTCCACCAACCTCGCATGGACCTTCAGGAACTCCGGTGGCACCTTCTACATCGCCACCTCCACCTACTCCGCTACCTCTTCCTCCGCAGCGTTCAGCATCGACACCAACGGCATTACATCGGCAGGCGCCATCATACCCAAGGGTACCATCACCAACAACCTCGGCTCTTTCGACCTCGGCTCCTCGGCCGCGAGGTGGAACGCGCTCTGGGCGGGCACCGTAAACATCGGTACTTCCACTTGGTCTATCTCAAACGGAACGGATGGTCGTTTCTCCATCTTTGACGCCGCATCGGGCGGTGGCAACGAGCACCTCTCTATTCTCACGAGCGGCAACGTCGGCATCGGCACTACCTCACCCTTAGCTCAACTCACTGTCGCAACGCCAGCGGGTGCAACCGGTGGAACCACGAACCTCTTCTTGATCGCATCCTCAACCGCCACTGCCACCTCGACACTCTTCAGTGTAAACAACACCGGCTCAACGACACTCTTCCAGATCCCATCTTCACTATTGAAAACTAATTTAAGCGGCACCATTGTTGCTGCTGTCGCCGGCACCGACTACGTTGCGGGCTCAAGCTTCTTCGCCTTCCCCTTCACCGCTAACACCTACGCCGGTCAGACCGTGAACGCCACCTCAACCGGTCTCTGGCTCTCGGGGAGCCCACTCTCTCTCATCGCCTCCTCCACCTTCGCAACCTTCGCAACCACAACGAATGCGACAACAACCAACCTCGCGATCTCCGGCATCACCTCCGCCATTCCTCTCGCCGCCGCGGACGGCTCGCTCGGTGAGTACGCCGGCTCATCCTGCACCAACCAGTT
>MFLU01000020.1 GCA_001783335.1 Candidatus Kaiserbacteria bacterium RIFCSPLOWO2_01_FULL_50_24 | reverse complement strand
CACGAGTAACCGCAAGGCAAGTGAGATTCTTGCCCGCCGAAAGAACAAGGTTTCCTTCGCAATGGAGATCATCGAAGGGTTAGTCGGTCCTAAGCCAATGGCGAATGCCGCAGGCGATGGATACACGGTTAATATTCCGTGACTTGTGTGTAGAGTGATGGAGGGACGGAGTGTAGTAACACAGGCCCGTTATTGGATTCGGGTCCATGTTGTGAGTGTGTCGTATAGGTAAATCCGTACGATAAATGCAAGCAATGTGGAAAACTGGAGATTCGTCGAAAGGAATCTGTGCGAGCACGCTTCCAAGAAAAACTTCTAAACTTATCTGCATACAATCCGTACCGCAAACCGACACAGGTGTTCAGGGCGAGTAGCCCAAGGCGAACGGGTGAGAGATCCTCAAGGAACTCGGCAAAAAAGCGGGCGTACGTTCGCAATAAGCCCTGCCATTCGTAAGAATGGCTGCAAATAATTATTCCCAGGCGACTGTTTACCAAAAACACAGCTCCCTGCGAACTCGTAAGAGGATGTATAGGGGGTGATGCCTGACCAATGCCGGAAGGTCAAATGTGGAGGGTGTGTGCTCGCAAGAGCATATGCTGGACTACATAAGCCCCGGTCAATGTCGGCGATAACTATAAGATGATTGTAGTTATAAAATTCAGCTATATGTTCCCGATTTACCCAAACGCTTTGCGTTTGGTTGCAAACCGCAATCCCTTCGGCCTTTGCGCTGTGTGGAAAAGAGAAATCGGGAAACTGCTGGTCACGTCATGTCGATGTAAAAGTCGGAATGATGGAAGGCCGGTGGGACTGGAAACTCCGAGTATCCAACGGTACCGCAAGGTGACAATCCGTTGGTGCGGACAATCAGCAGGGAAGATTCACGAAAATGAAAACCCTCAGAGACTATACGCTGAACTCGCTTCTCTTAATTGAGAAAAGCGAGATGATATAGTCCGGCCTCTATGGCGACATAGAGAATTACGTGTAGCTACTGTTTTCGCACGTAGATTAACATAGGCAAATCGTCCTAAGGTTTCGCGTTTCTCGAAAGAGGAGCGCGGAAGGACTAGGACTATTTGTACTGTGGGCCATTCAGAACGCTGCCTATCCGTGAGAACGGATGTCCATAAATATCTGACTATATGCTGGAAACTCCGAGTATCTTTAAGTACTCGTCCGAAAGGGCAGTGAAAATCTTGAAGTGCGGACAATCAGCAGGAAAGACTCACAAAATCACGTGCTATAATTGGACGTATGAACACACCGCCAAGTATTGGATGGTATTTGTCTGGATTCAGCGATGGTGAGGGAAGCTTTAATGTTTCTCTCCGCCAAAGACCGGATCACAAACTACAGTGGCAAGTGGTGCTTACGTTCAATGTAGCCCAAAGAGATGTCACCAATCTTCTGCTTCTGCAGGAACATCTGCAGTGTGGCAGGTTACAAAGACGAAGTGATGGAGTCCATTACTTTGTCGTGACGAATTACGTCGAAATCGTAGAAAAGGTGTTTCCGTTTTTCGAACGGTTTCCCTTTCAATCCGAATCTAAAACCAAAAACTTTGCGTTGTTCAAGCAAATCGCGGCTATCGTATATTCCGGAGAGCATCTAGCTCGTAAGGGGTTTATGAGAATCATTGAATTGCGAGAAAAACTCAACGAAGGGAGAGGAAGGAAACGGAAATACGAAAAACAAGATGTAGTCGAAGATTTTGAGAGAATCCTCAGAAACCAAACGTCAGACAAGCAGAAACTTTCTGCCTGAAGATAGAGTTCGGGCCCTGTAGCGATATGGGGAAGGAGACCCTAGCGAAATTCCTTGTCCAGTAAGTTTGGACGCGCACGAATGGTATAACGACTTGGGAACTGTCTCGAGGATTTGCCCGGTGAAAATACAAGGTCGGTGAAGATGCCGACTTCCTGCAGCTAGACGAAAAGACCCCAGAAGCTTTACTGTAATTTGGTATTGTGGATACGATTTTTCTGCGTAGCGTAAGAGGGAGACTTTGAAGCGACGACCTCGGTTGTCGTGGAGTCGCCAATGCAACACCTCTCTTAAAAATTGTGTTTACTAACCTCTGCGGCAAAACCGTAGAGAGACAGTACCTGATGGACAGTTTCGGTGGGGCGCTGTCCTTAACATTAGGGATTAGGTTTTAGGGTATAGGGTTTAGTAAATCCAACTAGAATCTGATTCCGGCGCCTATGGCTGTTATCCGCAGTCAGAAAAATAAAAGGGGGACCTGTGCGAGTAATCGTGCAGAGCAAAATTGGCTATATCGGTGAATATCTCTCGCAAGAGAGACAATACCTAGGGAAGTCGTATCAATTTTGAATGACGAATTTTTAATTTCGATTCAATGTTTTAAACATTTGAATTTCGAAATTGATTCAAAATTCGGAAATCAGAATTCAAAATTCGTATTGACCCCGTAGAGACTACACGCCAATCAACCGCATCGCGGTTGGTAATATAGTCCGAACTCCATGGCGACATGGAGAGGCAGGCAGAAATGACCTGTCCATGTTACATTGCACTTATTACTGCGACTGTCTGCGTACAGTCTGCGTGAATCTGCGCTTTGTACGAAGTAACAAAGAGCCTAAAAAGTATCGGAGGAGCCTATTATGGTCAGCTAGGCGCGAATGGAAACCGTGCCGATAGTGCATTGGCAAAAGCTGGCTTGACTGCGAGGCGTACGTGCCGAGCAGGTACGAAAGTAGAGCAAAGTGAACCGCTGGTCCGCATTAGACGCGGCCAAAGATTAACGGATAAAAGTTACTCTGGGGATAACAGGCTGGTTTCGCCTAAGAGTCCAAATCGACGGCGAAGTTCGGCACCTCGATGTCGGCTCATCTTAGCGCGGAGGTGGAGAAGCTTCCAAGCGTATGGCTGTTCGCCATTTAAAAAGGTACGTGAGCTGGGTTAGACGGAAGTTGGGCCCAGTGATCCATAGCATCGAGAGAAACGTAGCATGACCAAACTACAACAAGAGTGGAAATGAGGCATGAACAACCTCAAGAAGTTAAACTGACTCATAACGGGGGAGTCCGAGTGCTTGATATAATTCAAGTAATGGATAATCCCGTGGGAAGATTGAAATCTGAACTTTCACCACTTCAAGTTGAAGTGATAATTGGTTCAGTGTTGGGAGATGCTCGATTGGAATGTCGTTCCACGGGTGTCAGGTATCCTACAAGCGCACGAGTGCGAGTACATCAGAGTGATGTGCAAAAAGAGTATGTACTCTGGAAATACAAAGTGTTGGAGAATTTATGTTCGAAAGAACCAAGACGAGTAATGACTTGGCATGACCCGATAAGGAACAAAAATCATTATTCGTGGTATTTTCACACAAAGACATTTCCGATCTTAAGCGAGCTGTATCAGTGGTTCTACCACGATAAAGTGAAAGTATTTCCCGAAGACATAGAGCACATTCTCACTCCGAGAATGCTCGCCGTGTGGTTTATGGATGATGGCTCAAAAACGAGTCATCGAAGTTTTACAATCAATACGCATTGTTTCTCAACGGAGGAGCAATTGCGAATTGTAGAAGTTCTGAAGAAATGTTTCGATATTTCTTCAACAATCGTAAAAGATCGAACGAAGTTCAAAATCAGTATTGGGAGTTACGAGTATGAAAAATTCGTATATCTCATTGAACCGTTCATTATTCCAACAATGGCCTATAAGATTGCCAATCCCCGTAACGACTTAGCACATTCGCGCTGGAGTTATCCGACTAAGGTGGAAGGATAGCTAACACGTCAGTTCCGACGAAAGAAAGAAGTCGGAAAAGGTATAGTCTGGTCCCGCTTGTAAAAGCGTGGAAATCAAAATTGTCAAACCGTCGTGAGACAGGTTGGTCTTAATCTGCTGCAGGCGTTGATTCTTGAGGAGAGCCACTGATAGTACGAGAGGACCTCAGTGGACTGACCTCTGGTCTAGGGGCTGTACCGCCAGGTGCACCGCCCCGTAGCTATGTCGGGAATGGATAACCGCTGAAAGCATCTAAGTGGGAAGCCAACTCCAAGATGAGGAATCGTTATAGACCCGTGGGAGATGACCACGTTGATAGGCGCTAGGTGTACGCGCAGTAATGCGTTTAGCCGAGGCGTACTAATACGTCGACAGAACTCTCATTGGGAATTTTGCGAATCGCACTCTGGATATCTGGACACCGGATGCCGCGAAACTGGAAAAGCACAATGCATTTCGCATTTGTGCGTCCAGTTTCCAGTTTCTAGTTTCCAGCTTCCAGTGTGATTTCTTTCTTTTGATTCTTTTTGTTTTTCTTTATTTGTTTCAAACAGAGTGTTTTGAGCACTCTGTGCTGGTGCTTCGGCGGTGGTGTCACATCCCGCCCCGGTTTTGTGGAGTAGAAATTCCTATTTCCCAAAACTGGGGCGGGACATGCCCGTTCGCATTTTTACCCCGCACCAAATTTTTGGAAATACCGTTCCTAGTGTCTTGTCGGAGAGGTGAGGCGCGAGCGCGCGCAGCGCCGCAAGGCCGGACCGAGCGTAGGCGGGGTCGCGGGTTTTGCCAGCAGGCAAAAACTCGTGTCATACCCGTTCTCCCGCCGACGCTAAAGCTTTGGCGGATTGCGATTTGTAACTAAACGCTTCGCGTTTAGACAAATCGGGAACATTCCAAACACGGCAGTTAATCCAGCTCCAATTTTGTTCCTTGAGATTTTGAGATTCACGTTCTGGTGGTTTATCGCCGGGGTCACACCCGTTCTCATTCCGAACACGGAAGTTAAGCCCGGTTGAGGCGATGGTAGTGGAAACGCGAGAGTAGCTAGCCGCCAGAACGTGGTTCTCAAAATTGGAGCTGGACGATGGTAGTCGTAAAGGCGAGAGTAGCTAGTCGCCAGAACAGAGCTCTCAAAGCAAAAAGGAGTTTCCAAAGAAGACACCCCGCGCATAAAGAAAGCGCGGGGTTTTTTTCTGTCAGCTCGGATCGGAATGGAACCATCTCGTTTTTCTTTTCCAGTAAGACCATACGTTGGCAAGGCCTGCAATTAGCGTGATGCAGGCTCCGAATAACATAGTAATATCTCCCACGCTCACTAGTACATCTTTCGGCAAACGGAATATATCCACGAGAAACGAGAGCCGTGTGTTCTCGTCCATGAGCGTATGGGTAGAAGAAGTGGACACTTGGCGTACACACCACTCAACGCCGACACAATCAACCGGCATCTTATGTCTGTTAAACAGCACCGCTAATGTATTCAGGAGCGCGCCGATGCATACTATGGATGCGCCCGAACCCATATGCTCCCACGGCACCCATTTCTTTCGTGCAATATATATCCTTCCGATGACGAGAAGTATCAAGCTGATTGTGGCAATGTATAGGATCGGCACTTCTGCCATCGTCTTACTCTCCGTTATTACCTATGTACTATTTTGATACATGTTCCGACCAATGTCCAGAACCTATTCAGAACACCCATGCGCTATAGATGGTGAGATCCTACCCCAGCCCCATTTTTGCAGGTGCTATGGAGCGGTGGTACTCTATGTATATACGATGCGTCTACGAGCGGCAGCACGCTTCGCCCGACAAGGGATGTGCTATTCGCACACGCGTGCCGCGTGTAAGCGAGAGGCAAAAATGGGGCGGGGTATAAGATGTCAACCACTAGAAGCTATAAGCTGTAATCGCTCCGCTCATTCAGCCATCGCTTGCTCGGAAAAGGAAATAAACTTCCTTTTCACTCGCTTCGCTAGGCTGTAAAAACGTCGGTTCGTCCAAATCCCCGCGCAGAGCGCAGGGCGTTCTCGGCGCATACCAGTAAACTTTCTTACCCTAGCCCCGTTTTGCTGGCATTTTGTTTGTATCGCATATATCCCCCCTAGAAGCTAGAAGCTAAAAGCTGTAAGCTATATATATGTCCTGGTCATCACGTCGTCGTTTTCTGTATCTCTTTGGCATAGTACTTTTTTTCGCCATGGTATTGGGTGTGCCGTTTGTTCTTTGGGTATACGAGCCGCCAACGTGTTTTGACGGAAAGCAAAATCAAGGTGAGACGGCGATAGATAAGGGAGGACCGTGTCTCGTTGCGGACGTGCGCACGCTCATGCCGCCGGCAGTTATGTGGTCTCGTGCGTTTTTGGTGCGATCGGCAACTCCGGAAAGTGTAAATGGTGAAGGTGGCATATATAACGCCGTCGCCTATATTGAGAATCCAAACGATGGTGTTGGAGTTTTACGTGCCCCGTACCGCTTTAAATTATATGATGAGCAGAATGTATTGGTCGCGGAACGCGAAGGTGTGATGTTTGTCATGCCCGGTCCCATAACGCCGGTATTCGAGGGACAGATAGAGACGGGAAATCGCATTGTGTCCCGCACCTTTTTTGAATTATCCGAAGATTTGAAGTGGGAGCGTTTGCAGAACCCGGCACATTTCGTGGAGGTGGGAAATAAGGCGCTTGAAAACACAAATACTTCTCCGCGCGGAAGTGCTCGCGTAGTGAATACTTCCGTACGTCCCCTACGAAATATTCTTTTTGTGGCGGTACTATTTGATTCCGCAGGTAACACCGTTGCGGCATCTCAAACGGCACTAGAACGCCTTGAAGCAGGAGGGGCGGAGGATATAGTGTTTTCATGGTCGCGTCCTTTTGGCGCGCATACGGCGCGTTTTGATATTATTCCAGTGGTGGCGCCGACAACGCAATGAAAGTTTTTTCACTCAGCACCTTAATGTCCCGCAGTGTCGGAAAGGTTCAGGGTTTACCAGGCGGACTCCGAAACCTTGGGGCGCGCGCGGGGGGCGCAGCACCACTTCTTCGTGGTATAGATTGGTTTCTTTTTTTTGCTGCAACCACGATAGCACTCTTGGGACTCTTGACAATGCGATCCTTCTCAGACGGCAATATTTTTTTTGAACGTCAGTCAATCTGGATTGGCGTGGCGGTAACTCTTTTCTTTTTCGCATGCATTCCTGAATACCGTTTCTTGCGCAGAACGCAAGTTGTTGCGGTGTTGTATGGTGTTGTAATCGCGCTCTTATTGCTCGTGTTGCTTCTCGGTGAGGTAACAAAGGGGGCGCAGAGCCGTTTTGATCTGGGACTTTTTGCAATACAGCCATCCAATCTTGCGTCGCTTGTGCTCGTAATCGTACTCGCAAAATATTTTGCGCGACGCCATGTGGAAATCGCGCATATACGGCATATTTTGATATCCGGGGCATACACACTTGTTCTCTGCGCACTCATATTTTTCCAGCCCGACTTTGGGTCTGCACTTATTATCGCACTTGTGTGGCTTGGGATGGTATTGGTCGCAGGCATATCCTGGAAACATCTCACAGCTCTCATCGCAGTCAGCGCGATTATCGGAGCGGGTTTGTGGACGTATGGTCTCGCCGACTACCAAAAACAGCGCATACTCACGTTTGTGCACCCGCTAACCGACATACAGGGAAGCGGATACAACGCGTATCAGTCGACTATTGCGGTCGGGTCTGGAGAGGTCCTCGGCAAGGGAATTGGGTATGGGACACAATCCAAACTCCGTTTTCTTCCCGAGTATCAAAGTGATTTCATTTTTGCCGCATATGCAGAGGAATGGGGTTTTGGTGGCGTACTCCTCTTGTTCGGGTTATATGGAATAGTCATCGTGCGTGTTCTTTCCATCGCGGCGCGAGGCTCGGACGCGTTTGAGATGCTCTTCGGTGTTGGTGTTGCCGTGCTATTTTTGGCACATTTCATCATACACATTGCTATGAACATGGGACTTCTGCCGATTACCGGCACCACAACGCCGTTCATGAGCTATGGCGGCTCACATTTAATCACCGAGTATTTGGCTCTCGGAATTTTAATTGGTATCCGCCGACACGGGCGCTTGTCCGCTCAAGCAGAGGATAAAACAGAATCGCTCGGCGGTGTTCCTTTGTAGAGCAGAGCAGTATGCTGAAGCATACGTGTAATTGAAAATTCTTCCAAGTCGTTGTCGAGCACTTCACCAACACCGCCGACACGGTTTGCAAAAATGGGAATGCCGGCTGCTTTTGCTTCTAAGAGCACATAAGGGAGGCCTTCTTTAAGAGATGGAAACGCGAAACTATCAAATCCGCGCAGTGCTTTGCTCGCGAGCATAAAACCGAATAACTTTACGCGATTGTCAAGATTATATTTTTGTATCAACGTTTCGAGATTTTTACGTTCCTCACCTTCTCCGACGATTGCGACAAACATGTGGGGCTTGTCTCTCGCTTCCTCAATGAGTGCCTGTTGGTTCTTGTTCTTTGTGAGCTCGCCGATGGTGCCGGTGATACTGACGCCAGGCGGAAAAGCGGAACGGATTTTCTCACCCCGTTCGAACGACATGTGTAAGTCGATTCCATTATAAATGCGCAATGCGTGTATGCCCGACATGGACCGCGCTTTTCGCAAGTCGTAATCGGACACACAAACAACTGTGTGGGAGAGGAGAGCGGTGAGGTAGCTCGCAATCCATAGTGCTTTGCGCACGAGCGCACTTCGGCGCTCTTCAAATGGCCAACCGTGAACGGTAAAAATGATTTTCGGTATGCCAACGATACGCGCGGCAAGTACTCCAACCCCACCGGCTTTTGAGCTGTTAAGATGCACGACATCCGGCCTTTCTTTTCTTAGTATCTTCAACACGGCGGCGAACACGAGGAATTCTTTGAAAAATGAAATATCCCGTTCAAGATATGGTATAGAAATAGTTCGAATGTTATGTTGGTGCAATTTTTCAATCAATTCGCCACTGCCTCCGCATGCAACAACTGCCTCAAACTGCTCTTTCGGCAGGTTCGTTGCGAGATCGTACACATATCGCTGCGCCCCGCCCCAATTCGATTTTGTAATCAAAAAAAGAACTTTTTTCATATAACAAGCGAAATTGAATTGGGGCGGGGCGCTGAAAGGGGTCGGGAAAACGGAGTTTTCCCGCGTCGGAGAGCAGCGAAGCGTTGAGAACCGAGGGTGAGGAGCGAGCGAAGCGCAGCTCCGCAAGGCCGGAAGCCGCGTAGGCGGCCGAGGCGGGGTCGCGCAATTCGCCAGTAGGAGAATATGCGTGACCTCAAGGAGTGTAGCGACGCCCCGCCCCAGTTTGATTTGGTGATGAGAAAGAGAACCTTTTTTGGCTTAGCTCCTTGATTCATACGGTTGCCAGTGTCATGATGCTACCATAATGACCCTCGTACCCAAAAGGGAATATGTACTGCTTTTCGGCGGAGATATGGCGATTTTCGTCGTTTCGCTCTGGCTGACTCTCTATTTTCGCTATCTGGAAATCCCCTCGCTGGAATTGTTTTCGGCGCACCTTATACCTTTTTCACTTCTTTTCGTTACGTGGGTCAGCGTGTTCTTTATCGCGGGTCTTTACGGAAAACACACACGTTTGTTCAGGCGGCGACTTCCGGTGACTATTTTTTATGCACAGACGGCCAACGTTCTTCTGGCTGCCCTTTTTTTCTTTTTTATTCCAATATTCGGGATTGCGCCCAAAACCATTCTCGTATTGTACCTCGCAGTTTCGTTTCCGCTTGTATTCTTGTGGCGCGCGCTTCTCGTGCCACGTATACAGCCTCTAAGGCGTCTTAAGGGGGTCTTGATTGCATCCTGGGGAGACGCACACGCGCTTGCGGAAGAAGTAGCAAACGACAAGCGATACCCGTTCACATTCGAACATGTTATTGATACGAGCCGCGTACCGCAACACGAAATAATTCAGCACGCGTGCCGCGTCGTAGGAGAAGATAATGTAACCTTTATGGTGATTGATTTTACCGATAAAGCAATAGCCGCGGCACTACCGATTATCTATGATGCCGCGTTCCACAAACAGAATTTTACACTGGTAGATATTGTTGATTTGTACCAAGAAGTGTTTGATTGTGTACCGTTGTCTCTCGTCAGCTACGAGTGGATTTTGGCGCATACAGGATCGTCTCGTGGATACGATGCGCTGAAGCGTCTACTCGATATCGCAGGTGCTCTTACACTTGGGACACTGTCTCTTTTGCTGTTTCCGTTCATTATGCTTGCCATAAAAATGGATGACGGTGGGAGCGTTTTTATAGCGATGCCCCGCGTGGGACGATATCAGCGTACCATTCGCATATATAAATTCAGAAGCATGAGCGGGAACGACAATGGCAACTATGGGGCGAGCGGAAAATCGAAATTGATGGTTACGCGTGTCGGAAAGTGGCTGCGCATTTTGCGCGTAGACGAACTGCCCCAGATTTTGAATGTGCTGCGCGGCGATCTCTCGCTTGTCGGGCCGCGTCCGGAGGTGCCGACACTCGCTGAACATTACAGTGCACGCATCCCTTATTACAATGCGCGCTACCTCATACAGCCGGGGCTTATGGGCTGGGCGCAGTTGCGACATGATCGCCACCCGCACCATGGCACTGACGTTATTGAGACGAAAGAAAAGTTGTCGTATGATTTATATTATCTGAAGCACCGCTCGCTGTGGCTCGACCTATACGTGATTCTCCAAACAGTTCGCATTATTGTTACGGCGCGAGGAACGTAAAGACAAGTTAAAAAGTAAAAATGAAAAGTTAAAAATTACATTTAAAAATTAAAAAGTTATAATGGGTCAATAATTCTATGGCAAAAGTTGTTGTAACAGGTGGTGCTGGGTTTATTGGCTCGCATTTGGTGCGGGCGCTTCTAGACGATGGGAAGGAGGTGCATGTGATTGACAACTTTGCGGCAGGCAAAAAAGAGGAGCGCATACACACCGGCGCGACATACCACGAGTTGGACGTGTGTGCGACGGAAGCGCTTGTGCCCATTATGGAAGGCGCAGACGTTGTTTTTCATTTAGCGGCACTTCCGCGGGTGCAATACGCTACTGATCATCCTGTGGAAACAACACACACAAACGTTACAGGAACCGTTTCCGTGTTGGCGGCGGCTGTGAAAGCGAAAGCGCGGCGCGTGGTGTACTCAAGCTCCAGTTCTGTGTATGGAAATCAAACCACTATGCCACTTACCGAAACTATGCCATCTAATCCAGTAAATCCGTATGGCTTGCAGAAATATGTCGGTGAAATGTATACGAGCATGTGGCCGAGTATCTATGACATAGAAACTGTTTCTTTGCGTTATTTCAATGTGTACGGTCCTGGCCTTGACCCGACGGGGCCATACGCGCTCGCGGTTGGTGCGTTCCTACTTGCGAGAAAAGAGGGCAGGCCGCTAACGATTTTCGGCGACGGCACGATAACGCGTGATTATACGCATGTGAGCGATGTGGTGCGTGCAAATATACTTGCCGTAGAAAGCAACAAAGTGGGCAAGGGAGAAGCCATAAACATAGGCGCAGGGCGCAATAAAACCATCCAGTCACTGGCTGAAATGGTCGGCGGTGAGATCGTATACGCACCGCCGCGCGTGGAAGCACACGACTCACAAGCGGATAATCGAAAGGCAGAAGAGTTACTTGGATGGAAGCCGACAATCAAACTTGAGGACGGAATAGCAGAACTCAAGAAGGTTTTTAATATCGTATGAACATACCAACATACTTGCCTCGCCCGTCCGAAGCCCTGTGCGTAGGAGGGAGAATGTTGGTATGTTGTTACATATGATAGTAGATGGAAAGACCATAGCGGAAGAAATATATGCGGAACTTGGGTCGCGAATATCGCGTGCTCACTTGACGCTCGGCCTTATAAGTGCGGGAGAGAGCGCGGTTACGAGATCGTTCGTAAACCTCAAAAAACGCGTGGCACAGCGGCTTGGCGTCACGATGCGGCACGAAGAACTTTCTTCCTCGGCGTCTACGGGGGATGTTATTGATGCAATTGCGGCACTATCTCCGTCGGTAAACGGCCTTATAGTGCAGTTGCCACTGCCAAAAACGGTGCATGCAGAGACCGTGTTTCTCGCAATGCCATCTGAGCGCGATGTGGATGCGCTCAACTATACTGCACCGGAGAAAGACCCGCTTGTGCTTCCGCCTGTTGTGGCGGCTATTCTGGAAATTTTAAAGCGAACCCGTGTGGAAGTGAGTGGCAAGCGCACCGTTGTTCTCGGCGAAGGGCGGCTCGTAGGCGCGCCTGCGGCCACAGTATTGAAAGAACGCGGCGCGAACGTGTCAGTTGTTACACGTTCAAAGGGAAATACACGGGACCTTCTTAGGGCAGATATTATAGTATCTGGCGTTGGGAGTCCCCACCTCATTAAGCCGGAAATGATCAAAGACGGTGTGGTCTTGATTGACGCAGGGACGAGTGAGTCGGGAGGGAGTGTGGTGGGAGATGCAGATCCGGCGTGTGCCAAAAAAGCAAGTGTTTTTACGCCAGTTCCGGGCGGTGTTGGTCCCATTGCGGTCGCGATGATATTTAAAAATCTACTGGCCCTCGCTGAACACGGCCAGGAAGCACAAGCGCTATAAAGCACGTTGTAAATTTTATGGGATTACGCGAAAAGAAAAAAATCGTGGTGGCGGTGAGTGGTGGGCTAGATCCAATACACATAGGTCACATCAGGATGTTTAGGGAAGCGAAGAAATTCGGTAACACGTTAGTGGTTATTCTCAACAACGACAACTGGCTGCGCAAGAAAAAGGGTGTCGTATTTATGCCTGCACGTGAGCGAAAAGAGCTTTTGGAAGCACTCAAAGACGTGAATGAAGTGGTGGTCACGAAACACCCAAAAAATCCAAAAGACATGAGCGTGTGCGCGGAGTTAAGAAAAATAAAGCCGCACATATTCGCGAATGGCGGTGACCGTACGCGTGGCAACATCCCGGAAGTTGTCGTATGCAAAGAGATTGGATGCAAAATGATTTTTAACGTCGGGCATGGTGGTAAAGTGCAATCCAGCTCGTGGCTTCTTGCTGATTATCTTAAAAAACTCCACATTCGGGCAGAAGCGGAAAAAACAAAACCGCGCACATAGGGGACGCGGCTTATATTTCATATCACTCCTGAAAAATATGCTCGGCTTGTGCCGAACAGCGCCTTGAGCTCGTCTTGCTCTTTGTCCAAATCGCCGACCCATTGGTACTTCATGCCGTTGTGTTCCTCAATGGCAATACGGTCGCCATCAATGCCGATAACTTTCACCAGTCCGCCGATGTAGTCTCCGTTGTGCGTCGGAACATACACCTCGTCGCCAATCTTCGGTAAGTTGTTTTTGCTAAAGAGATGTTTGTATTTCTCGGTGAGTTTTTTCATCAGCTCCGGCCTGTGGGAATTCAATGCCCTCAGAGCTTCATCAATGTCGTTTTCTTGCATGATTTCCATTCCAAGAAAAAACGACTCTATGACCTCGTCAGTAAATACGCCGTCGGACATGACGGCAAGTTTGAATTGCTCTATGTTCACGGCGATTCTCCCATTTTTGTCTAATATATCTGTAGCACAAAAATATGCCCCGAACAACTTTGCTCGGGGCGTAAATCTCCACACTTATTCCACCAAACATCTCTTTCTCTATGGTTTTTTGAGAGTGCTGACGGTATTGTCATTTTTTGCGATGACGTGACCTCTGTGTGGAATAGGTGTGGGGATAAAGGTCAATGTGAGTTTTTTGAGCACGAACAGGTGTTTTCAACGTGGCACAAATAACTTTTTGAAGTCCCGGAAAGGCATATTGTAGTTAAAGCCTGGTTCAAAGTTTTGCATACGATATTGATTGTCGTCAAACCGATGCGACATATTGAAGTCGATAAAGGCGACCATGGAGTAGCGTCCCGTTGTTTCGGTTATCTTGTTTGGAACGATGCGGTGCCACAGAGCTTTCAAGGCACAGTGCGAGAAATACTGCAATCCCATACTCGGAAAGATGATGGTTTTCGTTTCGCTTACCGACCACGGATGCCACTCTCGATCAAAGTCGAAATATTCACCACCGACGTGGTCTTCCCACAGATGAAAGGTGAACCCTCCGCGATCGGCATGTGCGTTGGCGAGCGAGGGTCTTTTACCCGGAAAATAGTGTAGATAGCGGAAAGTCCAATTGTGTTGAGAGTTCGCTACAGCTTCCTCAAGTCCATTTAGTTGATACTCTTGCTCGACTGCCTGTGCAAATTCTTGAATAAACGGCGCACTCTCTTTACGAAGTGTCTCAACGGCGTCAATAAACCTAACAGCTCGCTGGTCTGATACTGTCACTACTTTGGTATGCAACCGCGACATTTCATTTTTGACAACATGGAATAATTCCTTGTCGTCTACTCGCGGCCCCGTATCTTCGCGCCTCATGTAACCAAAGTCACTAACACGGTCGCCGCCAGATAGTTTCCGCTTTTCCTCAATTGGAAGCGCGCAAAAATTTTTCCATGATTGCATTGCTTCGTGTACGCGAACGCGTAGTGATTGGGGGTACGGTATAGTCACATACCCATCCGTTACGAGCGTTGTAACCTGCATATTTTTTCCTTTCTTTTTTCTTACGGCATAATACCAAATCATTGCGCGCAATGTCGCCTATACATCCTCCACGTTAGATGGTCTGATTGGGTCACGCGCCGTCATGACGGTGTAGGATTGCGAACGCGTTATCCTACGGGGTATACTACCCATCATGATATGGATGCGTCTTGTTGCGGTAGCAATTCTTTTTGCCGGCATAGGCCTCGGCTGGTGGGTCTATTCGGCTGAAATTGGTGGCACGGTGTCGTTCCGGCTCGGGCTTGACCTCTCGGGCGGCACCCAGCTTGTGTACCGAGCCAATCTTTCCGCCATTCCAGAAAGTGATGTCGCCGATTCTATGGCGGCATTGCGCGATACCATAGAGCGTCGCGTGAATCTTTTCGGTGTCGCAGAGCCAATAGTACAAACGGAAAAAAGCGGCGTGTTTGCCGAGAGCCATGAAGAGCGGCTCATCGTTGAACTTCCAGGTGTTACTGACACCGAAGAGGCGATTCGTTTGCTCGGAGAAACGCCGGTGTTGGAGTTTCGCATGCTAAAAGAAGGTGCTGACGCAAGCTTAGAACTTACGCTGGAAAACATTCCCACACTCTTTGAGTCAGCTATTCTAACGGGGCGTCATCTTAAGGGTGCACAGTTACAATTTAGCCAAGGAGTTGGCGCACTTAGTGAGCCGGTCGTGGTCATAAATTTTGACTCTGCTGGTAAGCAAATTTTTGCCGATGTAACGCGCGAGAATGTCGGGCGAGTATTCGGTATCTTTCTTGACGGCGTTCCCATTTCCACGCCAGTTATTCGCGAAGCAATCCCCGACGGCTCTGCGGTGATTTCCGGGAGCTTCACGCCGGAGAGCGCAAAGGAACTTGCGCGCGATTTGAACTTCGGCGCTCTTCCCGTGCCTATTGAGCTCATTGGTACAGAGACAGTTTCGGGCACACTCGGGGGAGAGGCGGTGGCGCGTGGCATTGAGGCAGGTCTTTGGGGTATTGGGTTTGTGGCGCTCTTCATGATTTTTTGGTATCGCGTACCGGGACTTCTCGCAGTTTTTGCACTCATGCTTTATGTTGTGGCTGTGCTCGCACTCTTTAAACTTATTCCCGTAACGCTCACGGCCGCCGGCATTGCCGCGTTTGTGCTCTCTGTTGGTATGGCGGTAGATGCGAACGTTCTTATATTTGAGCGAATGAAGGAGGAGCGGCGTGCGGGGAAAAATGGCACGGAGGCAATTCGCAACGGTTTTTCTCGCGCGTGGCTTTCAATTCGCGACTCCAACATTTCCTCCATCATTACGGCCGTCATTCTTTTCTGGTTCGGCACGTCTCTCGTGAAAGGTTTCGCACTTGTCTTCGGGCTCGGTGTCATCATGTCCATGCTGACGGCAATCACGGTATCTCGGACGTTTCTGATTGCACTTGGAACGGATTCCAAAAGCAGATTTTCCCGATGGCTTTTCAACAGCGGTTTCTCTAAAAGCTAGCACCTAGAAGCTATCTTATGTTTATCGTCAAATACAGAAACATATTTTTTGCGCTCACCGGCGTGATTCTCCTTGTCGCCATGCTCTCTGCTGCGGTATTTGGTTTGCCGCTTGGTGCGGATTTCACCGGCGGAGTACTCGCTGAAGTGCGCTATGAAGGAGCGCGAGCAGATGCGCGCGCCGTGGAGCAGGCACTCGCGGAGCGTGGCGTTACTGGTTTTTCTCTCCGAGAAGCTGGAGATAATGGTTATATTTTACGCGCTGGGAATCTAGCGCCCGAGATGCGCACGACGCTTCCGGATATGTTCTCGCTTAACGGTGTGCACAATGCCACAATAGTGAAGCTTACGGAAGTGGGGCCGACCGTTGGCGTGGAGCTTCGCAATAAAGCAGGTGTGGCACTTGCGCTTGTTCTTGTCGCGATACTATTTTTCATAGCGTTTGCGTTTCGCAAGGTCTCACAACCGGTTTCTTCGTGGGTGTACGGTTTTATCGCGCTTATCACATTATGCTTCGATGTTCTCGTTCCGGTTGGATTCTTCGCTTTTCTCGGCTCTATAACAGGAGCACAGGTAGACGTGCTTTTTGTTACTGCGGTTCTAACGGTTTTGGGCTACTCGGTTCACGATACCATTGTGGTGTTTGACCGCACACGTGAGAACCTGCGGCTCAACAAAGAGGACAACCGAAAAGAGGATTTTAGTGATACAGCAGGCCGCGCGCTCAATCAAACGCTCGTGCGCTCCGTGAACACATCACTCACGACCGCTACTGTTCTTCTCGCACTTTTCTTCTTCGGCCCAGAGTCAACGCAGGATTTTGCCCTGACGCTTCTCGTCGGCATCATCGCCGGAACCTATTCATCCATTTGTCTTGCAACGCCGCTTCTCGTTGCGTGGGAGAGGTATCGCGCGAAATAGGGGCTGCTTGACACCGTTATAGGCACTGCTATACTCATCTGACTCCGCCCCGAGCGGTTTTTGTTTCGGAAGGAAGGGCGGGTAAGCACATTGAAAATTAAATAAAGGAAATTAAGCATATAAAAAAATGTAAGGTAGTAAAAAGTAAACACACTAAATGTAAGTAAAGTTAGTTAAGACAAAAGAAGTTATCCCGGTAAGCCGGGATAGCACATTCTTTTGTTCCGTCCACTCGTGCTCGAAGAGCACGAGTGTCCCGTGAAATTGAATTGCAGGTGCAATTCACCCGAGCGAATAGCGAGGGATTTCATTGGGGCAAAATCGTCTAGAAAACCCCAGTTACATCCTGCGCCATGCGCAGGGCTCCGCTTCGCGGAGCATGTAACGGGGTAAGTTCAGACAACAAAATTTTCAAGTGCTTGCATTTGAAAATTTTGGTCTTCACTTAGAGTTTGATCCTAGCTCAGGGTGAACGCTGGCGGTATGGATAAGGCATGCAAGTCGAACGCCCCGCAAGGGGAGTGGCAGACGAGGCAGTAACAGGTAGGAACGTCCCCGGAAGTCGTGCACAGCCCGTCGAAAGACGGGGTAATTCACGATGGCCTGGCCGCATCTCACTGCATTCGATGCGAATTTTTCAAGCAACAATTTTCAATTTCCAATGAATTTTCAATGTCACATTGAAACATTGGGTCTTGATTAAAAATTGCAAAATTAAAAATTGAGAATTCACTCGAGCGTAGCGAGATGTGGCTAGTAAAGATTTATCGCTTCCGGAGCGGCCTGCTTTGTATCAGCTTGTTGGTGAGGTAACGGCTCACCAAGGCTATGACGCATAGGGGACCTGAGAGGGTGACCCCCGCCGATCGGACTGAGACACGGCCGATACCTCTACGGAGGGCTGCAGCCAAGAACATTCGACAATGGGCGAAAGCCTGATCGAGCGATACCGCGTGGTGGATGAAGTCCTTCGGGACGTAAACATCTTTTTTGAGGGAAAAAGTTATTGATTGTACCTCAAGAATAAGGGGCTCCTAACTCTGTGCCAGCAGGAGCGGTAATACAGAGGCCCCAAGCGTTACCCGGAATTACTGGGCGTAAAGAGTGCGTAGGTGGTTGTATTAGTCGGCTGTTAAATGCCGAGGGCTTAACCTTCGGAATCCGGTCGAAACGGTACAACTTGAGGGCGTGAGAGGTGAATGGAACTCATGGTGTAGGAGTGAAATCCGTTGATATCATGGGGAACACCGAAAGCGAAGGCAATTCACTGGCGCGTTC
>MFLU01000019.1 GCA_001783335.1 Candidatus Kaiserbacteria bacterium RIFCSPLOWO2_01_FULL_50_24 | reverse complement strand
AGACCGCTGTCGCCGATTGGGTCATTCCCCGCGGCGCCGTTTGAATCGCTCGTGACAACACGCCCTGAAGTGGTTGGATCGTTTCCTGCGGCGCCGAATACTCAACTAGAACTCCCACTTGAAGGAGGTGGAAGTCCGCCTTCAGGCGAAGGAGGTGGCGATCCTCCTTCGGGCGGTAATAGAATCTGGACTGGCGTCAAATTCTGCCTGCGTCATTGGATACTTTGCCCGACATTACTCGTGGGGGGTATAATGGGGTTGAATGATTGGCCCGGCTCATCAGAAGATCCACCGCCTCCTCCTTCTCAACCTCCCGCACCACCATCGGGGCCGCCGCCGCAAATCCAAGGGCAACAACCCCCAGCTCAACAGCAACCACCCGGGCAACAACCCCCAGCTCAACAGCAACCACCCGGGCAACAACCTCCCGCGCCGCCCCCGACATACACACAAGAAGAGCTTGAGCGCATTGTGCAAGAACGTAACTCTGCGTGGCAAAGAGCGATGGACGCATCGCGGAACCAGCAACAAGAAGTACCGCAACCTCAACAACCTCAGTCCCAGAACCCGTTTACCGCGCTAGGACAAAGTATCGGCGAATTGCTCAACAGATTCTTTTCGAACCAAAGATCACAGAGAATGCAAGAGTCGCCGGATAAGAAACCCGAAGATATGAGTGCGCCAACATCTCTCACCCCGCATGTAATAATCGTCGCAAACCCGAATACAATCGACCCTGGTCTAACTTCTAGGCTCTCATGGGCGAGTGTGTTCACTACCTCATGCACGATTACCGATATACACGGTGCCAAACTCGTGGAAAGTGGAGAGTCTAGCGGTACCGTCGTAACATCAAACCTCTCGACGACAATGGGATTTTCTGTCTTATGCAACGCGACCCGCGCAACATCAACTGTATCCGCCACAACTACCGTTATTGTGCGATAGAAGTTTCGAAAAACAGAGAACCGACAAAGTTAAGTGATGTTTTTCACCTCACGCACACCAAAGCGTATTGTGTGAGCGTCTTTTCAAGTGTAAAATTGAAGCATGAACGATCCTCAAAATGAGGTATGCTCTTGCGGCTTGCCTCTGCGCTACGCGCAAGCAGGTTTTTCTATACTTGCGAGTATTATCCTTCTCGCGACCGTGGTAAACGCTGCGATAATAGATGAAACCCCACCGCAATTTCAAGACGATATCCCTCCTTTGCATAATCAGTCTTCGGACATTACCGGACTTGTATACAACGTGTACTATGCGTGCCGCCAAGAACAAACGGACAAAAGCAAGATAGGACGGCTCGTACAGTCTTGTCAGCCGGGATTCAATTACACGATAACGGAACTGAAGGGGTACATCATCGTTACTCCAAATGAACGTGGAAAATGTCCGAGTGACATTCCGCGCCTTCAGGGTTCGTGCAGCGATCCGAAGAATCCGGATCCTAAAGTGAGCTGTTGGCTTGGTCAGGCGCCGCCCGGAACCATATACTACACGGTGCCGAGACAGGACGGCATCGTGCCAAAACAAGATCCCCAAAAAATAGACTGTTCGCTCGGTATCGCAGCGGCCCGACTTGCCGGGTTGAAAAAGACGCTCGATGCAGCTGTGTCCGAGGATCGGCTTCCGATATTGACAAACGCGGGAGTAATAGACCCGGCCACGCAAAGTGCGGTGACACACGCATTCACAGAGATAGACGAAACTGAACAACAAGTAGAGGAAAGCAAGGTAGAAATAGAAAAAATAGAGAAGTTTGTTTCGGTCTGTGGGAGTGGACCCGTTTGTGATTCTCAAGAAGCAGAACTTGAGCGGCTCGCACAACAGCAACAAATTAAACAGGAGCGACTCGATTTCCTCCACGACAACCAACAACGATTGTTGGCAGGCGAGCCACCGTCAGGCAGATTTGTACCAAGTAGTGCTGACAATCTTCCGTCCAGGATAGATTTCGCGCGGGCAGAGTCCACTTTCCCCGCGCCCCCCATCGACACCCGCGCGGAAACGATACAAGAATCGAGAAGCGGCCTTGCCGGTATATATGACGGGGCAAAAAATGTTGCTCAAAAGACTGCGACTGCGATTAAAGACACCGTTCAAAAAACTGCTACGGCGATTGCCGAATATGACTGGGGGAAACTCTATGGCCAAGGTTCTGGCGAGCCAATTTCGTTGACGCCGTTCACGTACACGCCGCCTAAAGATACCTTCCAAAAAACTGAGACGGCGGTTGACCCGGAAGACGCGCGCATACGAGAAGTGGCTCGATCTTCTTACACAGGCAATTCCATACTCGATTTCTGCAAAAGACTCGGATATACCGACTGTGCCTCCAGCGGGGCAGATCGAGCGAAGATCGTACAAGCCGCTGGCATTGAGAACTACAACCCAGCACGCGATAATCCAAAGGTACTTGCAAACCTGCGCACTGCCCCTGCTACCCCTACTGTCCCTGCTGCGCCAGTTGCGAGCAGTGACACCGTTGTTGACTTGAGTGACGGCGCACCTCCCAAAACATACGCGGGAGGAGTTCCGATTCCACAGCTCCGGCCAGGCGGAGAAACCGTTACAACAGACGGAGCGGCCGCACAACCAAGCTTTCGCGCGGCACAAGATGAGGGAATAGATCACGTTGGGATAGCCCCAAACCCGAACACGTTAAGCGAGAATGAATTGGAAAATCTCCCGCCAGAAGTTCGATTGCAGGCGGAGGAGCAGTGCAAACGAGGACTTTGTGAATACGTACGTCAGATCAGCAAATCGAATTTAGATAACCAGGGAAAAGCAACCGCGCTTATCAAACTGTCCATCACTGCTGAATCGAAAAAATGTTCTCCAACATCATGGAATGACTGCGCCGATGCGGTTGGATTGAATCCTCTGGGAGGTTACAAGAACAACTATGCGGCACGCGAACAAATGGCCAGAGCCGTTGGAGCATTTGATATGTGCCCAGGTCAGTTTGGTTCGTATGAATTCGGAGCCTGTTCACAAAAGTTGATCAAAAATATTACTACCACTGGTTACGCGACGGATCAATTACGCGTTCGAACTTTGGATGTGACGGACACCGACATCCCGATCTTGTCAAAATTAGATTCTTCTCCTGTTATGCAGGAAAACGAGCTTAAAATCCCTTCTTTTGCCGAAGGAGCCACGCTTAACGACTTCGACACATACTTCAAAGGCTTGACGCGCGGAGAAACAGAACAAACGGTATATAACGTAACCGGCAATGTATGTTCTTATGTTAGTGCCTCCGACGACCATTCGTGCTCATACTTTAAAAATCTACAAGCTGACCAAAATGGCATACTGACAAGAGAGCAATTACCGATCTCTCTCCGTCAGGCAGTTGACGGTGACGCTCCTCTGGTATATGGGCGAGGAGAAAAGGTTGATTTTCTGACGCAAGATGCAACAACCAAGCCCTCCTCTCAAACAACACAAGGCAAAATAGAGAGCACAGATTTGGCACCGCCGTATGATCAGGCACGGGTGAATACTGCAACAACTAATCGTTTGCAAGGTCTCGCGGATTTCACCCAACGGACCACGTACCTAGAAAACAGCCGGACAACGCAACAGATCGGAGACTTGCTACGAGATGTTGGGAGAACAGATACAGAGGTGTCAACATACGTCAAACAACTGGTTTCTACCGGAGCGTGGGGCACGGAAACACAGGCAGACATGGACGCGTACTTGCAGGATAACTACGACGACATGTACAAATTCGCTCAACAAGACAGAATAAGAAAAGCGGAGATTGCGAGCCTAAACGATCTCGCCACGTACGCGGCAGCACAGGCGGAGCAACGAGCTCGGGCAAATAAGGCCGCTTCTGAGCGCTTATATGCTCAGGCAGGTTCATACTCGTTAGAGAATATCGATACTAAACTGCAGACTCTGCAGACAATTCCAGGTGTCGGCCCTACGGACGCTTCTGACTACAAAAGTCAACTAACTTCCTATATTCAAGATATGAAAACAGAGGGAAGAACACAAGCAGATATATACGAATATTTGAGCGGGGTGGATAAGCAACTCTCGGAGGACATCACCGCGCGACAGATCATTAGAGGAAACGCGGCCTATGCGCAGCGCGTGCAAGAGCAAGGGATGGACACATACATACGACAAAGCCCTACGGTGGCAGGAATTGAACACGCCATGCTCGTTTCGGGTCAGTCTGATGCACAAATATCAACGTATGTAGACACGTTGGCCTCGGATGGGCGTAAGAATAGTAAAACTGCAGCGGAAGCCGACTCTTACCTTAAGTACAACTACCAGACCACGCTCAAATTTATGGACCAACAAATCGCGAGTGGGCAAAGCACGCTTGGTGCACCGCTTCCAGCTTCAAACGGAGTGATTAGTTTACATCCCGAGGAAGTCGACGTGCACGTAAAGGGAACGTTCGAGCGGGCTAGAGAAAATTCGCAGGCACAAATCGCCTATGCGCAAGACCTTCTGGCAAGAAGTGCGAATCCCCCTCAAGAAATGATAGCGAGAACGCTACTTAGTGAATCACAGGACCGATTGAGAGCAATCGATCAGAATTACGCACTGTATCAGGCAGGTAATCCAAACCCAGACTTGCAACAAGTGATAGAACGGATGAAACAAGGGCAGACGGAGAGTGGGGCACTTTCGGAAGCATTTTCGAGTTTCTCTAATAAGGCAAATACAGATGCTGACACGATAGGGGCTGCTATTCAAACAGACAATATCTCTAATCCTCTTGAGTTTGGGAAGGTCTTATGGGACGGATCATCATGGGCTCTTGCAAAAACCGCAGGTGTAATCGCGGAAAGTAGCCAGAATTTACTTGGAAAGATCGGCTTCCTCGGCTTTGCACCCAGTGCTGAGCAGGAACTTATAGATGCGATTGACCCATATGGAAACGAGTGGCGAACTCTAACAGATGTAGGCGTTATGACACCTATCGGCGTTGGCATGTGGAAACTTGGTTCCGGACTAGCGTTTCCCGGCACAAACATTGTAGTCTCTCGACCCTCGGCTGTTATTGGCGCTTCTCCCCGAAGCACTACCGGCATTAGCACCCGTATTGAACCACCTAGTCTTTTAACGCCCCAGCCCAGTATTGTACCTCCTATTCGACCACATTCTGTTTCGCCCATTGGCGTTCCTTTCCGCGCGGAATCCATTACCGTAAGACCACCCCTTTCTACTTCACTGCCTACAGACGGCTCTCGCACTCTGTTTCTGTCCGCAGATGGAACATCGCGCGTATACTTCGACCCAAGGCTGACCGGGACGCAGTGGAGGAGCGTGGATACTGGCCGTATTGCTAAGGCACCGGTTTTAGGAGCTGAACCAATAGGGAGCGCCCCACCTCTTCCGATTAACTTTTCAAGAGTAAGCGCGAACACACCGCAATTTCCGACTGACCCTGCGCTTTCTAGAACCGAAGCGGTAACTCAATGGCTCAACGATATTAGAATTAGCGCGCCGCAAGTCTCTTCTCCTCCGGTCAACCCCGATATCTTAAGACTCGAGAGATCGGTTGACTACTTTAGAAGCCTTCGGTAACTTCACAGAATTTTTTTATACACCACGTAAGTATTTAAAGAATGATGGCGTGAAAATTCTCTTTTGAAATGCAACAGAATTATCGGTATATAGGGCAAATTAGGGCACGATTTGCCCTAATTTGCCCTATATACCACCTCCGTCGATACATACCCACAGTAGACTGTGGGATATTGCAGACCAATAACTCCGCAAAACAAATCCCCCACTCTCATTCAGGAACGGGGGTTAAGTTTTCTTTACGTGCCACAAAGCGCGGTGCATATCAAAATGCGTACACGCGCACACGGCCTTTTTGCACACACTACACCCCTTGCCATAGCGCTTCAAAACGGCAGCTTCAAGATCAATGTCAAGCACATTCGCAACCGCAATGGTCCACGCAAAAATGTCGGCGAGCTCAAAAGCAATGTCCCGCTCGAGTATTTCTGAAGAACTCCCATTGTCCGCGCCCGGCATTTGCAAAGCAACAAACTCAGCCACTTCTCCAAAAAGACGCGTGAGACAATAATATGCGCCTCGTTCTTTGTTCTTTTTGCCATACGTGGCACGAAACGAACCGCACCATTGCTTGAGCGACCAGCTGGACTGCACCTTGTTTGGTTTTACAAGAATGTGGTGAGCACGCCTCTCGGTGCATTCACACGGTCGCTTATGACAATAGATGCATTTATTAAGGGGGTATTTCGCTGCAAGTGCTTCTACAAAAGGTATGTCTCCGTAGGATTCAACACAGCACAATGTGCGTGCCACTGCCTCGGCAAGCGCGGCAGAGAGATCTCGCTTCGACGCACCCTTCCGCACGCCGTCTTGGACGTTATCCACGGCGCACAAAAGCGCGAACGTACGGTCTGCGACATTCGGAAGGTAAAGCCGATGCCGCCGACCGAACACGCGAGACAGGTGCTCCATTAGGTCAGCAAGTGTTTTCACGGCCATCTCCGAATTACATCCCTATGCTCTGTTTCCAGTATCCCATCTGCCACAACATGCAACAATTGTCACTCTTACGGTGACAATGTATAATGCACAACAGGAAGCATGGGGGAGCTACAATGTATGAAAAATCAGACGTATACCGAGCAATTGAGAACATCCTTGATCACGCGAAAAATGGCGGGCTTGATTTGCAGAAACGCATAGAACTGCGAAAACGTCTAGGACAAATGACGTACGCACAGTTGGAAAAAGAGCTTGATCGGTTAAACGAGGAGTGACACAAGAGCCGCAATCCCGATAAATCGGGATTGTGGCTATTTTCATCCCCTAACAATCCAAGAAGCGACGCCTCTTGGATTGTTAGGGGGAGGGTGAATTTGCGTACTGTAAGGATATGTTGTGCTATAGAAAATCGTATATAAACTCGCGTTTTCTGATGCTACATTGAGGACAGAAGTGAGAGTTGTTTGAAACACCAATGGAGGTGAAAATGACAAGGCAAAAGAAGACGGTTTCTAAAAGAGAACTTAACGCGCGCGACAAGGAGGTAGTTGAAACCTTGATGCGCCGTGTCGGCAACTACAAGTCGCCAGACGAATTTGCCGCCGCGCTTCTAAAAAAGGTGCCGCTCAACCGCTTCAAAACGGCAGAGAGAGTTCTTGGCCATGTAGCAAAACTTGGATTCACCGTGCCGGAGTTTGAAAAACGGCGCAGTCGCTTCCATGGGATGCGACAAATCGTTACCGATATCATTGACGTCGTTATGGCCGGCACAAAGCCGCCGGAAAATATTGATGCTCTCAAAAAGGTGGTACTGGAAAAGTCGCCCGAGGAACACCGTGCGAGCATCACGACGCCGCTCTTGTTTGACCTTCTCTACGAGTACTACTTTGACGTGGAGAAACGCGAGCAACTTCTTGCCGCGGCGCTCAAAGTAGACCGCGATGCGAATCAATTCCTCGCTGACCTAAAGCGCATTTCGCGCGAACGCATTCCACCCGCGTGGGTGATTGCAGCGAAGTTTGACGACATGCACGGCAGAACGAGCGCGCCGCAAGAAACGACCGCACATTCACTGCCGGGCATCTTGCGCATGCCGTTTACCGATGCAAAAGATCGTGAGTTGCAGGAAACGACATTCGAGAAGCCCTATCATGCGCTTCCCGA
Source organism: Candidatus Kaiserbacteria bacterium RIFCSPLOWO2_01_FULL_50_24 (assembly GCA_001783335.1). Lineage (GTDB taxonomy): Bacteria > Patescibacteriota > Minisyncoccia > Phycocordibacterales > UBA2100 > UBA10103. The sequence continues at coordinate 37,839 of MFLU01000019.1, read as the reverse complement.
TAGCGACAAAGTGCAATTCAATATTGCCGCTATCGCGGCGCCGAAAATCGGCCTTCCCTTCCTTGAGGAGGATATTGCATCAAATCTTGTACGGTGCGGCCTCGCCACAGTGCGCAAGATGCATTGCGACGCGCTGGTTATTGGCGGCGGCCTATTTGAGGTCGTGTTCCAAAAAACCACCGGTGCGAATCGCCTCTTGAAAGACCTCGTGCTCGGCAACAAGCTGGATGTGAAAGCGCTTGCGGAGCACTACCAGGAAGAAGCGCGCCGCATCATTGAAAGCGGGACGATGGAGCCCATCTATATGACCGCGGCGGAGCGATTCGCAGAGCTTCTTCGCGGATGGTACAAGGCGAGCATACGCCCCACCGGCAAACCGGAATTCACGGGGCCTGTGTATGTGGTACTGGCGCCGGATGATCTCGCAATCGTGCGCATCATGACGTATTTTGAGCTGTTGTATCAACAGCACAAGAAGTTCTCGGAAGCATCGTCGGCCGCAAGCTATGCCGCCAAGATGCTTACGGAGGCGAAGAAAAATCTTGCCCAAGCGCGTAAGGATGACGACTCGAGTTTGATTGCAGAATCCGAAGTCACCGTGGCAGAGGCGCAAAAGGAATTTGACGAGGCGGTGGAACTTAAGACCCGTACTCGCGCAACGAACTTTGACCCGAAACAGAATCGCACGATATACGACCGCGCGTTGAGTTACCTCATCACGCAAATTGAGGAAAAAATCCCGAATGCGGTGGTGGTGGACCAAGGTCGCGCATACATGAAATTCGGCAAGAGCCAACATATATTTCGATTCGTCTCGTCCGGCGACCGCAGTGCCTACTATGCGGAGCTTGGCAACTATGGACCAAGCCAGCGCGCGGGCATGTTGCCTGATATGACCGTCGTCATGCATCCCGCATCCGTATATTTCAGAAAGACGGCGCGGCAAAACTATAAGGACGGAAAGATGTTCGGGGAGGGCTTCTTTGTTGAGGCGCCGACCCTCATTGACCGTAACCTTATACTTGAACGCACCCGCGGACAGCGCGTTCCGCTCGCCGTTTCCAAAGCGGTATCGGACCCGATGTACAGCGGTGGCATGCTCATTGTGACGACGCATCCGGATCTCGGCGTTGACTCTAAAATGCTCACGTCTGAAATGGTGCGAGACATCGGCAAAAGTACGACTCCTAAGACGCCTGCAAAGACGCTTTGGATAATGGAAGCAACCGACTCGCACATTGGCGGCGCCATGCGCGTTCGCCTCACTCGCCACGACGGCACACCAATCGGCCTCACCGAAGCGTCACTTGAGCTTATGAAACGCTCGGGTATTGATAAATCGGGCGCGGCTCATGTCGGCATGTTCCTCGTGGCTGACGATATTCTCCACGGAAACCACTACGGCACGGAAAAGCGCATACACTACATTGAGCAATCAACCGCGCGCGTACTACAGAATCTATCGGCGCGACTGAAAGAAGCCGAAGCGTTGGGCGGCACGCGGTTGCAAGAACACTACCGCGAAACCACACGCGCGCTCGCCTCACAACTTGCGGTGCGCGTTCCGCACTTACTCACAGGCCAAATGCTTGAATTGACGGATGCTGTAATCAATCCGTATCGAGACGTCTTCAAAGCGATTCTCGTGCGGGCGCATAGAAGCCGCGTCATCGTGCGCGGCATAAGCGAATATACGCGCCTTCCCGACATGCGTGATCTCGGAATCATCAACTTTGGTTCCGGCAATCACGCGACGAAAACGACAGACGGCATGTTCCACGAAGGCCTCATGGTCGCAGAGTTTTTGCGCCAAGGACTCAAGAACGACCCAGACCTTGCCGGGCTGGATATGGAGCGGCTCATTCGCGGCTTCCTGTTCCAGGACCAGGCAATCGGCTATGGCACCGTCAGCGTGGACAACAAGTTCACCTACGGCTTGCACTTCGCCAACACGCCCCCGAAACGGGACAGTTGGCTTGACGTGCTTCACGGCTGGGTGCAGGTGAACCGCAGACGCGGCAATCCTTCAACCATGCTCAACAACATGCCCGTCGTACATATAACGGGAGACAAGCACTTCTGCGCGACGTGTTTCGCGGGGGGCGACCTCTACGTGATGGGACCGGCTGCAACGCATACGGACTCGTTCGCGGAACTCGCTGGCGGACTGCCGGAGAATAATTCCGGCGTCGCCTTCATCGGTCTACCAATTGAGGGACCGGACTCCGGACCAATTCACGTTGTCCATTTGACGCCGACAGTGATGCAGGACTACATCGGAGAGAAGGATAAACCCTTCCCCTGGAATGAGCTCCTGCCGAATCCGGCGTAAACTATTGTTCTTTAAAAGACTACGCCCCACCGAGAAACTTCGGTGGGGCGTTATTTTTTGTTATGGTGTCGGTTTGCAGTTCTTGCAAGGCCGGTATCCTGCCGCGATGGCATCGTCCCATGTGAGAAAGAAAACACGATTTACTTTTTTCATTCGCATACCAGATTTGCAATCCAAGCGGCCGAATATTTTGCCGGGGCGCCAACCGGCGTATTTTCCCGGCCGACCACTCGTCACCTCGCTTCCATTTTTCAGAACTTTATATTTTTTCTCCACTCACATCTCCTTAAGTCAAGTGGTTCAGTCGAGAAAGTACGACTGTAGGTTGTCGCGATCCCATGTACCGTCGAGTCGCGGCGTGTACATCCGCGCACGCGTTTCGTTCACCGAAAGCATGTGAAATACGCCGCTTCGAGCGTGGAAAAGATACAATGGCTTTTTTGAAACCGTATCAGTTCCCCGCCCTTCGTCGAGAGTAATATTTGTTACGCGATACATGGCAAATTCGAATCCTCGGTCGACCTTTGTGCACGTGGTCAACCACGTGGGACGAAGGAGGTCATCCATTTTCTTCATTTCAGCAGCAACGCCCACACCCACCGCATACGCTTGTCTGTCGCCTTGAAGAACGGGGAGCAAAAGGCCGGTACCGATAGTGCATGGTTCCACAACTTCATCCGTAAAATACGCCATCACAAATTTACTGCCGTGTTCGCTGAAATATTTTTCCGACCGCTCGCCCGTCGCCGGATCAATCATGTTCTGTTCCACGAGCTCTTTGGCTCGCCGCGATATCTCTCCTCTGGGGTTACCTGGATCAACGATAATGGCATCGGGAAATCTATTGTTGAGAAATGCCACATATGCATCCCCAACCTCGGCACCCTTCCCTGTGTACGTGTTAATCGGACGAGCCGAATAGATTCGTTCTTGCGACATTTGTTCTCCTCTTCCTTCCGTCGCTCATTATACAGACGCGCCGAGGATTTTTTATTGACACCCAAAAGCGTGTGTTTTATGCTCTGGGCGAGAAAATCTGGAGAATGGATAACGAAAATGCTCAGTGAATTATGCAGGGTTTCGTAAGTCCTAGGTTTGCGCCGTCGCCGCAAAAAGTTTCATCACGCGCGATGTTATGGGACCGATCCGCCGGCTGTGCGATTCTCATCAAGGCCGGACCTTGATGAGTGTGACGCAAGATGGAAGGCGAAATGATCGTTCCTTAGCATGAAATCATCGACCTTCCGGTAGTTCTCATCAAGACCGGACCTTGATGAGAGTGGCGTAGTGTTAGGACGCCAACTCCTTGAGCGTATCTCGTTCTTGTCGGTGGAACGTACGCGCATCGTCAATAAGGGTCTTGTATGAGGGTTTTTTATGCAGGTGTTCCATTGCCGCATTGATATTCACAATGAGATTGTGCGGCCGCTCAACACCTTCGTAGTCGGGGAAACTGGAGTATGGATATGCAAGCAACTTCTTCTTTAGTTGCATCTCATTGCGAACGATCCCCTCTTTCCACTTGGGCTCATACAACTCCGCGGGGTTGGCATGAATATAGTTAACGACCCTCCTAAAATGCGAATCACTCTCCACATGCACTGCCTTGAAACGTCCGGAGAGCAGAGTTCCAGTTCGTTCATATTTTTTGTTGAAAAACATCGTGTACGCCGTAAGTAGCTTCTGCATAAAGGTGGTAATGCCGCCATAGTCCCTTTCTTGTAGTAGAAAGTGCGGATGATTGGGCATTAGGCAATAGCAACCAATGTCCACGATGGGTGCATGACGCTTTAAGCTCAAAACATCCATCAAGGCCGGACCTTGATGACGTGGGTGACAAAGATTACTGATATGAACCGGCTTGGTGTTGTTACATATGTAGAGCAACATAAGAAAGCGTTCAGCATCTTTTTCGTTCATGTAAATGCGACGCTTGTCGACGCCACGCGTGAAGCAGTGGTACCATTCACCGGGCGCGAACTGTATTGACCTCATCCCCATAATGCTACAATACCACATTTATCAAGGTCCGGCCTTGATGGTTTAGATGTGTTGCCGCTCGGAAAAGATCTATAACGCGTGTGGTTGTGGGGCTGACTTTGCCGTTTCCGATTTTGCGGTTACCGACTTTGATTACCGGCACAATTTCTTTGAAACTTGAGGCGATGAATGCCTCGTCTGCATTATAGAGCTCCTGCACCGAGACATCGCGCTCTTTAACACGGATACCGGCGCGGCGCGCTTCCTGAATCACCACTTTGCGCGTAATGCCTTCCAAAATCATTTTGTGTGGCGTTACGAGTACACCGCGCTTTACGATAAAAATGTTGCTTGCGGAACATTCTCGCACTAGGCCGTCCGACACATACAAAATCTCAAGCGCTCCCGCTTTTTTCATTTTCGTTTGGAGCGACACGGCCTGTATATAATTCGTCGTTTTATATTCCGGAAACTGTCTTTGAAACTCCTGAACGATAAGTGTGCACCCACTTTGATAGTATTGCGTGAGAGGCGGCTTGAATTCTTCGGCGAGAATGTAGAACGTGGGGTGTGCGGGACGGAATTCAATCAGGTGAATCGCCTCACCTCCCGTAAGGATAATCCGTATATTCGCTTCTTTGTTTTTCGAAACATTTTTTGCGACGAGTGCGTCAATCGCTCGCGCGATTTTTGCATCGGACATTGGAACTTGAATATTGAAACGTTCTGCGGCGTTTTTGAGACGCCGAAGGTGGTCGCCCAGATGAAATGGTTTTCTTTTGTACGTGCGGAGCGCCTCGAACAATCCAAACCCGCGCAGAACACCGATGTCGTGCACCGACAGCGTCGCCTTGGAAAGCGAAACGAGTTTTCCATTGAGAAAACAGTGTTGTGACATAGAGGAACTATAGTGCACATAGATGCAAAATACAAAAACGCCCCGCCCCAGTTTTGACTCAAAACAAAACTGGGGCGGGGCGTTTTTGCTCCTTACACTTTGACTACTCAAACTCCTTCTCACTTACTGCCGTGTCCACTCCACCGCCAAAACCCTCGTCCTCGTCCTCCGGACCGGCGAGAGACACACCCTCTGCTACCCCCTCGCTTACATCATCCTCATCGTCGCTGTAAAACATAGCAACAGATTAATGATTAACTTTTAACACGACCATAATATCCATGGATTTGCGGTTGGCAAGGGGGTGGAGGTGAGGGTGTGGACAAGTGGGCGCTCCGTCAGCGCACCTGTTTGGGAGACCGCTCACGCCCAGCACCACTTTTGCAGTGAGAGTTCTGTTGTGGTACGAAACGCAAACGCAAGCGTTCGTATAACCGGAGTTACCGAGTACCAAGTGCAAAAGTGGTGCTGGACTCCGCTGGGGTTAAGTCTCCCAAACAGGTGCGCCTCCTCCGCTTGGGGTGGAAAAATACAACAAGCGCGATGTATACCCCCACACCTTTCTGCGTCTTGTGTTTCTATTGCCCGCTCAACGTCAAATAGGGAACGCGCTTTCATCAACATGCGACCGAAGTCTGTAAAACAACAGGAACACAAAGCAATGACGCGGAAAGGTGTCGGGGGTATACTGCTGAAGATGTCGCCCGAAGATATGCTCGACAATCATTTTCGCCTTACGCCACTCCAGAAATCGGCACTAAAAAAGTTGCATGTTGCGACCGTAAGAGACCTTCTCTATCATTTCCCAGCCCGTTATGAGGCCGCGGGTTCATCTGGAGAAGCGGCGCGACTCGTGCCTGGAACAAAAGTGGCCCTTATAGGTGCTCTCACGAAACTAAAAGCAAAAAAGTTGTGGAAAAGCAAACGCAATGTAACCGAGGGGTGGTTCGAGGATGTATCCGGAAAGGTCAAGGTGATGTGGTTCAACCAGCCATACATGGCATCTTATGTGCCACAAACATCGGTGGTGAAATTGAGTGGCACCGTTGGCGGCAAAGCCGAACGGCCATACATCGCAAACCCCGAAGTGGAAGCCGTGCCAGCTGGAGCGATGCCGCAAGGTATTTTTGAGTCTCCTAGCAGCTTGAAGCTAGGAGCTAGCAGCTATTTTCCGGTCTACCCAGAAAGTCGTGGTGTCACGTCACGCTGGTTCTACCACGCGCTCGAGCGAGTATTGGCGTCCGACGTACTGAAGCGGTTTGAAGACCCTGTCCCTGCCGACATTCGCGAGCGCTATCACCTTCCCAACCTCACGCGTTCGCTCCTCGCGATGCACAAACCGAAAACCGAGCGCGAGGCGGAAGCTGCACGAAAACGATTCGCGTTCGAGGAGATATTCGTGCTCCAGATATCGCGCGCGAAAGAGCGCGCGGAGAACGATACGCTCGCCTCGTTTCCCATTACCGACGCAAAGGCACATGCGGAAAAGTTCCTTGCCGCGCTCGACATTTCCCCGACAGGAGCACAACGTCGAGCTATCAACGAAATACTTGTGGATTTTGGGAAACCCCACCCGATGGCGCGACTCTTGGAGGGTGATGTAGGGAGCGGAAAAACCCTGGTCGCAGCCGCAACAGCGTACACGGTCGTACATTCACGTCCTCCACAGAGAACTTCGGGCACCCTCCAGATCGCCTATATGGCACCAACAGAGATTCTCGCCACACAACATTTTCAGACATTTATAGAATACTTCTCTCATCTTCCGATAAACATAGCCCTCATCACAGGAAAGATTTGTAAGAAATTCCCCTCAAAAGTGAAGCGTGGAGAGACGACCGATATTTCGCGTGCGCAACTCTTGAAATGGGTCGCTAACGGCGAGATCGCAATGCTAGTTGGCACGCACGCGCTTATACAAAAATCCGTTAAGTTCCAACACCTTGCGTTCTGCATCGTTGACGAACAACATAGGTTTGGCACTTCGCAAAGACGAGAGCTTGCGCACAAAGGAGATTCGGCGTCACATTTTCTAAGTATGACCGCCACACCCATTCCTAGAACTCTCGCACTCACGATATACGGCGACTTGGACATTTCGGTTTTGGATGAACTACCGCCCGGCCGTGCGAAAGTAACAACAATAATCGTAAAGTCGAGCGAGCGCGAGCGTGCATACGAAGCGATACGGCGAGAACTTGCTTCGGGAAGGCAGGCGTACGTCATCTGTCCGCGTGTGGAAGAGCCTGACCCCGCGAAATGGAACGCGCTTCAAGCCAAGAGTGCGAAAGCTGAAGCCGTGCGGCTAAAAAAGGAAGTGTTCCCGGAATATGAAATCGGCCTTCTTCACGGTGCAATGCCCGCCAAAGGCGGGTCCGCCTCCGGCGGAAAACCGAACAAAGAGAGTGTTATGAAGGATTTTGCAGACGGAAAAATTGATATTCTCGTCGCAACGTCCGTGGTAGAGGTGGGTGTCAACGTCCCCAACGCGACCGCAATCCTCATTGAAGGCGCGGAGCGATTCGGATTGGCACAGCTCCATCAACTACGCGGCAGAGTTATGCGCTCGGAGCACCCGCCCGTGTGTTTTCTCTTGCCGGAAACCAAAAGTGAGCTTTCAATGAAACGCTTGCGTGCGCTCGAAAAAGGCGATGACGGATTCAAACTCGCCGAAGCCGACCTTGAGAATCGAGGCGCGGGCGACCTCTACGGCAAAAGCCAGTGGGGTGTTTCTGATATAGGTATGGAGGCGCTAAAGAATCCCCGACTCATCGAAGCCGCCCGCACCGAAGCGCGAAGGGTGGTTGCTGAAAATCCTTCTCTCTCTAAAAATCCCATGCTGGCGGCGCGCGCCACAGCAGCATCTCAAGAAATACATGGGGAATAAAACAGGTCGCCCGTCGATCCGCGAGACAAGCCCCCGACACTTGCTTTGATGTCATTGCATGCGTGTTTTGGAACTTACGCTTTATGCGTCCCGTCTCTTTACAAAATAACTTTTGAAAACGTGCATGACATGCAATAAAAAACACAACATCAAAGTAAGTGTGTGGGGGTAAGCTACGGGGTATTACACGCCAATAAACAAGGCCGCGCCGCGAAATAGGAAATTTAATAATCGGCGACGATTACCACTTCCACCAGTTCTTTCTGGTCGGCACGCGTGAGCTCTATGGAGTACGTCCCCGCCGCCGAATAGGTGTGCGAAAGCGTTTTTGTCGTTATGGAATTTGAAGAGCACGACGTGGTTGATGTCTGATTGGAGGTGTATCCATCTCCCCACAAAAGTACGTACCCGTCGCATACGCCCACGTCAAATGACGCCTCAACGGTGAGGTAATTTCCGCTCGGATCAGGCGTAATACTCATGCCGCCGTATTTTACCGTGAGAGTTGACTCGCTCTCTACCACCCAACTCCGCGCCTTTAGGTAATCGGATTGGCATCCGTTCGGCGCAGAGTATACGTAGGAGTTGTTGTACGGACAAAGAAGGTTAGCGACGACTTGCGTACAAATCTTCCCAGATGCATCTGCTTGCGCCGCGGCAATGTCAGTCGAACAGGAAGACGTTACGGTCGGAGGAGGCGATGCGCCCGAAACAACAACCGTTGCTTGCGTTTTGTGGCCACCCGCAAGCAGTTCCATGCTGTATGTGCCGCCGTACTGGTATATATGAGTAAGCGTATACTTCTGCTCCGCGCACACACCGGCAGAAATAGGGATATTAACCACCGGTGAGCCATCGCCGAAATTCACCGTGTATGTTGCAACGTTGCACGAGCGCGTCGTATTTATCGTTGCCTCAACATTCACGGAAAGAGGTGCGCTGCCGGAAATTGGGGAGACTTTGATAAACCCTCCCACTTGCGCTCCGGTGGCGCCCATTTTCGCTTCTTGACACTTCACCGCCATCAAGGACGCTGTGCGCGGACCATACTGACCATAGCCAGTCGTCTCCGGAGAGCCACTTGAAACGATATTGTGTCGCGTTTGCCAACGCGCCACCGCCGCCTCAGTGAGTGTTCCAAAGTAACCAGTTACTAATCCTTCCGGGTAGATGCTTGGATCAAGTGCGAGAAACTGCTGAAGACGCGTTACGTCCTCTCCTGTAGAGCCGCGGCGGAGCGTGACACCGACACGCGGACATGTAAATCCCGACGAAGGCGCCACGCTGGTTGAAACCGGAGAACCGCCGCCCACCGCCGCAATCCGCTGCTGTAATACTTCAACGCGTCTTAATAAATCTTCTATTTGCGCGCGCAATACATCGGTCGTTGTTCCAGACGACGTTTGTACAGGCGGCGTCGCCACTGCCACAACATTCACCGTTCCCGCCATGCCCAAGCCCCCGGGAGAGCCGTGCGGTTTGCAGTAATACGGATATGTGCCAGGTGTATTAAATATAAGAGAGTATGTTTGCCCCGGCGAAAGATTACCGCTGTCAAAAGAGTTGTTATCCGCCGTTACGGTATGAATCATAGCGCCGGTATTCGTCCACACAACCGTATCTCCCTGATTGATGGTTATATTTTTTTGCGAAAAGAAATTATCGCCTGCCGACACGTTTACCGTTGCCGCGCTAACAGCAAATGGGAGGAGGAGAAAGACGACGACTGCAAATGCAATCGCAATACTATTGTATGACGTAGCCATTCCCCCATTGTGGCATGGGAACTGAAAAAGAAAAGTGGTGGGGTGTGTACGAGCCGTATATGTCAACGCGCCACCTTCCTTCGCCCAACACGCCACACATTTGCCGCGTTCACTAACGCAAGTAGTTGCGTTAGTGGTTTTAGGAAAGTCCTATTTTTGTACGCCCACCTGGACTCGAACCAGGATCCTTCGGATATAAGCCGAAAGCTCTAACCTTTGAGCTATGGGCGCATGTAAGTCATCGTACCGAACGGCTTGAAGTCCTGCAACAAGGGTGGTATGGTTCTACGCGGAGAAAATAGAAAGAAGAAGACGAGCAATGATACTCCGAGGAATAGATTTCGGCCCATGTTTGGATGCGGCGGGACTACGCGGATTTATGGAAGATGGATACTGGTTCCACCGCGCGCCTCTAATCAAGCGCTGGTACGATTTTTCCGGCTCAACGCCGGTCGCAAAGACAGTAACGCTCCCCTCGCACGCAGGCAATATGCCTATCGCAGACAGGCATGAAGGATACGCACCGCAAGAACTTTTTCCGCAGTGCGTGTGGTGGTCGCGGCGACAGGGCATAGTATTAAACGCCATTGGATTTTCCAACCCCGGCGCGGGACAACTTTTTTCTGCCGGACTTCTGAAAGCGCACGGAAAGAATCCATTTATGATTTCGTGGGGTTCAGCTGCGCCCGAAAGGGCACAGCGCATGAAAGAGTGCCGCGGATTTACGAATATTCTAAATACACAACTTGATTTCATTCCGTCTTTACGCAAACGACTCGGACTCCAAATCAATGTGAGTTGTGCCAATGTGCACACCGAGAAGCTTTTGGCAGAGGAAATTTTGGAAATGCTGGATGTTATGAATCATCTCGGTATTCCGCTCGTGGTGAAAATTGATGTGTGCATGCCACTTCTAGACGTGTTGCGTATAGGCAAGCACCCTGCGTGCGATGCACTATGCACGTCTAACGCCATTCCTTTCGGCGTGCGCGGAGATGCAATCAACTGGAAGACACTATTCCCGCACGGATCGCCGCTTGCAAAGAGAAGCGAACGGTTCGGAAACGGCGCCCTGTCTGGCGAGCCCTTGCGAAAGCTCGTGTGCGAACAGATAGAGGCAATACGACATGTCGGTATAACAAAGCCAATATGCGCCGGCGGTGGAGTACTGCGCCCTAGCCATGTGGATAAATTGGTATCTGCAGGTTTAGAGCGAGGACGCGATTCCATATTCATCGGCTCTATCGCTATTTTGAAGCCATGGAATATTCGCTCTGTTATAGAGCGCGCGCACCAACTACTACGCTGAACAGCGCGTTGACAGACAACGTACCCGCCGCAGTTTTGCTTTTTTGGCAAAACTGCGGCGGGCTATTTTTTAGACAGTCACTAGAGCAACAGACAGAATTAAACAATGGGCTGGTGTTCTATATCCTCCCCGACCACACTTTTGCAATCAGAAAAATGCAAAAGTGTAGCGGGGTTAAGAAAATCTACTCGCTACGCTCGTGATTTTCTAAACTTTCTTTGCCGAGTTCACACCAACGAAGCATGTTCAATATCCTCTTTTCTCTTTGGTGTTATTCCGTTCGCTATCAAAATCTTTTCGAACTCGTCGCGTTCAATCGTTTCCACTTCAATGAGTTTCTTGGCAATAGCATCCAGCACCTTGCGGTGCTTTTTTATAATATCGGTCGCCTTTTTGTGCGCATTGCCAATAAGTAACTTCACCTCCATGTCAATCTGCTCAGCCGTTTCGTCCGAGCGATCGTTGCCGCCCTCTATCCCCTGTCCGAAAAGTGTTTTCCCGAGTGCCGCGTCAAGCGCTATTGGCCCAAGCTTTTCAGACATACCGTAGCGCGTCACCATGTCACGCGCGAGCGCCGAGAGCACCTGTAGGTCGTTGGAAGCGCCTGTGGTGATATCGCCAAACACCATTTTCTCCGCAACGTATCCGCCTAAAGACATCGCGATGTCGTCTAAGAACTCTCTACGCGACTGCATGCGCCGGTCTTCAAACGGAAGTTTCAGAGTATAGCCGGCGGCTCGCCCGCGGGAAATGATGGATATCTTGTGCACCGGGTCGGCATACGGCAAGACGCTGGCCACAAGCGCGTGCCCCGCCTCATGGTACGCGGTAATTTCTTTTTCTTTCTTGTTGAGCACATGACTCCGACGCTCCGGCCCAAGCATCACCTTTTCAATACTCCGAACTAGATCGTACTGGGTAATCTCTTTGCGGTTTTCTCGCGCGGCGAGTATTGCCCCTTCGTTCATTACGTTCGCCAGGTCGGCGCCGGAAAGCCCTGGCGTGCGCTCCGCAATAACAGAGAGATTTACGTCGGCTCCGAGCGGTTTCTTGCGTGCGTGGATAGTGAGAATTTCCTCGCGATCCTTTCGGTCCGGAAGGTCAATGACAACACGGCGGTCAAAACGGCCCGGGCGCACCAACGCCGGGTCTAACACATCGGGGCGATTCGTAGCTGCAAGTACGATTAACGCCTCGTTCGGCTCAAAACCGTCCATTTCAACCAGAATCTGATTGAGTGTTTGTTCGCGCTCGTCGTTGCCGCCACCCACTCCCGTGCCGCGCACGCGCCCCACCGCGTCTATTTCATCAATAAAGACAATCGCGGGCGATGATTTTTTTGCTGTTTGAAATAAATCTCTGGTCCTCGAAGCTCCAACCCCAACAAACATCTCCACAAATTCTGAACCCGATATGGAAAAGAAGGGTACGCCAGCTTCGCCCGCGACCGCACGTGCGAGTAACGTTTTTCCGGTTCCACTTGCCCCCATCAAAAGCACGCCCTTTGGAATACGTGCGCCTATTTGGATGAATTTCTTTGGATTTTTGAGAAAATCAACAATTTCCAAAAGTTCCGACTTTGCCTCTTTTGCGCCGGCCACGTCTCTGAACATCACTCGTTGTACTTCGTCCTCCGGCGACACGAGGCGCGCCATGGAACGGCCGAAACTGAACGCCTGCATACCGGCGCCACGCACCTGGCGCGAGAGGTACCAAATGATGCCGACAAGGAGAAGGATGGGAACAAGAAGCGGCGCAAGCTGAAAAAACCAGAAGCGAACACCACCCTCTTCGCCAATCGTGACTTCTACCGCAGACATTTGCTCCGGCGTCAGATCGTAATTTTTTAGCGTCTCGGTAAATGAGGTTTCTAGTTCTTTTTTAGACGTCTTTACGCTTTCGTCTGCGTATGTTGCCTTCACGGTACTCCCCTCCACAGAAATAGAAACGACAAGACCAGACGCGATATCAGAAGCAAGCTTTGAGAGTGGCACCTCCTCATTCTCGGAAAACACATACTCATGAGCCAGAGAATACGCAGACGACAGTACCAGAAAAATTGCGAGTGCAATCGCAAACTGCATCCACATGCTCGGGCCTTGTGGCGGCACTTTTTGCGCTGGTGTTTTTTTGGCACCACCCGCATTCTTTTTGGCAGTCATAACGTAAAACATCATAACACATTTGAATTAAAAAGGAAATGCTCCCCTCAGTTTCGCCGAGTGGCAAAACTTGATGAGAGCACTAGATTTCCCGAATTGGTTTAAGCGCTTTCAGAAATTTTTCCGTACGTTGCCGCGTACGCTCGCCGCGGTGTTGTAAAATATATCGGCGCCATTCATTTGGGTAGATGTTCTCGTCCGGCATCGGGTATAGCGCGCACATGCGTATGCGCGGATGTTTCCGCCCAAATACTTCCGCTGCTTTGCGCATTTTCAAATCAATGGAGCGGGCGCCACGCAACAATTCGGGATAGCGAGCAAGCGCAAGGTACATGACGCCCCAAAGCACATACTCCTCAAACCAGTCCGTAAGCCAATTCCTGTGACTTGGGTGCGGTCGGTTGGCAAGAAAAAGCACATCCATCTCCTGCTCCTGCGATATCTCCCTAAGTATGTGGCGCATCCAATGCGCCATTAAGCTTCGGCGTGTAAATCCACCATCTATGCTATACACCCCTTTGATAACCCGACCCGGAACAATCGGAAACAGCGCCGAGGACGCGTACATGAGATCAAAAATGTCGTCGGCTTCTTTTGCCTTGTGGAGAAACAAATTTGCTTTTAGATCGGAAAGGCCAATCGTGAGATCCATGTGGCACTTTTTGAACGTTTCAACATCAAGCATCTCCCGCAGATTTTTTTCCAGATACAGAAGTCCTAAATGATCTCCGCGGAGCGCAGACAGAAAAACTTTCGGGTTAAGCCACGAAAGCTCCTGATACATCGTTGAGATGAGGTGTGTTTGCTCAGCACAATAACCGACCATGTTGTATGATCCAGCCGATGTGGCAAGCCCCGCGTCAAACCGACTGGCATGAATGCCCATCTCCTGAAACGCGCAAAGTCGCATTCCCATCGTATGGCCGGATTTTGCGCCTCCCGGCGCTATCACGGTGCGCAAACGCGGTAAGCCACCATGCCCCATCACAACTGGATGAAATAAATCCGCCACCATCTGTTTGTCCCCGACGACGAGGACGTTTTCTACTATTTCCATTTCGTCCTCCTTTCCTCGGGGTATGTCAAAGTTCCTACTCTCACAATAGCATGTTCAGACAGACGGCGTGCGATGAGTTATAGTAGAGTTTATGAGCCTGATAGAAAACGAACGGGCGAGATTTGATTACGAACTCCTCGAGGAAGTGGAGGCGGGTTTGGAATTGTTCGGTTTTGAGGTGAAATCTCTGCGTGCGAAGCGCGGGTCTTTGAAAGGCGCGCGCGTAGTGGCTCGTGGTAATGAGGCGTACCTTATGGGAGCGAGTATTCCGGCATGGCAAATCGCCAATGCACCAAAATCATACGACCCAGAGCGAACGAGACGGCTCTTGGTCACTAAAAAAGAGATTGCGCGGATATCCTCTGCAGAGGGAGCATCGGGCTTGACAATAGTGCCTATTCGGGTGTATAATAAGGGGAGGAATCTGAAGATTTTGATAGCAATCGCACGGGGCAGAAAAAAGCAAGACAAGCGGCAACACATCCGCGCGCGCGAGGAGAAACGAAGAATTGACAGAACTTTGAAAATGAGTGCTCCATGAATTTCGTATAAGAATTTTGGAGCGCGAAACCCCGCACTAAAAACCAAGCGAGGTGTTCGTGTTTGGAAGTTGTAGCAAGGTTTTTTAGTGCATGGGCGAAAAAATGAGTGCTTGCCCCTGACACTTACTTGGGCATTGCTTTCTGTTGTACTTCACGAGAACCTATCCGCCTCCGGCAAGGTGAGTTATTCTAGCCTAGCGATACTATCTCTATGTTCACGCACAACGATGCCAAAGTAAGTGTGGGGGCTTGAACGTGGCAACCAACAAAAAAGGAGGTACCGCCATGGGCCCGAGGAAGATACGTCACATAGCGGAGGAGGACGACCTCCTCTGGCGACGCAGGGCCAAGAGGGGTCCTGACGACGACGACTCGTCGCGAACCAAGGTCCTCAGCGACGAAGAGCAGCTCGAAGACGAGCCGGACGCGGGCGATCCTCGTCCGTTGGACAAGGTCTATCCGCGCTAAACATTTCCCCAGCCGTAGTTTTGCTAGTGGGCAAAACTACGGCTGGGGGCCGCATTCAAGCCCCCACACTTGTGTTGGTGTTGTGTTTTTATTACAAAAACCAACACTAACCATAAAAGACGCTTAGTTGATATACTTTGTGTTAGACGACAATCGTCCGAAAACACGGAGCAATAACACCAACATAAGTGTGCGGGCAAGCACTCAACCAGCCACTCACGAAAAGTGAGTTTTATATTTGCTAGAAGCTGTACACTGACAGCTGAAAGCTTATTCTTCGGGGGTGACTGGCTTCGACGAAGATACGGTATCGTACGTAGCGTGGCAAAGCTGTGGTAACTTTTCAAACTGCCTCAAAAATTCAAGTGCGAAAAACACTGGCGGGGTTCTTTCCCCGATTCAGCCTGCTTACGCTTTTGCCTAAGCGGCCGTCCACGAATGTAGAGCTTGAGTAAATTCGTTGGGCGTCATTCTTCAAGCACTCGCGAGCGAAGTCCTGCGCTCGCGTAAGACTTAGGACTCGGTGTGTCGAGTTTCTGTTCACCTTTTATTCGGCACATTTAAAACTTCAGATGAACTACGCCTCGTAGACACCCGTGCATACTTTTCTTCGGACTCGGGATCATTCCCCGACACCTCCACAAAATAACGAGTCCTGAGCTTTGCGAAGGACGACTATATTTTGTGAGAATCCCGCGAGCATACGCGGGGCTCCACTAACCAAAAAACCGCTCTCAATGAGCGGCTTTTTGGTTTTGCATCAACACGAGCCAAGGGCGATTCCTCCGTTTTTGCGTATAAGCGAGTCGAGTGTACCGAGTGTGAGCCAAATGAGTTGATACTACTATGAAAAACAGGGGACACCTTCGAGCGTTTTTTCACTGCCTGTCTCTATCGAACACTTCGAGCGGCGAGCCAAAAAGCACTGTCTGCATCGTGCGGCCGACGACTGCGACAAGCATTGCGAGAAGCACGAGCCCCGATACCATCGTGAGCGAAGCGACTATTTTGCCGAGTGCCGTTACCGGAACGAAGTCGCCGTAACCGACGGTCGTCATCGTTACTATCGCCCACCACATGCCGTCGGGAATAGAAACGAAAGGCGAGCCGAGCACCGAACTTTCCACCGCGTACATCAAAGAACCGGCTATGACAACGAACGAGAAGTAGGCAAAGAAGAAAATCTCCATGTTGAAAAGTGCTAGCCCACCTGCAAAATCTTTCGCCATTTTTTGGCGATGTTCCGTCGGGAACACCCAACGCACAAGCCGGAGCGTGCGTAGGATGCGAAGCACCCGCAATATGCGTAGCGCCACGAGCGAGTGGAGCGGGAAAAGAGTGGGTAAGAGAATCACGAAAAAGCCGGGAAGGATGGCAGCGGCGTCTATGACGCCGAAAAAACTGCGCACATAAAGGAGGGGGTGTTCCGCTACCCACAGCCGCACAAAATATTCGGTGGTGAAAAGTCCTATAACGACAATTTCTGCGTTATAGAAAAAGGCGGGATACAGGCCGCCGATGGACGGGATCGTTTCCAAAATAAGTAGGACGACCGAAATAAGAATGACAACGGCGATGCTGTCGTTAACGACAAAGTACCAGCGCGACTGTTCGTTGTTTAGGACGTCGTTGAGCGCCCCTCGAATCCCTCGCCGCCCCATGTGATTCATACATATAGTATACGCCATCGATGCTAACGTTTATACGTCGGCTCAACAAAAAATATAAAGAGAGTGTAGCGGTGTACAATGGCGGCAAAGCAAAGATAACCAGGTCTGCAACGACAAACATTCAATAAGTCCCGTACAATCGGAGCTTTTTCTTTTTTGACTCTATTCAGTACGGAAAAAAGGGGGGCATGTGCGCCCCTTTGTTTATTTTCGTCCATCCAATTCAGTCAATTTTCAATCTATTTGATCGCAGAGGCATCCGTACGAGCTCTTCTATGGATATACCGGTTTGCGAGCCGTCCAGGAAGGCACTACCAATATCTCGGTTTGCGAACCGACGCTGAAACGCTCTTATACCCTCTTCTGGAAGCGGCACATAACCAACTTCCGTCACAAGTGTAACTGCGTTCCGAACATTCAGATAAAACTCCACAAACTTCCAAACGTTCTCCTTTGCGTCCGCCGTCCGCTTGTTCACGTAGATGAAGATTGGTCGCGAGAGTGGCTGGTAGATGCCATTTTTAGCATTCTCCACCGACGGTAGAACTCCCGGGGCAAAATCGTCTAATTTTATCGGCGCCGCCTTCAGACGACCCTCATTCTCCGCGTAGTAAGCAAGTCCGAAGAATCCGAGTGCGTTCGTGTCACCTGCCACGCCGTGCACAAGGATATTGTCGTCCTCCGATGCCGTGAAGTCACCCCGGCTGTAATGCTCTTTTCCGACTATGGCGAGCGTAAAGTAATCATACGTGCCGGAATCCACGCCCGGGCCGTATAAGCGAAGCGGGCGATCTGGAAAGCTAGCACGAATTTGGTTCCAGTTCGTAACCACCCCCTGCGCTTCGGGCTCCCACATTTTTTCAACTCCGCAACCGTGAGGTAATCAACCCACGTATTCCTCGGGTTGACGACGACCGCGAGAGCGTCAAGCGCTATCGGAAGCTCTATAAACTCAATACCCATTCCTCTACACGCGTCCGCCTCGGAGCGCTTTATCGGGCGCGAAGCGCCCGTAATGTCCACGTCGCCGCGGCAGAATTTCTTGAATCCGCCGCCGGTGCCCGAGAGCCCAACTACTACATGCGCTCCATGCGACCTCTGGAATTCTTCCGCCATGGCTTCACTGATTGGAAACACAGTAGAGGAACCGTCTACCCTCACGAAATCCTGCGACTGCGCCGCCGTGAGCGCGAGCATGCCGCCTAGCGCCGTCGCACCTGCCAATGCACAAAACCTCAATCTCATGCTTTTTCTCCCTTTTGTAACGAAGCCGCGCCACGCGACCCCACCGCAACATACCATACACCAATACGCATGGCACAAAATCCTGTACACACCCGCATATACTTAAGTATATGCGGGTGTATCACTACAAGGTTGGCGCGCCACAGTATTCTCGTATCCAAAGTGATACAATAGATTAAATCTATGACAATGCAGGTTTCGAAAAAAACAATCCCTTTTCTGGCGTTGTGTTTGTTTTTCGCCACGCTTCCCTTTTTTGCACGCGCACAGACGTGCCCGAACACAGGCGAAGTGCCAATAACTGCAGCAACACGCGACCTCGCCACCCTCGCCGGAATACCAATAAATTCCCCGTGCTGGTTACCGTCGGATGAAAATATAGGACTAAACGTTGCTCTGGCAAAGCAATACCTCACGAGTTTACCACGCAACGGCACCACGGCGAGTCCGGCACACATACAAAAACTCAACGCGACATTTGCAGTTTGCGCCGCGCAATTCTTTCAAGCATACACAGCCAGATATGGCTCTGTGACTATCACGTCTACATACCGAGACGGTCTGTCTGGAGAAAACGCGCGAGTCGGAGGCGTACCAGGCTCAAATCATACGCGAGGAGTAGCCATTGATGTGCACCCGGCGAACAAGAATTACGACTCTATGATGAATTTTGCGCGAGCAAATCCGCAACTCGGCGTATGCTTTCCGCGCCCAACATATCGCGGCAGACCAGACCTTCCACACATGATACTCGCCGGAATCGGCGGTGGTGAATCCGCACGTTGCGCTGCCCAGGGTGTAACAAAACAATGTTCCGGAACACCGCCTCTAAATATTGTTACGCCATCGTATTCAGGTCCTGCACCTTCCGCGTCCGTAACAAACGCCCTGCGCAATCTTTTTGCGCCGCCGCAACAACCGGCGCCGCAAGTGCAAAATCCGATTCAACCCCCCCCTCAGTATCCTCCACAGGTTCCACACCTGCAGGCGCCACTCCAACAACAACACGCCACAGCTCCTCCCTCGCAACAAACGCCAGACCTAACGGCGACACGCGCTACGACACATCCGCCCACGCCGGCTCAAGGTCAGCCCGAAAAAAAACAGGCGACATCTGCGGTGCAGATATTAAGCGAATGGATTTTGATGTCCGCAGAGCCGATAGTGGTTGAAATAGGCACTGGCACATCGCTTGAACTATTCCTGTCGGGCGAAGACATTGTGGAACTACGTGATGATTACGCCACTGATGAAACACTCGTAAGAAGAGATCCGACCGCCCTCGTTCTTCCCATCGAACAAACCTTCACTTCTCCGGACCTTGCGAACCTTCCGGAAGAAAGAAGAACGGAGCTTGCGGGATATCAAGCGTTTCTAGAACGCGTAAAAGAGGCCCTCCTTACCATGCTTGCATATCTGAAACCTTTCGGGAGACCGCAATATTATGACGACTTTCACGGGGAATAACGCTTGCCACTATTCACAAGAGATGTATAGTATCTAACACCAAGATGGGATTTACCAAGTACACATCACAAAAAGAGAAGGAGCGCATACGAATGAACGAGGGCATTCGCGTGCCTGAAGTGCGCGTGATTGGCCCCGAAGGCGAAAATTTTGGTGTTATGAAAACACCCGATGCTCTCGCTCGTGCCAAAGAGGCGGGACTTGACTTGATAGAGGTTACGGCACAAGCAAATCCGCCCGTAGTAAAGATAATGGACTATGGAAAATTTAAATACGAACAAAAAAGAAAAGATCGGGATACTCGCGCGAAAGCGCACAGCGCGGAAACAAAAACAACACAAGTAAAAGTGGGCACATCGGAGCGGGACATGCACATCAAGGCGTCGAAAGCCGCACTATGGCTCCGCGAGGGGCATCGCGTAAAAGTGGACCTCTTTTTATGGGGACGCTATAAGTACATGGAGTTCAACTTCCTCAAGGAGCGTTTAGAGCGTTTTCTCGCGTTAATACCTGAATCGTATAAGATTGCAGACGAGATAAGAAAAGGACCTAAAGGGCTCTCGGTTGTTATAGAGATTGATAAAACAGCTAAAAAGTCGGGGGCGTGAAAGCGCCCGCTAGCCCAGCACCACTTTTGCAAAATGAAGAAGGTACTGTATAGTACTGCGAACCCCAGTGAAATGCCGCTTCGCGGCTCCCCGCCTTCGGCGAGGATTTCACGGGGTGTAAGATTTTCTAACTCGCCCTGTCCAGCACCTTTTCAAGCGCGATAGTTTAAATTATTCAAATAGTAATCCCTAATGTATTATTTCACCTTACCAAGCACACGGTGTATAAAAGGTGCTGGATGAACTCGTAACAAAATCTAACACATGAAATCAAATAAATCGTTCTTGAAGCGGCTCAAGGTTACCCGTACGGGGAAAATTTTGGCGCGCACAGCCGGGCACAACCACTTCAACGCAAAGCGGAGCGGGAGTGAGCGTCAGCGCCACCGACGTTCGCAGAGAGTTAATGGCTCTTTTTCACGCACAGATAGAAGCAGATTTTTGTAGAAAATTAAGGAGTATGGTAACTATGTTTTTCTCAACCCCAGTGAAATGCGCCTTCGGCGCTCGCCGCTTCGCGGCGATTTCACGGGGTATAAGAGCTTCTAAACTCATTATCATTCGTTAAGAATCTCTAATATATGAGTAGAGTCAAACGAGGAACAACTGCAATGAAGCGCCGCCGCAACATTCTGCGGCAGGTTAAGGGATACCGTTTCGGACGCTCCACAAAACAACGCGTGGCGCGTGAGGCCATCTTCCACGCGGGAGTACATGCATTCAGACACCGTAGAGCAAAAAAGCGCGACGCGCGTCAACTGTGGACTCTGCGTCTCAATGCCGCCGCCCGCGAGAATGGTCTCTCATATTCAAAACTGATAGACGTGCTCAAAAAAAAGGGCGTGGCGCTTGACAGAAAAGTGCTCTCCACGCTTGCAAAAGACCATCCGGGAGTATTTGCACGCGTCGTCAAAAAACTTTCCTAGACTGGAGCATGTCCTGAAACTGTTTATCGGCAAACGAGTGAGCGAAACGGTAAAATGAATTTTTCCGTTTCCGAACGAGCGCTGCCGGAAAGCTTTGCTTACCCGGAGCGAGGAGGCGTGTCTCTTCGGGGTCTCTCGCAGGCTGACGAGCCGAGAGTGAGCGCTGGGCTAGCAAGCCCAGACAGCGACCCCGAAGAGACATGCATACGAAGCGAAGGGTTTTCAGACATGTTCTACTACCGCTCCGCCAACTACACACGAAGTGGAGGAGCTAAAGAATAACCTCCGCGTTCTTGCCCGTTCCCCCCACACCATCACGGCTGTTGTACACAAAATTGAGTTCTTGCTTATCTTTCTTGACCTGCGCTATCACGTGCTCCACAAGCGATTTTGCATCAGAATCCGTAAAGACACGCGGATTCTCGCGATGTGCCGTATCGATGATGTTTTTCAATATCTCATCCGTTTCCCAACTCCCGTCAACTATCCCTATGGGGCGCCTGTCTTCAAACGCTACCGCAAACTCATTTATGGTGCCTATTCTCCCGCATCCGATAATAACTGCATCCGATGCGCGTATCATGAGTAGGTCTCTGCCAACATAGCCGAATCCCGTGTAAATGATGATGTCCATATAATCAAGCGGGAGTTTATATACTTCCATGTGCTCGCGCTCCGTCGCGGCGGGAGAAAAGCCAATGGAAAATCCGCCCTCCTCTTTCGCGCCCATCGTGGCATAAAAGGCAAAGCCGGTTGTGGCACCGGTAACAATCGCGGCGCCTTGTCGCGCGATTTCGCGCCCAATTTCTTTTGCCTTTTCAAAAACATCCAATCCGCAATAGCCGGTGACGGCGGCGCCGGAAACAGCGACCTTCAAAAGCGTGTGACCGTGCGCATAACGCGCAAATGCGCGCATATCTTTTGGGTACGGCACAACAGTATGCGTGTCATGTTCGCGTGTATGCTCTTCCATCCTTATATTCTACCACTGCGCGAGCTATTGAATGTATGCACTACCCACACACCGCACACACCACCGACCACATCCATGATGAGATCCAGAATGGTGTCAAGAGCATAGTTTTCTTTAGGCGTAAATCCGGTTCCGAACTCCAAAAGCTCCCACAAAACGCCGACCGCAAGAACCACAAGAAGCACGATAAACCATCGTATACGCACACCGAGAAGCGCGCTCACCCACAATAAGGCGAGGGCCACCCATACGCCGCCCAAAAAGTGCGTAGGAATGTCGTACCACCATAGTTTCCAATATAAAAAATGCTCAAGGCCGACAAGGTGAAGGGAGCCAACGAGTGTCGCAACTGCGCCCTGTAAATACAACAACCGCTTTCGCTCCATCGCTCCATACTACTACAGCAAGTCCCAAAAAACTTCGCGTGAAGCGAAGTTTTTTGGGACGGCAGGCACGCACCTGGTATGAATCCAGGTGGGAGTCCACAGCATATACGCCCGAGTTTGATTCTGACGACGCACAGCGATAATCGGACTGCCCTATTTTTTGGTTGCAGGTTTTGTACCCGCCGCTACTTTCTAGTATAGCACCATCCGATTATGCAACTAGAGTTTCAAGACCGACACGAGTTGCTTTATGAGGACAACGACCACTGCGGGAGCGAGCAAGCTGTATACTTCCACACCCTCGTCATCCTTAATGGTCCACGGAGATTCCTTTGTCGTTACCTTCTGGCTCTTTTCGTCCCACTTATAGCTGTATTCGGGTGTAAGCTCATAATCGTCAACGTATTGGAGCGCCGTATCCGCCGGAACCGCATTGCGCAAAAGTATCTTTGGGACACCGTGGAGAGAGAACATTTTGTCTATCAATTGGCCGTCTTTTTCCAAGCGAGCACGAATTGGCTCAATACCTGCCGTGTCCCCCTCTTTGGCAACCATGCGCTCTCCGTGCTCGTCGCAAAGCAGGTAGAACTCGCCACTTGATTGATCATGCTCGACATTCTTAGTTGCGAGCAGTTTGACATTACGCGGGGTCTGGCACGTAGGGCAAACCACGCGATACTTCATACGCTCGTCAATGACGCTCATCGGAATATCTATCGCGATGAAAATATCCGGGTCGTTACGGTAGTTAACGAGGTCGCGAAAAAAGAACGCGTACGACACCTGATCCAGTTCGCGAGGAAAACCATCTATAAACAGAGCACCGCGCGGAAGCGCGTCTATTTCGCGTTTGACGAGCGCAAGAATGAACTCCGAGGGTAACAAGCTCTTTGTGTCGCGCCCAAGGAGTGCCTTGACCGCGTCGTCGAGCGACATATAGCCGCGATAATGCTTCTCAAGATATTCCATGATTTCAGAGCGTGTCGCGTGTTCGGACTCATCTTCCATTACCCGATGTGTTGCGCGCACAACGTCTCCCACGGAAACGTGGGCAATAACGTCGCCGAATATCTCCCGCATCAATTTCGTATAGGTGCCTTTGCCAGCGCTTTTCTTTGCAAGAAGATAGGCAACAAACGTATGGCTTTTAAGGTACTCCTTTAGCTTGCGAATATCTTCGCCCGCTTTTGCTTCAAAATATCCGGCCCGACCTTCGGGTGTTGAAAGATCAAACTTCGGGGTTACTCCGGATACTTTTGTCTTAAAAAGTGGGAATTCTTTTTCGTATTTCATAACGTTCTACCAATCATCTGCGAAAGTGTACACAATTAAAGCGGCTCCGCAACTCCCGCATACTTACTTTCGGTTTGTTCTGGTAAAGCCAGAACGCGCAAAGCGCAAACCGAAAGTAAGTGTGTGGGTCAATCCGGCGTTTCGCGGAATTTGGTGCGTATCTCTTCCTCTATTTCTTCGCGGGCCCTGCCGTACTGTGTATGCGAAAGCTCTTTGATGGCATCCACGCGCGCATAATCCATGTGCGGCAAGTCGGTAGTTCGCAAAGTGAATGGCTGTGCGGGCACGCCGTCTACAAGAAGCGAAGCGCACGCGTGACGATTGGGAAGGTTTTCAAGGTCGTATGCGGTGAAAATGGGGCTGAATTGTTTTTCCAGAAACTCTGCATCTGTGGTGCCGATACGGAACGAAAATTTCGTGCCGACATTCCCGATAACCGCATCACGGATGTCTTCCGAAAGTTGCGCGATGAATTGGTGCGCCACGGTGAGCGCGAGCTTGTACTTTCGCGCTTCGGAAAGAATCGTACCGATAGAGGGCGTCGCAAAATTCTGGAACTCGTCAATGTAGAGGTAAAACGTTGGTAAATTACCACCGCGAGTATTCACCCCGTTAGAAGTCAGGTGAGTTTCATTGTACATACCGCCAGAAACCTGTACTTTCTGACTTCTAACGGGGTCCACGCGTGAAAATGCCGCTTGCAGAAACTTTGAAACAAGGACGAGTCCGAGCAACGACATGTTGCGGTCGCCCAAGCGTCCTTTAGAGAGGTTTGCTATAAAAATTTTCTTCCCATCCATTATGTCGCGAAAATTAAATGCCGAGTGCTCCTGCGCCACAATGGGGCGCATAATATCGTTTGTGAGAAAGGCATCAAACTTGGACGTGATGTAGGGCGCGATGTTTTCAAGCGCCGGGTCTCCGCCGGCCGCTTCAGCAATCTTTTTCCAAAATTGCACGATGATAGGATTTTTGCAGCGAGAAAGCTTCAGGTTTCTGAACGACGTATCCGCAAAAACACGAGGGATTTCCAAAAAAGTATTTCCGCTTGCTGGATCTTCAAGGACGAGCTGAACGGCATTCCTGTAGTACTGTTCAAACATCGGCCCAAATGCTTCCGGAATATCTGCGTATAATTTGCGGAAAATACCGTACACTTCGTCTATCACGAATGTTTTCATCTCCGGCCTATTCGTATCGTATTCAAGCATGTTTAGCCCCATGGGGCGCGCTGTATACGCCGGATCAAAATAGATTACATCTTGCGCGCGCTCCGGCGGCACCATTGCGAGAATATCTTCTATATCATTTCCGTGCGGATCAATGAACGCCACACCTTCGCCGTTTTTCATATCTTGCATAATCATGTTCTTGATGAGCCCCGTTTTTCCGGTTCCTGTCTGTCCAATAACGTAGGCGTGGCGCAGGCGATCTTGTGCTCCAAAAAGAACGGGGGTCTCCGTCGCACCGTAGCGATTTATACCAACGGTGATTCCGTCGTGCGCCATCTCAACCGGCGCGGGCGATTGTTTGGCGTGCGCCCGCTTCAATTCGCGCGAGGTGGTAACGCGCTCGGCGGTAAAGTGGAACATTGCCGTCAATTCCGCGAGCGACAGGGGACACGCGGTCGCATTGTTAAAAAGGCGGTAGGTGAAATCCCGCAGGAAAGAGGTTTTGCTCCAAAATGATACGTGTGTAAACAGAAGGCGATTGCCGCGCGCATCGTCAAATTGATTGAACGGCGCCACGAGATTATCCACCAATTCCACTGCCCTCTTTTTTGTGGCGGCGGATGCCACGATGCGAATATTCACGGGAACAATGCGGCTTCCGATTTTGCGCCCGATCTCCTCTGTCGCAACCTGATCGGACCCGCGACGAAGCTCCCGCTCTTTTTTCTCTTCTTTCTGTTTAGAAAAAAATATGGCTTCTGTAAAATCGTGCACCGCATCGCCAAACGCCGTTTCCGAAACAGAAAGTGCGTCAGATACATGGCGCCCCTTTTCAAGCTCGCGCATCATCTTTTTGTAGTGCGCGTTGTAACGGTCGCCCTCGTTCCCCACTACAATTTGCACCGCCGCACCCTCACCGTGTTTTGCTATTTTTGAGAACGACGCGAGAAGGACGTTAAGAGGATCATGTTCAAACTGATCGTACGTTTTCAGAGGAAACGCCGGATGCTGTTTCAGTGTCGCATATGCGACTGCATGCTCTCCTTTGTAATTAAATATGTTGTAGTCGCCGCGCGCCTCTTCAATGTGAGCGTTCGGAAAAACCGAAGCTATGAGGCGCTCTGCTAGCGCTTGGCGCGTCCTAGGAATTGATAAGTAAAGAGTCGCTTCTTCGGTGCCTTCCGGCACGGCGATTTCAAGTGCGAAACCTTCGTTTCGTCCTATGAGCGGGAGCAAACCGGCATAGAGCTGTTCTGAAGAAGCAAGCACTTCGGCAAGTTTTTTATGCTGTTCGTTTTCGCCTCTGCCGTTGTATGCCTGCGGATGAATCTCAAAAAGAACGAGGTGGAGCGCGCGGTTAACCTGATATGCTGGGGGAAGACCTTTTTCCGGCAGACCTTCGGCAATATAGCGCACAAGCGCGCGGTGAAGATCGTCTTCAAGATGCACATTCTTCATGCGGGCAACTACCGAAAGTGCATTCCTGATTCCACGCTCCGACACAATCCTTAAAAGCTCGTCTATTTGAACGTCATGCTCTTCCGATTCAAGTGCGAGTGCATGGCGCACGCTCTCATATTCCGGCATGACTACTTCCTCGTGCAGTACAGTTGCTGGATGTTGTTCGGCATACACCGCGACCTCGCGGCGCGCCACGCGCTCGCGCTCAAGCGGCTCGCGGTTTTCAAGAGCGTGCTCCTTCTCCCGCACCCGCTCGCGCAAATACGCCAGCTCTTCTTGCGGGGACTTAAATTTTTCCTGGCTCGCAACGAGCGATTTCTCAAATGTCGGAGGCATTACGAAATTATACCATCGTACCTACAACGATTTAGCGCCAATGTCACGACGGAAATACATACCTTCAAAGCGGACCTTGCCGACAGCTTCATATGCGCGGTCAAGCGCTGATTTCAAGGTCGCGCCGACTGCGGATACGCTCAGAACGCGCCCACCAGCAGTCATCAAGGCCGGACCTTGATGTTGCGTGCTGGCGTGGAAGACAACGACACCAGGAACTTTTTCTGCTTCCCCTATGCCCGTTATGGGCAATCCTTTTTTGTATTCGTCGGGATATCCGCCGGAGACGAGCACGATGTTCGCGGCAAAGCCAGTGTTCCATTCTATCTGCTGATCCGACAATTTGCCGTCAACGCACGCGTCCAAAATATCGAGTAAATCGGTTTTCAAGAGTCGCATGTAAACCTGGCACTCTGGGTCGCCGAAGCGGGCATTATATTCGAGCACCTTCGGTCCCATCGATGTCAGCTTGAGGCCGGGGTAGAGAATACCGCTATACTCGATACCTTTTTTCCGAAGCGCATCAAATGTTGGCTTCACGATCATGCGCTCAATCTCTTGCATGAGTTCGGCAGAAACAAACGAGAGCGGCGCGATAACGCCCATGCCACCCGTGTTCTTTCCAGTATCCCCCTCTCCTATCGTCTTATGATCTTGCGACACCGGAAACATCACGTGCGTCTTGCCATCCGAGAGTGCATGAATAGAGACTTCCTGTCCTTCGAGATAGCGCTCGATGACGACTTTCGTGCCGGCATCCTTGAAAACCCTGTCGAGCATGATCTCCTTGAGCGCCGTTTCTGCCTCGCCGAGCGTACGACACACGGCAACACCCTTCCCAAGCGCAAGCCCGCTCGCTTTCACGACAATGGAAACGCCCTTCTCCTGAACATACCGCATGGCTTCATCGTAATTCGTGAATACTGAAAAATCTGCCGTCGGAATACCGACGTCGCGCATTAATTGCTTTGCGAATGCTTTCGAACCTTCTATCTCAGCCGCATCTTTTGTTGGCCCAAAAATGCGAAGGTCGCGCGCTTGAAAAAATCAACGATACCGCCGACGAGCGGATCGTCCACGCTACACACCGTGAGACCGATATTCTTTTCTTCCGCAAATTTTGCGAGTTTTTCAAACTCCATCACCCCAATCGGTACATTTTCTCCTACAGACTGCGTGCCACCGTTCCCAGGCGCAATATAAAGCTTCCCGAGTCGCGACGACTTCTTCAACTTCCATGCAAGCGCATGCTCACGCCCGCCGCTCCCCACGAGCAATACGTCCACTTTCATGGACGCATTGTACATTATTCTTTCGTGAGGATTTCGGCACCATTTTTTGTGATGAGAACAGTGTGTTCAAAGTGTGCTGTGCGGGAACCATCGCGAGTTCGGTAGGAGTGGCCATCGGCGTCAAGCACAAGCTCGCCCGAGCCAAGCGTCATCATCGGCTCTATCGCAAGAACCATATTTTCTACGATTGGCGCGCCCTCGCCCCCTTTCCCGAAATTGTGTATGTGCGGCTCCTCGTGCACCGCGCGCCCAACGCCGTGCCCGCCGAGATTCTTGGGAAAACCGAAATTATACTTTTTTGCAACGCGCTCTACCGCCTCACCTATGTGCCCTATCGTGTTTCCCACGCGTGCCGCTTTGATTCCATCTCTAAGCGCTTCTCTTGTACCCGAAAGTAAACGCTCGTCGTCTTTGCCTTTTGGCACTCCGGCAATAATCGGCAGTAACCTCTTTTTGCGTCTTCGCTCGGACGAAGTGTGAGAGAGTGCTCTCCCACTTCGCTCCTCGCTAGCCGCAATAACTGTTACCGCGTGGTCAGTGAACAATCCGTCGTGTTTAATACCGAAGTCAACGCACACGATATCACCGTCCTCGAATGCCGCATCACTCTCGCTCGCCGGACAATGGACGATAACATCGTTCACCGAAATGCAAAGACCCGCCGGAAACGGAATGTCGCGCTTCCCTCCATAGCCGTAAAACGCAAGTGTATCGCCATCAGATTCCACCATCGCGCGCGCCCTTTCTTCAAGCTGTTTTGGCGTGACGCCCGGCCGCACCATTTCACAAATCGTCCTGACGTGCCGCGCAAGCCGCCTTCCGCCTTCGCGGAGCACTTCAAGCTCTCCTTTTGTTTTCACTATCATATTAGAAGCTCTTACGAGCGGAGCGAATTAGAGATTCTTATACCCCGTGAACTCGCCGCAAAGCAGGGTGCAAGACTGTACCCTGCAAAGCGGCGAGCGCCGAAGGCGCATTTCACGGGGGTTGAGAAAAATATAGTCGCCATACTCCTTATTTTTCTAAACCTAACACCGAAAGAATATTTTTGTGAATCGTTTCAATATCCGGTTCACCGTCAATGTGAAACACGTTCCACCCAAGTTTTTCCAACTCTTGGTATGATGGAACGACATTCTCCTCGTACCATGAAAATCGCTGTTCAATAGCTTCATCCGTATCATCGTATCTGCCCCGTAACAAAAGTCGTTGTTTGGCACTTTCCATTGAAACATTTAGAACTATCGCGCGAAGTGGCTTCCGTTCCAATAGGCGCATCATTTCATCTAACGCTTGTGCCTGCATGGCCCGACGAGAAACACCGTCAAGAATAACGTGTTCGCTTCCAGTACATTGTTCGTTTAAAAAGGTAGTAAGAAGATAAATTGGAATAAATGACGGCAAAAGTCCTCCGCGTGCCAAGATGCGCTTTGCGTGTTCGGCAAATGCCGTGCCTGTATCCATAAAGGCGCGCGCCAACTTGCCCATTTCTGGGCGTAGCACTTCCCGAGCGGAATCGTGTGCACGCAAATAGTTTTCAAGCAATTCCGCTTGTGTTCCCTTGCCAGCTCCCGAAACACCGAAGAAAGCAGTGGTGAGCGGTTGTTCTGGCAACATAATTACGCAACTAAATTATATCCTTCTTTCTTGAGAATGGCGATAATCTCGTCTACGGTTTCCTCCAACTCCCCGTCTGCGTTCACCACACGATAGTCGTATTGCTCGGCATGCGCTTGTAATTCTTTTTCTGTTATTTCCTGGCGCACCCTGAACTCCCCATCAGACCATTCCGGATTTCGCACCTTAAGCCGACCCTCGAACTGCTCTACAGATTCCGGCATGATGAAGATGGTCGTCGCATTATAGTTGTCTTTCAGATACCGCGCACCTTCAATATCTACCGTTGCAAATATAACTGTGTTTTTCTCGGCAAGACGCTTCTTTAGGTCCGGAAGATATGTGCCATATAACACATTCAGTGCGGGCACAAAGCGGTGCTCTGGAATGTTGCCGGAGGCGACTTTCTCATCAAAACGCTCGGGAGTAAAAAAATAATAATCAACGCCGTCACGCTCACCAGAGCGCATTGCGCGCGTTGTTGCAGTTACCAGTCGCACGCAATTGGAGCAACGCCCCATGATGTCACGCACTACCGAATTCTTACCGCTCCCGGCGGGTCCAGCGATAACTACTACTCGTTTGGAATGCGAGGATTCAAGATTCATGATTCAAGATTTAGGAATTATAACTCGCGATTCGCGATTCGTGAATCACACATTCGCGAATACAAATTAGTATTCGCGAATTGAGGTCTGTGCGTCTATTTTCTTTACCAAATCAAGCACAACCGAGACGGCAATGAGAAGCGCGGTGCCACCTATGGTAACGGCCGTGATGCCCGTTATACCCTGTAGAATGAGTGGTAGAATTGCCAGCGTGCCGAGGAAAAGCGCCCCCACAAGCGTAATGCGCGTAATGATATTGCCGAGGTAGTCAGCAGTTGTAAGCCCTGGTCGCACACCGGGAATAAACGCACCGTTCTTTTGCAGGTTCTTTGCAACCTGATGCGGTTCGAACGTAATCGCCGTGTAAAAGTAAGTAAAGATGAAAACAAAGAAGAAGTAGAGTGCGCCGTATACCCACTGATTTGCAAATGCGGCCACGAGCGCCGCGGCACCCGCCGCTATGAACGGAATAGAGGTGTTAGCAAGAAATGTCGCGAACATTTGCGGAATAAGAAGAATAGAGAGCGCGAAAATTATCGGCATGACGCCCGCCTGATTTACACGGAGCGGAAGATACGTGGATATGCCGCCGAGAACTTTTGACCCGCGCACGCGTCGCGCATAGGTAACGGGAATTGGACGCTCCGCTTCGGTGATGAACACAACACCCGCGGTAATTATCGCCGCGGCAGCGGTAAAACCGATGTATGCCGGCAACTGTGCAGTGTCAAACGAGAATATGAACTGCGCGAGCGACGATGGAATACTCGCCACAATGCCTGCGAAAATTATGAGCGACACGCCATTTCCAACGCCAAATTCGGAAATAAGCTCGCCAATCCACATGAGAAGAATGGAACCGCCGGCAATAACGAATATGTTGACAAGGAGAGCGAGTGCGTCAAGCGATGGCACTATGCCATTTTGTTGTAAGAGCAGGAGAAACGCGAAGGCCTGAATAAAAGCGAGCGGCACTGTGAGGTAGCGCGAGTATTGCATGAATCGCATTCGCCCCGCGTCTCCCTCTTCCTGATACATCTGCTTCAGGCGCGGAATGAGAACGGTCATCAGCTGCATTACGATGGACGCGGTAATGTATGGCGCCACCCCAAGCATCACGATGGAAAGGTTAGAAAATCCGCCACCTGAGAAAATGTTCAGAAGCCCAAAAAATTGATTGTCCGCGAGAAACGAGCTCAAGGCGTTCATGTCAACGCCTGGCGTCGGTATCGCGGCAAGCAAGCGAAATACAACGAGCGCCGCGAGCACAAAGAGAACGCGCGCGCGCAACGTCTCGTCTTTGACGATAAGTTTTAATTTTCTGAAAAATGTTTCCATCATGGTATTTTATGCAGTAATAGAGCCACCCACCTTCTCTATCGCCGCACGCACTTGCTTGGAAACGGCGATATTTTTCAGCAGAAGCTTTTTTGTAACCAGAGTATTTCCGATTATTTTTACGAGTGATGATACGCCAACACCGCGTATGAGTCCTTTCTCAAGAAGTGTTCGCGGCGTTACTTCTTCCCCGGCGTTAAACGCTTTCTCCACGCGTGAAAGTAAGACAACCTTCGGCCGTGGCCGCGTAGCCACAACGCCACGTCTGCGGTTTTTGCCCCACCCCCGAAGTTTCGGAAGCCGTTTGATTATATCGCGCCATTCTGGGCGAATTTTTGCCCCAGCGCGCGCAGTTTGCCCCTTACCACCTCGTCCGGATTGCTTTCCGCGCGTTGACGACTGTCCCCTACCCACTCGGCGATACGCACGCTTTATGCCAGAGGGCCTTTGTAATTCGTGTAGCTGCATAAGGATGTGTCAATTATACGAATTTATACCAATATACGAACAGTTACAATATAAGGAGAATGACAAATTACAAATCCCAAATTCCAAATTCCAAACAATACCGAAATTCCAAATACCAATGTCCCAAACGCATTCTGTTTTGTGCTTTGAATTTTGGTCATTGTGGTTTGTTTGTGATTTGGTGCTTGGAATTTGGTGCTTTTTGTAAATTCATAGCCATTCGCAGTATTCGTATGATTTGTAGATTGGAATATCATAGATTTACTTCGTGATCTTACGCAATGCTTCAATCGCCGCGCGCGCATTGTTAATCGAATTTTTACTGCGCGAAAGGATCTTTGCCGTTATATCAGTAATGCCGCCGAGTTCTAAAACGGCTCGTACTGAAGAGCCTGCCACAAGTCCGCGCCCCGGCGACGGGCGTATCTCTACAACTGCGGCACAGTACTTTGCCTCGATGTTATGTGAAATGCTTTTGTTTTCCGTGAGAGGCACCGTAATCATATTGCGCTTCGCGTCGCGCATTGCTTTTTCAATCGCAAGCGCGGTGTCTGCCGCCTTACCTACGCCGACTCCAACGCGCCCCTTCTTGTCGCCGAGAACCATGGCAACACTGAAATTAAACCTACGCCCTCCGGCCATAACACGCGCAACGCGGCGAATCCCTATGAGCTTTTGAGCAAACTCGCTTCGCCGGTCATCCCTCCCACGCCCCTTTCCGCGTGGAATTCGACCGCGACTCTCGCGTGGCACATATGCTCGCCGCTCGGACGCATGTGCCATTTCAGTAGAGCCCGTCCCCGGAGCCTGACCATGCGCACCATCTTTTTTCTGTGTTGTCGTGTCTTTATCCATGTTAGATTTTGTTATGAATGAAATGAATTAGAGAATCTTACACCCAGCACCTTTCATGCGAGAAACGCTGTTTGAGATTGAATAGTACTGTGAAATCATGTTGTGAGTAATGTTGTCCATAGTTTGGTAAAAGGTGCAGGATTAAGAAAAATATAGTCGCTAACGCTCGTTATTTTTCTTAAAATCGTAATCCGGCAGCGCGCGCGGCATCTGCAAACGCCTTAACAGTGCCTGTATATTTAAATCCGCCTCTGTCGAATACTACCGACTCTACTCCCTTCTCGTGCGCCTGTTTTGCAAGAGTTTTCGCCGCACTCTCTGCGCGTTCTTGAGGTGTCTTGCCTTTTTCTTTGGAGGAAGACACGGCCGCGAGCGTTTGCCCGCGCTCATCGTCAATAATCTGTGCAACAAACCGCATGTTTGACTTGTATACGGACAAACGCGGACGTACCGCAGTGCCTGAAACTTTGGCCCGCACCCTCCGGTGTCGTCGCGTACGTTGCTGAATTTTTGACGTATTCGTTTTCATACTTTTTCATTCTGGTTTGTCATTTTGATTTTTGCTTTTTGATATTTGATCTGCTTTCCTAGGCGGCCACCACCGCTTTCTTGCCCTGTTTCTCACGAACAATCTCGCCTTCGTACCGAATGCCTTTGCCCTTATATGGCTCCGGCTTTTTAATACTACGGACCTCCGCCGCAAATGAACCAACTAATTCTTTATCGGCACCGGAGATGGTGATTATATTCTTTTCTACCGATACGGAAAGTCCTTGCGGAACTGGTGCGAGAACCGGATGCGAAAAACCAACCGATAGTTTCAGAGACGAACCCGTAAGTTCCGCCCTGTATCCAATACCTTCTATCTGGAGTTTCTTTACGAACGGTGTCGTGACACCTAACACCATATTGCGAACATGTGCCGCGTACGTTCCCCACAGTGCGCGAGCGAGACGCGTTTTTGCTACCAATGCCACCACCACTTCTTTTTCTCCCACGAAAACGGAAATCGCCGGGTGGAGAGCGCGAGACAAGGTCCCGCCTTTTCCTTTCACGGTTATTACGCCGTCAGAAACAGACACGGTTGTTCCCGCGGGGATTGGTATCGGAAGTTTTCCAAGACGAGACATGTTAGAGATTCTTAGCGAGCGTAGCGAGCTTAGCAAATCTTATCGTGTCTAGCGAGCGGAATCGCGAAAGCTTGCTTTCATGATACGCGAGCGAAGACACGATATGCCTTTGGCATACACCCCGTGAAATCCTCGCCGAAGGCGAGGAGCCGCAAAGCGGCATTTCACTGGGGTTATTAAGTGCGACTAATTCACTAGTGTTCATAAGTTTTACTAAACAACTTCCACCCTGTGAAATCGCCCGAAGGGCGTCCTTGCGCTTCGCGCAAGGATTTCACAGGGTAAGCTTCCGCAACCCACGATTTGAAATTCGCTTCGCAAACTCCAAATCGTGGGCGGAAGCTTACCATATTTCAAAAAGTGCCTCACCGCCCACTTTCTCTTGACGCGCCTCCTTATCGGTCTTTATGCCTTTTGGTGTAGACAGAAAAAGCGCCCCATGGCCATAGCGAACCGGCACAATCTCCAAAACGCTTTTATACACGCGACGACCGGGTTTCGAGACGCGGCGTGCGTCATGAATAACGTGCGCGCCAGACTCGTCGTACTTTAGCGTAATATCCAAAGTTTTTCGCACCTTCTTTCCTTTCTTTTCCACCGCCTGAACATACCCCGCATCCTGCAGCTTTTCGGCAATGGCATTCTTTAAATTTGAAAACGGTATGGAAACCGACTGCTTGCCAGCCGCGCCGGCATTTTTAAGACGAACAATGAGGTCTGCGACAGGATCCATACTAAATAAATGAAAAAGTAAAAACGAAAAGGTAAAAATTACAGTCAAAAGTTAAAAGCTACTGGCGACGTAGGGCGAGCGAAATGCAAAAGTACTCTTTTGCATTTCCGAGCCGAGGAGCCGGAAACCGGTGCGCCGGTTTATATTCCCATCGAGGGTACCCTTGGGTCTAACTTTTAATTTTTCGTTGTCGTTTTTCATTTTTCGCTTTTAATTTTTAATTTGAAACATTACCATGAGGATTTTTTTATGCCTGGTATATGGCCTTCGAGAGCTTCTTCGCGAAAACAAATGCGGCACAGGTTGAACGTGCGCATAAAGCCGCGCGGGCGACCGCACTTAAAACAGCGCCGCACCGTGCGGCTCGAAAACTTCGGCGTTCTTTTTGCCTTCGCAATGAGTGATTTTTTTGCCATAAAACTCGAAGAGTTTTACCCCGAGCGGAGTCGAGGGGTTGCCCAAAAGGAGGAGCCGGAAGTCCTGCACTCATACCTTGCGGCAAAAGTTATGGCGCTTCCCTGCGTGACCTTGTTCCTGCGATATCCCAGCGCACCAGGATCACTCAAAAACAAGGCCCCCAACGAGGCAAGGTCAATATACATAACACATTCTACAAAGTCAACCTATTGTACCTGCCTGCCTCCCGTGATATACTATTCGCCAGAAACAGGGGAGCCTCCAATGCGGGTCATGTCGCGGCAAACAAGCGAGCTTTTTGACAAGTTGAATTTTCTTGCCAACGGCGATACCGAACTGGTGGACAAAGCGATACGTGCCTCGCAGAAAGTAGAGCTTACCACCTATCGATATAGATTTTTATGGCTGCAAAAAGGCACGTACCTGAAACCTACATCCGATTTAACGGAAATCATTCGCTATATTGTGCAACACCGCCCCTCGCCAAAGAAAAATTGCTGCGCCTGACAGAAAACGACCACCTTGCGGTGGTCATCTTTTTATCGCCGATAGCGAGCAATATCGTGAACGCTCGCTTTCACGATTGGTGAGCGAATATGCGATATGAGCGAAGCGATTATTTGTTTACTTCTGCTTCCCGAAGCGGAAGACCGAGGTGACGTAAAAACGCCGCGGCTTCTTTTTTATTTTTTGCCGTTGTGGCGATGGTTACGGCGAGGCCAAAAACATCCTTTGAGTCCTCGTCCGAGGTTTCCGGAAACACCGTGTGCTCTTTCAGACCAATGGTGATATTCCCCATTTCGTCTATGGAGTCCGGCTTGATGCCACGAAAATCCTTTACGCGTGGGAGTACAATATGGATAAGCTTTTGCAAAAACGATTCGCCGTACTTCCCACGCAGTGTTACCTGGAAACCGACAACATCGCCCACGCGGCTTTTGAAATTCGCTACTGCTTTTTTGGCACCACGGGGTGCCGCGCGCTGGCCCGTGATGCGCGCAAGCCGCTCCGCTATAAAATCGCGGCGTTTTTGATCTTTTATTTTGCCGACACCCGAAGAAACCACCACCTTTTCCACCCGAGGCGTCTGCATCGGATTAGTATAACCAAGCTCCGCTTTCAAAGCATTGAATATTTTGTTCTGGCTTGTTTCTGTTTTCATACTACGTTCTACGTACTACTAACTACGTACTATTTTAGTTCTTGTCCGCTTTTTGCGGCCACGCGCTTCCGCATTCCGTCCTCTCCACGAACGATCTTGATGCGTGTCGGTTTTCCGGACTTTGGGTCAATAATCATAATATTAGAGATATGCACCGGCATCGGCCGCGAAACGATTTGGCCTTTGCGGCTTTTTGCGGTACGACGCTGATGTTTTTTCACCACATTAACGCCCTCCACAACAACAAGGTCTTTGCGTGGTAAAACGCGAATAACCGTGCTTGTGTGCCCGCGGTCTTTGCCGGCAGTAACTATGACTTTATCGCCTTTTTTTATACGCATACTTATAAGATTTCCGGCGCGAGCGACGCTACTTTTTGATACCCGCGCTCGATCACCTCGCGAGGAATAGGCCCAAATACGCGATTTGCTTTGGGTTCTTTTTTGTCTTTTTCCACCAAGACTACGGCGTTCTCGTCAAATCGTATGTAAGAACCGTCTTTGCGACGAAACGCCTTGGTTTGGCGCACAACCACCGCGCGGTGTATGTCTTTCTTTTTCACCGATTTTCTTGGCTGTGCGGTCTGGATAGAAAGGACGAGTTCGTCGCCTATTTCGGCAGTACGTTTCCGTGTCCCGCCGAGAATTTTAAACACCCTACCGGTTATACCGCCGGAGTTGTCTGCTATTTGAACGATGGAACGATCTTGGAGCATAGGGATAGGATAGTGTGTAGAACGTAGTTCGTAGAAATGCAAGCTATCTCACTAGAGTAAAATACTTACGCTTGGATATGGGCCTCGTTTCGCGAATCATAACCTTGTCACCGATTAGAGCCGTGTTGCCAACGTCGTGCACAAGATACTTCTTAGTGCGACGAATATACTTTTTGTATTTCGGGTGCTTTACATAGCGCTCCACCGCAACCGTTGCCGTGTCTTTCATGGCGCTTTTTACCACAACGCCGGAAAATACTTTGCCTTTTTCTGTATCACTCATAGGAAGACTCACCATGGTACTATTTTGTTCTTCGCGAGGCAACTTCTGTTAAAAGGCGAGCGATATTCTTGCGCAGTTCTCTTCCCTCTCGGACGTTCCGTGTACGGCTACCTGCGCCACCAAAACGAAATGTGCGAAGCGCTGAGCGCTTTTCGGCAACCTCCTTGTGTAAGTCGGAAACGGAATATTTTGCTAGGTCGGTTTTTTTCATGTTAGAGGTTCTTAACGAGTAATAACGAGTTTAGAAACTCTTACACCCCGTGAAATCCTCGCCGAAGGCGAG
>MFLU01000018.1 GCA_001783335.1 Candidatus Kaiserbacteria bacterium RIFCSPLOWO2_01_FULL_50_24 | reverse complement strand
GAAAAAGAAAAGGAAGCGGACTGTATATCTAAAATCCTAATGCAAAACATTATGCTCAAACCAAAATATTTTCTCTACGCTCGCAAATCAACGGAAGATGACGACCACCAAATTATGAGTATTGAAGCTCAACTCTTTGAGCTACGAGAATATGCGCGCAGAGAAAATGTGGAAATTCTTCAAGAATTTACAGAAGCGAAAAGCGCAAAGAAACCCGGACGAGAAAAATTTGCGGAAATGATAAACGAGATAGAAAAATCTGATGGCGTTGGAATTTTATCATGGCACCCCGACCGCCTCGCGCGTAATTCTGTTGATGGCGGAAAAATTATTTATCTCGTGGACACGCAAAAAATAGTTTCTTTGCGCTTTCCGACATTTTGGTTTGAGCCCACGCCGCAAGGGTTGTTTATGTTGCAAGTTGCGTTCGGTCAATCAAAATATTATTCCGATAACTTGGTGGAAAATATCAATCGCGGTATTCGCCAAAAACTCCACCGCGGAGAATGGCTGACAAAAGCGCCGTTTGGTTATGTGAACAATATAAAAACAAGAAATATTGAACCTCACCCGACACTTTCAAAAGTTATTGCTCGCGCTTTTGAGGAATTCGCCACCGGAAAATATACGCTTGGAAGTTTGGCGGAGTTTTTGGCTGAACTTGGTTTAGAAACAAAAAATCGAACGCCACTTGCCAAAGCGTCCATTTCGCGAATGCTCACCAATCAAGCGTATTTAGGTTTAGTGAAGCATAAAGGCGAATATCACGAAGGACGCTTTGAGCCAATTCTTTCCGCAACGCTTTTTGAAGCCGTGCAGGAAATATTGCGCCATAAAGCAAAGCCGAGAAAGAGCAAGCAACGCCACGATTTTCCATTTACCGGACTAATGACTTGCGGCGAATGCGGCTCGGCGATCACGGCGCAATTTTCGCGCGGCAAGTGCGGCGGAATATATCGCTATTATCGTTGCACAAAAAAGAAAGGTGTTTGTTCGCAAAAATATATCCAAGAAAAAGACCTTGCCGCGCAAATAAAGGCACGGCTGAAAACCGTTGCTCTTTGCGACGAGTGGACGGATAAAATGCTAAAGCAAGTTGATGAATGGGAAAAAGAGCAAAATCACTCGTCGCAAAAGTTTGTCCAAAATCTAAAAAATAAGATTTTGGAAACACAAGAGAAACTGGACAAATTAGTTTCGGCTTACATTGACGGCGACATACCCAAAGAAAATTATCTGCCGAAAAAAGAGGACTTGCTAAAGCAAAAAGTTTCTCTTGTGAACGATTTGGAGGATTTTGGACGAACGGGAAAGAATTGGCTCCAACCCTTGCGGCAGTGGATTTTAGATACGAAAAAAGCCAAAAATTTGGCTTCTTCCGAAAACTACGAGGAAATGAAGCGGTTTGTTCAAAAAGTCGGAACGAACCCCAAATTTTTGGACAAATCCATTTCCTTTTCTTTTTGCCCGCCGTGGGATTTTATGGCTTTGCGCCTTGCGCAAAGCCCGAATGCCGAGCGGCGAAGCCGCGAGGCAATCCTTTCCCAAAACGGCGAAAGTTGCGATTGGTGGACCCACGGGGAGTCGAACCCCGACCTGTTCCATGCCATGGAACCGTTCTACCGCTATACTATGGGCCCTCTGTTGTCTTACTTTCCTATCATACTATTTTATGTACTTTTTGCTCCCACGAGGAATCGAACCTCGATTATGGGGTCCCGCCGACGCCCCAACTTCGCCTAGGCTACGATGGGCACAGTAACGCTTTGGCGGACAGGCCGGAATCTTGCGTGGCACATGCCCCACACTTTATTCTGTACACTTTCCCCTCGGCAGGAATCGAACCCGCATTACGAGCTCCGGAAGCTCGCGTCCTATCCGTTGAACGACGAGGGGTTATTTCTAAATTATCTAGCAATACTCACAAAACCGGCGCACATAGTCAAATTTGAACACAAGAAAAAGTACGGGGTCCAGTAAACTATGGGAGCATTCAAAAAAACGCAATACCACTAATAACCGTAGCAAGTAGAAAGATTATAATTCAAAATCTCCCATTTTTACACCTACACTAATTTTAGACGGCCGTCTAAAATTAGTGTAAGTTGAATTTTTCTTTCAGCCATCCATCGGATTCCAATTCCTCAACGATCATATAAAGAAGTCGTTTCCCGATACGGAGGTCGGCCTTGAGTAATGCAACAAATTCTTCGCACGGATACGGATATATCCATACACTTCCTTGCAAACATATAAATCCGACAGCAGCGAGTGTCTGCCGTATTGTGGCTCTTATGAATCTGTTGGATTCCGGAATATCAAAAATGAGGACGCGCCACTTTCCATCCCACCGCCGCGGCCGTTTAAGACGAAAACGTGGGTCTTGAGAAAGTAGAAGCTTCATCTCTCCCTTCGGTGTTATTTGTAGTTTTCCATTTTTGCGAGCAAGTAGCCCTTGTGCCACAAGACGATCGCGAGCTCGGTTGATGATTTGTTTTTGGCGTCCTGTCGGCAACAAACCAAGTTTATGTAATCCTGTGATAACTTTAGGAGCGACGAGCCCAACGCTTATAATGCCAGCAGCCGCAATGATGCTTAATGTTATCCTCGATATATTTTTGCGTCTCGCCCGTTTCTTGGATCGTTCCTCCATTTCCCCCATACACTAATTTTAGACGGCCGTTTAAAATTAGTGTATATAGACATTTCATTAAAGTATTGTGTGTGGCGTTGGGGGAAGTGTTGGAAGTTGAGGCCAGTAGTTGAGGTAAAATAGCATGTCCGATGCGAGCGAGAATGCATGTTGCTTTTAGGACTATGCTTGATTTGTGCGGGGGGCGCTTTCTTTCATGCCGGCTTCGGTGATGCGCACAAATTCGGCTTTTTTCCAAAACTCGGAAATTGCGCGCGCGCCGGAATAGCTCATGCCCGACTGAAGGCCATCCACAAGATTTTCTAAAATGCGCCCCACCTCACCTTTATACGATACGCGAAAACCGACGCCTTCCGGCGCGCGCCCCGTTAGAAGCGATGCTTCTAACGGGGCGCGCGCTTCGCGTTTCGCCTGGTCGTATGCCGCCTCGCGTGACGCAAGTCCGCGATACATCTTGTGTGCGCCGCCATCTTCAATATAGTATTCCCCGGGCGATTCCAAGCTTCCTGCAAACAAGTTCCCTATCATGACCGAAGATGCTCCTGCGCCTATTGCTTTCGCAACGTCGCCGGAATTTTTGATGCCACCGTCTGCGACAATCGGTACACGCAATTTTCGTGCGGCGGCCGCGCATTCCATAATCGCCGTTATCTGTGGCACGCCCGATCCGGCAACTACTCGCGTAGAACACGCCGCCCCCGGCCCGATTCCCACCTTGACCGCGTCCGCCCCGGCGCGAACCAAATCAGAAACGGCGCGTGCCGTTACTACATTTCCCGCCACCACATCTGTTTTTTTGAAACGTTTCTTGAGTGCGCGAAGTAATTGCACGGCGCGCGCGTGATGCCCATGTGCGATGTCAATAACAAGCGCATCGCAACCGGCGCGCACCAATTGCTCCGCACGCTCCACACCATCTTTTACCCCGACTGCCGCACCCACCAAAAGCTGTCCCTCTGTGTCTTTCGCGGCATGTATGTGCTCGCGTGTTTTCCTAAAATCGGCCGCGGTTATGAGGCCGGCCAGGCGATTTCGCGGAGATACAATCGGGAGTTTCTCAATTTTATGCTCGTCAAGAAGACGGAGAGCGCGCGCCTGGGAGATTCCCTTTTTACCCACCACAAGCCGCGCGCGCGGCGTCATGAGTTCTGACACCTTCATGTCCATATCTGTTTTAAAACGCACATCGCGTGACGTGAGTATCCCCTCCAAGGCGCCGCTTTCGCCGGTAACGAGTAAACTGGAAACACCCTGTGTTTGCATGTACGCGAGAGCTTCTCCTAGCGTCACATTTTTCCGCGTGGTGAACGGGTCATCTATCGTCATCTGCTCCGCGCGCTTAACTTTTTTCACTTCGCGCACCTGTTCCTCAATCGAAAGAAAACGATGAATAACGCCGATGCCGCCCGCCCGCGCCATAGCAATCGCCATGCGCGATTCCGTTACCGTATCCATGTTGGCACTCACTATCGGAATATTGAGCGTTATGGAGCGTGAGAATTGCGTGCGCAAAGAAATATCTTTGCGCGACTTAATATTGGAGTAGTGCGGTACAAGAAGGATGTCGTCAAACGATAATCCCAGTTTGAATTCCTTTCCGCTCATGACATATCCCGTCAGTTAATGGTGGCGACGCTTCTCGCCCAGTAGTATACACCATCTAAGAAATAACGATTAATAATTTGAGTGTGCAATGTTTTGTCGCGTATGAACATGCGAGAAGCGAAAAGATAATAGTCGTTGTTTTGACTATCGAGTTGTGTCGTTGTTTTCATATCTCAAACTCAAAGCATGTTCGTTCGCCACCATATACTGCGGAACATATCTCATTGTGTCACATATCCTCCACGTCAACAATATAAAGAACCTCAAGAAGAGCACCGCGCAACAAAAAGGGCGTCCCGAGCGCCCTTTAATAATTTTAAAGCGTACCAGCGTCGTATCCGCACGCTTTTGCAACTGCGGAACACAGCACCCTACCCTCATGCACATTGACCCCTCGCGCGAGCGCCTCATCTCTGTGTACGGCGTCAAATCCATTATCCGCGAGGTTGAGTACATACGGCAGTGTGGCGTTACTAAGCGCCAGCGTCGACGTTCGCGGTACAATACCGGGCATGTTGGTAACGCAATAATGTATGACTCCTTCCTCTTCGTACACCGGATCAGCATGCGTAGTCGGGCGCGCCGTTTCAACGCATCCTCCCTGGTCTATAGAAATGTCCACGACCACTGCGCCCTTTGGCATACATTGGATGTCGCTCCGTGCCACAATCCTCGGCGCCCGCGCGCCGTGTAGAAGCACCGCTCCAATCAGTACATCCGTGGATGGAAGTAGCTCTCGCAATGCGTGTGGGGTGGAATACAGACACGAAACCTGCGGCATTATCTTGTTGATATGGCGCATCCGTTCTACGGCACGCTCAAGCACAACCACGTGCGCACCCATACCTGTGGCTACTTTTGCCGCGCAAAGACCGGCAACACCACCGCCGAGAATCAATACATTTGCTGGTGCGACACCGGTCACGCCACCCATTAGTTTTCCAATACCACCGTTTGTTTTATGCAAATAGTACGCGCCAACCTCCGCAGCTAGCTTTCCTGCGACTTCACTCATGGGGGCAAGGAGCGGCAATGATCCATCTGAGAGCTCGACGGTCTCGTAGGCAATCGCCGTTACCCCGCACATGACTAAAGCTTCGGTAAGATTTTTGTCTGCAGAAAGATGCAGATACGTAAAAAGAATTTGTCCATGGCGTAAGAGCTCTCGCTCCTGTCCGATCGGCTCTTTTACTTTAACAATCATGTCTGCGGCGCTGAACACATCCGCCGCTTTGCCGACAATGTTGGCCCCGACGTTTCTGTATTCGCTGTCGGGAAAGCCGCTCCCCACTCCCGCGTTCGCTTCCACCAACACCTTGTGTCCACGCTCTGTAAGCGCATGGACTCCTGCAGGCGGCAAACCGACACGATTTTCATGCACCTTAACCTCTTTGGGTATGCCTATGACCCTGTGTCCCGCTTTCAACATTT
Source organism: Candidatus Kaiserbacteria bacterium RIFCSPLOWO2_01_FULL_50_24 (assembly GCA_001783335.1). Classification (GTDB taxonomy): domain Bacteria; phylum Patescibacteriota; class Minisyncoccia; order Phycocordibacterales; family UBA2100; genus UBA10103. Next base: position 24,646 of record MFLU01000018.1, on the reverse strand, counting down.
CTTCCTCCTGTAATCAAGCACGCTACCGCCAGTAAAGCACCGTAAAGAACCTCGCGCCAGAGAGAGCGCGGGGCGTTAGGAATGCGCTCTTCTGGCGCAGGCAGGTGCGCAGGGATTGGACGAGCCGACATTTTTATGCGATCGTTGATATGGCTTTTTTTGACGTTACAAAAGAACTTTGGGGGGTTGACTTACGCAACCAACATACTATCGTTAAAGAAGGGATTGTTTTAGCTTAGTCGTTAAATTTACAAATATGAAATCTATTGTTATCTGCGGCTCTCAACGGTACAAGAACGGCATATATGACTTTGCGAACAAGCTCTCTGAACTCGGCGCGCCGCTGGTGCTCACACCAAACTTTTTTTCGCACGACCATCTCCTTCAAAAAGACGAACGAGAACGTCTTCAAGATCGGGCGTATAGAATACGCGTGCCTGCCATGGTGTACGCGCACTTTGACCGTATGCGGAAGGCGGAAGTATGTTTTATATATAACAAAGACGGATACCTAGGAGTAAATACGACGCTTGAGATTGGCTACGCGCATGGCAAGGGAATGCCCATTTATGCGCTGGAGCGTGAGTGCTCGACCAAACAGGGCGGTGAAATATGCCGCGAGATTCTTTTCACCGATATTATTACAACGCCGGAAGCACTGATAAAACGTCTCGTCTAAGTGGAATTACGTGCTCGCTTGTGGCATAGTGTCTCCAGACAGAAAGTGGATAAAAAATCATGGCGAAACAATGCGACAATAAAAGCGTAGGCGTAATTATTCGAGATGGAGAGCGAACTCTTATCATCAAACGAAAGAACTATCCGGTTGCATGCGCATGTGTGGCGGGTCATCTTGACGGCGATTCTCCACTTGACGCGGCGATGAAAGAAACAGGTGAGGAGGTTGGACTTCATGTTGAGCCGGCGCGTTTTATGGAGCGCATAACCGCTTTGAAACTAGCGAATCCGTGCAAACGAGACGGTGGATTGGGACATGAGTGGTATGTATATGAAGTTGATGCTCCCGTAGTAGTGCCGAAAGCTGGCTCTGATGCAAAAGAGGCATTGTGGACAACACCTGCCGAACTTACCGCTTTAATGAAAAGAACAGAGGATGTCGCTAAGAAGCACGGCGTTCGTACTGAAGACCTCGCCCGCTCAACACCGGCGATTGTTTCGGATTCAGAGTGGAGCGCGAACCCCGGTCTTGAGCCCGTGTGGGTTGTGCTTTTTCGATTGCTTCAATCGCAATGAAAGTGAGAACGGTATCATTTGAGATCGCGCATTTTGCAGCGGCCTTTTTGTTTTCCCGCACACTTACTTTGGCGTCATTGCCTTTGTGTTTTGGAGAGAATTGCAGGTGCGTACACTTTTACGAAAATGGTAATTTTGGTGATTGACGCTCGACTGGCAATAAAACACAACGCCAAAGTAAGTGTGCGGGTTTGTATTGAAATATTGTTGATTTTAAAGGATAATCGTACACACGCACCCTTAGCTCAGTTGGTTAGAGCGTTCGCTTCACACGCGAAAGGCCATACGTTCGAATCGTATAGGGTGCATAGCCGACACGAAATCTGCCCTGCGGCAGATTGAGTGCGGCTGTGCAAGCCGGAGCGATGTCGCGAGCGCAAGGGGCGCGAGCGGAAGCGAGCGAGAGTTGTGACCATATCGGGCCGTAGTATACCGGTAGTACGCATCCTTCGGGAGGATGTAGATCGAGTTCGATTCTCGACGGCCCGACGCAGAACTTTGAACGGGCTGTGGTATATGGGTATTATTTACGCATGGGGTGCGTAAGAACCGGGTTCAAGCTCCGGCAGCCCGAACGAGCGAAGTGAGTGAGGGCGATTGCCCTTCCGTAGCTTTATGCGAAGGAGGGCAGCCCAACCGTAACGAAGTGCATTTTGTATTTTCTCCTAGAAGCTATAGTTGCTTCGCTCGTTCATCAGTCGCTTGCTCGGAAAAGGAAATAAACTTCCTTTTCACTCACTTCGCTAGGATGTAAGCTAGAAGCTTGAAGCTATTTATAGGGCCTATAGGTAAGTGGTATACCGGTGCATTCGCATTGCACAGTCTCGAGTTCGATTCTCGATAGGTCCACAAAAATAAGGAGGACGACGTACTGCGTCGGGCGACTATATTTTTGTAGGGACTATCGAGAATCGAAAGGCGGAGCCGGTATACAAGACGAGCGGAGCGAGTGCTTGTCGGCGAGCCCGGGGAGGAAGCACTTAGATTTTTCGAGCCTGAAAGGCGATGAAAAATCTTAGTGACTTGACCCCGATTCTCGATAGGTCCACCCAAAGAAAATTTCTAACGGGGCGGAAGATTTAAGAAAAAGGAAGCGCCTTGTGTACCATTCGTTTTCACGAATCCCGCAGGATGCTTCTTTTTTTATGTTCTCACATCTTCTTAGTATGTCCGCCGCTTTTCCATATCATCCGAATACTTCCCCATCGTCGCGAGTGAATTCATCTTTGAGCGGAAGAGGAGCGCTTCTTGTGCTTTACCAATGTTGCCCTTCGTATCCGCCGCCCAGATCTTGAGGGCCGGGTTCTGAATGGCGCGCGCGTACGAGAACGAAAGCGGCCACGGGACTCCCTCGAGTTTATTCATTTCATTCAGATTTGCGGTCGCCTGCTCGTCGCCTTGTCCGCCGGAGAGGAATACGACGCCGGCGAGATCGCTCGGGACCGACGCCTTGAGACAGCGCACGGTCTCGCGCGCGACTTCTTCAACACTCGATTGCTTTGCGGCTTTCTTTCCGGCGATGACCATGCTCGCTTTGAGTATCGTCCCCTCGAGTATCACATCCTGCCCGGCAAGCTCTTCAAACGTTTTCTTGAGCGTCTTCTCCGTCGCCTCATAGCAGGCTTCTATCATGTGGTTGCCGTCTATCAAGACTTCGGGCTCGACGATGGGAACGATATCCACCTCTTGGCAGAGCGCCGCATAACGCGCCATCGCGTGCGCATTGGCATGGATGCACGCGTCGGTCGGGATGCCATCGCCTATCGTGATGACCGCGCGCCACTTGGCGAACATCGCGCCATAGGTCTTCTTGTATTCCGCAAGGCGCTCGCGCAAGCCGTCGAGCCCTTCGGTAACCTTTTCGCCGGAATGAAGAGCGAGGTCTTTAGCGCCGATGTCCACCTTAATACCGGGCAACATGCCTTTTTTCGTGAGTACATCGGGAAAGCGCTCGCCGGTGGAACTCCTCTGTCGGATGGTTTCGTCATAAAGAATGACGCCGCTCACATAGTGCTCGAGCCCCTCGGTAGTCAAAAGCATGTCGCGATACGCGCGACGATTTTCTTCGGTACACGCTACCCCGACCGCATCGAATCGCTTCTGACACGTCGGATTGCTCTCATCTGCCGCGATAATTCCCTTACCGCTTGCGACTATCTGCTTCGCCGTCTTTTTTAATATATCGGTATTCATCCCGTTAGAAATAGGACGCGGAAACGAAATTCGCTCCGAACCCTATTTTGCTATACCTAATAATATTCATACCCGCAGTGAGATTTGTGTAAGGTCCGCGATTTCTAACGGGATTCATACTATAGATTATATATCATTCTGTTAAGCCTTCTCTTTTTTAAGATCAGGCCCGAGCGCGAGTACGGAAAGAAGCTCGTCGTGCACGAGGCCGTTGCTGCAGAGTTGCCCGGACATTTCACGATCGTAACGCGAAGGGGTGTTGCCATAGAGATCTGTGACGCGGCCGCCGGCCTCATTGACGATGATTCTGGCGGGGGTCATGTCGTGGGGGGAAGTTCCGCCGAAAATACTCGCAGAAAACTCGCCGCAGGATACGAGCGCTGAAAGGTAGTGAATAGAGAGACCGGTTATCATCGAAACTCCCCTCTGGTAAAGCTCGTCCATGACGGGAAAAAGATTCTTGAGGCTTCTACTCTTGCCGATACCAATGAGTGTTTTCTTTATAGATGTGGCCGACGAGACGGTCATCGGATTCCCGTTCAAGAAAGCGCCTTTCCCCTTCTCGGCGTAGAACATGCGGTTCTCAAATGGGTCAAGTATCACCCCAAGGATGGGCTGGTGATCGCGGAGAAGCGCTATTGCGAACGTCGCGGTGGGGAGCCCATGCGAGAAGTTGTGGGTGCCATCCACCGGATCGCATATCCATACATATTCGTGCAATTCGTCGTGGTCGTTCCCCTCTTCCGCGATAATACTGTGCCCGGGATAGCACGTCTTTATCTCTTTCAAAACCAAGTCATTGATGGCGAGGTCGGTCTCTGTAACCGGCGTGTTGTCGTGCTTCCACTCTTTCTTCATGTGACTCGTGAAGTTCTTGCGCATCACGACCCCCGCCTTCTTGGCAATGTCTAGTGCAGTCTCGATGTAGGGAGGAATGGTACTCATGCGAGTATCTTACACCGTACGAAAATTACTTGATATTCACGATCTTATACTTCTGAACTCCCTTTGGTGTCTCAAACTGGAATGTGTCTCCCCTCTTTTTTTTCATAAGCGCACTTCCGAGCGGCGAGAGATGTGAAATTTTATGTTCCTGCATGTTTGCCTCCGCGGAACCGACCACTTCATACACCAGCTCTTCTTTTTCTCCCTGCTTTTGAATGGTAACAATGCTACCAAGCGATACGGCACTCCCCTTCGTGTGCTCAATGATGCGCGCATTACTCAACTCCGCTTCAATATTCCTGATGCGATCTTCCGTCGCCGCCTGCATGTTGCGCGCTTCCTCATATTCTGCGTTTTCAGAGAGGTCACCCAAGCTCCGAGCATATTCCAATTGCTCCGCAATTTCACGACGGCGCGTTGTTTTTAGATGTTCCAGCTCCACGGTGAGCTCGTCAAACTTCTCCTTGGAGAGATAGTTGTTTTCGTCTTCGGTTTTGTTCATATACCCGTGTGCGCAGGCATTATACCAGAGTTAACAAAAAGGCAATAGGGGCAAACAGCTTCTAGCTTCTAGGGGCCAGCTACTAGAGAATCCAAGATTACTAGCAGCTAGCAGCTTGAAGCTCGCACCTATTCAATGTATTCCATCTTATTCGCCGCCAGCCACTCAAAGAACGGACGCATGGCGGGCGAGGCACCTGCGAGCGTCCCCGCTGGCGCATGTTCTAAAAGTGTCGCGAAGGCAAAACGCGGGTTCTCGTACGGCCAAAAACCCACCACCCACGAGTTCATCCATTCGTTGCGCGCGCCTGTCTGCGCGGTGCCGGTCTTTGCGGCGATGAAGAAGCGCGGCATCGCAAGTGCGGATGCGGTACCACCACTTCCCGCCACAGCGCGTCGCATTCCTTCACGCACGACAACAAGATTTCCGCGCGAGATGCCAAGAGGTATGCTTTTCGTTTTTTCTCCCACCGTCAGAATGGGTGTTACCAATAGGCCGTCGTTTGCAATCGTGGCAATCGCGCGCACTGCCTGAAGCGGCGTTACTTGCATACCATATTGACCTATCGCGGTATTATAGGTATCTCCTATGCGCCACGGATCATCGGGTCCAAATATTTTTTCTTTCCACTCCGGTGTCGGCACCACACCTGCTACTTCTCCCCAAAGAACAAAGTCGGCGGGGGCACCGAAGCCAAAACGTCGCGCGTATTCACTGAGGCGCAGAATGCCAAGCCCAGCCTGCGAAGCGAACCCGCCGCCTATCGTATAAAAATAAATGTCGGAAGAAACCGAAAGAGCATCACGCATGTCTGTCCACCCGTGCGCTTTCCAATCGCGAAATACCGACGGCTTGTCGGGGTAGTATGGGTTTGGCACAACAAGCGTCCCTGTTGATTCAATTTCTTTTTCGGGAGAAATAATGCCTTCCTGAAGCGCCGCCGCTGCGAAAAACGGTTTTACTATTGAGCCCGGCGTGTATGCTCCTGCAATTGCACGATTGAGCGCAGGCAAACGCTCGCTTAGGTGCGTCGTGCGTATCACATCGGTTTCGCCTTCAGCAAACGCCGCGTTGTCGTACTCTGGAACGGAGACAAGCGCAAGAATTTCACCCGTAGTTACGTCCATGATAACGGATGCGCCGCCGCGGAATCCATGCGTGTTCGCGTGCCCCAGAAGCGTCGTGTGGAGTTTTGACTGCACGTCTGCGTCTATAGACAACTCTACATTCTTGCCTGGAGTCGGGAGCACAACGATGTGTTCTCGCTGTACCTCGCCGCGCGCGTTTGCCTCGGCCATCTTGCTTCCGTTCTGTCCCGCAAGATGCGCGTCAAATGCAAGTTCCGAACCGGAAATACCCACATACTCTTCGCGCCACCACCGGCCCGACGTATCCATTTTCGGATAGCGTACGAACCCAACCGTATGCGCGAGTCCCGGAAGCGACGTATATGCGCGCCGCGCGTAGAGAGTGACATCGGTAGTAGTAGATTCATTCGCAATTACCTCGTTCCACGCGAGTTCCGTGCCGTTCCTATCGTATATCACGCCACGCGGTGCAAAAAGTACCGTGCGTGAAAGACGATTATCGCGCGATACCTGCGCGTATGTATCGCCGTTTTGGACCTGAAGCTGATACGCCTGTCCAGTGAATATAAGAGATGCGGCAATGAATATTGCGCCCACCCCAAAAATAGCCCGCTTGGATACCGGGTGCTCCACGCGTCCCTCAAACTGCGCCACCTCATGCCCGGGCAAATTTGACGAATCCAAAAAAATCTCATCCGGATCTATTTCCCGTGCTATTCTTGTTTTCTTTCTGGCAAACATGTTAGATTTTGTTAACGAGTGATAACGAGTTTAGAAAATCTTATCGTGTCTAGCGAGCGGCATCGCGAAAACTTGTTTTCATGATCCGCGAGCAAAGACACGATATGCCTTTGGCATACACCCCGTGAAATCCTCGCCGAAGGCGAGGAGCCGCGAAGCGGCATTTCACTGGGGTGAGATTACTATAACAAAACGCCACCCCGCTTGTCGGGATGGCGCTAGCTAAATTATGCGGCCGAGGAATTATAGATTTTCTTGACTTCACTCAATAGATGATGAACGAATACAAGATACCTCATCGAGAAATCATGTTCTGGGAACATTATAAAGACTTTCGGCTGATTTTCGCGTACCTGTATTACAACAACCACTGGATCTCTTGGGGTTCAGGTTATCAAGGTCCGGCCTTGATATCGAGGGTTTACGGCCTTGATATCGAGAGTTTATGAAACCACTAGTGAGACAGGGAGAAGAGTTCATTGCGAAGCGGTTCAAGGCCCCATGCGAGCACAAGCCCAAAAATGGTGAAAAGCGGCCACGCTTCGGCAACTCCGCCAGAGAGCCACACAAGATCGGCAAAGAGCCCGATAAGTATCACTTCCCATGAGCGGAAAAAAAGTGCGAGAACGCCCATGAGAACAAGCGGCACCCAGGGCGGAAAAATGACGACTCCAATTACACACATGGAGACAAGCAGATAGCGCACAATGTTCATACGATATTTAAAAATTTTACATTTTGCATTACATTTTGATTTTCTTGCCCAGCACTAAGAATTTTAGTGCTGGGTGAAATTTTTTCATTTTGATTTATTTTACGACGTACACAAACCGGAGCGACGCAAGATTTACCGGAAGCCGAATGAAAAGTGTTTGAGCGGCATCTCCCGACTCAACAACCACTTCGCCCACAACCCCAATCGGGCGCCCGCCATATTCCGGCGCCGTCACAACGTCCCCCGGAGAAATTTTTGCGCTCCGCGGCGCTTCCGCGCGCGCGTTTCCACCTCCTCGTCCCTCTACCACAATCGAAACATCCGACACCAGCGCGTGCACCGTATTTTCATACGCAAAAATAGCAGTAACCAGCGCACTTCTGCTCGCACTATCAGTCACGACGCCTATCACAAAGCTGCTGCCGGACAGCACGAAATTCCCGTTGGCAACTCCCGTATCTTCTCCGGCGCCAATCAGAAACGTGCTATAGGGAGACGCGCGGAACGACGAGACAACCGGTGCGGTAATACCGCGTTCGCGCTCTGGAAGCGAGAGCGTGGAGCGAAGCGCTGCATTTTCTTCCTGCAGTGCGAGAAGTAAAGCCGAACGCTCTTCAAGCGTATACAGAGCGGCACGCAGGGTCTCATTTTCCGCCAAGAGAACGCGACGCGACGAGAAAAAACGCGCGCTTGATATCCACCCAAGAGTCAACTGCGCGCCATAACCGACAAAAACCGCACCCGTGCGGGCGTACGAACGCGCCAACCCGCCTGACCAAATGTCTACGAGGATTATAGCGAGCACGATAAAGGTCACGGCCAACATGCGACGCCTCCCTTGGGGTGCACTCCTACTCTGTTGGTACCAGCTCATCATCGCTTCGGAGAAGTGATTCTCGATATAACTCCATGTCTTCCAAAATCGCACTCGTGCCACGCACCACGGCGGTGAGGGGGTCCGTAGCTACAACAACCGGCACGCCAAGCGCTGCGGTTAAAAATTCCGGCAATCCCTTAATCATGGCGCCCCCGCCAACGAGGTATACACCGCGACGCATCACATCTGCGATAATCTCCGGTGGCGTCGTTTCCAACACCTCTTTGATTGATTCAACGAGGTCTTCCACGGAATGCGCAATCGCATTTCTCACATCCTGGTCAGTTACGACGATTTCCCGCGGGAGCCCGGAGACAACATCGCGCCCGCGCGCCACAAATTCAAACAATTCTCGCTTTAATGTTATGGAAGCGATGGCAATTTTTATTTCCTCCGCTGTCTTTTCGCCTATGTGCATTTTTGATTCATTTTTCAAGTGGGCGATTATATCGGAATTAAAGCGGTCTCCCGCAATTCGTATATTGCGTGCACGCACGAGCCCTCCAAGCGACGTGATACCAACGTCGGTCGTCCCGCCACCGATGTCAATCACCATGCACCCAGATGGCGCGTGAACTGGCAACTCTATGCCGATGGCCGCCGCAAGCGGCTCTTCCACAATATGTACCTCGCGCGCACCCGCAGCACGCGCCGCGTCTCTAACCGCGCGCACCTCCACCGAGGTGATGCCCGACGGCACTCCCACTACCACGCGCGGACCCAAAAGTTTTGTGCGACCCGATTGCGCTTTGTTTATGAGATACGAGAGCATTTCAGACGTGATTTCAAAATCTGAAATGACGCCGTCCACCACCGGCTGAACTGCCACTATGTGCGCGGGCGTCCGCCCCATCATTTCTTTTGCCTGTGCTCCCACTGCCACCACCTGCCCCGTCTTCTGATTAATCGCAACAATAGAGGGCTCGTTTATCACGATACCGCGGCCCTTCACATATACGAGCGTATTTGCTGTGCCCAAGTCAATGCCGATATCGTTGGAAAACCAACCAAACGCCTTCTCTTTCCATTTTCTAAAGGTATCCATATACGAGTACAAATTAAAAAGTAAAAATGAAAAGATGAAAATTACAGTTAAAAGTTAAAAATTACATTCCCGTTGAGGGCACTTTTGGGCCTAACTTTTAATTTTTCATTGCATGTCCCGTACCAAAATCTGCGAACGTGGTTTGAGCGCATAAAGAGGAACGGTGAGATTTTTGGTGCGGGGTCGTTTTTCATTTTTCGATTTTAGTTTTTAACTGAATGCAGTCGTTTTTCAGTTTTAATTGTGCGCTTGTTTGTCATCACCCACTATGGGACACATGAATAAGCGCCGTTATTCTACCCCCTCACAAGCCGCTCCACCACCTCGCTCTCCGGCACGAGTGTTGTGTGGCCATTCCCGCGCAGTGTCACTTCAACGCCACCAGCCTGCATTGTTTTCTCCGATACCACAAGGCGCGTTGGAATACCGATTAAATCGGCATCGGCAAATTTTTCTCCGGCGCGCACGTCGCGGTCATCATAGAGCGTATCAACGTTGTGTTCGCCGAGTAATTCATACAAACGCCGCGCTTCTTTTTCTACATCCGCATTGCCACCGGAAATAGAAATGATATGAACATAAAACGGCGCAACCTCGCGCGGCCACACAATACCCTTCTCGTCGGAAAGCACTTCCACGATGGCGCCCATGAGACGTCCGAGTCCGATGCCGTAGGAACCCATGTGAGGCGTATGCGTTTTACCCGACTCGTCTTTAAAAGTAAGTCTGAGCGCTTTCGCGTACCGCGTCGCAAGAGGAAAAATATTGCCGACCTCAATTGCACGCGCTTCTTTGAGTTCTCCAGCCTCCAGTTTCAAGCTATTCAGAACGTCGGGAGTGTACACTTCCTTATTCACGGCAACACGTTTTTCCAGGTGGATGTAAATGGTATCTTCGCCCGCTTCGCACACGGTTTGAAATTCATCACTGAATTTTGAGAACGCGCCGCCGGATGCGAAGGTGCGATAGGTCTTCTCTCCTATACCGGCGCGTGCAAATATGTTCAGATACGCCTCGGCGCACTTTTCGTAAAACTCACGGAACGACGCCTCATCTGCGTTGAAGGAATAGAGGTCCTTCATCAAAAATTCCCGACAGCGCATAATGCCGCTTTTGGCGCGTAGTTCGTTTCTGAATTTGTTTTGGAATTGGTACGCGTATATGGGAAGATCGCGGTGGGAAGAAACATATTTTGTAAGAATGTTCGTGATTACCTCTTCGTGAGTATTCGCGATGCCGAGTTCTCCGCCTCCTGTGAGCGCCGTTTTAAACCACGGAAGACCGGTCTGAGCATTATCATTTTCCTCGGCCCATCGATCTGTTTTTTTCCAAAGCGCGGGGTCTTGCAGCGTTGTCATGAAGATTTCCTGTCCGCCAATCGCATTCATTTCCTCGCGAATGATTTTTTCAATATTTTTAAGCACGCGAAGCCCGAGCGGTAAATACGAATACGCGCCCGCCATTTCTTTATGAATATATCCCGCGCGAATCAGCAACTGCGCGTTCTTCGCCACCTCGTCTTTCGGCGCTTCACGGCGTGTTTTGGTGAATAGCTGGCTTTGCTTCATTGGAACATTGTAGCGCACCTATGAAAATGCGATTCTTGACTATGTTCAGCCTATGAGGCGTACAATATCCTGATACGTAACGGTAATAATGAGAAGCGCGATTATAACAACACCGATCATACTGAAAATACGCATAGCAAGATGTGATATGCGTCGGCCGCGCACTGCTTCATACCCAAGAATCGCGAGGCGTCCGCCATCAAGCGCGGGAATGGGAATGAGGTTGATGATTGCGAGATTCACCGAAATGAACGCGGTAAGAAGAAGCACATATCCCGCGCCCTGCGTGCTCGCCTGCGACACCACGCCCACGATGCCAACGGGGCCGACAAGCTCGCGCCACGCGGGCTCACCCTGGAGTGCTCCGAAAACAACTGACCAAAACCCCTGCCCCACCGCTTTAAACATTCCCAGAGTCCTATACGCCCCCTCTTTCGTCGCCGCGAAAAACCCGAGCGCGCTATCGGTAATCAGAGCAAGCTCAACTCCAATCGCCACGCGTCCGGATTCTTCCGATATTACTGCATGCGCAGGTTGCACAATGACCTCCCCCGCTTCCACGCCGCGCTCGTAAAACACGGTTATATTTTCTCCACCGCGAGTTTGCACGAACTCCGCCATTGCACTTGGCGTCAAGTCGGAATCAATACGCAAATCACCGGATTCAAGTGCAATAATAATGTCGCCCGCGCGCAAGCCCGCCACTTCTGCGGGAGAACGTGCGATTGTGTTTGCAATCATGAGATGCGCCGATGTGTCTCCATCTGTCGCAGGACGAGGAATGCCGAGTGTGAGCGCACCCGTTATCAGAAACCACGCCGCAAGCGTGTTCATAAGCACTCCGGCCACTAACACGGTCGCCTGCGCTTTTTTTGACGCATTGCTAAATCGGCTGGGGTCGGCATGCGTCGAGCCTTGCGTTCCATCGTCGCCGAAAATGCGCACAAATCCGCCAAAAAGAATCCAATTGAGCGTATACTCCGTGCCGCCCCATTTTCCTATAAAAAGCGCGCGCGGCGGATATCCGACACCAAACTCTTCCACGCGCAAGCCAAAAAACTTTGCGGCAACAAAATGCCCAAGCTCGTGGACGACGATGAGAAAAACCAGAATCCCAATGACGAGTAAGGCAGTGAACATAATACTATGTGCCAATATACAAATAGCTACGGTATGCGGAAAATAACAAATTACAAATCCCAAATTCCAAATAAATTCAAATCACCGAAATCACAAATTCAAAACAGATACGTTGTGTTTGGTATTTAGTAATTGGAATTTAGATATTGTTTGTAATTTGGTGCTTGGAGTTTTGTGCTTTTGGTGAATTTGTAGCCATTCGTAGTAATTCGTATCATTTGCAGATTGGAACATGGCGTTACGCGCTCATCTCCTTCTCTTTCTTCTCAAACATTTTCCCGCACTCTTCATTCATCGCGTCCGCTTTCTTTTGCACCTCTTCTAACAGCTGGAATTTGTCGTCCTCGGTGAGCTCACTCGCGCGCTCTTTTTCTTGAATGTCCTTACGCGCTTCGTCGCGCGCCACGCGCATTGTTGCGCGCGCCTCCTCCAGTTTTCCTTTCGCGATTTTTATGAATTCCGCACGACGCTCAGAGGTAAGCTCCGGAAAGGTTACGCGCACCACCACTCCGTCAGAAGAAATGCCGAGGCCGAGATTTGAAGCCGAGACGCCGCGCTCCACATCTTTAAGAAGCGACGAGTCAAACGGCTGAACGCGAAGCGTCCGCGCGTCTTCCACACCAATGTTCGCCACTTGCTTCAAAGACATCACGGAGCCGTATGCGGATACCGATACGCTATCTAATACTGCCGTGGCGGCGCGCCCGGTACGAATCCCGCTATATTCGCGCGAAAGCCACTCCCTAGCAGCCGTGAGCCTACCGTCAAATTGTTTGAAATCGTAATCGGACATAGTAAATTAAAAAGTAAAAATGAAAAGGTAAAAAGTACAGTTAAAAATTAAAAATTACATTCCCGTTGAGGGCGCCCTTGGGCCTAACTTTTAATTTTTCATTGCATGCCCCGTACCAAAATCTGCGAACGTGGTTTGAGCGCATAAAGAGGAACGGTGAGATTTTTGGTGCGGGGTCGTTTTTCATTTTTCGATTTTAAGTTTTAATTTTGCGTGTGCTTGCCATCACCTACCATGCTACTGTGGCGCATGTTCCATTTTACATTCTCGGAAGCAATAACGCTACCTGCTCCAGTAGTACTTTTTTAAGCGAGCCCTTGTCGCCAATGTATTTGCGGGCACGGTATACGAAACGGAGCGCCGGAGTCGCCCCCATCCCCGCGAGAGCGCGCTCCAAAGATGAGAGAAATGTGAATATCGCGTCCATGCTAGGTGCGCCTGCCCCGCTAGTCCCGCCGTGGCGGGATTCGAGGTCATCTTTGTTTTTGGCAAGAAGTGGTGAGAGCATTTCCAGGCGCTCGCGCGGTTCTACGGCAAGAAATTGTTCGACGTTGATAAAATCGGACGATTCGCTCGTGCGCGCCACAGACATTTCAAAACGTTGAGCGCGCGAACGAAGCGTCGGCAAAAGAATGTCGGGAGATGGAAATATAAAAAAGAACATCGCCCCCGCCGGTGGCTCTTCCAAAGTTTTCAAAAGCGCATTTTGTGCCTCAATAGTCATGCTCGGCATCGCGAGCACAAACGTGCGGTGTGGAGCGGAAACGGGGCGCGTTTCGGCACGTCCGATGAGTTCGCGCGCCTCAGGGACGCCAAAGTGCCCGTACGCGCGCACATAGGCATCCGGTCCGGTCATCTGAATGTTTTCTTTCGCAAGATCCGCGCATAATGCGGGAAGCGCTTCCGCATTTCCACACACAAGATGTACGTTGCCGACCAACATATAGCCAGTGTACACCACCGCACCACGAAGCGTTATGATATACTGATACGCATGAACGAAATGAAAAAAATACAATCGCGTGTTTTTGCCGTAACCCGATAGGTCGGCTCGCCGACGGTAACCGCGGCGACAGATTCCAAGCCGCATCATGAGGGGTAAAACGACCCGTCGGAACGACCCGTTTTGACGGGTCGTTTTTTTGTCACGGCAAGGCCTCGCCTTGCCGTAATTAAACTTGACAACGGGATTATTTCGTGTATATTTGCTTTGGCTAACCTAGGAGGAAGACATGGCCAAGGGTGGAACAGGAACTGGCGGGAGTGGCGCGGGCAAGAACCGGGGCGTGACGGGGCAAAAGAATGCCCTCGCGCACCCGTTTCGCATGAACGGGCGGCCGCCCGATTGGACAGCTCGGCAAGTGGGAGCGCACAGGGTCTCCCCGAACCACGCCACGACAGCGATGGTGCGCGGTGCGATTGGCGGGCTCCTCGCCATGAAGCTCGGCTTCCCCTTCGAGCCGAGCCCGCGGTTCGCGTCCCTCGTGGACGAAAGCCTCGAGCGAGCGCCCTCTGCCTCGGCGGTATTCGACCGCCTCTGAACTAAACCGTCCAGCACCACTTTTTGCACACAAAAAGTGGTGCTGGACGGAATTCTTTTTTGTAGACTTTTTGTACCATGGTACAAAAAACTATCCAAATTTTTATCACCGCTTACTGATTATCGCCTTCTTATATGTATCAAGATGTTTCAGTGCCTCGCCCGTTCCTTTCGCCACGCAGTAGGGTGCGTCTTTCGCAAGTCGCGCCTTCACTCCCGTGCGGCGGAAAATCAATTCCGGCAAATTGCGCAACTGCGACGAACCGCCTGTCATGATGATGCCGTTGTCGATGATGTCGGAAGAAAGCTCCGGTGGGGTTTCCTGAAGCACGTCTTTTATCGACCCGACCATAACGCGGAGTTCTTTTGAAATCGCGCGCACAATCTCATTCGTACCTATCTCAATAGAGCGTGGGAGCCCTGTGAGATGGTCACGCCCCTTCACGGTCATAGTTAACTCTTCATCCATTGGCACCGCAGAGCCGATTTGAATTTTTACCACCTCTGCCATTTTGTCGCCTATGCCAAGATTCGCCGTCTTTTTTATATAATCTGCAATCGCGTGATCCATCGCATTCCCCGCGCATTTTATCGATGTAGACGCCACGATCCCGCCCAGAGAAATAACCGCCACGTCCGTAGTGCCGCCGCCGATGTCCACCACCATGTGTCCGCGCGCTTCGTGAATGGGAATCCCCGCACCAATAGCCGCAAGTATCGGCTCTTTCACCACATACGCATCGCGCGCGCCTGCTTTCGTCGCCGCTTCCACCACCGCGCGTCGTTCCGTAGAAGTAACACCGGCAGGAACAGAAATCATTACTTCCGGGCGAAATAAGTTCCACCTGCCAAGCGCCTTTTTTATATAATAGCGGAGCATCGCTTCGGTAACGCGATAGTCGGCTATCACGCCGTCTTTCATCGGCTGATAGGCGATTATTTCTTCCGGCGTGCGGCCTATCATTTCTTTCGCATCGTTTCCTACCGCAAGGATTTTATTTTCCCTCTGCGACACCGCCACCACTGACGGCTCGTTCAACACAATTCCCTTTTTAGGCACGAACACCAAAACCGTCGTGGTGCCGAGGTCAATGCCTAACTTGGGTGAAAACCAGCTCATATAGTAAAAGGCATTGTACTCCCCCATCCTTGCTCGCGCCCCTTGACTCCCACGATAAATTCTTTTACTATCCTCAACAGCTTTTTTTGGAAAATTTTCCGCCACTTTTTATGCACCTTGCGCATCTTATAACGACTTATTGCAATTTTGATTTCTTCTGACCGCGAACTTTTTTGCCATTTTCGTACTTCTCCGGATTTAATAAATACCAAAAACTTTTAGAAAAATTTTGCGCCTGGTCGCAGGAGCTTTTTATGTAGTAGATATCTTTGGTGGGGATTTTTTCAAGCATTTTCCCCATCCTCCCGAGTGTTATAGGCGGATAACCCTCGGCACGGCGCGGCGGGTTCAGACGCTCGCAAAAATACTTCATGAGCTCGCCACGCTCCGTCATGCGCGCCCTTCCGAATGTACGCTTGAGTTCGCTTCCAATATGCCGCATTATTGCCATAATACACCATGCCCCGCAGTAGATGGTGGCAACGATTAAAAGCTTAAAGCACAGACATCTCAAAAAACCAAATGACAAATCCCAAATTACAAATAAATTCAAATTATCAAAATCACAAATACAAAACAGGTGCGTCGTGTTTGGTATTTAGTAATTGGAATTTAGATATTGTTTGTAATTTGGTGCTTGGTGCTTGGAATTTTAGTGTTCGTTTGGTTCCTGTATTTTGTGCTCTTTTATTGACTCACTAACTTGGTATGCGTACGATAGTGGACAAAACCAACCCCGCGCTTCGCCAAAAAACGCGAGACATTCCGTTGAAAAACATCAAGAGCGCCACGGTACGCGGCCTTATTCGCGACATGAAAAAGCTTCTCGCCGGTGAGTCCTACGGTGTCGCACTCGCGGCGCCCCAAGTGGGAGAATCGGTGCGATTGTTTATCGTAGCGGGAAAAGCGCTCGCGAAGCATTCGGAAATAAATGTGGGCGATAGTGTGGAGATGCCGAAAGACCAGGTGTATATAAATCCGGTCTTTACGAAACTCTCGCGCGGGAAATTAAATATGCACGAGGGATGCCTTTCCGTACGCGGGCGATGGGGCGAGGTGCCGCGCGCGGAAAAAGCAACTATTGAGGCATATGATGAGCACGGCAAAAAATTCTCGCGCGGCGCGTCCGGCTTCCTTGCGCACATTTTCCAGCATGAAATGGACCACCTTGAAGGCGTTCTCTACACAGATAGAGCGGTAAAGATGTACGCCGAGCAACAGAAAAGCGAGGCATGAAGCCGCTGTAAGTGGCGGCAGTGATTAAAAACACAAAGCACAGACATGCACAAAGCACAAAAAAAACACAGGGCACAAACCCTAAAAGCACAAACTAGTAACGTGAACTTTGTTTGTGTTCTGTGTTTAGGTTCCTGTGCTTTATTTGTGTTCTGGTTCCTGTGTTTTGTGCTCTTTTATTGATTCACTAGCTGTGTATGAAATTCGTTTTCTTCGGGACCGGAAATATTGCCGTTGGTGTTTTGGAAGAACTCTCTGCGGCGCACCTTGTGCCTGCGCTTATCACTACGGCGCCTGATAAACCGGCGGGGCGTGGGAAAAAACTTACTCCCCCACCCGTGAAGGCGTGGGCCAACATGCATAGCATTTCCGCTATCCAGCCAGAAAAATTAGACTCTCAATATCTTAAGAATTTGAGAGCTTTAAAGGCAGACGTTTTCGTGGTTGCGGATTATGGAAAAATTCTCCCGAAGGAATTGTTAAAAATTCCCAAACACGGAACTCTAAACATGCACCCATCTCTCCTACCGCGCTTGCGCGGCCCCTCGCCCATTCGCACTGCCATTCTGAATGACGACAAAAACATCGGGGTAACCATCATGCTCATGGACGAAAAAATGGACCACGGGCCGATAGTCGCACAGCGACCGATTCCCCCTCCGCAAGATTGGCCGCCTCACGGCCGCGAGCTTGACGAATTACTCGCGCATGGGGGCGGAAAACTTCTCGCTGAAATCCTACCCACGTGGCTTCGCGGAGACATCGTTCCACAGCCGCAAAATCACGATCTTGCCACCTACTCGGAAAAAATAAAAAAAGAAGACGGGCTCGTCAACCTAGCCTATGAACCGCGCAAGAATCTCCTCAAAGTGCGTGCGTACGACGGCTCTCCGGGCGCGTACGCATTTTTTGAAAAGAACGGCAAAAAACTGCGCGTCCGCATTACGGACGCGCACCTGGACGAAAACGGCTCGTTCACCATTGACCGCGTGATTCCCGAAGGAAAAAAAGAGATGTCGTACGAGGAGTTTTTGCGCGGAACAAAAACACAATCACGCAGTTAGCTCCCGCCGCAAACGGTCAACCAGCTGCTTCAGCGTCTTTTTAGTAAGTTGCACCCGATTGTGCGGCGTATAGTTCCCTTTCCAATTTTCATCCACAAACGTAACTCCGGCAAACATACGCCGAATGCTATAGCGTGGCACGATGTGCATATGCCCGTGTCCACCGTGCTTGTCTATTTCATTACCAAGCCACAAGTAGTTGAAATGTTCGGGCATCAACGCGGGCTTCCACAGGCGAGCTACGGCTCCTTCGTATTTCTTTAGGACTGCTCGCAAATCCGCAAGTTCATCAATGCTCAAACCTGAAAAAAGCTGCATCTTCCCTTCGCGCTTCAGCCACGCATACGCACGCCCCAGATATCTCTGATCGTCCGCGCGCAAATACAGAATCCAGTATTCGCTTTCGTACAGTTTCCACCGCTCGTAATCTGCTTCTTCTACAGCCATTGCGTCTTCCTCCTCTGTCTGTATGGAAATATGCCACAACTTAAGCCACCACACAACAGCGGGTGCATTTTTTTGCGTCTGCCCGTCAGGTATGGTATGCTTGTTTTCAGAAAGAAAGAGAGAAACGAACATGAGCGTGAGGCCTTTCCGCGCCGTCGCTGTTGCGATAAGGGTTGGCATACTATGCTTTGTCATTACAGCCCCGGCCGCAATGGCAAATCAAAGAGCCGTTGTTTCTGTTCTTGAACAGCACCAGCAAGAAGTGATTTCGCTTGTGGAGCGCGCGCTTCCAAGTGTCGTTACCATTAAAATACATCGGCCTGCAAGTACCGCTGTAGAAGAAGACAAGAAAACGGAACCCGGGAACACAGAGCCGAATGAAAAAGAAAAAAATCTGATATTCGCTGGCTCCGGATTTTTTGTGAACAACAACGGACTCGTTGTGACGAATAATCACGTTGTTGCCGGCGCAATTGGTGGAAGCATACGCGTTGTTCTCCACAACGAGGTTGAGATTGCCGGCACAATCGTTGGCACCGATATACTTACGGACATCGCGCTCATTAAGGTTAATGTTGCCGACATACCCGCCGAGAAACGTTCATTTACATCGGCGACGTGGGGCGACTCCGACCGCCTGAGGCAAGGAGCGACCGTTATTGCAATCGGAAGCCCGTTTGGACTAGCAAATACGGTAACAAAAGGCGTCGTGTCTGCGTTAGACCGATATTGGAGTTCACTGTATATTCCATATATACAACACGATGCCGCCATGAACAGGGGAAACTCCGGCGGACCGCTCTTTAACATATACGGAGAGATAGTCGGTATAAACACCGCCATTTTGAGCATGAGCGGCGACAATGCCGGCATTTCATTCGCCGTGCCTTCAGATACGGCGCGACGAGTCGTCGGCGAACTCGCCGCATTTGGCCGGGTTAAACGCGGATATATAGGCATACAGGTGCAAAATGTAACCGAAGAGATTTCCAAAGAGTTAAAAGCCCCGTCTGAAGGTGCTTTTGTTACGGACATCGTCGCTGGCGGACCGGCACACCGCGCCGGCGTGAGAAAGGACGATATCATAGTATCGGTGAACGGCGTGGTCGTGAAAAATATCCGCGACTTACTGCACGCAGTTGCAGAAGCGCCAATCGGCACAGCGATACCGATTAAAGTGTGGCGCAACGACACCGTGATTACGTTGTACATAACGCCGCTGGAGAGACCGTGCGAAATGGACGATGAGATTCCTGCGGAGCCGCCTACCCTTCCACAGCTCCCGAAAGAGAACGAGTGATTCGTATACCGCAGTACAGGCAAGCCTGGACTGCGGTTTTCTTTTTTCCCCGCACACTTACTTGCGCCTCATTGCCTCGTGTTTTTAAGATTTACGTTTGTCATCCGATACCTTTTATATAGTACCTTACTCAAGGTAATCTCTGTGCAGGCAATAAAAACACAAGGCGCAAGCAAGTGTGCGGGCGGGTTGCACCCTCTAACCCGGCATACTATACTTGCTTTCAGAAAAGAGCTTGAAATAAAGGAGAGGGCACACATGGCACGTGCAAAGAAGACAAAAAATCTCGGAAAATTATCGCTTTGGCAGTTGAAGGACGCCTACGATATTGAGAACAGCTCATGGGCACCAAAGAAACGCGCCGAGGTGGAATTTGCGCTTGCAGTTGCGCTTAAACGCACGGCAGATGAGCTGGCCGAGAAGTTTGGTCCTGGCTTCGGTGATGCTGAAAAATCATACCGAGCCGATGCGCGCAGATACGCGCATGCTTGCGTGAACGCGCTTCGCGAAATGCCTAATAAGTCACTGCAAGACATTGCCACACAGCACACAGTGCTCGCTGGCGTGGCATTGCCGAACCGTTTTTACTACGAATACGTGCTGAACCATACAGAAATTCGCACACTCTTGGGTAATGCGTATGGATGACACAACGCTCCCGCTTTTTTGCGGGAGCAATTTTTTGTGTAGTTTTACCAAGCACCTTTAATGCCCAGTACTAACGTCTGTTAGTGCTGGATTTAACGCCCTGTAGCATCGGAAAGGTGCTGGGTTTACGTGCCCCGCAACATTCGCTTCGCTTTCGCACCTCCCTTCCGCGCCGTGCTCATGGTGGTGCGTTTTCGCTTGCGCAGCTGACGCTCCATTTCTTCTTTCACGTCGTCTATCGCGCCATTCACGCTTGCCGAGTGGTTGGTCGCATACGCGCTCTTTCCGCCCGGATAGATGATGCGGATTTCTGCAAAATAAATGTTCGCGCCGTGGCGCGGGCGTCCCGCGTCGCGCCCCACCTCCACTTCCACGCGTGCAAGTGCCGCATGCTCACCGAGGAATTTTTCAAGCGCCGCGAGACGCTCATCAAGATAATCCGCAACTTTGGGCGTCATGCGATAGTTGGTTGCTTTTACTCTCGTCTGCATAATCACTACTGTATCATAATGCGAAGCATCTTGTTGGGACTGCGATGCCCCGCGCGAATTGAAACTGCTTTTCCCGAAACGCCGAAATGTTGCGCCAGAAGTTCGCAGACGCGCGTGTTTGCGGCGTTGTGCTTCGCCTCTTCGCGCACCGCTATCTCAAAAATATCGGGCAGTTTTTCAACAAAAGATTCCCTCTTTGCTCCCGGCTCCACTTTGGCGTGAACAAGTTTTTCACCCAGCACCTTTAAGCACTCGCGCTCTTGGCGCAAGGTACATGTATACTCCTCCGACCCGTAGAGTTTAACGCCCCGCGGTGTCGAAAAGGTGCTGGGCTCACGTGTCTCCCTCGTCATAAGTCTTTTTCAGATATTCAACAATATCGCCCGACTCATACATCTCCACGTTGTTTTTCTCGTCCACCACATAGGGCACTTGCCGCTTGCCGCCACGCGCGATCAATTCATCGGCAACGCCGAGGTCAGCAATGTTGCGTTCCTCAAGCGCCACGTTGAGCTCCCGTGCGACGGCAAGCACTTTCGCGCAAAAGGGACATCCTGTTTTTACATAAATAACCATACGATATCGTAATATTGTACTACAAGCATATACTATAGTATATTGAGTGTAGGAAATAGTAGGGAAAATAGAAAGGGGAGAAGAAATGGGCGAGATCATTAACATTGAAAAAAAGAGGTGCGTGGCGCTTAACTTTAGAAGGTGGCAAAACGAGCGGCAGTATCGCGAGCTAAGGGGCGTATTTGTCGGTCCGTTCCGAGAAATCACGGCCGCGAAATCGTGGTACGCGCGTCTCACAAACATTCTGGAGACAGACGGAGAGATAACTGTTACAAAAGTCCTCATGGGTCCCGTGCCGTGGAAGCGGCTTCGCGAACGCGGGAGGAAGCTGATACGTCCATACGATGACAAAAAAGAAACGCTGTGGACTTTTGTGCGTTCGCTTGAAAAAGCGATATTGAAGCGCCCGCTCATGAACGCGAAATGGGTTTCGGAGCATAGAAAATCTCTCGCGCTTCCAAAGCCAACGAGGACTTGACCCCCGCATCATGCCCCAATGGGTGTGGGGACTTGACAACGAATCTTGGATGCGCTATAATGAAAGTTAGTAGAAGAGCTTCGGCGAGAGGGTACGGATTGGCCCAGGCGCAAAAGCCGGCTGCAAAGCTGAGGGGCGCTTATGATAGTTTATGCCTGTCCGTAACTCTCGCTTGGAAGAAGGGGCTGGTTCTGCGAAAGCGGGATTTTGCTCCTTGGGACCTTCCTGGGTGGGCCATCGGGCCCTGCCTGCTTGATTGCCACAAGCATCGCGCGCGCGCCTCCTCTGGGGGTAGTGGCATGAGTAGACTCCCGAATAGGGCCGGCTGCGTTTGGCGCGAGATTCGCGACAAACCAGCCGGCCCTTGTACTTGCGTATTCGTGAATACTGTGGTTATGTGTGCAGTAGTACAGAAGAGGAAAGGAGAATGTACATGTCGAGCACATTATCTTTCGATGAAAAGCTGCGCAACTATGCGCGAATCGGCCTCGTGAATCTTGGCTATGACCAGAAGATCAGACCGCTATACGTCGAAAGTTTTCAGCTTGAGGACCATGGCAATTTCATTCCCATGCTTGCGCGCGAAGCGTATGCGCTCGGCGCGGATATAGTCGACGTGCATTACGATTATCCAGAACTAGAGCGAGAGCAATTCCTGGGAGCTCCGGAAGAAAAGAAGCTCTATGTGGCCTTCCATGTGACGTGTCGCGCGAAAGAAATCGTTGATCGAGGCGGCGCGCGCCTCGCTCTCAATGGAAATGGCGAGTTCGGGGTCTTTGATGATCTCGACCCCAAATATCCAGTCGGATATAAGGGTGCGAAATTCAAGGCGAACGAACCGCTCACGACCCGCCGCATGAAGATGCTCCAGCCATGGAGCATCCTGGACGTCCCAACGACCTCATGGGCAAACAAGCTCGGCATGACAGTCGAGAACCTATGGGAATTTCTTTTCCACATCACTGGTGCCGACCGTGAAGACGGTCCGGCGTATGCCGTGAGCGTAAGTGATATGCTCCACAAACGCTGCGATCTACTCAATGCCCTGCATATGGATACGCTCCACTTTGTTGGCAATGGAACCGATTTCAAGGTTGGCCTTTCAAAGAAAGCGCGCTGGCTCGGCGGCAGAAAGCAGGGAGAGGACGGCGTATGGTTCGAGCCAAATTGGCCGAGCTTCGAGGTTTTCACAACGCCGGATTGGCGGAGAACGGAAGGCAAGGTGCGGATTACGTTGCCAACCTGCATACACGGCCCTATCGCCGATGGAATCAGTGTTCGGTTCTCCGAGGGTCGTATTGTCGACTTCTCAGCGGAAAAAGGCAGTGATGTCTTCAAGTCCCTTATTGGACACGACAAGGGCTCTTCGATGCTCGGTGAGATCGCACTTGTCGGCCTCGACTCGCCACTCTCAAAGTACAAGGAGCCGCACTTCTGCATCATGCTCGATGAAAACAAACGCTGCCATATGGCCGTCGGCAAAGCATATGCTGCTTGTCTCGAAGGCGGTACGACGATGTCGAAAGAGGAACTCGATGAACTTGGTTGCAACACGCTCACCGACGAAATCCATCACGACATGATGATTTCGGACGAGACGACTTCCGTCTTCGCGCTCGATGCAGAAGGCAAGAAAAGCACCCAACTCATCAAAGATGGACATTGGGTTAGTGAGTTTAAGTAACATGGAGCCGCGGTCATATGCCGCGGCTCTTTTCTTTTCCGACTTCTTACTTCCTACTAACTATTTTCTATTCCCTATCACCTAGAAGCTGTTCGCTGATACTTTCCCATCAATTCTCCCTGTCCAATTATGTGTCCATCCATCGCGGCGAGCACGTCCGCCTTTGTCGCGCCTTCTTCGAGCGAAAGATCGGAGTCAAGCGCGTACAAACGAAAGAAATAACGATGTTTAGCATCGGGCGGACATGGCCCGCCATATCCCCCTTTTCCGGACGACGTTACTCCCTGCACACCATTCGGCCCTCTCCCCTCCTCCGCGCTTACCGTGTCCGGCGGAATATTAAAAACAACCCAATGGTCCCACACTTTGCCTGCTGGCTTTATCGCATCGGGATCATCCATGATAAGCACAAGTGATGTGGCGCCTTCGGGCACGCCGCTCCACGAGAGTGGCGGCGACACTCCGCCAGCTGGCGGATTGCCATCGCAAGTATATTTCGACGGGATGCTTTTGCCATTCTCAAACGCAGAGCTGGTAAGTGAAAGTGTATCTGTCATGGATTGAATAATCATATTGTTAATACCTGGCGAGACGGAGACACGATTAAACGCATACGCACTTCCCACAATGAGCACAAGAAACAAAACGCCTAGCAACGCGTACGCATTCTTCACACTGGAAATTATACCATTTTCCGCTATACTCTCGTACAGGCACTGGCAACACAACGGTCAGTGCATATATATTCCCCGGTGGCGCAGCGGTAGCGCAGCTCGCTGTCAAATTGGCAGCTTTCTCGAGTAATTGGGATTGAAAAATTTCGGGATATCGGTGAACCCTTACACTGGAGAGCTGGATACTGGATGCTAGATTGCTGGAAAAGAATTTCCAGTTTCTAGTCTCTAGCTTCTAGCTTTCCAGAGTGGCAACACCGAGGGAACCCATGTTCGATTTCGTAAATCGAACATGGGGCACCGTAGAGACTAGATACCGAAACACCCCGAGCATGGTCGAGGGGCGATGATATAGTCCACCCCCTTTGGAAACATTGGGATAACGTGTAACGAGTTGGTCGTAGGTTCGAATCCTACCCGGGGAGCATTTGATCTGTACCCCATAAAGTGGACACGGCCACGGGGTCGATGTTTTCTTTTGTTAGCATTAACCAACTAGCAGAAGAAATATGAGAACAACATTTTCA
>MFLU01000017.1 GCA_001783335.1 Candidatus Kaiserbacteria bacterium RIFCSPLOWO2_01_FULL_50_24 | reverse complement strand
CAACCAGCCCTTTGTGCCTCTAAATATGTTGAATTGGCGCATGATTCCTCTGTTACGAGGAGTGCCAAATGTATCTGAACCTATTCAAAGTGTGCATGACTTTCATATACGGTATACTAATATTCTGCAGAAGTATGGTATAAAAAATAGCATTATGGACAAGCGAGGATACAGGAATATTGAGCGTATATTCAAAGGTGTTGCGAGCCATCGTCGTGCGCAAATCATGGATACGCTTGCCAAAGAGCCCGAGCTTTCTGTAACTGACATTGCCGAACGGCTTTCAATTGATTTTCGAACGGCGTCAGAGCACACACGCAAGCTCGTACTTTCCGGGTTGATAATGAAACGACACGACGCAACTGCGGTTCGACACGGACTTACCGAGCGAGGAAAAACTATACTCAAGTTCTGCAGAACATTGGTAATAAGCGAGGGGGCAAGATAGGTGGGCGAGGAGTGGAACGGGCTCGCAAAAATTGTTACTATTTGATTGTTTTGGAGGAGTCGGATAGTGGTTTATTCCAGCGGTTTCGAAAACCGCCATGCCGAAAGGCATCGTGAGTTCGAATCTCACCTCCTCCGCAGATTGGCAACTTTGAACCCGAGTAAAATAAGGTTCGGTTTTGCCAACAATTAGTGGTATTATTTGCTATGATCATAATTCTCAATTTTGGAAGTCAGTTTGCTCATCTCATAGCAAGACGTGTACGAGATCTCGGCGTAAAAGCCGAGATTTTGCTTTTTGATACCCCCGCTTCTGAAATACAGAAACTTAATCCTGCCGGGATCATCCTTTCTGGAGGCCCCGCATCGGTATTAAAGAAAGGCAGTCCTCGGCCAGACAAAGTAATATTCAAACTTGGCATTCCAGTTCTGGGTATCTGTTACGGTCATCAAGTGATAGCGCAGATGCTTGGTGGCAAGGTTGTAAAAGGTACACATCGAGAGTTCGGCAAAGAAATTTTAAGCATTCAAGATAGAAAAGATATTTTCCAAGGCCTAACTGCAAAGGAAGCCGTGTGGTTCTCTCACGGCGATCAGGTATCAATACTCCCGAAAGGATTTAAGAAAACGGCATCTACGACGGGTTGCAAATACGCAGCCCTTGCTGATCCCAAGAATAACTTCTACGGTATCCAGTTCCATCCAGAAGTCACCCATACCCAGCACGGAGAGAAGTTGCTCAAAAACTTTCTATTCTTTATATGTAACGCAAAGAAAAACTGGAAGATCAGCACAGTGACAGAAAATATCATCGCGAAAGTTACGAGCGAGGTTGGCAGCAAGCATGTCGTTGTAGGTATCTCGGGCGGTGTAGATTCACTTGTGGCTGCAACACTCATATACAGAGCAGTCGGTAACCGACTTCACGCAGTATTTGTCGATACAGGTCTTCTTAGAAAAGGTGAGGTGGAACAAGTGGCCTCGTATCTCCGCAAAAATGGTTTCAAACAGCTTCACGTTATTGATGCGAGCAAGCTTTTCCTAAAACGCCTGAAGGGTATTACCGATCCAGAACAGAAGCGTAAAATCATTGGCCACAGTTTTATTGAAGTTTTCGAAAAAGCGATTAAGAACGAACTTAAAAAGCATCCAATCGTATATCTAGCCCAAGGAACAATCTATCCAGACCGAATTGAATCTGCGTCAACATCAAAAATGGCAGCAAAAATAAAAAGCCATCACAATCTGGCACTTCCGCAAAAGATGGGCTTTAAAATTCTTGAGCCGCTAAAAGACTTATACAAAGACGAGGTAAGGGGAGTGGGGCTAACACTCGGGTTACCAAGGGAGCTCCTCTGGAGGCATCCTTTCCCGGGTCCAGGACTTGCGGTGCGTATTGTCGGAGAAATTACCGAAGAGCAGCTTCAAATACTCAGTGAAGCTGATGCAGTATTTATCGAGGAACTTAGAAAGGCTGGTGAATACGAGAAAATTTGGCAAGCCTTTGCTGCGCTGCTTCCGGTTAAAGTGGTCGGTGTCATGGGTGACATACGAACTTACGAATATGTTATCGCGCTTCGTGCTGTTGATTCTGTAGATGGCATGAGTGCGGACTGGCACAAAATTCCGAATGAGCTCCTAGAGAAAATCTCAAGCGCTATTATTGGGAAAGTACGAGGAGTAAATCGAGTGCTTTACGATATCACCCAGAAACCACCCGCGACGATTGAATATGAATAGATATGACATTCACCCGAGGAAGTATTCACAACAGCGGTAAGACAATGTAAGATATTCCCAGCTATATAGGATAGTAGCAGAGGAGGTTCGAGGTGAAGAAAAAACATCTGCATGAACGAGTGGGGCTTGTAGAAAGCCATTTTGACAAGTTGCTTATCAGGAGTGAAGAAATGCGGCAAACGGTAGTTCCTAACATTCGCTTCAAAGATATCACGCAGGAAGTGACGCGCATTGTCGCGCTTTCCGAAATACATGAAGGGATTGTCGCAGTGCAAACGCTTCACACCACAACGGCGCTGATCGTGAACGAAAACGAAGAAGGTCTTGTAGAAAATGACATTCCACTTTTCTTTCAAAAAGTATGCTCGGAAGCTAACTATGCGCACGATTGTGTGGAGCGTCTCCAGACATTGCCGCAAGAGCCAGCAAATGGCGCCGCGCATTTACGAAGCATCGCACTTTCAAGAGGAAATCCGTCTGTGTCACTCATTATAGCCAACTACAAAATTCATCTCGGTACATGGCAGTCTATTATTTTATACGACTTTGACCCTGATGACCGACCGTGCAGAACCGTTATAGTGCAAATTCTCGGGAACCACCAATAACCAGTTCCCGTTTCGGTCTGCCTACCGTGGCGGAGCCGAGACGGGGGCTTTCTTTGTTCACCTAGTTCATTATGGTAGAATCGGACGATTATAGGTTTTAGCAGTATAAAAATTATCTATGAAATGGATTTTGCTTCTTGTGGCCGGACTTATTATTGTCGGTGGCGCGTGGTTTTTGTTTATCGGTGAAGTTTACGTACCTGAAGTTATGGGTGAAAACGAGGTAGTAGGAAATGTTGAGGTGTTGAATCCTGTGGCGGATGTTCCTGCGGCAGATGCGGCACCGATAACGGTGACGGTTACGTATGACGGTTCCGGATTTTCTCCGAAGGAGATTGTCGTAAAACTTGGTGACACAGTTACATTTGTAAACGCGAGTGGCGGAAAAATGTGGGTTGCTTCAGCAATGCACCCGACACACACGGTGTATGGTGGCACGTCGCTCAATGAGCACTGTCCGAATGCGAATGGTTCCGCTTTTGACCAATGTGCGGGCGGGGAAGGTAATTACTCGTTTACGTTCAATAAAGCGGGGAGCTGGGGATATCACGATCACTTGAATGCGAGCGCGTTTGGCCGCGTGACAGTAGAATAGGGACATGATACATAATGGCCGTGTAATTGACTGGCTCCTTCGGGTGGGGCTTGCGTTTTCGCTCCTGTATCCACCCATTGCGGCATACTTCGATCCCTTTTCGTGGATAGGATATTTTCCCGCATTCACGCGCGGCGTTATGCCGGACGAAACACTTCTTATTGTGTTCGGTGCCGTGGAAATTGCGCTCGCGCTTTGGCTTTTGAGCGGCTGGCGCGTACATATTCCGGCGATGCTTGCGGCGGTGCTCCTTCTTGCTATCGCCGTCTTTAATCTGGGGCAATTTCCGGTGCTCTTTCGAGATATTTCCATTGCGGTGATGGCGGTGGCGCTCGCAATCATACACTGGCCGCGTGCAAAATAAGTGACCGCAACAACCGTATAACGCAACCCATCCATTCCCAAATACTCAAGTACTTGAGTATTTGGGAATAGAGCTTGTGAAAAAATCCCGCCGTCGCATGTGATGCGTCAGCGGGATAGGGGATAGGGAAAGTTACCAATATACTCCGGTCATGCACGAAAAGCATGAATTTTCGGCGTCCGGCCAAATCTCTTTCAACACTCCAAGAGGTAGGAAGGCGATGGAATCGGCACCGATGTGCTCGCGAATTTCTTCCACATTCATTTCTTGCGCGATGAGCCGCCCATCCTTTCCTTTTGTATAGATACCGTAATTGCAGTGATGGGTAACTGGCGGGCAGGCAACGCGCACATGCACTTCGAGCGCGCCGAGCTCGCGCAATTTTGAAACTATCTTTCGTATCGTCGTACCCCGCACAATGGAATCGTCCACCACAACAATGCGTTTTCCCACGATGAGTGATTTTGTGAAATTAAACTTTGCATCCACTTCTTCGTCACGCAGGGACTGTGACGACGCAATGAAAGTGCGTCCCACATAGTTGTTGCGGAAAATTACCGGCATATACATGCCGGAGCGCCCAGTCGTGGCATACCCCATGGCGTGGAGTGTTCCGCTTGCAGGTACTTCGGTAACGATATTTGCGCTGGGGCACGGGCAGTGTTCTTCCAGCGCCCTGCCGAGTGCTAGGCGAAATGTGGTTGCTTGCACACCGTATACGTCGCTTGATGGATGCACAAAGTATATTCCTTCAAATGAGCACTTTTTGAGCGGGGAAGCAATTTTTGTGTACGATATTTGGCGCATGCCGCTTCTATCAATCAAAACCATTGCGGCAGGAGGAACATCATATACGGATTGCGCACCCAAGACACTCAAGGCGCATGTTTCTGAAGAGACGAGAAAACCGATGTCTTCGGAGACGCCGACAGAAAGAGGCCGATTGCCGTGCGGATCACGCGCGGCGATGAGCATCTCGGGGAGCAACAAGGCAAGCGAAAAACTGCCCTTAAGCATACGCAGTGTTTCTGCGAGCGCGTCTTCAATACGCTGTTCCTGCCGTGTTTCAAGAATACGCAGAATGAATTCCGTATCAAGTGATGTTTTGCGATGTGGACATATGCGCGCGAGCTCATCGGTGTTAGTGAGATTGCCATTGTGCGCGAGCGCAATTGGCATGTCTCGCCAATATCCTCGGAGGGGCTGGATGTTTATCCGATTCGGGTCGTCATCAAGCGTCGGGTACCGCGTGTGTCCAAGCGCGTGTTTTCCATGTAGACGGTCTAGCATCTCGCTTGTGAAAACTTTGCGCACCGTACCCGGTCCGCACTCTTTGTACAAAAAAGTGCCGTCGGAAGAGACGATACCCGCGTAATCAATGGCGCGATGTTGTTGCGAATGCAGACCAATGACGGTCAGCTCCGCCGCTTTTCGCATATTGAATACCGCCAGAATGCCACACATAGGCACCTCCACTGGTGTCAATGAACTCTGTGTGGAGTATACCCTATGAAATTGTCGCAGACAATTCTACTTCACAGAATTTTCACAGGGTATACCCCGTGAAATTGCCGTAGGCAATCTGTGACCAAACAAGACATACACAGAGCACAAACAAATTGCACAAAGCACAAACAAAACACAAACATACCAAAAGCATAGAACACAGACAGCTCAAGAAAAATAACAAATTACAAATCCCAAATTCCAAATAAATTCAAATTACCGAAATCACAAATTCAAAACTGACCGGGTTTTGTATTTGATAATTAGAATTTAGATATTGTTTGTAATTTGGTGCTTGGTGCTTGGAATTTTAGTGTTTGTTTGGTTTCTGTGTGCGTAGAAATAAATGTCCTCCAGCGCCTTCACGCCATCGCCCGCGGCGATGTTGTTTTGATGGTATAATTCATCCGTACAATCTCCCGCCGCCCAGATGCCGCCACACGATGCCCGTTGATTTTTTGGGTTAGTGATTACGCGCCCGAATGTGTCCAACCCCACCAGACCTTTCACAAAATCTGTGTTCGGTATCATGCCTATCTCCACAAACACGCCACCGGTTGGAATTTCTTTTATTTCACCACTCTTTATATTTTTTACCACGATGCTTGATACAAACTTGTTACCCCTCACCTCTGTGGGTTCGGAGTTCAGAGCGGTGCGCATGTTCGGATGTGCGAGAACCGACGCAACGGTCGCCGCATCTGCTTTGGCGAATTCGCTTCCACGATGAACGAGCGTTACCGATTTTGCGTACGCAAGAAGCTGTGCCGCCGTCTCAAATCCGGCGTTGCCGCCACCTACTACAACCACGTCTTGCCCGGCGAATAAGGGGCCATCGCACGAGGCGCAGTATGTGACTCCCTTGTGCTCAAAGGTGTCTGCGCCGGGGATGGCAAGCCGACGGCGATCGCCACCCGTTGCCACAAGCACCGTTTTTGTATGATATTTTTCGCCTGTGGATGTAGTTACGGTGAAGCCGTTGTCTTCTCGCTCTACGCGCTCTACCGTGTTTCCGATTTTCAATGCCACAACGTCTTTCGCGTACGCGCGCAGATGTTTTTCAAATGCTACTGCAAGGTCGGCGCCGGCAATCTTCTCTACCCCTATCCAGTTTTGGATTTCCGTAGACACAACGCTTTGTCCGCCGATCTCTTTCGCAATCAAAACAGTTTTCAGGCGTTTACGCGCGGCATATACACCCGCGGAGACGCCCGCAGGACCACCGCCGACAATTATTAAATCATACATGATTTAATAATTGTAAAGCTCCAAAGCACAAATTACAAATCACAAACAATACCTAAATTCCAATTACAAAAATCAAAAACAAACTGCATTCGTTTGAAATTTTAAGTTTTAGTTATTTGGGATTTGTTTGGAATTTGGTGCTTGTGATTTGTGATTTCCATCATTTCCTTCTTAGAAATGATGGCAGTCCTCCCCACACCTCGTCATCCTCGCTCTGTTTGTTTTTTGGAACATCATTTTGCGACACCGCATCTTTTTCCAGTCTACCTTTTTCTGCCACCTTTTCCTCTGTCTTTTTGCCTGTTTCTCTCGCGCGCATTGGTGCTGGAGCCGCCTCCTGTTCTTTACGTGCGGCTATGCGCTGGGCTGTTTGAAATACGGAAGAACGAGTGGATTCCGGGAAACCCGTTGCGATGACCGTTACGCGCACCTCGCCTTTCTTCAGCGCGTCGTCGGTAACAGCTCCAAAAATAACCTTTGCTTCCGAATCAATGGCCTCGGTGATGACCGAAGCAGCGTCTTGTACCTCGAGCATTCCGAGGTCTTCACCACCGGCGATAGAGAAGAGTACGCCCTTGGCGCCTGTAATTGATACCTCAAGAAGCGGCGAGCTAATGGCGGCTTTTGCTGCGACTTCGGCTCGTTTGTCGCCAGTTGCTGTGCCGATGCCCATAAGGGCACTTCCTGCGTTTTCCATGACAGAGCGCACGTCAGCGAAGTCCACGTTGATGATGCCGGTTTGCGTGATGAGGTCTGAAATTCCCTCCACTGCTTGTTTCAAAATGTCGTCACACATTGCAAATGCGTTTTTGATGCCCGTTTCGCGCGAGACGATAGCAAGCAATTTATCGTTCGGGATGATGATGACGGCGTCCACTGCTTTCCGCAGTTCCGCAATTCCTTGCTCTGCGAGGCGAAGCCGTTGTTGCCCCTCAAAGCCGAATGGCTTTGTGACAACGCCTACCGTTAAGGCACCCAGGTCACGCGCGATCTTTGCGACGACTGGTGCCGCGCCCGTCCCCGTGCCGCCTCCCATGCCGCAGGTGACGAATACCATGTCGCTTCCTTTCAACGCATCCTGAATTTCTTCACGTGTCTCTTCTGCCGCCTGCTTGCCGAGTTCCGGATTCATGCCGGTTCCCAGTCCGCGCGTCAGAGTTTTCCCAACGTGAATTTTCTTTTTTGCCTTTGACTTATGGAGGTCTTGCGCATCGGTATTAACGGCGATGAAGTCAACGCCCTGGATACTTGAAGCGACCATGTGATTGATGGCGTTCCCGCCGGAGCCGCCAACGCCCACCACGCGTATTCGCGCAAACGACTCAACATCCGGCTTCACCTGCTTAGTCATATTGTTGACATCATACCACCCTCACGTGTGATACAAGCTTGACTTTTACACGTTGTAGTTGTGTTTTCTCGAGCGGGGAAATAGACCTGTTACCAACTGCGGCAAGGCCCGGCCTACGGCAAGGCCTCGCCTTGCCGTAGGCTTTGCCGCAGTGGAATATACTTTTTATCGTGCGATGCGAGCAATGGGCTCCGGGGCATCACTCTACGGTATCAAAAACATCTTCAACACCCCCTTGTGGCACGGTTTCTTGCATCTGCATCTCAAATGTGCCGCCCACCCCTTCTCGCACTGTGCGGAATTCATCAGTTACTGTTCGGTACGTTTTACTAAGCTCATCTTGCGCCTTCCGCACAGAATCAAAATTAAATTGACCTTGCGCGGCATTATCAAATGTTGGTGTTATAGCACCACGCTGTACCTTCTTAAAGAAAAAGAGAGCCCATCCGACAAAAAGAATGATGACTATCGCAGCTGCAATTCCGCCAGCTACGGCGGTTTTCTCGTCCGTAGAACGTCCCACGAGAGGCTTTTTCTGTCCGAGTTCCTCTGTCGTCATGTACTCAATTATACCCCCAGTACAACTACTTCGTTCTCTTTTCCCGCAACATCCTTCAGTTTAATTGTCAGTCTCTCCACCGGCTTAATCGTTTCAGAGCCGGCTTCTTTGAGAAACTGCTTCAGCGTTTTTTCATCATATAAAATCGGAATAACTATTTTTGCCTCCAAGTTTACCGACACCTTGTGCGCTTCGGCGGGTGTCAGAGTTCCCTTTCCTCCAACCGGAATAATAAGAACATCCGGCTCGTCCATCTCAAGCACGTCTTTGGGCAATTCGGCAGTGCCTTGTGCGCCAAGATAAAGAATAGACAGTCCGTCAAAAGAAACGGTATATATAGTGTTGATACGCCCATCCCCGTCCCACTTTGAAACAGAACCGAACCCCGCAATGGTCATACCCCGTACCTCATACTCACCAGGGCCGAAAATAAGAAACGGTATTTTTTCGCCGCGCGCCGCCTCCTCTACGCCGTTCATGTCCGGATGGTTAAGGGGAACGCAAGCGACATCCGCGCCGAAGTTGGTCGGCTTGTAGTCCGAGGATTTTTTAGATACCGGTCCTAACACAAGCGTTGTGTCTCCAGCCTGCGCCCGAATGCACGCTCCTCCATGATACGTGAGAATCATTCTACATAGTATACATTTTCTGCCCCCCTTGTCATCAATGTTCGGTTTACGAAACCAAACATTTGGATGACAACACAACCATCATCTACATATTATGATATGTTTGGTTTCGTAAACCGAACATCGAGAGACAAAACCACCCGCGTTCATAATCTTGCCAGAGCTCAAGGATATATGCTATTCTTTAGGTCCGGGGTGCTACAAGTTCAAGGATAATGCGGTTGAGGGGTTGTTTGTGATGGTGCGAGATGCCGAGGGTGTCACCACTGGTGGCACACTTACCCTCACATATTTCACGACCACTGGCACATTCACCAAAGAACAGACGGTGAATATAACCTACCCGAACGAAAATACGGTGCGCCTCACCTTCGAAGGAGCTGGGGAGTCATGGGCGTACGTTGAAGCCTGGCAGGAGTACCGGATTGAAAACGGTAAATTAATTTTGGAAATATGTAGCTCCTTCTGGAAGTTGTCTTCGTGTGATAGATAATTCTCTTGATATGCCCCGCGCGTTTCGCGCGGGGCTCTTTACTTTTAAAAATCTGATAAAATCCTAGAGGCGACGCCTCTAGGATTTTTAAATTTGACTTTTGACTTTTCGTTGTGTATGCTCTCACCACAACTTAATAGTGCAGTGTGCGGACTAATCCTCCTCTTTCCTCAAAGGGACGGTTGCATGAAAGGGAGAAGCCGCGCACTCTATAAACCCATGACTGTTGATACAGAGGAAAAGAATGTACCCGCTGAAGATGTGAGGGAGGACGAGCATGAAAATGTTCCCGCTGGTCCGATGGCGGAGCTTTTGCGCACCGCAGTGAAAAAGCCGGCGGTAGATGATGTGGTGGAGGGGCCCGTGGTCGCGATTGGTCGCGCACGCGTTTTTATAGATATTCATCCGTTTGGCACAGGCATTATTTATGGGCGCGAATACCTTTCGGCGCGCGAGACTCTGAAGAACGTGCACATCGGCGACATCGTCGCCGCAAAGGTAGTCTCCGCCGAGAACGAGGATGGCTACATAGAGCTATCGCTCCGCGAGGCGCGCGCCGCGCTCATTTGGAATGAAGCGGAAACGGCAATGACTCAAAAGACGACTCTCGCATTGCCCGTTGCGGAAGCGAACAAGGGCGGCCTTATTATCCACTGGAATGGTTTGATAGGATTTCTTCCCGCATCCCAACTTTCTCCTGTTCACTATCCGCGCGTTCCCGATGGAGACAAAGATAAAATTTTCGCTGAACTGAAGAAACTTGTCGGAGAAAAATTGGAAGTAATGATTATCACGGCTAATCCGAAAGAGCAGAAACTCATCTTTTCAGAAAAAGGCGCCGGCACTTCCGAGCGCGCGTCTCTCGTGGAAAAGTATCGCGTGGGCGATGTGGTTGGGGG
This sequence comes from Candidatus Kaiserbacteria bacterium RIFCSPLOWO2_01_FULL_50_24, assembly GCA_001783335.1. Classification (GTDB taxonomy): domain Bacteria; phylum Patescibacteriota; class Minisyncoccia; order Phycocordibacterales; family UBA2100; genus UBA10103. The sequence continues at coordinate 32,424 of MFLU01000017.1, read as the reverse complement.
CGTGGTGACTGGCACCACGGAGTTTGGCGTATTCGTAAAGCTGGAAGATGGTCTTGAAGGGCTGGTGCACATTTCTGAAATGGATTGGGCGCTCGTTGAAAATCCCAAGACCCGCTACAAAGTAGGCGACTCGGTAAAGGTGAAAGTTATAGACATAAAGGACGATAAAGTATCGCTTTCCATAAAAGCGCTCGCCGACGATCCGTGGAAGGTGGCGGCTGGAAAGTACATAAAGGACCAGCAGGTAAATGCGGTGGTTATTAAGTACAATAAATATGGCGCGCTTGCCTCGGTGGAAGAAGGCGTGGCAGGGTTGGTGCATGTGTCTGAATTTGCAAATGAAGAGGAACTGCGCGCCAAGCTTGAGCTCGGTAAGGTGTATCCGTTCACGATTACTTTCTTCGAGGCAAAGGAGAGGCGCATGACGCTGAAACCTGTAAACTAGTCAGTGGAGAGTTGTCAGTGGGGAGCAAAAAGATTACGGCGCCCTCCTCTGGAGGGCGCCGTTTGCCGTTACCACTTCTTACCACCCTCTGGACGAGGGATTCCTTCGTATATTCCTCCCATAATTTTACTACCGCCACCCTACCACGTGTCTTGAAAAAAGAAAAGTAAGTTCCGCAATAGATCAAAATTGAGTCACGGCAAGGCCTCGCCTTGCCGTGAAAGTGCGAGGTGCAAGGATTTCTTTGCAACTCACAGCTATCTACTCGGCGTTTCCTTGCAGCTCACAGCTAATTAAAAACATTCATCGCCTTCTCGCGCCCGTCTTTCACGAGTGTGTCAAGTGCATCCGCGGTACGCGTAAAAACTTTTTTTAGTTGCTCCTGTTCTGTTGGTTTGAATTTGGAGAGGATGAATGTGTCCACTCTTTCTTCTCCCTGCGGTTTTTTAATTTTCCCGGAAGCATTCGCCGGAGAAACGCCGACGCGCACGCGCACAAATTTCTTCGTCTTGACTGCACGCATGATTGATTCCGCTCCCTTGTGCCCGCCACTGCCACGGCCAAAAGATATCTTTATTGTGCCGAGCGGGAGGTCAAGGTCGTCATGCACCACTACGAGCCGTTCTGCGGCTTTGACACTTTTCACAAATTTGGCAACGGCGTTGCCCGACTTATTCATATATGTATCGGGTAGAAGGAGCGTGACTTTCTTGTCTCCGGCCACGAGCGCCACTGCCTTGGTATTTTTACGCCAGTCGGTAAATCCAGTCTTTGAGCCAAAAAAACGCACGGCATCACGCCCGGTGTTGTGCCGTGTGCCCTCGTATTTTGCATCAGGATTGCCGAGACCGACGATTACCCACATGCATATATCCTATCTACATAAGCATCAAATCACAAGCACCAAAAGAACGCTAAAATTCTAAGCACCAAATGAGCATTAAAATCCAAAGCACCAAGCACCAAATCACAAACAAATCACAATGACCAAAGCACAAAATACAAAACAAAACACGTTTGGTATATTAGAATTTGAAGTTTTGATATTGTTTGGAATTTGGGATTTGTAATTTGGATTTTTCCTGCATGGGACATGTGAAGTGTTTGGTGTCAACGCATTGTATGCGCTACAATGCGTGCATGGAGAATTCTCTCAACTCTCAAGAAGAAGTTAACTCTCCTCCTCTCACTACTCAAGACACCGCCCTACCTCTACACGCCGAACGAAGTTTTGTCGTGTACGTTATTGTGGCACTCGGTCTCGCGCTTTTCATTCGATTTTTCATTGCAGCACCCTACGTTGTATCTGGCGCATCCATGGAGCCGACGTTTGATAACTGGCACTACCTCATCGTTGACCGTGTCTCTTATTCTCTTGGAGAGCCAGAGCGCGGCGATGTCATCATCTTCGACGCGCCGCAGGAACACGGAAAAGCTCTTATCAAGCGCATCATCGGCCTTCCCGGAGAAACCGTTATGTTGAGCGATAATTTAGTAACCATTGTAGACGAGGAACATCCGGAGGGATTCCTTGTTGAAGAGCCCTATCTTGCACCGGAAAATCTTGGTGGCAAAAGCAACATGGGGGTAACCCTGGGTGCAGACGAATATTTTGTACTCGGCGATAACCGTCGCATGTCTTCCGATTCGCGCATATGGGGAGTGTTACCACGCGATCTAATAGTGGGACGCGCGCTCGTGCGCCTCTATCCTCTCAATATGATCAGCGTCCTGCCAGGCACCTTTCGGTATGGCGAGAAACTATAATTTTTAAATTTTGAATTGCCTGCCCCGTACCAAAATCAACACACCACAACAAACAATCATGAATCCTACTAACAAACATAGCCGAGGGACTTTTGGAGAACAAGCCGTGAGATTTTTGGTTTGGGGTCATTTTTAATTTTTACTTTTACATTTTGCATTTTTGGCTATGTTGCGTCTCAAAGACACTCGTCACGCGCACACGCGAGCATTCTTAAAACCCGCTATCAAACTTGCGGAATACTACGGTTTCAAACCGTTTGAAGATGCGTGGAAGGACGCCCCATCTTTCAGGCGAGTGGTACAAGCGCGCGAACCGCTTGCGTTCGTGCGTCGTGACGAGCGCTCACTTGTCGCGGTTGCGCGTAAGTGTGCTGCTTGTGTCAAGAAACAGCCAACCGCGCTCCTATGGCGTATCGGCTCAACAAAAGAACGCTCGGGAACACCTGGCACATCGCTTGACCTTCATGTTGTCGGCGTTCCGAGCCCAGTTGCGGAAGTTCTCCTCATTCTCCTTACGGATCGCATAGCGCAACATGCGGGTGTGGAAAAGCGCGCCATTGCCTTGAATAGTATCGGTTCGGCCGACTCGTCTGGCCGGTACATGCGGGACATAGGGGGATTTCTGCGCAAACATTTAGAGAGCATATCGCCAACCTTACGCGGACGAGCGGCCACAGACCCGTTCGGCACGCTCGTGCAATTGATAGACCGCGGACATCCGATAGTGTCGCGCGCGCCGCAATCAATGGAATATCTTACAGAGGAAGAACGGAAGCGCTTTTGGGAGTTGTTGGAATATCTGGAGGTGTTGCGCTTGCCGTATGAATTACACGCGCAGATCCTCGGTAGCCGCGATTGTTGGTCGCACACACTCTTTGAAGTGGCAACCACCGACACGGAGACCGGCGCGCGCCTTCCGTTTGCCTACGGCGGCAGGTATGACCCGCTTATTTCGTGGGTCTCTGGCGTGCCAAGCTCTGCGGTGCGCGTTTCCATTGAGTGTGAGACGCGTGGTCGCACGAGATTGGATAGAGTGGTCAGCGATGTTCCCGCTATCTATTTTTTACACCTTGGTCGCGAGGCCAGACGGAAAGTATTCGATGTGTTGGAGCTCCTACGCGAAGCAGACATTCCTGTGCATCAGTCTCTGCTTTACGAGCGACTCGGAGAACAAATGGAGGCGGCACGCACATTCGGGGTTCCGTACATGCTTATTATGGGACATAAGGAGGCGACGGAAGGGAACATCATGGTGCGCGAAGTCGCAACCAACGCGCAAGATACGGTGCCGGTCAATGAGCTTGTCGGCTACCTCAAGCGCCGGCGCGTACAGAATTGGAAACCAATCGCTGTATAAATTTTCAATTATAAAATTATGACGGAGATACGACCTTCGTCACATCTCCCTGCAGACATTGTTTTTTGTGCGTTCGCGTGATAAGCTCTTCCCTACATATGGTTCAAGCAGAAATCGTTAAATTAGGGAATGAGACGGTACTCTCGACAATTCGCAAATTCAGTCGCCGCGTGCAGGGCGCGGGGGTTATTAAGACCGTGCGTCGTGGCCGCTATTTCACCCGCATCGCATCTAAAACAGTCAAGAAAAAACGCACGCTCAAAATGCTAAAACGGCGTAAGGAGTATCAGCGGCTTATAAAAGAGGGAAAAATTGCGGAACCGACGCCGCGCACCTCTTCGCATAGGGAGCAATCTTCCGGTCCGCGTCGCGCAACATTCGGAGAAAGTACTCCTATTGCCCATTAGTTTGTCTGTGTTCACTATTGACATCGCGTGTACCCTACGCAAAAACACACATCGTGTGTTTTTGCGTAGGGTGCCACTAGAGCGCATTGCGAGTGCACTTCTCTCGAAACACTACACGCTTTCCATCGCACTCGTTGGAGACGCGCGAGCCAAGCGCCTTAATAATACATACAGAAAGAAAAATTATGTGCCCAATGTATTGTCGTTCTCGCTCGCGAAAGATGAGGGGGAAATCGTTTTGAATATTCGAAAAGCGGAACGCGAAGCTCGCGTACTCGGCGTCTCTCCCGTAGCACGTATTGCCCACCTGTATGTTCACGGTCTGCTTCACCTCAAGGGCATGCGGCATGGCGCCGCGATGGACACACTCGAAAAAAATATTTTGCGACGATTCAACCGCTGAAAAGCACAGTCCAGCACACGAATTTGTATTTAATCACCTAAAGCGGAGGAGAGGGCGACTTTTGCCTCGAGAAAACCCACGCACCAAATGCTTCGCATCAGTAAAGCTAGCATTGGTGCAGGGCATGCATCGCGCGCGATATGTACATGCGTAGAGTTGTAGCCGCAGTAGTGATATCTCCCAAACGATCGAACCGTATGTCGTTCGGGGCGAGGCAAAGGTCGCCCTTGACGGAGCGCTTCACTCTCCCCACCCTCGTCGCTTTTAACCTTGCAAGTTAGCGATACAATATAATAATGAAGCGCGTTTATGCGGGACTTGACATAGGCACGTATCATGTTAAGGCCGCAATCGCGGCGGCGCCGGCGACACCCGATGTGCCAATGCAGATTTTGGGCACTGGGCTCGCCACCACGAGAGGCATGCACCGGGGGCACGTTATTGAAGTCGCGGAAGTTACGAAAGCAATACGCGAAGCGTTTGCGCGAGCACAATCAGCTGCCGGGGTTTCTGTACGTTCCGCTCGCGTTGCCGTTGGCGATGAGGGAGTGGACGAGACGCACACAACGGGGGAAGTTACGCTCACCGCATCCGGTGGCATTGTCACCAAACACGATGTGGAGCGCGTGGCGGAAGAGAGCCGTAGGCGTGCAGGACAAAAACTAATAAACCGCAAGTCCATTCACATGTTCCCGATTGAATATCGTGTAGATGGCATAAAAGTCGTTGGAAAACCACATGGCTTGCAAGGTACCAAACTTGCGGTGGACACACTCATTGTTTCAATGCCTTCAAAACAGTATGAAGACATTATTTCCGCCGTTGAAGCGGCCGGTATAGAGGTGGAAGAAGGCGATGTAATAGTATCTCCATTTGCGGCAAGCGGAGTCACGCTTTCGAAAGCCCAAAAAATCGCAGGGGTTATGCTTGCAGACATTGGCGCAGAAACCATCTCAACCATTGTGTTCAACGAAGATATGCCGGTATCAGTGAAAGTGTTTCCCGTCGGCTCAGCCGACGTGACGCATAGAATAGCACTCGCATTCCAAATCTCCCTTTCAGAAGCCGAGCAGATTAAAAAGGGGGCAGTGACTGGAAGCGATATTTCTCCTCAAAAAGTACAGCGAGTAGTCAACGAGAAACTTAAAATAATTTTCACTATTATCAATGCGCATCTGAAATCAATCGGGCGCCAGCGCATGCTCCCGGCAGGTATTGTGATTACGGGTGGCGGCAGCGGCCTTCCCGGCGTTGAAAGTATCGCAAAAGCTGTATTGAAACTTCCGGCTTCTATCGGCATGCCCTCTAATCTTCCGCGGAGCGGCTTTGCAGACGCCATATGGTCGGTAACTTTCGGGCTATGCCGCCTCATGTACATGGAAGACATGGCGACGACTCCACACTCGCTTCAAGACGTGTGGCGGCAAACGAAAGAGGCAGTGCGCGGGGTGGTGCGGTCGTTGATGCCATAGGGGGGCGCCTGCCCATGAACCAACTTTGGCTTTCCCTTGTCGGGACGCGCCAGGGTACTGTTGCAATACAATCGCTATATACTATGCAAATCTGCAGAACTATTACTGATACCGACTAAGTCAAAGTTTGGTGCGGGGCTCCATCGGCGCACCTGTTTGGGAGACCGCTCACGTCCCGCTCCAGTCCCGCTTACTAGCGTAGACTGGAGCGGGACTCCGCTACGGTTAAGTCTCCCAAACAGATGTGCCTCCTCCGCTTGAGGTGGTTAAATGCAAAACTGCGTTCTTTGGAAATTTAACCTCCGGAATTTAAAAGAAAAAGGGCAATTCCGGTACGCCGGAATTGCCGCTTGTCTAGGCTCTACACTATCTACGAATAGGCGGCCACGGACTCAGTAAACGCGTAAGGCGACCCTCCGAACTATATGGGCTGACGCCCGTTTTTTTAAAATGCGCATTCCACTCGTCCCAGAGACGTCTTTTGGCCTCCCTATTTTTTCGAACAAGCCGCCGCGCGAGCGGGCCGGGAAACACCCATCGGCGTGACAAGCCTCCGTCAGGTATGGCCGTCAAGAGAATAAGAGGCCAGAAAATAGCGAAAAGCACAAATAAAAAATACACCGAGAATCCCGATACGTCTTCTTCATTCGCGCCACAAGAGTCCTCTACCCATCCCGCTAGACTCGAACCAGCAACCCACAAACCGGTAATGGTGTGCGCATATACGTACCACGAAATGCCAGCAAAAAAATCGATAAGATACTCAATCATCTCTTTTTCCTTACGACAGCTGGAGACATGCTATCATGTGAGGTGTAAAAAAGCAAGGAAAATCAACGAAGTGCTTCCAAAAGTACCTATTTTATGCTACAATTAAAGGTATATGGCACGTGCTAAGGGTGAAAAAGAAGTGCCCAAAACGCCGGAACACACCGGCATTGTGTTGCGCTCCATCACGGATGAAATGCGCGAGAGCTATTTAGACTACGCAATGTCCGTCATAACGGCGCGCGCGCTTCCTGACGCGCGCGATGGTCTGAAACCCGTGCATCGTCGGATTCTTTATGCGATGCATGAGCTGGGTTTGACCGCGAGTGCGAAAACGAGAAAGTCGGCAACGGTCGTTGGCGAGGTGCTCGGAAAATATCATCCGCATGGCGATGTTGCCGTGTACGATTCTATGGCAAAAATGGCACAGGATTTCACTCTGCGCTACCCGCTCATCATTGGGCAAGGGAATTGGGGTTGTTTTACCAAAGACACGAAAGTACGCCTTGCGGACGGACGTGATCTCTCGTTCGGCGAACTGGTTGAAGAAGATGCTTTGGGAAAGAAAAATTATACATTTACCGTTGATAAAACCGGCGAAATTAAAATTGCACCCATCGTTAAACCCCGTTTAACCAAAAAAGACACTGAAATCATGGAAGTTGAACTGGATAATGGCGAAAAAATCCGTTGCACATTAAATCATAAATTTCTTTTGAGGAATCAAACATATGTAGAAGCTCAACATCTTAAAGTGGGCGTGTCATTGATGCCGCTCTATACCCGCCTTTCGCGCAAAGGAGATAGTCCGCTTTCGGATATGGAAGGGTACGAGATGGTACTGCAACCCATGAAAAAAGAGTGGAGTTTTTCACACCATCTCGCGGATGAATACAACATTAGGAGCCAGGCGTATGGCGTTTCCAATGGTCGTGTTCGCCATCATGCGGATTTCAACAAATTAAATAATAGCCCCGAAAACATTCAGAGGATGCATTGGAAGGAACACTGGCAGCTTCATTCGAGCATGGCTTCAGAACGTCACAAAAATGATCCAGAGTATGTGAAAAATCTTGCCGATGGGCGGAGAAAGTTTTGGGCGGACGAGAAAAATCGCGCCGCAAACGCACAACGTCTTTCCGAACGGAACAAAAAGAACTGGCAAAATCCGGCATATCGTGAACGCATGAGAAAATTTTTGAGTGAGATGAATAAAGAGTACATACAGGAACATCCTGAGAAACGAGAAGAACTTAGCGAAAGAGCCACTCGCACTCTAAAGCGGTTATGGCAGAACCCTGCATATCAACGCTTCATGCGCGAGAAAATAATCAAAGGCAATAAAAACCATAAAACCAATAAGACCGGCGAACGCAAATTTAAGGCAGTATGCAGTAGCGTTATGGCGTCGGGCGTAGTTCTTTGCGAGGAAACATATGAAAAAGCAAGAAGCGTCGTTTATCCATATGGACGCGCCACAACATGGCAAAAGGGTATTCAAAAATATTATCAAGGCGATGTCTCGCGCGTGACCGCTGAAGTTCGCGGTAACCACAAAGTGCACGCAACTAGATTTCTGAACGAATTCGAGGACGTATACGACTTGACGGTTCGTGGTACGCACAACTTCGCGCTCTCCGCCGGGATTTTTGTCCACAACTCAATAGACGGAGATAATCCGGCGGCGATGCGTTATACGGAAGCGAAAATGTCGCGGTTTGCAGGCGAGATGCTTCGCGATATTGAAAAAAACACGGTAGAGTTTCGCCCGAATTACGATAACACCAAAATGGAGCCGACTGTTTTGCCCGCGGCATCACCAAATCTACTTGCGAATGGGACACTTGGCATCGCCGTGGGAATGGCGTCCAACATCCCACCGCATAACTTGCGGGAAATTTGTGCCGCGGCAGTTCATTTGATTGATAACCCAGAAGCGACAACCGAAGACCTTTTGCAATTCGTGCAAGGACCTGATTTTCCAACTGGGTGTGTCGCGTTTAATCAAAAAGACATCGCGCACGCGTATGCCACGGGGCGTGGTGGTGTTTTGGTGCGCGGGAATGCGGAGATAATGGAAGGAAAAAAGGGCGACTATCAAATCGTCATTACCTCCATTCCGTTTCGCGTCAACAAATCCGACCTCCTTCAAAAAGTTGCCGATCTTGTGCACGCAAAAAAGTTGGAAGGCATTCGCGACATTCGCGACGAGTCCACAAAAGATATTCGCGTTGTCGTTGAACTCAAAAATAACGCGAACGCACAGACAGTCCTTAACTATCTGTATAAGCATACTCAACTTGAAGAGACATTCCATTACAACGTGGTGGCGCTTCTCTACGGCGTGCCGCAAACACTCTCGCTAAAAGCCCTTCTTGAGGCATTTATCGCGCACAGAAAAGAGGTGATAACGCGTCGCACGAAGTTTGATTTAGAGCGTGCGAAAGAGCGTGAGCACATTCTTCTCGGACTCTCCAAGGCGCTCAACCATATTGACGAAGTTATCGCGCTCATAAAGAAATCAAAAGACGTGAACGATGCCCGTGCGGGGCTCATGAAAAAGTTCGCGTTCTCCGAGCGTCAAGCAAACGCCATTCTTGAAATGCGCCTTCAAAAGCTCGCGGGATTGGAGCGTAAAAAAATTGAGGACGAACTAAAAGAGGTGCAAACACTTATTGAAGAACTGACTGCACTTTTGAAGAGCGATAAAAAATTAATGAGCACTATAAAAAAAGAAACGGAGGAGGTGGCGGCGAAATACGGCGACGACCGCCGGACGAAAATAGTGAAAGGCGCGGCAAAATCCATGAGTGCCGAGGATTTGGTGGCAGACACGGAAAACGTGGTGGTCCTGACGCAGGGCGGCTATGTGAAGCGTGCGAGCCCGGAGGAATATCGCAGGCAGCGCCGCGGTGGCGTGGGCGTCATTGATTTGGAAACAAAAGAAGAGGATTTTGTAACGATTTTCCTCACCACTTCCACGCATAGCGACCTCCTCTTCTTCACCGATATTGGCAAAGCATATCAGCTCAAAATGCACGAACTACCGGAAGGAAAGCGTTCCACCAAAGGTAAATCAATTATGAATTACTTGGCACTCGCGCCGACGGAGAAAACGTCGTCAGTCCTGGCAGTGCGAAAAGGTCAGCGAAAGGGTGAGCAAGGTTTGATACTCATCACGAAACACGGTGTCGTAAAAAAGATGGACGCGACAGCGTTTGGCGATGTGCGTCGGAGCGGCTTGATAGCCATAAAATTACAGAAAGGCGATGAGCTTGTGTGCGCGCGTTTGGTGGAGAAAGGCGACGAACTTTTTATTGCGACCTCAAAAGGGCAGGGGATACGGTTTAAGGAAAGCGACATACGCGCGATGGGGCGCACCGCCGGCGGCGTGCGTGGTATCAAGCTTGGCGGCGGGGATTCAGTCGTCGCGGCCGACGTTATTCACAAAGGCAGAAAGGGTACGGAAATTTTAGTGGTGTCGCGCGGCGGCTATGGAAAGACCACGTCAACGGGGGAATACAAGACGCAGAAGCGCGGCGGGGGTGGCATAAAAACGATGAAGGTAACGCCCAAAACCGGCCCCGTCATTGCGGCGCGGGTCATTTCCAAAAAATCCGCTTCCGCGCAAGATCTCGGCGAGGCAGAAGAGGGCTTGAGCGAGAGCGAAATAATCGTGATTTCCAAAAAGGGGCAAATAATCCGCACGGAGTTGAAAGGCATCCCCTCGCTCTCGCGCTCCACGCAAGGCGTCCGCGTCATGAAACTCCGTGACAATGATGCCATCGCGAGCTTTGTGTGTTTGTAAAGTATGGAGATTTTACGGACGATAAAAGATGTGGATTTTGGATTAGAAACCCCAGAACCGAAGTCATACAAAGAACGACAGGCCGCACGCGCGATTGTTTTTGACAACGACAAAAACATTGCTCTTTTGCACGCGACCAAAGTGTTTTATCACAAACTTCCCGGTGGTGGCGTTGAGGAAGGGGAGGATGTTATTGATGCGCTCAAACGTGAGTGCTTGGAAGAAATAGGTTGCGGAATAACCAATATACGCGAGCTCGGTATCGTCGAGGAATATCGGAATAAATTTGAGATACATCAACTTTCCTACAACTATATAGCTGATTTGAATGGAGAAAAGTGTGAACCGAATTTTGTGGAGGACGAAATTGCCGACGGATTTGAACCGGTGTGGATGCCTCTAGGAGATGCAATAAAAGTTTTGGAAAGCGAGTCAAATGTTAAAGATTATCAAGGCAAGTTTATCCAAATGCGAGATCTTTTGTTGTTAAACGAAGTGAAGAAACTATTCCAGTATTTTACTTGCCCGTCCGTAGCTTTTCCTCCAGAGGCGGATCCGCCTTGGGCGGAAGCGAAGGAGGGCAAAATTACATAATAGATTTTTAGGAATATGAAACGAATATTTATAGTACACGGATGGGATGGGAACCCCGAAGAGGGGTGGTTTCCATGGCTCAAAAAAGAATTGGAAGCAAAGGGATTTGAAGTATCTGTGCCGCAAATGCCGAAACCGTCCGAGCCGAAAATTGAAGCGTGGGTTCCGCATCTTTCCAAGATTGCTGGTGAGGTTGACGAGGACACTTTCTTCGTCGGACACAGTATCGGTTGTCAAACAATTCTCCGATATTTGGAAAGTCTGTCCGTCGACAAAAAAGTGGGAGGTGCGGCCTTTGTGGCGGGCTGGTTTACGCTTATGAACTTGGAAACCGATGAAGAAAAGGAAATTGCTAGTCCGTGGTTAACAACCCCGATTGATTTTGAGAAGGTCAAACAGCACACCAAGAAGTTTTTTGCCGTGTTTTCTGACAACGACGAAGTTGTGCCGCAAGAAAATAAAAGACTTTTTGAGGAACGGCTTAGCGCACAGATTGCGATTGAACACAATAAAGGGCATTTCAGCGGTAGCGATGGAGTCACGGAACTTCCAATTGTTCTGGAAAAAATTCTTGAACTCGCAAAATGATCGGCCAAATTAACGATTTCGTAAATCATTATTGAAATTTTCTGCAGCATTTCTAGCACATGTGACAGGGAGAGACACGGATTTTAGCGTTTGTGTTTGTTTTGGTATTATGGCGGACGGGGGAAACGGGAGAAGATACAGATGTCGCATAGGCAAAAGATATGGCGCGAAGCGCAAGAAATGGTCCGTCGGCACCCTGATGCGGTCATTGAAGCGTTGTAACAGTCGAGCTTTTGGCCGAAGGGTGTTGACACTAAGTTACGCTATAAGCGCATGGATGATGATGACAATGGGGTACTCGTTGCTTTTTCTGAAGACGGTGATGGGTCCATTGATTTTGTTAAAACATATCCTGCCAAAAGTGTGCTATTTTGCACTGGTCGCGGCGGCGGAATGAGTCCTTGTACACGAAACGCTCTTTTGATTCTCGCGCTTGCCATCAAACACGACAACGAACAGAAACCGCAAGAGGGTCGGAAGATTGGCCCAGGAACCGAAGCTACGGTTATCTGAATCATCGCCCGCCCCGGCATGCCGGGGCGGGCGATTTTGTATATACTGGTCTCATAATTATCTACGACGGTTTCCAAAGAGTAGACATTCGACGCGGGAAAGTAATAGCAGTGGAGAATTTTCGGAGGCGCGCCTGCGTAATATGCTTCTACCCAGCGGCCTCGTTCGAAAAGTCCGCAAGGGTGTGGCAGTGCACTATTATGCCACCTAATCTATTCTAGTGTTTTGCAAAACACTAGAATGACCGCCAGTGGAAATCATAGAGGTGTCACTTCTATATTTCTCTGTCACATAGTGAAAACGAAAGCCGCCTATTTTGGCGGCTTAGTGTAATCAATTATGTACACGCGGACATGTATGCCGTGCAGTAGAAAAAAGGGCATACATTCGTTTGGGGAGTAATACCCACGCATGTCCATTGGCACGCTCGAGCTGGGTATATAATTAATGCAATGCAGAATACTACTATTGAGGGAAGAAATCACGACGTCGAGAGCGATAAGGCGTGGGAGACGAGTTGGGTGCGGCGGGCGCTTCTCACACTCTTTACTTACCTCGCGATGAGCGTCTATCTCTGGTTTATCGAAGTAGAGAACCCGTGGCTGAGCGGCATCGTGCCCGCGGCGGCATTTATGATATCCACTCTCACCATGCCGTTCTTCAAGAATCTCTGGCTCAAATATCGGGCGGACAATTGAGAACAATCTTATTCTAGTATTTTGCAAAATACTAGAATGGTGGTGGGAGGAAATCAAAAAGGCGATTATAATAAAGCGATGCGTCTCCTTCTTTTTGGTAGCTTGCTCACAGCCGCCTCATGGTGGCTCGCGTGGTCACAGACATCGGCACTTTCGCTCTATTATTTCCCACCGTTGTGGATTGGATTCATCTTGATTGTAAACGGACTGTCCGAATTTTTATTTGGGGATTCACTCATACGACGAATGGGGTGGCGGTTTGCCATACTCTTTATCGTTTCTATTCCATTGTGGTGGTTTTTCGAGTGGCTCAACATGATCGTTTTGAACTGGTTTTATATCATCCCACTCACATGGACACCGACAACGATTCTCGTTATGAAAACGATAAGTTTTGCAACGGTGATTCCCGCCGTATGTTCGGTGGCGTTTCTTCTTGCGACACTCTTTCGCCGGAAAAAGTGGTTTGCTTTCATGCCACATGTCGCCCCACTTCAAATGGCAGGATCCCTTGCCTTGCTTGCAACAGCGGGCATCTACCTCATGACGCTCTTCCCGCACGAACTGTTTCCGCTTGTGTGGCTCGCTCCGCTTTTTATCCTTGACGCATTGAATTATCGTCTCGGCATTCCCTCGATATACGGCGCATGCGCGGATGGGAACTGGCGTCTCGTTGCGGCATTTTCGCTCGGCACGCTTCTCACCGGTTTTTTCTGGGAGATGTGGAATTTCTATGCCATGCCAAAGTGGATATACGAGATTCCCCATGTCGAATTTTGGCACGTGTTTGAAATGCCTATTCTCGGCTACCTCGGCTATCTTCCGTTTGGTCTCTTTGTGTTTTCGTTCACGACGCTCGCGCTTACGTTTGTGGGCAGGAAGTTACCGCTATCATAATGGTATACCCAATGAAAGCGCGGGAGCGTCGGGATGGGGGTATAATGAATGTAATGCAGAATACTACTTACGACACGCGATCCAAAAAAGTTTCTTTTGCTCATCCGGTCCGTAATGTCGTCGCATTTGGTATTGAGCATGGTTCTCGCGTGGCTGATTTTGGGGCGGGGAGTGGCGCGTACACTCTTGCCCTCGCGGAGTATTTAAGCGGAAGCGGCCATGTAATCGCTGTTGATATCCAGCGCGACCTTTTGCGTCGCATAAAGAACGAGGCAACGCGGCGGGGGTATAAAAACGTAGATATTGTGTGGGGCGACCTTGAAGTGCCCGGCACTTCAAAAATCACCGACAGGCATCTGGATTTCGTTCTCATATCCAATCTCTTGTTCCAAGTTGAGGAAAAGAGCCGCGTGCTTGAGGAGGCGCGCAGGGTTTTGAAGCCGCGCGGCCGCCTCGCCGTTATTGACTGGTCGGAATCATTTAAAGGTATGGGGCCGCAGAAACGCGAGGTGGTGCCAAAAGATGCGGCGCGTGAGCTTGCAGAACGCGCCGGTTTTGTGTTTGAACGAGAGTTTTCTGCGGGCGCGCACCACTACGGTCTCCTATTTCGGGTACAATGATTGAGTGGGCGCGGTAGTAGATGATGACAAACAAGCGCACAATTAAAACTGAAAAACGACTGCATTCAGTTAAAAACTAAAAACTAAAATCGAAAAATGAAAAACGACCCCGCACCAAAAATCTCACCGTTCCTCTTTATGCGCTCAAACCACGTTCGCAGATTTTGGTACGGGGCATGCAATGAAAAATTAAAAGTTAGGCCCAAAAGTGCCCTCAACGGGAATGTAACTTTTAACTTTTAACTGTAATTTCTACCTTTTCATTTTTACTTTTTAATTTGTACTATTCACTGATTGGGTATGCACAAACTCTCCACATTCCACACAATCCTTCTCGCGGCGTTCGGCTCATTAGGCGTCGCAGGCGTTTTGGTATTTGCGATTGCGGTGGGGAGACCATCGGGAAGCGAGGTTGGCAGGGTGGAGATATGGGGCGCACTTGATGAACGCGCGTTTTCAGCGGTCATCCGGCACTTTGCCGAAGACGACGGTCGGCTTAGTCAGGTTACGTACGTTGAAAAAGATCCGGCCACATATCGCAGTGAATTAACCGAGGCGCTTGCCGCGGGCACCGGCCCCGACATTTTTCTTCTCGAGCAATCATACGCACTGCGCGATAGCGAAAAAGTCGTGACTATTCCCGAGACGTCGCTTTCGAAATCGCAGTTCAAGGATACTTTTGTAGAAGCGGCAAATACATTTCTAGGAACGGGCGGCGTGATTGCGCTCCCTATTCTCGTTGACCCCTTGGTCTTGTATTGGAACAAAGATATGCTTGCCGCGCAGGGTTTTGCCTCGCCGCCAACGCAGTGGAGCGCCATGTTTAGTTTTGCGGAGCGTGTGACTAAACGCACGGATGCCGGCGTGCTAACCAAAAGCGCGATTGCACTTGGGGAGTATCGAAATGTTGAGAACGCGAAAGCTATCCTTTCCGCACTCATCATACAGGCGGGTGGCTCCATAACAGGGCGCGACAGTACGGACATTCTGCGCCCCGAGCTCGTGTCGCGCGCTATTAATGCGGAACGCCCGACAGAAAGCGCTCTGCGCTTTTACACGGAATTTGCCAATCCTTCCAAAACTTCATACTCATGGAGTCGCTCTCTACCTAATTCTCGCATCGCGTTTGCCGCGGGTGACATGGCACTGTATGTCGGTTTTGCGAGCGAGGCGCCCCTTGTGTCGCGCACGAACCCAAATTTAAACTATGGCATGACTGTTTTGCCGCAGACGAAGAGCGATCATGTGGTTACCACGGCGCGCGTGTATGGCCTTGCAGTTTCGCGTCAGAGCAATAACCAGCAAGGCGCCATAACAGTTGCGTTTATTCTAGCGTCAAAAGAACCCGCCTTTCTTTTGTCGGAAGCGCTCGGGATGCCCGCGTCGCGTCGCGACGTACTTTCCACTTCAGGCGGTGAACTTGACGTGGCGGGCCGTTCGGCACTCATTGCTCGCTCGTGGTTAGATCCGGACCCCGAGCGAACGGCAGAGATGTTTCGCTTAATGGTTGAAGGCGTGACCTCTGGCGCACTGCGTCTCCCTGATGCGGTTCAACGTGCGGATCAAGAGCTCAGTGCTATTATTAATCCATAACTTACAAAAGCACCAAATTCCAAGCACCAAATCACAAACAAATCACAATGACCAAAACACAAAACACAAAACAAAACCCGTTTGAGATATTGGAATTTGAAGTTTTGATATTGTTTGGAATTTTGGATCTGTAATTTGTTATTTTCCTCACATTGTGGCCATGCGTAGATTGGAACATAATTTACTATGAACGTTATGAAATTGGTTTTTTATAATGTGATAGGAATCTTGTTTTTGTTGGTATTTTCTGTTTCTTTTGTTGAAGCGCAGGGGCAGTTGCAAAACCCGCTCAACTCCTCCTTCAGCTCTATTCCCGCTTTTATCGCCGGTGCTCTAAAGGTGGTGGTGATGGTGGCGCTCCCACTTCTTGCGCTCGCGTTCGTGTATTCCGGTTTTTTGTTTGTAAAAGCGCAGGGAAATCCAACCGAACTGGGCACGGCACGGCGTAATTTTATGTATACGGCAATCGGCGCTATTCTTATTCTTGGCGCATGGGTGATAGCGACACTCATAGGGGGAACGGTGTCACAGTTGGTAGGATAGTACCCACCATAATGTAAATATTAAAAATCAAAATGGAAAATGACAGTGTAAAATATACTCAAAACAGCAAATCGTCGTTCTCAATTTTACATTTTGATTTGTCATTTTGATGTTTACATTCTACTTTTTACATTACCAGCACGAGCGTACTCGACCTATGACAAAAATTCTTAGTGTTGTGTTTACACTTTTATTTCCATCAGTCGCTCTTGCCGCTCCCCGCACGTTCTCAGAGTTTGTAAACCTAGTAGTGAATGTTCTAAATAGCGGCGCTATGGTGCTTGTAACGCTTGCGCTTGCAGTCTATTTTCTCGGCATATCCACTAACATATTGAACATTACAGAAGACGAGGAGGCCAAAAAGCGCTTCTTCTTCTGGGGCATTTTAGTGTTGTTTGTGATGGTATCAGTATGGGGAATATTGAATCTTATACAAAATACGCTTTTGGGGACGTCGCTTGACTCCGGGGTGGGTGGCATCGGAAATTCTGAATTGTGTGACTCGTTCGGAAATTGCGGTTTTGAATAAAGTGAAAGTCCGCATCTACTAATAATACGAATCAACGAATGGCTACGAATAAAAATGCGAATCTACGAATGACGACGAATCGTAAACTGGATATGAAGCATGCGCTGGTATTGGGTCTTGGTTTCATAGTAACTCCGTCCATTGTTGGTGCACAGACGCTCTTTCAAGCGGCTGGAGTATTGAATATCTTTGTGGGCCTTATGGCCACCGCGGCCATTGTAACGTTCGCCGCTGGACTGGGATACTATTTTGCGCGGCTCGGCCTAGAAAGCCGGAAGGTAGGTCTCTATATTATGGAGTGGGGCGTTGCGCTCGTATTTGTCCTCATTGTACTCCTTGCGCTCGTACGTTTCGTCCGACTTCATATAGAGACTGTGCTCGCGATTGTTTCGTTTGTAGTCCTGATTTCCATTATAATCGCATTGATTCATTTCGCCGCTGCCGGAAAAGAGAAGAAAGAAGAGCGAGGGGGCTCGCATGGATGATGTTTATCCGACACCTTTAATGATTACTGGTCACTAAAGGTGTTGGGTTTTCCGAAGCCATATAATGTCCCTTGAGATATCCACACTCACATTTCCATGCCGTTGCCCTTTCCTAGAGGTGGGTTATCATTAAACTATCTTAAAATAATTGTCAACTTGTTATGGCAACACACTTGATGAGTCCGTCTGTGCTCGCATTCCTTGCGATTAGTTTTCCGGCACTCGCCTCGTCAGCGACGCTTGTTGATACGCTCGCGTTTTTCAACACATTTTTGAACGCCACTATCGGACTTCTCATAACACTTGCCATCGTAGCTTTCTTTTGGGGTCTTATTCAGTACATCTTTGGCGTTCATGGCAGTACAGACGCGGCAAGCAAGGGTGTGCAAATCATGTTTTGGGGCGTGATAGCGATTTTCGTCATGGTATCTGTGTGGGGCATCATCCGACTTCTACAAACAACATTTAAGGTAACTTCTACGGACCCGATAGTTCCTAAAGGCATTCAAATCAACACTAGAGGATTTTAAGAGTACACTGTATGTCATATCCTGTGACACATGCCACGCAGTATGTAGCGGCAAGCGGGTATGCGCTACATTCGTAAAATCTTTTGAATGTGTACATGACGAATTTTTAATTTTGAACTGTCATTTTACATTTCGATATTTACCCAGCACTTTCTTACATCTTTCTGCAGTCTATATATTATTATGTAAAAGTGTTTCTGTATTTGTGTGAAGTCTAATGTTTAGAAAGTGCTGGGTTTACATTTTACATTTAATACCATGCAAGCTATCTCGGGTCTTTTGGATCGCTTTGTAACATACATCATTGACCCGGCGATTTTACTCGTGTTCACAGCGGGGTTCTTTCTTTTTATGTGGGGGCTTGTGATGTTTATGATTCATCTGAATTCCGGCGAGCCGAAGCAGGAAGACAAAGATCACATACTCTGGGGTCTTGTTGGTATGCTTGTCATGGTTGCGGTGTGGGGGATAATCGGGCTTCTAGAGAATACGTTCGGCATCGGCCGTGTCGGCGGGTTTGATATCGGGCGCATAGAAAATGTGGCGCCTCCGCCGAACTTTTTTGGCAATTAATGTTGTGGGTGAGGAGGGACTCGAACCCTCATGGATTTCTCCACACGGTCCTAAGCCGTGCGCCTGTACCAATTCGGCTACTCACCCACCAATAGTCCTGTCGCGATCTTACGTTTTCGCGATAGGGCCGGTACAGATTTCTTATAATACATCAGATGAAGAATCTTGATAGAGTCAGCTTTCCCGAAGGAAAGTATTTGCACACTTTTATTTTTTGGAGAATAGATATACCCACCCTCTATCACAAAAAGTCGTTGCGCGCTTTTGAGGAGCCAAATCAAGAATGCTGGACTCGCAGATGTTATTCGGAGACGCACTTGAGGATGTTTGCTTTCTGGATGCCGGAAGGTGCCCAGGGAACCATCGCCGTCGAAGCATCCTCGTAGAAAATCTCTGAAAAATTTATCTGGCACTGCCACTGCTCCAATGGTCTTGGATTTTTTCGGAGTAAGACCGATTGAAAGCAAGAATTCATAAAAGTTAATATCGCCGAACTGAAGGACGAAATATTTTTTGTCCTTAGAATATCCACGTGCTTTGCGACCAATTTTATTCATAAGTCGCAAAATGCTTTTTACTGTCTCAACCATCTCCCTATCTTTCGAGGTGATATTTATATGGCGACCACTGGGTGAGAGATTGCCGTCTGAAGCAATTATACCTATCACATAGGCGAATTCTGGCGACCATATCAAATCAATATTTGATTTTCGCTTCACTCGTTAATTATACTATGCCATAAAGCGTATACCATTTTCACCCCATACCAAAATCAGCATAATCTAACCGGCTTCAAAATACCAACGTGATATTTTTGGTGCGGGGCTGCCACTCGCCCAGCATAATAATCCTATAACACATACGATACCATAACAAAAAGAAAGCATTATTCATGGCGCAGATCGACGGGCGACCTGTTTTATTGGCGTGTAATACCCCGTAGCTTGCTACGGGGATACACACTAAACTGAATCGGCGGTGGCCGATTCTTCTTCCAAAAAACAAGCCGCGGTGCCGCGCCGCGAAATACCCCGCACCTTTGGTGCGGGGATAGACGGCGCGGCCTTGTTTATTGTGTTAATGCCACGCGCCTGCGGCGCGTGGACCGGAGATGAGCCGGCACAAGAATTTTCAAATCCAACTCTAATCCATAATCGCCCCCCTTTCTTGTCCCCGCACACTTATGTTGGTGTTATTGCCTTGTGTTTTAGGGAGATTTTTCTTCACATCACGATAAGCGAGTATACCGTGCTTTTTAGCAACTGACGCCATATTGGCAATGAAAAACACTACACCAACATAAGTGTGCGGATTATCCCCCCACCAGGAATCGGACCTGGGTAGCCGGTTTAAGAGACCGGTGCTTTACCATTAAGCTATGAGGGGAGATTTACCGGCGGTCGCTCGTTGTCTCTCAAAGATAACCACCGCCGTTGAGTTGATTCTATTTGTGGCATCAACTCCTGTAAAGCACCTTGTACCCATCCGAAAGTTCTGTGCTTCATGTCTATTCCCCTTGAAACATTCACTTTTATTGTTCCGTAATAGAGATTATTTTTCTTGTAACCGCTACTTAAAGGTTTAACATAACTTTTACCAAAATTCTCCAATGGAATTCCTGTTAAATCAGACCAAAACCGCTTCAGTTCTTTTTCGTTTTGTTGCGGATATATATTAATGCGCGCACGCAATCTCTCGACAGGAATTTCAAATACATCCTGAAACCACTTAGCCATAAACGCTATAAGAACTGGATCCGAGTTTGTTACTTCAAAGTTTTTTCCTTTGGTTCCCTCTGCCCAGTATAAAGCCGCTCCAAATAATCTGAACGTTTTCTTGGATATTGGCAGAGCTATCTCAGCGCTTGCTTTTGCAATTATCTCGTCAACCTCTCTTTGTCGCCGTTCTTTTTGACTAGATGCTCCGCGCGCAAGAACAAGTATTTTCTTTGTGTACAAACGCGCGCGGTGGGCGGGGGACAGACGCACACTTTTCAACCACAAACTCAGTGTACTTTTTGCAACAGGCACCTCCTTGCGAATCTCATTATAACTCCAACCTTTCTTTCGCAAGAACAATGCCCTGTCATATAGCTGTGGCGGGCATTTCATACCTCTAATTGTACTACACCAGAAGACCGCTCTAGATTAAGTTTTCCACACAATTGACTAATGCGCGGGTAGTACTACTCTATTCTTCAGACGGTTCATAAGGAGGGGAGCGGGCGCATGATTAAGGTGCAATGGCTTGGATTACAGCCGCTCTCCAAGATGGAGGCGGAAACGGACAGGCTTGTGGCGGCGGGGGAGGAGCGGATTCTTCTTTTTGAGCCATTTCCGGCGTTTCGGTACAGCCACATTGACGACCTTGGTTCGCTTCGCGTATCGTCGGCGGATTTTGCGCGGTATTGCAAAAAGAATGGGATAAACATCGTGCATACACATGACGGGGGTGGCCTTCTCTACCACGGACTCGGACAATTGGTTATGTATACCAGTCTCCGTATGCCGCAGAACTTTCATCCGCATAATTTGCGGAATGTTCTTCAAGACACAATGATCCGCTTTCTTGAAGGGTGTGCGATTGCGGCGCGCGCGAATTATACCGTGTACGGCTCGCAGGGAGTGTGGGTAGAAGACGATGGCGAGTTACGGAAAATCGGTTTCCTAGGAGCTCGTTTTTCCCTCAAAATAAACGGAGAAAAGATAATCTCACGCGGTTGTGTAGTGAATCTTTCCACGGATCTCGCGCCGTTTGAACTCATCAATCCGTGCAATTTGCCGAATACGCATGTGTCTTCAGTAGAGCGGCTCACGGGAAGTGCGCCGAAAATAGACACACAGCTTGCACACGCATTTTCAAAGATATTTGTTGACGTGCTTGGAGAACATCTGGGCCGGGATCTCGACATTGAGTATGTGAAGTATGCCTAACCCCCACTGTTGTGCACAGTTGGGGTTTTTGTTTTTTGCACCTTATCCGAGCACAGCTCGGGAAGGTGGAGCAAAAAAAAAGCACAAACCGACCGGAGCCGGGGACCCATGCGTTTGCTGTAAATCTCACTCTTTTATTGTGAGATTTCTGGCTCCTCGGCTCGGAAATGCAAATGAGTACATTTTCATTTCACTCGCTCTACGTCGCCAGTAAGGATCAAGGCACTTAGTCATTTGGTGCAGCCAAATGACTTTAGTGACCGTGGGTTTCGTTTTATATCAAGGTTAAATCTTGGTAAAACTCGTCATAACCACAGAGGCAAACACCCTGCGCTCTTTGGCGCAGGGTCGAGTGTGCAAAGACACCCGCGAACCACGAGCGACCCGCAGGGTCTAACACCCCGCGGTGCCGCAACTGCTTTTACGTGGAATTTTTATCATAAGAAAACCTCGCGCTTAGCGCGAGGTTCACTAAAATGCATTTTCACCTGTAATGTCTCGCCCCAGGGCAAGCATATGTATTTCGTTTGTTCCCTCGTACGTATACACACTCTCTAAGTTCATCATGTGTCGCATAACATGGTATTCGGCCATGATGCCATTGCCGGCAATCATTCTGCGAGCCAAGCGAGACACTTCGCACGCCATATCGACATTTACCATTTTTCCGCATGATATATCGCGAGATCGGATTTTGCCCGACTCTTTGAGCCGAGCCATGTCGATCATTCTCCGCAATGCCGACTCGATATTCACGTCCATGAACACTAGTTTTTCCTGGATCAGCTGCTTTTTCGTTAGGGATTCTCCAAAAAGCACCCGATTACGGACATATTCGAGCGCAGCCTCCGCACAAAAGATCGCTACACCGACAGCCCCCCACGCAATTCCATAACGTGCTTCGTTAAGGCACGAAAGATACGTTCTTTCACGCTCCATTGTTCCGGGCAAAAGACTATCCGCAGGAACTCGAACACCGCTAAGAAAGAGCTCGGAGGTGTTTGATGCGCACAGTGAAAGCTTCTTCTTCATTTCACGGGACTCAAGACCGGACGTCCCTTTTTCTACTAGAAATCCTCGCACAATACCGTCAAGCTTTGCCCACACAATCACCACGTCGGCGATGCTGCCGTTAGTAATGAACTGCTTCGAGCCATTCAGCATGAAATCGTTGCCATCTTTTCTGGCATGCGTTTTCATGTTCTCGGGGTCGGAACCGCCCTCTGGGCCGGTGAGCCCGAAAGCGCCGATAGCTTTTCCAGATGTTAAGAGCGGTAGCCATCGCTTTTTTTGATCCTCGCTTCCGAACCGCTCTATTGGGTATATGACAAGCGAATTCTGCACAGAAACAAAGCTGCGAAGGCCACTGTCGCCCGCCTCTAGCTCACGACAAATAAGGCCGTAGTCATAGTTGTTCAAGCCATGGCCGCCATAGATGGGGTCTGCCTTGATTCCAAACAAACCGAGCTCGGTCATTTCCGGTACAAGCTCCATCGGAAACCTGCCGTCCAAATAACACTCAGTTACAAGCGGCATGAATCGCTTGTTCACCCAAGACTGCACAGTGTTGCGAAACTGCCGTGATTCCCACGTCAGCTTCTCGTTGAGCTCGTCATCGAGCACGCGATATGCAAAGCCAACATTTTTCACGTGTTGTTCTCCTTGATATGTCTAGCGGAACCCTACGTCTTTTGATGACGGAAGTCAACTTGCATCTTTTGTGCCGAGGGCGGGACTCGGTCAAGAGTTTGCTCGTCGCCGACGCTCCTCGTTCCTCTCGACCCTGCTCGGACATCCCCGCGTACTCGCGGGGCCCCAGTCCTCGCTTTCTCGTCCCACCTCGGCAAAGCCATCAACAAAACCGGAGATGTACTCCGGTTTTGGATGTCTTAATGCCGGGGGTGGGACTCGAACCCACAAACCCTTTCGGGTCAAAGATTTTAAGTCTTCTGCGTAAACCATTCCGCCACCCCGGCAAGCGCCAGCTTCTAGCTTCTAGTCTCTAGACTCTAGCTTCCAGCGTAAGGCCCGAGCGGGAATTGCACCCGCGCATAGAGCTTTTGCAGAGCCCCGTGTTTCTACTTCACCATCGGGCCTATAAAGCCCAATATATCACGATACTACTCGTTTTTCTTTCTTATCAATTCTTCCACTCGACGGCGGTTTTTTTCGCCCTCGTCAATAATAAAATCAACAAACGGTACCGGGCGGATTTTGCTGTGCTCCGTGAGGTGCGCGCGGAAGTTGCTTCGCTCGCGTTTTGCGAATTTCAACACCTCCATTTCTTTAGATTCGGGTAGAACAGATAGGAACAGAACTACTCGTTTTAAATCGGTCGACATTTCTGCGCGCGTAACGGTAACGAGCGCGCGCACGCCAAGTTCGCGCGCCATGTACTCGCTTGCCCGATGCGCCATCTCTTCCGTTACTTTTTGCTGACGACGAGACATAGAAAAATAACAAATTACAAATCCCAAATTCCAAACAATACCAAAATTCCAAATTCCAATGTCTCAAACGCACTCTGTCTTTCATTTTGTATTTTGGTCATTGTGATTTGTTTGTGATTTGGTGCTTGTAATTTGGAATTTATTTTAGTGCTGTGGTGAAGCACTCAAGAATATCTCCCTGCGCAATTTCAAAGTCGGATTCAATTTGTGCGCCAAATTCGCTTGGTGCCTCAACGCGGTCCACGTTTTTCTTGTGCGCTTGCAAGTTTGTGATTTTCCCTATGCCAATCTCGCGATTGCGCCGAAAGACGCGCACGTAAGATTTTTTCGCGATGAATCCTTCGGTAACCGCGCCACCCACCACATGCACCTCTTTTCTGCTTGAAAACTGCCTCAAGATTTTTGCGCTTCCGTGTTTTTCTTCCATCAACTGCTTCGGTGCCGCATTTTTTAAAAGCTCTTGGAGGCGTTCGGTGAGTTTGTAAATAATATCAAACGTTTCTATTTGTATGCTGTGTTGTCTTGCGTACTCTTCCGCAAGTACGTCTGCCTCCACATTAAAGCCGATTACGACCGCGTGATTTTCTCCGGTCATGGCCGCCTTCGCATCTCCTTCGGAGATTGTGCCGACATCCGATTGCACGATTCGTATGCGCGCATGCGAATCGCCGAGACGTGACGCTTCAAGAGCGATTGCTTCAAGTGAACCGGTTGTGTCGGCACGGACAATAATGGGCATGAAAAAAGTTTCTTCGCTGTTCTCGACTTGGGTTTCCGCTTTTTTCTCCACTGCTTGCCGTGCGAGCTCTGCTTCTTTTTTCTTTGCGAACGAATGAAAGGTGGCGCCAACGCTCGGCATTTCGTCAAAGCCGACGAGAAGAATGGGGGTGGAGAACGATGCCTCGTGCAGCGTACGCCCGGCGTGATTTTCCATGATACGCACTGGGGCAACAGCGTGTCCCGCACATACCGCCATACCGCCTTTCAGTGTCCCGTTCGTAATAATAAGAGTTGCTGCGATTCCACGCCTTGAATCACGGTGAGTTTCTATCACGAATCCTTGGGCGCGGAGCGCGGGGTCGGCTTTCAGCTCCTTGAATTCCGCGACTATCAATACAAGGTCAAGGAGTTCCTCAATACCCGTTCCTTCCTTTGCGGAAATTGCGGTCCATGGCACGTCGCCTCCGAGCTTTTCAAGGTATACACCTTTTTCAAGAAGAGACGCTTGCGTGCGTGCTATGTCGGCGTTCGACTTGTCTATTTTGTTTATGGCGACGACCAGGGGTATGTTTGCGGCGCGAATACTCTCGAGTGCCTCAAGTGTTTGCTCCTTTACTCCGTCATCCGCCGCGACGACGAGAATGGCAATGTCCGCAACATTTGCGCCGCGCGCGCGGATTGCCTGAAAAGCGGCGTGACCGGGCGTATCAATGAACGTTATCCTTTTATTTTTGTGCAGGACTTCGTACGCGGCGACTTTTTGCGTGATGCCGCCGGTTTCTTTATCGGTCGTGTTGGTTTTCCGTATGAAATCAAGCAGAGTGGACTTACCGTGATCCACATGCCCCATAACCACCACAATAGGAGGACGCTCTATCTGTGTAGTGAATTTTGTAGACATAAAGAGTTTTAGGGTGCATACCCGCACACTTACTTTTGGTTTGTTCCGGCGAAGCCGGAACGCGCAAGGCGCAAACCGAAAGTAAGTGTGCGGGCATAGGCGACAAGAATGAGTACAGTATACAGCAGTAAATTAAAAAATCAAAAATAAAACATACAATTGCCCACGGCAATTTCACAGGGTATACTCATTGTAGGAAGTCTATAATAAGTGGAGGGAAACCCATGAACGGTATTGTATCGTGGATTTTTGCGGGCGGTGTCGTGGCGGCGCTTATCTGTATGGCAGTAAGTATCGTAAGCATATTTGTTCTCCGCATTGCGAAAGATTGCCGCGTGGTGCGTGTCACAGCCATCTTTGTGTATCTAGCCGCACTGTTCGGGTCTTTCGGTCTGGTTATGGCCACGGGGGCAGTTGCGTGGTATCTATTGCATACCCCATTGGGGATCATTAACTGGGCGAGTGTCTTTTTGGCTTTTCTTGTGGTGGTTATGGTGACGGCTTTTTTGTTTGTGACCGCACTATATGCAAGTAATAGGAAGGAGCAGGCACGAACGCGGCAAAACTAGAGCGTGTTCGGAAACCCCATCGGGGCTGGAGTCGCAGGCGGATTTGAGGGAAAAACGGGGGAGACGTGCGGGGCATATCGAGATATGTCAACCGAGGATAAGCCGTTTTTCTCTCAAATCCGGCGCGGCTATGCCCCGAAACAGTTTCTGGTTTTTTCTTGTGGTGGGGTTTTCGGACATGCTCTAAACCACCGGCTATTAGTCGGTGGTTGTCATTTTGTATATAGTCGTATTAGCATGAACGTATGTGGTTCGCCAAAAAGCGCGTATATATGGATTATGCTGGCGCGACGCCGCCTTTGCCGGAGGCGGTGCGGGTGTTTCGCGATGCCGCAGAGATATATGGAAATCCGGGCGCAATCCATGCGGAGGGTGTGGTGGCGCGCACCGTGCTTGACGCGTCGCGCGCTTCGCTCGCGCGCGAGCTTGGCGTGAAGGCGCGAGAAATCGTATTCACTTCCGGCGCGACAGAGGCAAACAACCTCGCCATTCTCGGACGCTTCAAGCGCGTGGTGTTGTCTGGCAGAAAGCCGCAGGAAACACACTGGGTTGTAAGCGCGATAGAACACCCGTCGGTGCTTGAATGTTTTCGGCACATCGCCGAGATGGGCGGCAACGTCACAGAGGTTAATCCAGACGGACGAGGCATGGTGAGCGCAGAAACAGTTGCGCGAGCTCTCAAACCGGAAACCGTTTTTGTTTCTGTTGGATGGGCGAACCATGAGATTGGTGTAGTGCAACCGCTCTCAAAAATTGCACGTGCAATCCGTGAGCACGAAGACCACGTAAATCAAAATTCCACAAGTCAGACTTCCGTACGGAAGTCTGACTTGTGGAACACTCGCAAATATGGCGTCATATTTCATAGCGACGCGGGACAGGCGCCGCTTTATATTTCTCCGCAAGTGCACACACTCGGCGTAGACCTTATGACATTTGACGCGGGGAAATTATATGCACCGCGCGGAACTGGTTTATTGGTAGGGAAGCGGCATCGCGGCAAAGAAGGAGCACTGCTTGCACCAACAATTCTAGGTAGTGGGCAGGAGTTCGGTGTGCGCGCGGGGACGGAAAATGTTGCGCTTGTCGCCGCGTTTTCGGAAGCGTTCGCTATTATTTCAAAAGAGCGAGAACAAGAATCGCGGCGTGTGCAAAAATTGCGCGACGAGCTCGCGCGCAAGCTTATCGCGCGTATTCCCGGTTTGGTAATAAATGGCGATTCACGGCAAGGCGAGGCCTTGCCGCATGTTCTGAATGTTTCCATACCAAACATACAAAGTGAGTACTTGGCGCTGCAACTTGACCAAGCCAGTATCGCAGTTTCCACAAAAAGCGCCTGCAAAAATGTCGAACAATTCTCGCACGTCGTACGCGCATTAGGAGGAGAGGCATGGCGCGCCGAAAGTACCATCCGCATATCCTTAGGTCGCGACATAACCGCGCGTGATATACAGAAAACAATTGATGTGCTCGTGGCGTTAATAACACCGATACCAAATCAGCGTAATAACTAGTAAACCCAGCATCTTTCAGACACCACAGGGCGTTAAACCCTGTGGGTCTGAAATCCACATGCACCCTGCGCCAGAGAGCGCAGGGCATTAAAGGTGCTGGGTAAACTCACCGACACTTATTTTATCCCGCTAAAGCGGGATAAAATAAGTGTCGGTTGAAAATTGTGTTTCGGTTTTGGGTATGATAAAGTCGGTGGCGGTAGAAAGAGGAGAGAGAGCATGTCAGGCAAGCTGTTGATGATTCCGACGATTTCGTTTTTTGCTCCGTATTGGGAGTTGGTGTACAGAGGCAAACTCGCCTTGTACAGTGCGGCTGGAAGCTCTTCGGGGAAAGAAACGAAGTACGGAGTCAAGACACGGAAAGACAGATCCTACTCTAATCGGGGTCTGGTTCTGTGCTACACCTCGCAAAAAGCACACACAGGGCCAATGCGAAGATATCATTTCAACAATGATGATATTCCACGGGGAGTTGTCGGGTGCGCAAAGATTGTTGATGTGGTCAGATTGACCTACGAGGACGGGATAGAGCTTTTTCGGGTGTACAATAACGTGCGTACCGAATTAGAACTTCTTATTGCGAGGCAGAGTGAGGATACAATCTATGCCATGGATTACGGTTATCTAATGAAGCCGTTTAATCGTTTTGAAAAGCCCATCATGCCCAATAAGCAGTACATGTTTGGGCCAAGCGGCAGAATTCCACTGCTTCCTGAAATTGAGGGGCAGTTGCCGAAATGGGCGAAGAAAGAAGTTGAGAAAATGCGAGTGGCGCAGTAGTTTGCGGCCGCGCTCCCAGAAGAGGAGCGCGGCCTTTTTGTTAAAAATACCTTGCATTTTATACGCGTATGCTATGATATGCGTATGAATCCCGTTAGAAATAGCGGATGACGACACGGTAAACAACATGCATATATGATGGTCGATATTACTCACAATTACAAAATATGGTTCGGACAAGTACCGTCCGCGTCCTATTTCTAACGGGATGAAAATTGAGGAACTCTCCAAGTCGCAAATTGTTCTCCTCACCCTCCTCGTGTCGTTCGTCACGTCTATCGCCACGGGAATTGTGACGGTGTCTTTGATGGACCAGGCGCCGCCTGCCATCACACAGAGCGTAGACCGTATTATTGAGCGCACGGTGGAGCGCGTGGTGCCAGGCCAGGCGGCGGCGGTGGTTACTACAAAGACAGTAATTGTGAAGGAGTCAGATCTTATTTCTCAAGCGGTTGAGAAAGTGGCGCCGTCGGTGGTGCGTCTGTATGCAGGCACTAGTACAGAATCAACATTCTTAGGATTTGGGGTAGTTATAAACGAAGCAGGCACAATTATAGGTGACGTTTCAGCAATTGGCGAAATGGAAAAAATGCATGCTCTACGTTCTGATGGAACTTCGAGTGCGGTTTCGGTAAACATACGCGATCCCGAGCGCGGTATTGCGTACCTTAGCGCGAGTAGTACCACCCCATGGACTCCCGCACAATTTTTTGGCGAACACGCGACGCTCGGTCAAACAGTAATCCTT
This sequence comes from Candidatus Kaiserbacteria bacterium RIFCSPLOWO2_01_FULL_50_24, assembly GCA_001783335.1. GTDB lineage: Bacteria > Patescibacteriota > Minisyncoccia > Phycocordibacterales > UBA2100 > UBA10103. The sequence goes on along the minus strand of MFLU01000017.1, from coordinate 3,219 downwards.
CTTTCCGGTAAAACCGCTACGCGTATTGAAGATGGTATTGTAACGGCGTCAACACCCACCGACTCCGGCATTTCAATGTTAGACACCAACATTGGCGCGGACCGGATTCTCGGAGGTGGGGTACTTATTAATACTGATGGGGAGATTGTAGGCATGAGCACGCCATTTTCTCGGGCAGTTTCCGGAAGTGCATTTATCTCCGCAAACGCTCTTTTGGAACGACCAGTGAAAGAGGAGGGGGCGAAGATAGAGTGACTTGCTTTTACATCTATATATTGTAAAATATAGTTCTTATTCAAGCGATACCAACCTATGCGTTAGAAGCTAAAAGCTAGCACCTAGAAGCTACCCCCATGACTCCATTCAACAACTACACAACCAAAGCAAAAGAGGCGATACATCGCGCGCATCAGCTTGCAGTGGAGCGAGGGCACAATCAGGTTTCCACAATCCATCTTCTTGCGGCGCTTCTCATGCAAGAAGAGACGATGGTCGTGCCCATGCTTGAGCAACTTGATATTGACATCGCACACCTTTCCGATTCGGTGCTAGAGATGATAGAAGGCGGTGGCGGGAATACCGCTGTGTCACCGTCGTTTCAGTTGTATCTTACGCCGGAATTGGTACGCGTGTTTGAAGCGTCTCCACGCATCGCAGCCAGTTTCAATGATCAGTTTGTCTCTCCCGAGCACATCATACTCGCCATAGCGGAACATCCCGGGCCGGCGTCCGACATTTTGGCGCGCTTTCGCGTGGACCGCTCAGCGCTCGCGCGCATTCTTTCAGATATTAAAGAAGGGAAGATTCGCGACATTGAGGAACCGAAGAAGCCGCGCTCGCTCACGCGCTACGCGCGTTCGCTCACAGATAGGGCGCGTGAAAACAAACTTGATCCGGTAATCGGGCGCGACACAGAAATTATACGCGTTATCCAGATTCTTTCGCGACGCACGAAAAACAATCCGATTTTAATCGGCGAGGCAGGCGTCGGAAAGACAGCCGTTGCGGAAGGGCTCGCACAGCGTATGGCCTCGGGCGATGTGCCGGAGTCGCTCCGCGGCAAGGAATTGGTACAGCTTGATTTGGGTCTCCTTATTGCAGGCACCAAGTATCGCGGCGAATTTGAAGAGCGCTTGAAGGCGGTGATGAAAGAAGTGGAGCGCTCGGAGGGGAAAATAATTCTATTTATAGATGAGATGCACACGCTTGTGGGCGCGGGAGCCGCCGAGGGCTCTATGGATGCGTCAAACATGCTAAAGCCCGCGCTCTCGCGTGGCGAGATGCGCGTTATCGGTGCGACAACCCTAAAAGAATATCAGCGGCACATTGAGCATGACCCCGCGCTTACGCGCCGTTTCCAACCGGTCTATGTGAACGAGCCGTCCGTGGAAGATGCGGTATCAATTCTTCGCGGCTTGAAGGAGCGCTACGAGCTTTATCATGGCGTGCGCATCACCGACGACGCAATTATTGCGGCCGTACAGCTTTCCACGCGCTACATTACCGAGCGATTTTTGCCCGACAAAGCAATAGACCTTATTGACGAGGCGGCCTCCGCGCTTCGCCTCTCGCTTGAAAACAAGCCGCCCGTGCTTGAAGAAGCGCATCGCAAAATCATGCGCCTTGAAATTGAACGCGAAGCATTGCGAAAAGAGGCGGAAGTTGGTGACGGAGACGCGCGGACGCGCGTGAAGGCTATAGAAAAGGAAATCGCCGACTTGCGTGATGGCACGCAAGAGCTCGAATTGAAATGGAAGAATGAAAAAGAGACGCTTGCGGAGATAAAGCGCGTAAAGACCGAACTTGATAAAGCGCGCATGGAATCGGAAGCGGCGGAAGCGGCAAGCGACCTTGCGAAGACGGCAGAGATACGTTACGGAAGAATTCCAATGTTGGAGAAAGAAATGGAAGTGGCAACGAAACGCTTGAAAAAATTACAGGCCACGCGGCGCGTTTTGCGCGAAGACATCGGCGAAGAGGACATTGCGGGTGTGGTGTCGCGTTGGACAGGGGTTCCGGTATCTCGCATGCTTGAGGAAGAAGCAGAGAAACTTTCTCGCATGGACGAAACACTCAAAAAGCGCATCGTCGGGCAGGATGAGGCGGTGCAGAAAGTATCCGACGCCATCAAGCGAAGTCGCGCGGGTATCTCCGACCCGAATCGTCCCGTCGGGAGTTTTCTCTTTCTCGGGCCCACGGGTGTTGGAAAAACAGAACTCACAAAAGCACTCGCCGAATTTTTGTTCAATAGTGAAAAGGCGCTCATTCGCGTGGACATGTCGGAATACATGGAAAAGCACGCCATTTCTAAAATGATTGGTTCACCGCCGGGGTACGTGGGCTACGATGAAGGCGGGGGATTGACGGAACTTGTGCGCCACAGGCCCTATTCAGTGATTCTCTTTGACGAGATAGAGAAAGCGCATCCTGAAGTGTTCAACATTCTCCTCCAGGTTTTGGATAACGGCCACCTAACGGACGCCAAGGGCCGCACAGTGAATTTTAAGAACTGCGTCATTATCATGACGTCAAACATCGGCGCGGAGCATATTGACCGCATGTCGTCGCTTGGATTCGGAAGCGGCGCTTCCACAACCGATGGCGAGCGCTACACGCAAGCGAAAGAAAAAGTAACGGGATCGCTGAAAGAGTATTTCCGGCCGGAATTTCTGAATCGTTTGGACGAAATTGTTCTGTTTAACATTCTTTCGCCGGAAGCAGTTTTGGACATCGTGCGCATGCAGGTGGATATCGTTGCAAAACGCTTGACGGAGAAGCGGATTACGCTCACGGTGTCAGACGTGGTACTAGAACATCTTGCAAAAGAAGGATTCAATCCACAATACGGCGCGCGCCCGTTGAAACGCTTGATTCAAACTAAAATTCTTACCGCCATCGCAAACATGATGGTATCGCGCGGCATTCTTGAGGGCGGCTCGGTTCACGCGGACCTTAAAGGTAACGAGTTTACTTTTGACGTGCGAAAAAGTGCACGGCGAAATCATTCCGTCCGCGCTCGCGCAAGGGCTGGTGTTGGTGCATAATATTCTCATTGCGTCGGTGGCAGAGTGGTCAAATGCACGTGACTGTAGATCACGCGGACATTGTCCTACGCAGGTTCGAATCCTGCCCGGCGCATTCGTGATCTGTACCCCATAAAGTGGACACGGCCACGGGGTCGATGTTTTCTTTTGTTAGCATTAACCAACTAGCAGAAGA
>MFLU01000016.1 GCA_001783335.1 Candidatus Kaiserbacteria bacterium RIFCSPLOWO2_01_FULL_50_24 | reverse complement strand
AAGGCTAAAACTCAAAGGAATAGACGGGAGCTTGCACAAGCGGTGGAGCGTGTGGCTCAATTCGTCGCTAAACGAAGAACCTTACCAGGACTAGATATCCTACTGCACGCCTAGCGAAAGCTAGGAAGCCTTCGAGGGTGTAGGACAGGTGATGCACGGCTGTCGTCAGTTCGTGATTTGAATCGTTCCCTTCAGTGGGGTAACGAACGCAACCTTCGTTGCCAGTTACAAGTGTCTGGCGAGACTGCCCCCTCACGGGGGAGGAAGGTGGAGATGACGCCAAGTCAGCGTGTCCCTCTGATGTCCTGGGCTGCACACGCGCTACAATCGCCGTTACAATGGGGCGCAATGCCGCAAGGCGGAGCAAATCCCAAAAAGCGGCGCCAGTTCGGATTGAGGTCTGCAACTCGACCTCATGAAGCCGGAATCGCTAGTAATCGCGGGTCAGCTATACCGCGGTGAATACGTTCTCAAGCTTTGTACTCGGGTCGTCATGCGATCGAGTACGCTAGTTGGTGGAATTCCAACCGCGACAGTTCATAGTGTCGCGAAGCGAAATCACAGTTAGTCGAGGCGACTTGGCTAGTGAAGGGTGAAAGTAGCAGTATCTAGCTTGAATGTCAGTTTGTGGCGTTAGATGGAGGCGATTTCTCGAGTACAGGAAGAAGCTTCTATGAAAAAACTATCTAACGTGTAGTGACATCGAGATAGATATACACAGTGTATCGGTTACCGTGAGAGATCTTGTGGAGTCCTCAAGGTATACTAACCTTGAGGTATGAGAGTCATCTCAAATGCAAAACAAGAAGTCAGCAGAGTTCGTAATACCAGACGGTATCAGTGGTCTGAAAAGGATCGCCGCCGCAATTCAAAATTGCAGGCGCCGTTTGGGAAGGAACAAATTCATAGGAAGAAATTACACCCACATTACGTCGCGGGATTTATTGACGGCGAAGGGTGCTTCTCGGTAAGTATTGGTCGTCACAAAACCTTAAAGCGCGGTTTTGAGATAAGACCGGAATTCACCATTGAATTACGGAAAGATGATCAGGAGGTACTGGAGCGCATCGTTGTCACCATCGGGGCGGGAAAGATATATGACTGTTCATACGAAAGATATGGATGGTTTCCCCATGCGAAGTATAAAGTTACAAGCATATGGGATATGAAAGAATATTTATTTCCGTTTCTCGATAAATATCCGCTACAAGCGAAGAAGGCGAAGTCATATAAATATTTTCAGGAAATCGTTCTCATGCTCTGCAATAAAGAGCATCTGAGCGACGATGGTTTCGAGAAAATTTTTCGGCTTCGGACAGAACTTCGTATGTTGGGAAAGAAAGCAAAAACCTATGGAAGCCGCGAGGGTGCGGGAAAACCGCTTGCCCCGTGGCGTTTGAGTGTTGTAAAGTAATTTATACCACAAAAGATACCGCCCGTCAAGTCAGGGAAGTTGGGAGTGCCCGAAGCCGATCCTCGCGATCGTTCAAGGCAAACTCAATGACAAAGACTAAGTCGTTATTACAAAATACAGATAGCGACCTGTCAAGGTAACTTGGCAGAAAAAACCAACTGAAATCGGTGAAGCCTGTCGTCAGTGCGTGATAAAATTACGCAGTGGCTACGGTAATACCGAGGGAATCTAAGAGAATCACATATTCGTCCGAGATACGAGCATTAAAGCTTATTCCATTCACGGCCGAGCAATTATCAATCGTCAACGGTTCATTGCTCGGCGATGGATACATCCACAATAATGGGTGGCCAAGTACGAGTAAAAATTACGTCTTCTCAAAAATGCATTCTGTAAAACAGAAAAAGTATGTTGAGTGGGTGTATAAAAAACTCAAGCCATTCGTGCATTCGCCACCGAAGTTATACACGCCGACACAGGCGTTACGACTTCGCACCATAAGTCATTCAACATTCACATCGTTGCGAGCGATATTCTACCGCGAGGGTAAGAAAATATTACCGAGCACGATCGAAACAATTATGACTGATCCACTATCGGTAGCAATGTGGTTCATGGATGATGGAAATGCAGCGAAAAGCTATGGCATATTGCACGGCTACCACCTAAATACCCAATCTTTCAGCGAAGAAGAGAACGAAAAAATACTCGTACTCTTCGCAAAGTTGTGGGATGTCGATTGCACGGTCCAGAAAAATAAAGGAAAGCATCGAATCTTCGTTCGGAGTAGAAGCATGAATGCATTCGCTGACATAGTGCAACCATTTGTTCTTCCGTCAATGCAATATAAACTCGGATAAATATGTGATTCTCTTAGAACCTGTAGAGACTGAAAGCTCATGCAAGTGAGCGAATAGATAGCAAAAGTGTCGGTTGAAGCCGGAGAAACCTTGCTATAACACGCTGGCCCCCAGTGAAATAAAAAGAGATTTCATGGGGTGAAGATATAGTCCATGCTTGTAGAAATACAAGAAGAACATGAACAAGGCATGGCTAGCGGAAGCTGGTCATGGAATTATTCCAAACAAACCTAAACGCCAAATGGCGTCGGTTAGTCGATATTCGCTCCCTCGTACGAGGTGCGAATGGGCAATGATGGTGTACCTTTATCTCCATCTGACAGCTGGAAAGACAGCAGTGGACGGAACAAAAGAGTGTGTATGAAAATAGGCACTAGGCACTAGGGTTTAAGTGCTTGAGGAAATGCGAACACAAGACGCCCTTGAGTGGGTGGTTTTGTGTGTATAACGAAACCGCCCCCATTGGGGGCGGTTTTGCACGCGCTATATACGCAACGTATAGTGCAGATTGTAGTCCTTCGCGCCGAAGTACTCTTTGGTGAATTCGGCCACCTCGTACGGGTTGTAGTACTTGCACGAAAATACGTCCAGGTACACGCTGTTCGTAAGGTTTGCGTAGTGGCCACTAATGAGCGATGTCTCAATGAGCTGTGTCATTGAGAATCCTGCAACGCGCTCATCATCGCCGAAATTGACGACCGTGCACTCACCGAAGCGTTTCATTCCTATGCGCTCGCAAAGTTCATACACATGTTGCTTCACTTTCTCCGCGTCTCTGATTGTTTCCGGGTTGCATCCATGAAGATCAATGGACGCCAAAAGACCCCAGGCGTTTTCCCGCTCGTAATCAGCGCGAATGGCGCTGTCATCCTTATTGGCAGATGTAAGGGCGTTAACGTGCGCCCCAATCCGTGTCGCTGTTTCCATTTATGATGTACATAAAATTAATTCTGTTAACTAATGTCGCTATCATATATGCATTTTCGGAAATGTACATAGCGCAAGGGCGATGTGGGGATAACTCTGGAGGCTGGAGAGCTGGAAACTGGAGGCTGGATAATCAAAAATAAGAAGGTGGAAAGTGGGGGTCAACTTTGGTACTATCGCAGTACGCGCGCGTAGTTCAGTGGTAGAACGCGTTCCTGATAAGAACGAGGTCGTAGGTCCGATTCCTACCGCGCGCATAGAGAAATGGGTTTATTCAGATACCGCCATTTTTTCCAGCACCTCCTGTAAGATACTTAAATTATTTTTCCTCCTTCCCTCAAGCGTCCCCGGCTCCCCGAGTTTTATCTTCGTATCTAATGTGTTTAACAGTGGGAGTAGCACTTGCTTGGCTCTCTCTCGCGCGATTGATGTAGTAGCGCCTCCGGGAGCTGCCGGTGCCATCAAACTCTCTGGGTCGAGAATCGAAAAATAAGGGACTTTTTGTTCGAGAGAACGAGCAAGGTTATTGAATTGCATCTCGGTCAAAGCACTCGGAGTGGAACGCTGACGAAAAGGCATGGTAGCTATCTTCTCGAGGAATGCTTCAGCTTCTCTTTGCGCGTTGAATTGTTCGTGTGCTTCAAGAGTCTGTTGTTGGTGAAACGCTTCAGCTTTTGGTACAGGGGTGTTCGCCGCGCCAATGACAGCCACCCCCGCAAGTATCCGCAGTCTCTTCCCTATCTTTCCCGGCTTCCGTTCGAGCGACTCGTGCATAGATTAGACTGTATCATGCATGACCTGGCTAGCCAATTCTGCTACACTAAGGTTTCTTAGGTGTCTATGAATCCCGTTAGAAGTAATGGACGGCGCATGGACGAGATTTTCATACCGGCCTGTTTTACAAGTCTTAATTGAGCAGAGTGCAAGGTACCCTATACTTCCGCGTCCCACCCCGTTAGAAGCTTCACTACCAAAATACCTACGATGAGGTCGAATTATCACAGAGTAATCGTTGCGGGCTTCTAACGTGGCCCACTTCTAACAGGATGAACTACAAAGTCATTGGCGGGAAAAAGCTCTCGGGCGAGGTGGTGACGAACCGCTCTAAAAACGCCGCTGTGGCGCTTTTGGCGGCGTCGCTCTTGAATCGTGGCACCACGACTCTCAAAAAGATGCCGCGGATTGAGGAGGTAAAACGTATTGTTGAGGTAATGAAATCAATCGGCGTGGAGATTGTGTGGGATGAGGGCGGCGATATACGAATCACGCCACCGGAGAAAATCAATCTTTCAAATATTGATCGCACTGCAGCCGCGCGCACGCGCGCCGCCAATCTTTTCATCGCACCCATCGCTCACTTGCTTGACTCTTTTGAGCTTCCTGCGCCCGGCGGGTGCGACTTAGGGAAACGCAGTTTGGGCTCGCATATTGATGCACTTTCTCCTCTCGGCATACACATAACAGGGAACGAAGGGGCGCATACGTATCACGTAGAAGCAAAAAACAAACATCCCACCGAAGTCATAATGTATGAGGCATCCGACACGGGTGTAGAAAATGTGCTCATGGCGGCGGCGAAAATTAAGGGCACCACGACCATAAAATTCGCGAGTGCAAATTATATGGTGCAGGATTTGTGCGTATTTTTGGAACAGTGCGGCGTTAAAATTGATGGCATCGGCACTTCTACACTAGTCGTACACGGTGTGGACGATATACAGAAAGAAGTTGTCGGCTACCCAAGCGAAGACCCCATAGAGGCGATGTTCTTTGTGTCGCTCGCGGCGACAACCGGTTCTCAAATTACTGTTTTGCGCGCGCCGATAGATTTTCTTGAACTTGAACTTTTCACACTCGGCCGCATGGGTCTTCAATACTCGCTTGGTCGGCGCTATAAATCCGAAAATGGCCGTGCGGCGCTCTGTGACGTAACTATCAAATCGTCTCTACTCATAGCGTCGCCGGAAAAAATACATTCGCGGCCGTACCCGGGCATCAACATAGACAATCTCCCGTATTTTGTACCGGTCGCAACCCAGGCGAAAGGCGAAACACTTGTGCACGATTGGGTATACGAAGGCCGCGCGAAGTACTATTTAGAAATGAATAAGCTCGGCGCACGCGTAGAACTTCTTGATTTGCATCGCGCGCTCGTTAAGGGACCAACGAAGCTCCACGCGGCGGACATTGTGGCGCCTCCTGCGCTCCGCCCAGCGACACTTCTTCTTATCGGCATGCTCGCTGCAGAAGGGGAATCAACACTTCGAGACGTGTACCCGATAAATCGCGGCTACGAGAATCTGCACGAGCGCCTGACGGCGCTCGGCGCGAGCGTGGAGGCGGTAGAATAGATTAATCGGTTACCTCATATAATCCTACGCGCAACATACCAACATTCTCAAGTATATTGGTATGTGCGGTGAGAGAGAAAAGATAGAAGCGTAAAAAGTCCATATATTGACTTTTGTGTGAATGTGGGGGCGTTCGGTTATATTGAAAGCACGGGCCCCTTGTTTTTTCGTGCGAAGTGTGGTATATAGTTTTAAGCCGCCAGATGGTCTCGCGGCTAAATAAGGGAGAGTAGTAGAATGGGAAATTCTGTCGTGGGCCCAGTTGAGGGCACCTGCAAGTGGTTTAACCTCCGTTTGGGGTACGGGTTTCTAGCGACCCCCGACGGAAAAGACGTGTTCGTCCACGTCTCCAATCTGGTGAAGGACGGCGACGGACTGTTCATCCTTCCGCTGAAGGACGGCGGGCGTGTCAACTTTGCGTTCGGTCCTTCCGACAGGGAAGGGCAGGAGGGGAAGCTCCAAGTTCTGGCGGGCACGAAGATCAAGGTCATCGATCGGTACGTGCCCGAGCCGAGGGACTAGAAAGTACAACCCTTTGAGGGTCGGGCAACCGACCCTCTTGTTTTTCCCGCACACTTACTTTGGCATTGCTTTTTATTCTGCCGACCGGACTTGTTTTGGTAGGTCGATTTTTATAATAGGACGCGAGATTAAGTGCTGTATATATTGAAAAAGCAGAATGATGCCAAAGTAAGTGTGCGGGTTTTGTGTACAATGTGTGCAAGTAGTTAACGCATGGCAGGAAAACCAAAACTCGTCGTTTTTTCATCCGGTACCAAAACGGGCGGACCCTCGTCTCGTAGTAGCGAGCTATGGCCTCGCAAAGGCGGAGGTTCCGGATTTGAGAATCTCGTCCAATGGTCGCGAACTAGCGCGGACTCCACGCAGACTGACTCGGAAAAATACGAGGTTGTTGCAGTTGTTTCAAACCACGAGCACGGTGACGTACGCGAGCGCGCGGGGCGGCTCGGTGTGCCGTTTGTCTATTTTGAGCCAAAGAACTATTCTCATGTTCTTGAGAACATGAGAACAGAATCGGGCGAAGGGGTGTCAGATGAATATCGGCGCATTGTTCGCGAGAGTGAAGCTGAGTGGGTTGCGCTGTCAGGATGGCTGAAAAAAGTGGAAGGACCCAATCCGCAAAAGACCTTCAACATTCATCCCGCACTACTGTCACAGCGTGGCGGCCCATTCGACAGGCTCAGGGCAAGCCGGTTTGGCGGACACGGTATGTATGGCAGGCGTGTACACGAGGCCGTGAAGCGGGCACTGGACACAGGTGAAATTACAGAAACAGGTGTCAGTATGCATTTTGTGACGGATGAATACGACCGCGGCCCTGTATTTTTCGAGCACAAAGTCCCGCTTCAAAAAGGCATGTCAGCGGACGATATCGCAAAAGCAGTAAACAAAGCGGAACACGAATGGCAACCAAAAATCACGAACTTAGTCGTGCACGGGCAGATTCATTGGGACGGCAAGGACCCGAAATCACTGGTGGTTCCTCCCGACTTAAAATAGAATGGCCACATTGGGCGCGTGGTGGAACGGTAGACACGCTGGCTTCAGGAGCCAGTCTTCGTAAGGAGGTGAGAGTTCAAATCTCTCCGCGCCCATTATGGAACTAAAGGAATCTGTATGCGTTGTGACGGGCGGAGCGAGAGGCCTGGGCGTCGCGCTTGCGCGTGAGCTTGCAAGGCGCGGCACACAGTTAATTATTTCGGATATTGATAGCGTGGACCTTAAGGACATAGGCGTCGAGCTCGGCATGTCGGTGATGCATTGCAATGTTTCCGATAGGCAACAAGTTGAGTCCCTTGGCCGCGCAGCGATGGACGTGTACGGCCGCATTGACATATGGCTCAATAACGCTGGCATCTGGATGCCATACACGCCGGCGGAGGACATCGATTTCGGCAGGGCGCACGAGCTTATTGAAGTTAATTACTTCGGCACTGCCTACGGTACGCTCGAGGCCGTAAAGCACATGCGCGGCCGGAATGCGGGGTTCGTCGTCAATATTCTTTCGGTGCGAGCGCTGAAGGGCAAAGCGCTTGGCGCTTCATATTCGGCGAGCAAGTTCGCTGCCGAGGGCTTTACGCAATCAGTACGCGAGGAGCTGAAAGATACCGGCGTGAAAGTAATAGGCGTCTACCCCTATCGCATGAAAACTGCGCTCTTTGGGGAGAATCGTCATACCGATTACGATGATTCGATGGAACCCGCAGATGTTGCGCGTGTCATCGTTAACAATCTGGCCTCGGATGAACCTGTGGAGCATCAGGAGATTTGGAACACCGCCAACAAAAAAGAAGGCGCCGCACACACACTCCAAAGAGGGTGACATTGGCAAACGCACTAGCTTCAGGCTTGCCCGCCGACCGCGTGTCGCCTAAAGCTTTAGCGGTGGCACAAGCTTTAGCGAATGCGGGAGCCAGCCTTCGCAGGGAGGTGAGAGTTCAAATTCTCTCGTGCCCGCAAAACAAAAGCCACCGACTGCAAAGTCTGTGGCAGGAGGATATGATTGTGTCAGGAAAGATGGCGACTTTCGGTTAGATTTTTGAGAGTGCTTGGCCGAGGTCGTGTATCAAGTCCTTCGGGTCTTCGCGACCCACCGAAAGACGAAGCATGCCTTCCGAAATGCCAGCGCTCTCCAATTCTGTTGGTGTGAGTTGGCCGTGGGTTGTGGTCGCGGGGTGGATGACGAGCGAGCGCGCTTCGCCGATGTTTGGCGCGTGCCAGAATAGTTTGAGAGCTTCCAAAACGATGCGTGCCTTTTTCACGCCGCCGCTAATTTCAAACGCCATGAGGCCACCGAACCCTTTTGACATCAGTTTTTTATTTCGCCTTGCGTCTGGTCCGAATGCTGGATGGAAAACTCTCTTCACTTTCGGATGGCGTGAGAGGTATCGCCCCACAATGAGCGCGTTGTCGCAGTGTTCTTTCATTCTGCCGAACAGCGATTCAATGTGGTAGCACAAGACCACGGCGTTGTCGGGCGATATGCACGGCCCGGTGTCGCGAAACCATGTGAGGCGAATCGCATCTATCAAATCCTGCTTGCCGACGATCGCACCGCCGATGACCTCGCCGTCGCCCATGTATTTTGAAAGCGAGTGCACCACAATATCGGCACCGCCGGTGAGTGGTGTAGCGAGCGCTGGAGTGGCAAGTGTGCTGTCTACCACAAGCGGAATGTTGTGTGCGTGCGCGAGGCGCGCGAGCGCCGATACGTCAAACACGTCAATGACCGGATTTGACGGCGTTTCCACATATAGAAACTTCGTGTTCGGCTTAATCGCTTTTTCCCATTGTTCTAAGTCCAGCGGTTTTGGAACGAGAGTGACGGAAATACCGAGCTTCGGCAATTCTTCGCGGAATAAATGAAAGACGCCGCCGTAGAGGCGATTAGATGCAACGATGTGACCATTCGGAGCGGCCAGGTGGAGCGCAAGAAGATTAATTGCCGCCATGCCAGAAGAAGTTGCAAGGCACGCTTCGCCTCCCTCAAGCGCGGCTAGGCGTTTTTCAAGAATGTCTACACTCGGGTTGTTGATGCGCGTATATATAAATCCACGCTCTTCTCCTGCAAAAAGTCGTTTACCGCGCTCAAATGAGCCGAGCGGGAATGCCACGGTGCGGTAGAGCCCCGGGCGCATATTGCGGTCCTCTTCAATGCTTCCGCCGTGTATTTCAAGCGTTTTTTGCCGCAGTTGCCACATCCCACCCTCTATCGGTGCCTTTTTTCGCTTTACCATCTTCACACCTTACGTCAATGAGGCGCGAATTGCAACAGGCCGTTGTAGCTAAAAATAAAAGGAACCGAAATCCTTCGGGTAGATAGTAAATACGGGTACCGTATTCGCCATATGAACATGGCGAATAAACAAGGGGTGTTTGAGGAGAAGGCGGAGGAATATTGGGAGGCGACGAAGAAGCGTCGGGGCAAGATCCTTCGGGCGGGGAGTCAGAAAACCTCACGACCGGAAACGCGCCGTGGCTCCGCGCAGGGTTAGGGGTCTTCTTTGCCGCAGGGTCAACGCCCTGTATATCAAAGAGTTAGGTTTACTTATAAAACCATTCTTTAAACGACCTCGGCCATCCATACAGAAGAAAGAGTGCAAGCGGCGCACCCCAGTTTGCACCGCGTTCAACAAAATCCCATATAGGGTCGCCGACAATCGGACGTACCAGCGCTGCCCACACTGCCCAGAGTGCCATCCATAAAATTAAGATCCTCACGGGTCTTACAAGAATTAATATGCCAAGAGCAATATCCATGATACCAACTAGCGCCATGAGCTGTAACGCGATATCCATATTTGTAATTCCAAAATGTGGAAACCAAGCGAGCCACTCCTCCTTTCCTTGATATGCAAACACGCCGTGACCTATAAACTCTGCTGAAACGGCGATACGCAAAACCCCTTCAATAATTTTGGAATTATTCATAGACAATCAAAGTTAAACCGATAATTAATAAGGAATCTTACACTCTTCAAAACAATGCGCCTTCCTATTGAGTGTATACATGCGTTTTCGTCCGAGCGGTTCGCACCTCACGGCATTCACTGAACGTAGCACTTGCAGATGGTGCGTAACGGTTGGTTGTCGTAACTTTACTTTTTTCGTCAATTCTCCTACGGTCATGCCTTTTGTCGTTTTGCCAAGTATGCACACTAGTGTATAGCGGCTCCGCTCCCCAACGACCTTAAAACAATCCGGGCAGAGCTCCTCTTCTCCGGAAATAGTGTCGGGTACCCATGGCGGTCTCTTATAACGATCTTGACCACCCACCCTTTTCGTTCCGCGATGCTTTGTCCACAGCTTTTTAGAAATCATAGACAATCATCTATATTACAATTTATCGATCATTATCAATATAATCACCATATGCGCATGACACAAGGGCAATGTCCCACATTTCGTGGGATAGTAAAACGTGACGGCTCGCAAGTTGCGTTTGACGGAGAAAAAATCACACAGGCGATAGCAAAAGCCGGAAAAGTAACCGGAGAATTCAATGAGCCCGAGGCGCGCCGCCTCGCGGGGAAGACGCTCTCCTTGGCGAAGCGTCTGTATGGGGATGACATACCGTCAGTCGAGGATATTCAGGATTGCGTTGAGCGCACGCTTATGGCCTCCCGACACAAAAAGGCCGCAAAGGCCTTCGTCGTCTATCGCGCCCAACATGCCGAAATGCGCGCGTTCATAACTGTCGCCTCACTTGGGCTCGTAGACAATTATATCGACAACCTTGATTGGCAAGTGAGGGAGAATAGTAATATGGGCTACTCTCTTCAGGGGCTCAACAACCACATCTTTTCAGAGGTTAGCAAGACATACTGGCTCAACAAAGTATATCCAAAGGAGGTGCGCGATGCACACGAGAGTGGCGATATGCACCTGCATGACCTCGGCACCCTCTCCGTTTACTGTATCGGGTGGGACCTTGCAGACCTTTTGAGGGAAGGTTTTTGCGGTGTGCCGGGGAAGGTAACCTCTGCTCCCGCGAAACATTTTAGCGCCGCCTTGGGACAGGTCGTAAATTTTATGTATACGCTCCAGGGAGAGGCGGCTGGCGCGATCGCATTCTCCAATTTTGACACACTACTCGCACCGTTTATCAGGTACGACAATCTATCGGACAAGGAAGTCGTGCAGTATGTGCAGGAGTTCATATTCAATATGAATGTGCCGACGCGCGTTGGTTTCCAGACACCGTTTTCTAACATCACGCTCGACCTCTCCCCGTCGCCTAACTTTAAAGACCAAAAAGTTGTTATTGGCGGAAAGGAGCGAGAAGAAACCTACGGCGAGTTTCAGGAAGAAATGAATCGCCTCAACCGAGCGCTCTTTTCAGTGCTTGGAAAAGGTGATGCGTCGGGGCGCGTGTTTACGTTTCCGATACCGACGGTAAACGTGACGCGCGATTTTGACTGGGACAATCCGGCACTCGAGGGATTGTGGCACATCACTGCAAAATACGGCATACCCTACTTTTCAAATTTCGTTAACTCTGACATGAAACCGGAGGATACTCGTTCCATGTGTTGTAGATTGCGTCTTGACCTTAACGAACTTGAGCGACGTGGTGGCGGTCTTTTTGGGGCGAATGCGCTTACCGGTTCCATAGGTGTGGTAACCGTCAATATGCCAAGGATAGGATACATCGCAAAGAGCGAGAAAGAGTTCTTTAAGCGGCTTTATTGCCTCATGGATATTGCGAAAGAGAGCTTGGAGATAAAGCGGAAAGTAATTGAGCGGTTTGCCGGCGCAAACCTGTATCCGTATACCGCCTTCTACCTGCGTAAAATTTATGCGGCGTACGGCGAATATTGGAAGAATCACTTTTCTACCATAGGGATTATCGGCATGAATGAGGCGTTGGTAAATTTTCTCGGCACGGATATTGGCACGAAAAAAGGTCGTTCTTTTGCGGAAAAGGTGCTTACTCGTATGCGCACACGCCTCGTTCTGTACCAAAAAGAAACCGGTAATCTCTACAACCTTGAGGCGACACCCGCGGAGGGAACGTCGTATCGGCTCGCGCTTAAAGACAAGAAACGTTATCCAAATATCATTGTTGCGAACGAGACGGAGATTGCGCGCGGCGCGCAGCCGTTCTATACAAACTCGTCGCATCTGCCGGTCAACCACACAGATGATATTTTTGAGGCACTTTCCGTTCAGGATGATTTGCAGACAAAGTATACGGGTGGTACGGTCATCCATCTATTTTTGGGAGAACGTGTTACCGATCCGAGCGCAGTGCCTCGGCTTGTGAAAAAAGTATGTGAGAATTTTAAATTGCCCTACTTTACTTTGACGCCGACATTTAGCGTGTGCGCGTCGCACGGGTACCTCTCTGGCGAGTGTCGCTCGTGTCCAACATGCGCGCGTGAGTGCGAGGTGTATTCGCGAGTCGTCGGATATCTGCGTCCCGTAAGCGCGTGGAATGCGGGCAAGCAGGCCGAGTGGTCCGTGCGCAAAACGTATGAACCCATAGATGAACACGCCGTGCTGGACGTGGCGCACAACATTATCGAGGCGGCAGGAAAACGACCATGAAGTTCGGCGGGTTCGTTCCCTGCACCCTGATTGATTATCCGGGCAAGACCGCATGTATTGTGTATACAATCGGTTGTAATTTCAGATGTCCGTATTGCCACAATCCGGAACTGGTCAACGAAACGGTGGAAAGGACGTTTTCTGAAAGCCGCATATTCACGTTTTTAGAATCAAGGCGCGGCGTCATAGATGGCGTGGTGATAACCGGTGGCGAGCCAACGATGCATGGCCAAGATTTACTTCTCTTTATGCGGCGCGTAAAAGAGCGCGGTTTTCTCGTGAAGCTTGATACGAATGGGACCAATCCAAACCTTCTTGAAGTGGCGATTAGTCAGAATCTTGTGGACTATGTGGCCATGGATGTAAAAGCACCCCTTTCAACATACCACCGTGTTGTTGGTCGTCCGGTTGACATTGGCGCGATACGCAGAAGCATTGACACACTACTATCTTCGGGCGTTCCGTATGAGTTCAGGACGACGGTCGTTAAGACACTGCTTTCGCCGGAGGATTTGGAGGGTATTGCCCGAGAAATTGCGGGTGCGAGCCGGTACTACCTGCAAAAGTTTGTTTCCTCCACCATTTTGAATCCACAATTCAAACGCAAGGTTGAATATACCGATGTAGAATTGGAAGCATTCCGAAGTAACGCGGAAAAGTACGTCGCCTTTTGCGGCATACGATAGCCGTATGAAAACCGTATATTTGGATTATGCAGCAACGGCGCCTCTTGATGATGAGGTGCTGGCGTGCATGCTCCCGTTCTTTGGTGCGCAGTATGGGAATCCATCGTCTATGTATGCGAGTGGAAGACGTGCCGCGCGCGCGATCGCCGATGCGAGAGAGCGGGTTGCCGCATGTATAGGCGCACATACGGACGAGATAATTTTTACCGGGAGCGGTACCGAGTCAGACAATTTCGCCGTTATAGGTGCGGCGCGTGCCAATCGGCAAAACGGCAAGCACATAATCATATCGGCCATTGAGCATAAGGCGGTGCTTGAAGCGGCGCACACGCTCGAAAAAGATGGTTTTGAAGTATCCATCGCTTCGGTAGATCGGTTTGGAATGATTGTCGTTTCGTCCGTCGTGTCGTTAGTGAGGGACGATACGGTTCTTATCTCCGTTATGTATGCGAACAACGAACTCGGAGTGGTGGAGCCAATATCCGAGTTGTCACATGCTATCGCTGAACGTAAAAAAAAGACCGGACTTCCGCTTGTGCATACGGACGCATGCCAGGCCGCCGGATATGTTGCGCTTAATGTTCGGGATCTCGGCGTTGACCTTATGACCCTCAACGGCTCTAAGGTATATGGCCCGAAGGGGGTTGGCGCGTTGTACAAGAAGCGCGGCGTGCATATGTCGCCCCTCCTGGTAGGCGGCGACCAGGAGGGAGGAATGAGAGCCGGCACGGAATCAGTTCCTCTCATGGTTGGCATGGCGTTCGCGTTAGAAAAGGCGGAGAAAATCAGAGTGAAGGAGTCCGAGCGCCTTTATGCGCTAAGGAGCTACTTTATATCCGAGTTACGCGGGCGAGTCCCTGGAGTGACGGTGAACAGTCATCCAACGCACTGTCTCCCGCACATCGTACACGTTACCGTGCCCGGTATAGAGGGGGAATCAATGGTTCTTATGCTCGACGAGTGTGGTGTAGAAACCGCAACCGGGTCGGCATGTTCCGCACATGACCTGAAGCCGTCTCACGTTCTTATCGCAATCGGGCAAAATGACGACCTCATGCACGGAAGTTTACGGTTTTCTCTCGGAAGACAGACGGACCAGGCGGCGCTTGACTATGTGCTCTCGGTTTTTCCAACAATCGTAGAAACGTTGCGGGCGGCTTCGGCGCTCACCCCCACACTTAATGTGTCGATGCGCGAAGCGCGGCGCGAAGCGCCCTCGGCACAATAAGTGTGGGGGCTCACCACTAGCACCAATCTTAAAATTAATGGCCTAACGAAGTAGTCAGTATGCGAAAGAAAAATACGGTATGTGATGTTGGTAGCTGGCTTTACAGCGAAGTCGTGCGCGACCATTTTTTCAATCCGCGAAATTTACTTATTGATGACGCCGCGTATGAAGCAGATGGTCTCGGTGTCGTTGGGAGTCCGGCATGCGGCGACGTGATGGCCGTGTGGATACAAGTGGACCATAGAGGACGCATCCATGAGTGTAAATGGCGCACGTTTGGCTGTGCTTCCGCGATTGCCTCAACGTCCATGATGTCGGTTATGGCGACCGAAAACGGCGGCATGACGCTCGCGCGTGCGAAGCGGCTTACGCCGGAGGCCATTATAGAACGCCTCGGAGGGTTGCCAGACAGAAAATATCACTGCTCGGTCTTAGGCCACCAGGGACTGCGTGAGGCCGTTAAAGATTACGAAGAGAATCATGCAAATTGAATTTCAAGAGTATGTGGTGTGCGGAGTAATATCGGAAGTTTCCGGTGTCGCAACACTTATGCTGACTAAAGAGGACGGAACGGTGCCACCCTTTGTTCCCGGCCAGTACGTTAATATATTTTTTCCGGAAACGCGCACGTCGGAGGGGAAAGCATACAGTATTTCAAGTGCTCCCAGTGAGTCGACACTGTCTATAACCGTGCGCGCAATCGGCGAGTTCTCCAATCGTCTGTGCTCCATGCGCCCGGGGGACACGGTGCGCGCGTCATTGCCATACGGGTTTTTTTACCCCGAGGCTGATGATAGTGAACTTGTGATGCTTGCCGCAGGTATAGGCATCGCGCCCTTCAGGAGCATGATCCGGCATATCGCGAAGTACACTTTATCACGTCGCCTAGCGCTTTTTCACAGTGTCAGAACTTTGTCTGACGCCATCTTTCTTGAAGAATGTACGGAACTTCGGCAGAAATTTCCAAACTTTTCCCTGACCCATTTTGTGACACGCGATGCAGAGGTCCAAAACGAGTATGTGATTCCGCACCGAATAGAGCCGACTGACATACTATCACGCGTTTCAGATGTGTCGCGCGCGGAGTTTCTCATTTGCGGTTCCATTTCATTTACACGGGATATGTGGAGAGGCCTTCGAAAGGCCGGAGTGAATGAGGAAAAGCTCTATACCGAAGCATTCTTCTCGCACTAGAGCTCGTTGTTAGTGCTTCGCGGTCGAACCGGAGTCCACCTCGTAACTCGTGTTCTGGGCCTCAAAGAAATTTACCAGCTCAAATACGTCGGTCGCGGTAGACATCCACTTGGCAGGGTTCGTGACGCCATAGTGCTTGTCTATGCCAAGCTCCGCGAGGCGGCGATCGGCGACATACTGCACGTATTGATTCACGTAGTCGGCGTTGAGGCCGAGAATTCCGCGCGGGAACAGGTCTTTGTTGTATGCCACCTCCAAATCCACACCCTCAACGATTATTCGTTTTATCTCTTCTGCGAATTCTACCGTTACCAAATCTTGATTCTCTTCAAGAATGTTGTGTATGAGATTGATGCCGAATTTCAAATGGAGCGATTCGTCGCGCAAAACCCAATTAATCATACTTCCCAAGTTTCGCAGTTGATTTCGCTGGCGGAATGAGAGCGCCACCATGAAGCCCGAATAAAACCACACACCCTCCATGACGATATTCGTGGCAACGAGATTGCGAATAAAATCTTTTTTGCCGTCCAGGGTAGATACGTCAAGCGTGTCTTCCGTCATACGCTTCATGTACTTATTAATGTAGTCCTCCTTCACCTTCATAGACGGGACCTCAAGATGGATGCTAAATACTTTTTCGCGGTCAAGCGGGAATGTCTGAAGGACGTATTCAAACGCAACGCAATGGTTCGCTTCTTCCCACATCTGCTTTGCCAAATAGAGGTGGCACTCCGGGGATTTGAGGTACGGGTAGATACCGAGCGCGATGGAGCGATTCACGATAAGCTCTGCGGGGTTGAAAAACGCCATCAAAAATTTTACCGCATGCCGTTCGTCCTCGGTCATTTTAGTCCAGTCGTCCAGGTCCTCCTTGAGCGCAATTTCGTGCGGGAACCAGGTGTTGCGCACTGCCTGATTGTAGAGGTCATACGCCCACTGATAACGCAGGGGGTGGAGGTTCATGTCGTCGGGTGAGGGTTTTCCTATGAGCATGTTGGATTTTGTTATGAACTAAGTGAATTAGAAAATCTTACACCCTGTGAAATCGCCGCGAAGCGGCGAGCGCCGAAGGCGCATTTCACAGGGTCAGTAAAATATAGTCGCATACGCTCCTTATTTTACTGGCACGCATCACACACCAACTTTTCCTGCGGGTCTGACGGTCCGTTATGTACGTGTGTTAACGAGCGTGCAGAAGAAAAACCGTCGCGAGCGATGGGCGTCTCAAGCGCGGAGTCGGTTTCATTTACGACCGACTTCGTCTGTCCGAGGTCCGACTTCGTCGAGCCGATGGCTGAGGACATATCCTCCAGAGAAATGGCCGGATTCTTCACGGTGGCGGCAGGGAGTGGCGCCTGCCTACCGTCGTTTCTGTCGGCGGCTTTGGCGTTTAGCATATCGGACACTGTCGGTTTGGACTGAACAGTTTTAGATACGGCAGAAAACCCCCCTAACTCTTGTTTTTTATCTTGCCGTACGGACTCTTGTCTGGAAAAAGAAGCTGCAGAAAACGAAGAGACGACCGGTGCTTCCAGGGTCGGCGCGTGTGCACTTTTCGCCGCTGCAAACCCGCGTTTTCCCAACTTCTCCGCCTTATTAACCGCAATGGTACTTTGCTCCGCCGAATGGCGCGGCTTCATGTGAAGGTAGTAGGTGGTTTTAAGACCCTTACGCCACGCGGTCATATATATATTTTTCATTTCATCCATATCTCGCGATTCAAGATACATGTTGCGCGAGAGCGCCTGGTCTACCCACTTTTGCGCGCGTGCCGCGATTTCTATGAACGCATACGGAGACGTAGCGAATGAGGTTTTATATATATCTTTCAGATATGCGGGAATTTCGGGAATGTCGGTTATGTCTCCCTGCGATTCAATTATTCTCTCGCGCACGTCTTCCCACAACCCCATGTTTTTGAGGTCCTTTACGAGATTTCTGTTGAGGTCTAAATATTTGCCTGAAATTTTATTGCGCGAAAACACCTGCGCGAATCGAGGGTCAATGCCCGGTGTCGTGCCCGCGACGAGTCCGATGTTTGCGTTCGGCGCGACCGCAAGGAGTGTTGCGTTTCTAATTCCTTCTTTTACTTTCGCGCGCAAGGCGTCCCAATTGAGGCGGCGATTTCGCGTTCCGTTTGGAAGCTCTATCACGGCGCCGCGATCTTCCTCCAGCGTCTTCATGGTGTCTAGCGGCACTATTCCTCGCGACCACCCGGATCCAGTAAAGTTTTTGTATGAGCCGCGCTCATGTGCCAAGTTCGCGCTCTCGTCAATTGCAATGTAGCTTACGAATTCAAATGCGCGGTCAACGAAATCCGCCGCATGTGGACTTTCATACGGCATCCCGAGCTGTTCTAGCGTGTCTGCAAGACCCATAAGGCCGAGCCCCACAGCGCGATTTTCCCGGTCGGACCGAGTTGCTTCGGGAATGGGAATGACGTTGATGTCTATTAAGTTATCCAATTGGCGCACGGCAAGACGCACGCTTTCCTCAAGCAGAACCCAGTTGATTTGCTTGTGTTCCACGTGCGTGGAAAGGTTGAGTGACGCAAGATTGCACACCGCGATATTGTCTTTATCCTGCGGCAGGCAGATTTCCGTACACAAATTTGACATATGGATGGTGCCGGTATTGTTGTTGAGCGCGCGCAAGTTTATAGGGTCTTTCCACGTGAGCCATGGGTGCGATGTGGATTGAAGAGAGGTAAGAATCTGGTGCCACTGCTCGCGTGCAGGCACTCTCTTCCACATGCGCATTTTTCCCTCACGTGCCATTTCCACATATTCCTCGTAGCGCTTGCTAAATGCAGAACCGTACAGCTCGTTTAAATCTGGGGTTTCTTTGGGGTCAAACATATACCAATCCTCGCCACGCTCCACACGACGCATGAACTCGTCGGAAAGGAACACGGCGGTATTTGCGGTGCGCATGCGCAAGTAGTCGTCGCCCGCATTGTGTTTCCAGTCAATAAATTCCTGAAAACTCAAGTGCCAATTTTCCATGTAGAAACACATGGCACCGAGCTTTTTACCGCCGCGCTGAATGGCGCGTATCGCAGTGTCCATAATTTTTGCGAATGGTGTTGGTCCCGAAGAGACGGTGTTTGAAGAAGAAAGCGGCGAGCCGGATGCGCGTAGTTTTGTCATGGATACGCCGAGGCCCCCGGATGCCTTTGAAATTTTCATGACATCGGCAACGGACTTCGCAATGTGTTCAATGTCGTCATGTACTTCCAAGAGAAAGCAGTTGGAAAGCGATGGGCGCGTGGTGCCGGCGCCGAGGTTGGTGGAACCGCCGGCGATGTAGAGGTGTCGTGACATGTGATTGTAAAACTTTTTCGCCCACAAGGTCGGCTCTTTTTCATTGTAGGCAAGGCCCATCGCAACGCGCATGAAGAAATACTGTGGTGTCTCAATCGGTTTGCGATCGCCGCCTTTCAAGGCGTATCTGTTCATGAGCGTTGAGAGTCCCGCGTAGGTAAAGAGTTCGTCGCGCATGAGCGATAGCACTCCGGCGAGAACCTCCAAGTCAAAAAGCTCTCCCATGCGCGGGTCCAGAAGCCCACTACCGATGCCGTTTTGTATATATGACGAAAATCCGCTTCGATGTTTCTGTCGGAGTATTTGCGGGTCGTGGTCGTACTCTCCGACGACACGCCGATAAATCGTTTTTAAGAAAAGACGTACCGCGATTATGTCGTACTCGGTATCCTCCTTTATGTTTTGCACTGCGGCGTTGATGGTCGCTTCGTCCATTTCTTCAGTAGAAATGCCGTCGTATATGGTGAGCTGTGTTTCGGTGGCGATTTGCGTCACCATGCCAACCGGGTCCAAAAGGCCAACGCACGCGCGCTCTATGGAACGGTTTATCTTGTCTGCATTAAACGGCTCTATTTTGCCGTCTCGCTTGGTTATGAATGTGGTCATTGGGGTAGTAAATAGAAAGTAGTTAGTAGTGAGTAGTAAATGCGGTGCATACAACAATAAAAACACCAAGCGCATGGTGCGTCTATAAAGTTGGGGTGTACGGCAACATCATCCAATACGACGCCGATACGGATGATTTTGCAAGGCAATGTGCGGGAGGCCGCCGTGCTCTGCATGCGCTACAGAGGGTGGCGGGCAGCGCTGTGTGTTAGAGCTCGCGAAGCCGCATCGACCAATTCTCAATGTACTTTTTTATGATACTGCCGCGCGAGCCGCACATTCTGTGGAATTTCTGTGGATAACCCAGCACCACTTTTGCTGTATAGCAAAAGTGGTGCTGGGCAGGGTGCTTTCAATGGAGTAAACTTTGCTCATGGATATAGACAAGGCCTGCGAAATGTTTCGCAACAAGAAAATAACCCTGCTCGGTTTGGGGCTTTTGGGGCGGGCCGTTGGGGACGCCGAGTTTCTAGGTATATGCGGCGCAGAGGTGCTTGTGACCGATAAGAAAAACGACGCGGAACTAGCGGAGTCGGTGGAAAAATTAAAAAAATACAAAAACATCTCGTTTCATCTCGGTGAACATCGCGCTGAGGATTTTACGGGGTGTGATTTTGTCGTAAAAGCGGCTGGTGTGCCGCTTGACTCGCTCGAAGTTGCCGCCGCGCGCACATCTGGCGTGCCGGTCTACATGTCCACGGCACTTTTTGCGAAGTCCGCGACGGAAGAGGGTGTGACGATTGTCGGTGTTACCGGTACGCGCGGCAAGTCAACAATTGCACACCTTATCCATCATTCTCTTATTCGCGCGAATAAGAGAACAACGCTCGGTGGAAATGTGAGAGGGAAATCAACACTCGCGTTGCTTTCGGAAGTACGAAAGGGAGACATTGCGGTTCTTGAGTTGGATTCATGGCAGCTGCAGGGATTCGGTGATTTGAAAATAAGTCCGCACATTTCTGTGTTCACGAATTTTTTGCAGGACCACGTAAATTACTATCCGACGACTGACGTATACTTTGCCGACAAAGCGAATATTTTTAAATTTCAAAGACCCGACGATGCTCTTATAGTCGGCGCACAAGCGTTTGAGCGTGTGCAAACGGCTCATACGCCGTGTGAGCCGTTTGTGCCGCCACCAATTCCCGCCGACTGGAAATTAAAAATCCTCGGCGAGCACAACCGCGAGAATGCGTCGCTCGCGGCGGCAGCACTTCGCGCCCTGCCTGCCCCCGCCTGTCGGACGGGCAGGGGCAGGCAGGGCTCGGCTTTGACTGAAGAAGAAATACGCGCAGGTCTTGAATCATTCGCAGGCGTGGAAGGCCGCTTACAATTCGTGCGCAAAGTGAAAGGCGTAAAAATTTACAACGACAACAACGCAACAACGCCGGAAGCAACGATCGCAGCACTTCGTGCCGTCGGCGACGCAAGGCAAAGGAATGTCGTGCTCATTGTTGGCGGCGACGATAAGAACCTCGACATGTCAGAGCTTGTGAAGGAAATACCGAAATGGTGCTCGAAGGTCGTATTGTTCAAAGAACGTGGAACGGAACGTATTCGCGATGACGTCTTAGCGCTTGAACTGAATGTTCTGGTCTATGAAGAGGAAGGGTTGCGGGCGTGCGTTGACAAATCCGTTGCCATCGCCGAATCGGGCGAGATAATACTCTATAGTCCTGCGTTCTCGTCGTTCGGCAAATACTTTAAGAATGAATTCGATCGCAACGACCAATTTCTCGCGCTCGTCAAAGCATTATGAAGATTCCACAAAATATCTATATGGTCGGAATCGGTGGTATTGGGATGTCGGCGCTGGCACAGCTTTTTAAGCATGAAGGGAAGCGTGTAAGTGGCTCGGATAGGGAAGAGTCGCCGGTAACGGATATGCTCAAAAAGCAAGGTTTCAAGCTATATTTTGAACATGACGCAGAGAATGTTCCGAATGATACGGGGCTCTTGATTTACAGCGATGCAGTGCCGGAAGATAATCCGGAGCGTGCGGCAGCGCGGGAAAAAGGCATACCGGAGCTCTCTTATTTCCAAGCGCTCGGTGAGGTGTCAAAAAAATATCGCACTATAGCGGTCGCGGGAACACACGGAAAAACAACAACGGCCGCGATGCTTGCGTCAATTTTGAAAGCGGCGGGAAAAGAGCCGACCGCGATAGTCGGCTCTTTAGTGAATGAGTGGGGTTCTAACTACCTGGCGGGCACAAGCGATATTTTAGTTGTGGAAGCGTGTGAGTACAAAAAACATTTTTTGGAGCTGCACACGGAAGTGTTAGTGATTACCAATATTGAGTGGGATCATACCGATTACTACAAAACTCCCAAGGAATTTAAAGCTGCGTTTGCTGAGGTGCGTAGGCAGGCAAAAAAAGTTATTGAAAAGGACGAATACGTAAAAGAGTTGGTTCCTGATCTTTTGTTGATCGGTGAGTTTAATAAAGAAAATGCGCGCGCCGCGAAGGCCACGGCGCGCGCGCTGTTTCCGGAATTGGAAAACGTAGTGATTGACGAAGCACTCAAAAATTTTAAGGGTGTGTGGCGGCGTTTTGAATATAAAGGAAAAACAAAAGAGGGCGCCTTGGTGTATGACGATTACGCACATCATCCGACGGCAATACGAAAAACATTGGAGGCGACGCGCACGAAGTTTCCAAGTAAGAAAATTACTGTCGCATTCCATCCACACCTCTATTCCCGCACGCGCGATCTCATGAATGATTTTGCAAAGTCACTCGCCCTGGCTGACGAAGTAATTCTTGCGCCAATCTACCCAGCTCGTGAAGAGCCGATTCTAGGGGTAACGAGCGAAGCGCTTGCCGAGAAAATATCCGCTCTCGGCACTCCCGCCCGCGCCTTCTCTTCTCTCGACGAAGTCCGTGATGCTCTTCTGGCTATAAGCTATAAGCTTCAAGCTACAAGCTTACTTATTACCATGGGCGCCGGCGATATCTACAAAGTGGCCGAGCAGATAGCCGACTGACGCGAATATGATATACTCAAATACTTAAGAATTTAAGTATAAGGATATGGAATATCGCAGGCTCGAACGATTGGTGAGAGGATTTTCGAACCATCGCAGGATACAGATCTTGGAACTATTGAGGCGTGAACCGGAGCTCTCTGTAGAAGAGATAGCGTCATCTACAAAAACGAATCATAAGACTGTGGCCGAACATATTCGCCGTCTTGCGATTGCCGGTCTCGTTCTGAAACGCAATGAAGGAACCGCTGTTAGGCACAAGCTTACGTCGCGTGCCCATCGAGTGCTTAAATTCTTGAGTATATTAGCATAACGTATGAGTGAAAATACAGCAGGCAAGCTTTCAATTGTCGCGACGCCGATAGGGAATCTCGGCGATATTACGTTTCGAGCCCTTTGGAATTTGAAGGAGTGTGATGTGATTTACGCCGAAGACACGCGTGTTACCCTGAAACTCCTCAATCATTATGGACTTCGTAAATCTGTATTTCGACTGGATGCGGCGACAGAAGCAGGAAAAGCAAAAGAAGTTTCCGAGCGTTTGCTGGCAGGCGAGCATGTTGCCTATGTATCGGATGCCGGTACGCCGGGAATTTCTGATCCAGGCGCGCGTCTAGTCGCGCATGTGCGCGAGAATCTGCCAGGCGCAATAATAGATGCAATACCGGGGCCAAGCGCACTTACGGCCGCGCTCTCCGTTGCCGGCGCAAACATGAGCTCGTTCGTATTTTTGGGATTTCCACCTCACAAAAAGGGAAGGCAAACATTCGTACGGGACATAGCAAAAAGCACGGTACCAGTTGTTCTCTATGAATCACCTCACCGCATATTGAAATTACTAAAAGAGCTCAATAGCTCGGCTCCTAAGTGCTACGTGACGATAGCCCGCGAGCTCACCAAAATCCACGAAGAAGTGCTCACAGGATCACCAGCAGAGCTCGCTCTAGACCTCGAAAAGCGGAAGGCGGCTCGAGGGGAATTTGTTGTCATAGTTGAACCGACCACTAGAAGCTAAAAGCTAAAAGCTGTATACTACTTTCATATGACTATTGACACTCTCATCATGCTATCCGGCGCGTTTGTGGCCGCACTGCCGTTTCTTGGATTTCCGAATACGTGGGATGCCGCGCTTTTTCTCGTCGCGGGGATTTTTATAATCGCACTTGGCATTGCGGTCAGGCGACGCGTTTCAAAACGCGAGAGACGGTTGGAAACGGAGGTATCCACAGAGCATGATGCTCCCCGCAATTAAAACAGCCGTGTTCTGTGTACTCGGCGCCGCAGGCGCCGGCGCTGTTCTACTCTTTACAGTGTCGGGCCCCTCGAATCCCGCGCGTCTTCTTATTGCAAGTGCATTTGCGACACAGTCGCCATTATTTGACCGCGAAACTCCAGAAGAAGTCATTGTTGTAGAACCACAGACGGTGCACCTTAAGACGCCGGAGCCGATGTATGCCATCTACATGACGCAGTGCGCCGTTGGCACGCCGTCGCTCCGCAATTCACTCGTAGAATTCATTGATAACACACAACTCAATGCGGTCATCATTGACATAAAGGACTACTCTGGAAGGATTTCATTTTCTTCCGAGAATCCAGCGCTCGCGGATTCCACTTCTCCAGCGTGCGGCGCGCGCGATATGAAGGAGTTCATAGAGAAACTGCACGACAAAGGGATTTACGTTATCGGCCGCATCACGGTGTTTCAGGACCCGTTTTATGCGAAAGCGCATCCGGAGCAGTCGGTGCAAAGCAAGAGCCGCTCCGGCGAGCCGTGGAAGGACTACAAAGGACTTTCCTTTGTAGCGGTAAACAGCGAGCCGTTTTGGGACTACATTGTAGAGCTTTCAAAAGAGTCCTACGCGATTGGTTTTGACGAACTGAATTACGATTATATTCGCTGGCCATCTGACGGGCCCATGTCGGACATCGTATATCCCTCTAAAGATTACGCGGGGGAGCTTGAAAAATTCTTCTGGCATCTTCACGCAGAAATAAAGCCGACCGGCGCTGTTATGTCGGCAGATCTTTTTGGCATGACGACGACGAATGTTGACGACCTGAACATTGGGCAGGTCTTGGAGCGCACGCTTCCGTATTTTGATTACGTCGCTCCCATGGTCTATCCATCACATTATCCGAAAAGTTTCTTAGGCCTCGGCAATCCAAATAGTGACCCGTATAAGGTGGTGCAGTACTCCATGAGCCACGCCGTGCGCCGCGCTCTTGCGACAACGACACCCGTTGTGTCGTTCGCGCACGAGCGTATTGGCACCTCTACTCCCGCCGTGTATGCAAAGCCCGTGCATGACCCGAAAAAATTGCGTCCGTGGTTGCAGGATTTTGATTACGGCAAGGATTATCTGCCCGCCGACATTGACGCCCAAATTCGCGCCACCTACGACGCCGGTCTCACCTCGTGGTTTTTCTGGGACCCTGCTAATAGATACGATAGTTTGAGACAAGTTCTCAAAAATAACCAATAACCACTACTCAAATAACCAAGATGCAAAAATAACAAATTACAAATCCCAAATTCCAAACAATACCGAAATTCCAAATACCAATGTCCTAAACGCATTCTGTTTTATGCTTTGAATTTTGGTCATTGTGATTTGTTTGTGATTTGGTGCTTGGTGCTTTGGATTTTAATGCTCGCTTGGTGCTTGGAATTTTAGCGTTCGTTTGGTTCCTGTGTTTTGTATGTCTTGTTTGGGCGGATTGACAGGTGATACACTTGCGTATATGGCTACCACAAAACAGAGAATTAATATCAGCGTCTCAAAGCGCACCTATGCTGATGTGCGCGCTCTTGCGAAGCGGGACCAAGAGCCCGTGGCGACCAAGGTCGCGCGTTTGCTTGAGGAAGCGCTAGAGCTCGAGGAGGACCGTTACTTGAGCAAAATTGCTGATGAGCGGCTTAAGAATTACAAGGGTCCGTGGATACCGCATGAAAAAGTATGGAAAATGATAACCGCCAAGCGCCGCGACCGATAACGTATCACCGGCTTGCTCTTGAGGACATCATTTCTCTCGACCATTTTTGGCAAGACGAAGTACGTGTTGCGATTGAGCAAAAATTAGTTACGCGACCCGAATTATTCAGCAAGCCGCTCCAGTATGTCTTGAAAGGATGCCGCACATTACATGTCGGCGATTATCGTGTCGTTTTTAAGATTATCTCGAATACAGTTCATGTGGTCGCGATTATCCATCGCTCGAGTGACTACAAAGAAGTAGAACGGCGACTCTGATGTTAACGATTGTGTGCGCCATAGTTTTGCAACGGACATTTTGAATTTTTAACTGTAATTTTTCATTTTGATATTTAAATTTTTAATTTATCTCACTACTCCACATTGCAGATAGGGTTTATACTGTCCACATGGGTCCTGATAATCAGGATGACGAGCGGCGGATAACCTATTTCGCCTCTACGCACACGCGCGGGAAGCGTGAGATTTTCGGTATTCGCGCCATTGATCGCGGAAAGCACATTTACGTTATCGGAAAGACGGGCATGGGAAAATCCACCATGTTGGAGAACATGGCGATTCAGGATATTCAGAATGGTGAAGGTATTGCCTACATTGACCCGCACGGCTCCACGGCGGAAAAACTGCTTGACTTCGTTCCGCATGAGCGCATAAAAGACGTTCTTTACTTCGCGCCGTTTGATACCGACCACCCCATAGGTTTCAACGTGATGGAAGATGTGGGCTACGACAAGCGCCACCTCGTCGTCTCCGGCCTCATGGGTGCCCTGAAGCGCATTTGGGTAGACGCGTGGAGCGCGCGCATGGAATACATTTTACAAAATACGCTCCTCGCTCTTTTGGAGTATCCGGGTTCAACGCTTTTGGACGTGAACCGCATGCTCATCAACAAAGAATTTCGGAAGGCGGTGGTGGAGAAAATAAACGACCCCGTCGTGCGCGCGTTTTGGGTGGAGGAATTTGCCACCTACACCGACCGCTACACGCAAGAGGCGACACCGGCGATACAGAACAAAATCGGCCAGTTCGTCGCGAATCCTTTGATACGCAACATCATCGGCCAGCCGAAATCGTCGTTTGACATGCGCAAAATGATGGACGAGAAAAAGATACTCATCGTGAATCTTTCAAAGGGTCGCATGGGGGAAACGAACGCATCGCTTCTCGGGAGCATGCTTGTGGTTAAAATTTATTTAGCGGCGATGAGCCGCGCCGACGAACCGGAGGCGCGTATGGTGCGCTTGCCGCGCGTGTATTTCTACGTTGACGAGTTTCAATCAATGATGAACGAGGCGTTTGCCGATATTCTTTCGGAGTCGCGCAAATACAAACTCGCGCTCACGCTTGCAAACCAGTACATAGAGCAGATGGAAGAAAATGTACGCAATGCGGTGTTTGGCAACATCGGTACACTCATTTGTTTTCGCGTGGGGCCGTTTGATGCGGAGGTTTTGAAGACCGTGTTTGAGCCGACCTTTATGGCGGAAGACCTCGTGGGGCTCGGCCTCGGGCAAATTTATCTGACGCTTATGATAGATGGTGTCGGCTCGGCGCCTTTTTCCGCAGAAACCATTCCGCCGATAGAGACGCCGGATGTATCGTACCGCGAGGATGTCGTCAACTTCTCACGGACACAGTTCGGCAAGCGGCGAGAAGACGTAGAAGCGGCTGTTGCGGCGCGACAGGCAGAATTCCGACCACCACCCGCGCCTCTCAAGAGAGAAAGAGCAGAGTGGCAAGGAGACAGAGGGGGGAAGCCGCCCGCGCGGGACTTTGTGCGCTCGTCGGGGTATGATGGTCGCGCATCTCCTCCTCCGCGAGACATTGGAGAGAGGAGAGATCGGTATGAACAATCACCAAAACGTGAGCCATTTAGTAGAGATAGGGAAGAACAAAGGCGCGAACACGAGAGTTCTCAAGGGCACGCGCCTTTTCGCGGGTCTGTTCGCCGTGAGCCCGTTGCACCAATGCGTTCCGTTTCGCCACGTCCTCCCGAATCGGTTCGCCGTGAGTCCGAATCGGCTCCAAGAGACGAGGGAGAACAGGGAGACAACGCAGAATTTGCCAACCGCGACGCGCTTCGCTCTGCTATTCAAAAAGCAAAAAGTGAACCGATTCGGGCTCACGGCGAGCCGCACAAATCTCCCGCAGACCTACTGCGCGAGCGAATTAAACGTGACGAATCAGTACACAAGGCGGCTCCTCCTCCGCAAGACCAGAGTGGACCAAAAGAAGTTTCTCCCGAAGTTTTACGCAGTATTCTGCGCGACTCAAAAGAAAGCGAACGCTAAAGCATGTTCTGAAACTGTTAACCGGCAAACGAGTGAGCGAAACGGTAAAATGAATTTTTCCGTTTCCGAACGAGCGCTGCCGGAAAGCTTTGCTTACCCGGAGCGAGGAGGCGTGTCTCTTCGGGGTCTCTCGCAGGCTGACGAGCCGAGAGTGAGCGCTGGGCTAGCAAGCCCAGACAGCGACCCCGAAGAGGTACGCCTCACGAAGCGGAGGGTTTTCAGAACATACTACGGAATTTTTGCGGTGTGTGCCGTTTTTCTTTTTGTGCAGCCGTTTGCGTATGCCGACCATGCTGTCAATATAAATATTGCCGACAAAGCTACTCTAATGACACTAACCGGCATCGGGGATGTGAAAGCACAAGCTATTATTGACTATCGTACCGAACACGGTCCGTTCGCTACAATAGAAGACATCAAGAACGTCAGTGGAATTGGGGAAGTGACATTCAACAACATTAAAGACCACATCACGGTAAGTGGCGGCGTTTCGCAAACCACAGAAGACGAGCCGCAAGAAGACACACAAACAGAACAAACCCAAACGTCGTCGGATACATCCACCACATACGAAACATCCGACATGAAGCTCACCGCACAGGCGGGAGAAAATCGAACGGTGACCATCGGCACGGATGTGCCGTTCATAGGTCTGGCGCATGACGACAAGAAGAAACCAATGGAGAACGTGCACTACACATGGAACTTCGGAGACGGCACGACGGCGGAAGGAAAGGAGGTCACGCACCGCTTTCTTTACTCGGGGCGCTATGCGGTCGTTCTCAAAGTATTTCATTATGGTGCGTACGCGACGCACCGCATTACCGTTGTTGCAGAGGAGGTGGAGCTCACACTCGCGCTTTCGGAAGACGGTGGCGTCGTACTCTCAAACAAAGGAAGACGCAATGCCGATATTTCACTCTGGCGCGTCGTTATGGATTTTCACACATTCACTCTTCCGGAGCACACAGTGATTCTTCCGGGAGCTACTCTGCGTCTTTCACCCACACTGTTGCGTTTTCACGCAGCCGCAAAGGCGGAGCTGCAATTTCCGAGTGGCGCTGTCGCGGTGCGCGTGAAGGAAGTGGAGAAAACAGAGCCGCCAAAAACGGCTCACACGGCGATTGAGCCATTTGTAAGCGAAACTAAAGCACCAAGCTCTCGCGTCTCTCTTACGCCGTCAGTCAGCGTACATACATCGGAATCGGAAGTGGAAACAAATACGGAGTTCGAGGCGGAGTCAGTTGCTACTACTACGCAACTCGCGGCGGCAAGCACGGCCGATACGCGCGTTTCCTACGCGTGGTGGTTGGGCGCCGCGCTTATTTCACTTCTCGGCGCGGGCGCGGTGTATGCAATTCGGCGCAAACAAAAAGACGACTGGAAAATAATTGATGAAAGCGCCGGATAGGGGTAATCTTGAGAAATGCAGCAAAAAACTATTCTCGTAACGGGGGAAGCGGGGCATGCCCAGCACCATCCTGTCACTCACCGCTCTTTGGCAACTTTCGTATCGCGTCTGTTTATATATGAGCGATAACACAAAAAAACTCATTCTAGTCACAGGTGGTGCCGGGTTCGTCGGCTCGCATTTGTGCGAACGACTCGCAAAGGAAGGACACATGGTCATATCGCTGGACAACTACTTCACGGGCTACAAAGAAAATCATGTGAAGGATGTTGAGTATCGCGAAGGCCACACAAAAGATATTGCAAAGCATATTCCTGAAACGCCGGACATTATTTTTCATCTTGGGGAATATTCGCGCGTTGAACAGAGCGTGTTTGAGCCGGACGTCGTACACAATCTAAACACTATCGGAACGGCCGCAGTCATTGAATTCTGGCGCACGTGCCGGTCCAAGCTGATATATGCTGGTTCAAGCACCAAGTTTGGCGATGGCGGCACGGCGCGAAGCACTTCTCCATATGCTGCGACGAAGGCGGCTAACAGCGAGTTGGTGAAAGAAGTGGGAGAGCGGGATGGCCTGCCGTACGCCGTCACATATTTCTACAATGTATTTGGTCCACGCGAGCGTACCGGTGTCTACGGCACCATTGTTGAGAGTTTTAAGCAGATGTATCTGCGCGGGACACCGCTTACAGTTGTTGCGCCAGGTACGCAGGAGCGTAATTTCACGCACGTGGACGACATTGTTGACGGTCTCTTGCTTGTTGGAGAAAAAGGGCATGGCGATGAATACGGCTTGGGCAACGAGCGCTCTTTTTCTATCACCAATATTGCACGCCTCTTTGGAAGCGACATTATCATGATGCCGGAACGTGTCGGTAACCGCATGCAATCCAGGCTTGATACTGTGAAATCGAATATGCTCGGTTGGAGCGCAAAGCGGTCCGTTGAGGAATATATTCGCGAATTTCTGCGCATGCACGAGCGCACATCGGCGCTCGAAAAGCGCGTGCTCGTATTTTCTACCACTTTCCACCCTGTCTCTGGCCCGGCGGAGGATGCGCTATGTGATCTCATGACCGCGATGCCAAATGTGCAATTTGACATCGTAACGACTGCTTTTTCGAAAGATGCTGTAAATGTGGTTTGCCCAATTCAAAACGCACACGTGCATCATATTGGCTTTGGTCGACGGTTTGATAAATATTTGCTTCCCATTTTGGGGTTTACAAAAGCGCGAGCTTTGCATCGCGAACACAACTATCTTTTCGCATGGGCCCTGATGGCAAGCTATGCGGCGCTCTTGGGCATCCTGCTCAAGCGATCGAGCAGGTTGCCTTTCCTCATCACACTTGCCGATCAGGACATTTCGCACGTCCCACGCCTTAGGCGGGCATTTTTGCGGCTCGTACTAAGTGATGCCGATCAGGTATATGGCGGTGATGAGATGCAAGAGAAAGAAGCGGCCGCGCTTTCCTATCGAAAAGACCTGCGTCGTTCGATTGGCGACGGAGATGCTTTCGCGAACGCTATTCGATTCGCGTATTCTGGATTTGTGCGCAAGCGTATAAAATGAACCCTGTTAGAAGTTCTTGGCAGAAAAATTAAGCTAAATTTTTCTGCGTTGGATTAGCTGGAAATACACAAAAAACAAATTATGTTTGAAATAAATCACAACAACCAATTAAAACAGACTTCTAACGGGGTGAAAAAAAAGATTCTTATATTCTCACTCGCGTATTATCCGACATTTGTTGGCGGTGCGGAGGTTGCCATTAAAGAGATTACAGACCGTATCAATGACATTGAGTTCCACATGATTACTTTACGGTTTGATTCAACCAAGCCGAAGGAGGAGCTAATCGGAAATGTTATGGTGCATCGCATGGGATTCGGCAAGAAAGGCACTTCTGCCGAAGAGACATATAACCCAGTTTTTTATATTTCAAAAATTTTGTTTGTTGTATTGGCGGCATGGAAAGCACGAGCGTTACATCGCGCCCTCGATTTTGACGGTGCGTGGGCAATGATGTCATACATGCTATTTCCTTTGGTTCTCTTGCGTCTTGCTGGAATAAGAATTCCGTACGCACTGACTCTTCAGGAGGGAGACCCGTTTGATCACACATTCAAGCGATGGTATATCGGACCGCTGGCGCCACTCCTCAAGATTGGTTTTCGCAATGCGACAGTGGTGCAATCCATTTCTACCTTTCTGTCGCAATGGGCGCCACTTTTTGACTTCAAGGGACCCCTTGAAGTCATTTCAAACGCAGTAAATGTGAGGCACTTTTCGCGCCCAGTTCCATATACAGAACTTGAACAGGTTAAAAAGGTAATTGGAAAACGTGATGGTGAAGTGTGGCTCGTTCATACGGGACGCCTTGCACATAAAAACGCCCTCGATGATGTTATTCGGTCACTCACGTTCTTACCCGAATACGTCCATGTCTTTCTATTGGGCGATGGGCGTGAACAGCTGGCTCTTGCACAATTGGCTCGTGAGCTTCACACGTCAGAGCGTGTGCATTTTCATCCATACGTCCCCATAGAAAACATTTCGCCATACCTTAAGGCGTGCGATATTTTTGTCCGCCCAAGCCGCTCGGAAGGCATGGGTAATTCATTTATTGAAGCGATGGCGGCCGGGATTCCGGTCGTTGCAACTCAAGAGGGTGGCATCGCAGATTTTCTTTTTGATGAAAAAAGGAATCCCGATAAGTCAACAACTGGTTGGGCAGTGGACAAAAATTCTTCCGAACAGATTGCGAATGCCGTAAAAGATATTCTCGCCCGTCCGGGACAGGTGAAAAAGGTGACGGAAATTGCAAAGCAGATGGTTGAGAAAAAATACGACTGGAATATCATAGCGCGCGACATGCGCGAAAGGGTATTTAATCGTGTGTTGGATACATAGCAACTTACGGAGGACTCTCCTTCGTCCAAAGGACGAAGGAGAGTCCTCCGTAGCAACTGCCAACTCGGGTGTATATGGGTGGACTTGTTTGCGCGCCGTGCTCCAAAATGCTACTTTTGTCGCAGAAAATGAAGGAGAGATACGATGCAGAAAAAACGGCGGTTCTTGTGCACGGTTACGGCGTACATATGCCGGACTGGGAATGGATTGTGTGGGGAAAGCCGCAAGACAGGGTGCTCGGGCGTGCATCGCGCGGGCTTGAGCTGGCATGTGCGAATGACGCAGATCTTCTCTACGTTGGCGGCGGCGGGTCAAGCAAGGACGGAGAGTTGGAGGGCCAGATAATCTACGAGCATATGCTTAATCACGCGAATGAACTGCACACATTCAATATATGCGAGCGGGGAGACGCTATGCGTATACTTACAAAAAATACGCATGTTGATACGCATTCAAAAAATACGTTTGATGAAACTATGAATTTCATGCGCCTGTGCGATGCACGCGGCATTGAGAATCTGACTCTCGTTTCCTCTCCCTTCCAAGGACCGCGGTGTCAGAAAATAGGCGATACGTTGCGAATTTTGTATCAGAATGTGGCGTTGCGAGTGGCGACGATAACGGCCGATACCGATCCGAAAGGAGAGAGAGTGTCCCACGTTGTCATTGTGGAACCGCGGCACCCCATGAATCCGCATGTGCGCCGCATGCTCGATATTCCAAAAGAAAAGATGTCTGGCTTCGGCGCAGAGTTAGACTCGCTTCTCGCGAGGTATGCGTAATGAAGGCGCTGTTCCGCACATGGGGCGGCGCCTTAAACTTTGACTCTTTTCTCTATTCGTTACATTATTGCGAAATATGACTGCCGCGGTACATTCACCACGTGTTTTGCTCATAAGCGGTCTCTTTTTTCCCGATGTGGGAGGGCCCGCGACGCATGTGAGAAAAATCGCAGAGCATTTTTCATCACTGGGCTGGAAAGTTACCGTGCTTGCGTTTGGCGATCGTGTGGCCAAAGATGAGCGCTATCGCATGGTTCGTGTGAGCAGAACATTGCCGCGCATACTCTCGTGGTTTCTTTTTACAAAACTGATTTTTCTTTTTTCACTTCGTAGTGATTGCGTGTATGCGTTTGATCTCACCTCAAGCGGTCTGCCGGCCGCGTGTGCCGCTCGCTTATTCGGAAAACCGTTTTTACTTCGTATCGGCGGCGACCGGCTTTGGGAGCGAGCGGCAGAAGGGGGTAAACGCTTAATGTCGATGCAAACGTACTACGAACACGGTCTATACGCCACAGACAACCCTTTTCTATTTAACATCATGCGGTTCGTGATTCGCTCCGCGCGCGCATCGGTGGTGCCGAATGCCATACTTAAAGAGTCGTATGTGCAGTATTATGGCGCTGACGAATCACGCATAGAGATTATAAAAAATCCGTTTGGCGCTTTGCGCGAGAGTGCGACGCGCGAAGAGGGAACGTTCACATTTCTTTTTGCCGGTCGTTTCGTGCTCTATAAAAATCTTTCGCGCGTGATTCGTGCATTCGCACGCGTGTATGCGCGCCACGCGGAAGCGCGTCTTGTGTTCGTGGGAGAAGGATCGGAAGGTTTGTCGCTCAAAAAAGAAGCAGAGGTACTCTGCGTGCCGCTCACGATTATCCCAAAAGTTGAGCAAAATAAATTGTTTGAACTCATTCGCTTGTCTTCTGTTTCCTTGGCTCCCGCACTCACAGAATTCAACCCGAATTTTATTATGGAGTCGCTTGCGCTCGGGAAACCGGCGCTTATAAGTCGTGGCAACGGACTCTCGGTAGAGTTGCCGGATTATCTGCAGTTTAATCCTGAAAACGAAAGCGAAGTCGAGGCGGTAATGGAGCGTATGCTTGATAAGGAAACATACGAAAAGGCACTCGCGTTTGTTTTGTCGCTCAAGGTGGAATGGCGGTGGGAAGATGTTGTCAAAGAGCACGAGAAACTCATTGCGAAAATTCGAAACATATGACTAAGGTACTATTTGTTTCTAACGATCCGCTTATCTTTGATGCCGAAAGTGCGGTCTATGCTCGGATGCGCGAATATGCAACGTTGTTTGACGAACTTCACGTTATTTCTCGAGCACCGCAAAGTAGTAGAACAGAAATACAAGAGCAAAATCTCACCCTGTATCCCGTTTCCGGATTTTTGGCGCTCTACACAAGAACTCGATGTGTCATCCGCGAGCGCGGCATTGACGTCGTATCTGCGCAAGACCCGTTTGAATACGGACTCATCGCGTATTTTGCGAGTCGCGGTACGCGTGCAAAACTTCACATCCAGCTTCATACCGACATGTTCTCGCCGTATTTCAGGTGGCATCCACTGTGGAACGTTGTACGGCTTTGTATAGCACGTTTTGTGTTTGCTCGTGCATATGGTATCAGAGTCATAAGTGAACACCTCAAGTCCTCCCTAGAAGCCAGCAGCTATAAGCTAAAAGCTACCCAAGTTGTTTTACCAATCTTCGTTGATATTGAGCGTCTCCGGAGTGCGCCTGAAGATGCCGCAATTGCCGCGCGTTTTGGGAGTTTCCGCACTAGAATCCTCGTGGTTGCGCGGCTTGAGCCCGAGAAAAACGTGTCGCTCGCAATCAGAGCGTTTGCCGCGTCGGCGCCGCGCGACTCCTGCCTCATTATTGTTGGCGAGGGGCGCGAGAGGGAATCATTGCAACGTTTTGCAAAACGTTTGAATGTCGAGGAGCGTGTGTTTTTTGAGGGCGCGCAGAATGCAGTGCTGTACTACAAGATAGCCGATCTTGTGCTCGTTACCTCGCACTACGAGGGCTACGGCCTCGTCATAATTGAAGCGCTTGCCTCCGGCGTGCCTGTCGTTGCAACGGATGTTGGCATAGCGCGCGAGGCAGGCGCCATAGTCGCAAAACCCGAGGAATTTGCAGATGCGCTTTCAGGGTGGTTCAAGAGTGGCTCGCGACACGACGGATTGCACGGTTATCCATATGTAAACAAAGCGTCATACCTAGAGCAGTTTAAGAAAGACCTTGAGTTATGCACGAAACAGCCATAAAGTAATCATTATGGTGGAGAAACCAACCATAGGATTTATTGGGCAGGGGTTTATAGGCAAAAACTACGCTAACGATTTTGAGCGGCGCGGGTATGAGCCGGTGCGCTATGCGCGGAGCGAAGTGTACAGTCAGAATAAGGAAAAAATAAGCTCGAGCGATATCGTGTTCGTTGCAGTGCCGACGCCGACAACGGAAAAAGGATTTGATGATTCCATAGTGCGCTCGGTTGTCGCGTTGGTGGGCGAGGGAAATATAGCGGTCATAAAGTCCACCGTGCTTCCAGGGACGACCGAATCAATCCAAAAACAGTATCCGAATAAAATAATTCTACATTCTCCGGAATTTCTTGCCGAAGCGACCGCCTCACATAACGCTTCAAATCCGGAGCGTAACATTGTTGGTGTGCCGGAGCGCAGTGGGAAGTATGAGGAAGCGGCAAAAAAAGTACTTGCCGTACTTCCGGAAGCGCCATTCAATCTCATTTGCACGTCGCGGGAATCGGAGATCATAAAATATGCAGGCAACGCGTTTCTGTATCTCAAAGTAATTTTTGCGAACATCATGCATGACCTCGCAGAAAAAGAAGGGGCCGATTGGCAGGTGATACAGGGGGCGATTGCTGCTGACCCGCGCATCGGCGGCTCGCACCTGCGCGTCAAGCATTCAAGCGGGCACGAAGGGGCGAAAGAGGGGCGCGGCGCAGGCGGACACTGTTTCATTAAAGATTTTGCGGCGCTTCGCACATTGTATGCGGAGTGTCTACCGGATGATAAAAAGGGATTGAATGTTCTGAAAGCGCTTGAGTGCAAGAATAATGATTTGCTCGTGTCTTCCAGAAAAGATTCCGACTTACTGGAAGGTGTATATGGCAAAAATGCGATGTCACCATGCGACTTCTCATCGTAACGCAGGTTGTAGACCAGAACGATTCCGTTCTCGGTTTTTTTCACCGTTGGATTGAGGAATTTGCGAAAAATTGCGAGAAAGTACACGTGATTTGTTTGAAAGAAAGCGTTCACAATTTGCCTGAAAATGTTGCGGTGCATTCGCTCGGAAAGGAATCTTTGGAATTTGGAATTTGGAATTTGGAATTTCTGCACCGCCTTGTATACGTTTTTCGATTTTGGCGACTAATCTGGCAGAAGCGGCGCAACTACGATGCGGTTTTTGTGCACATGAATCCGGAGTATCTGGTGATGGCCGGATGGCTGTGGCGCTTGTTGGGCAAAAAAACGGCACTATGGTACACGCACAAGAGTGTGGATCTTAAACTCCGGATAGCAGAAAAATTTGCCGACATTATTTTTACCGCGTCGCGTGAAAGTTTTAGACTCCCGAGCAAAAAAGTGCAGGTGGTTGGCCATGGCATTGATACCGATTTTTTCACGCCTGATCCAAACGTGCCGCGAGGAGAGCACGCGCTCTCTGCGGGGCGGCTTAATAAAAGTAAACGACACGACCTTGCTATCCATATGTCCACCGAGCAGGGCCGAGTTTTGCACATCGCGGGGGAGGGGCCGGAGCGGAAAAATCTCGAGGCACTGACACACTCACTTAACACCCACGTCGAGTTTTTAGGCGCTATGACGCAACTGCAACTGCGTGATGAATACAGAAAAGCTTTTGTCTTGCTGCACACGAGCGAGACGGGGAGTTTGGACAAGGTGGTTTTGGAGGCGCTTGCGTGCGGTTTGCCAGTCGTTACCCGCGACCCTGCGCTCAAACATCTAGAATCCGCCGACCGGGAGTATGTGCGTCGCGAGCATTCGCTCACCGCGCTTATAGAAAAACTTGTATGGATACTCAAAAACAAGTAGACAAGAGTGTATACGAATTTTTCCGCTATTGCGGAATGGATCGATGGGCGAGTTATCACCATCAACTTTCGGAAATTATCGGAGTAAAGCCCGCGTCTGTGTTAGAAGTAGGAATAGGGGATGGGGTAGTGTCAAGTTACCTAACTCGGAACACCGAGATTAGATACACATCCGTAGATATCGCAGATGACGTCGGTGCTGATGTTGTAGGTTCTATTACGGCACTTCCGTTCGCGGATAAATCGTTTGATATTGCGTGTGCGTTTGAAGTTTTGGAACATTTGCCTTTTGAAAAGCTTGACACTTCCCTATCCGAGCTCGTGCGCGTTGCAAAGAAAAAAGTTTTAATAAGTGTCCCACACTTCGGCCCTCCGCTTACATTCCTCCTCAAACTTCCCTTTTTACCGGAGCTGAAATTTGCGATTAAAGTCCCCTATCCTATTCAGCATTTTTTCAACGGACAGCACTATTGGGAGCTCGGGAAGCGTGGATACTCGGTGCAACGACTCCGCAATAATTTATTGAAACACTTCGTGATTGAAAAGGAGTATGTGCCATTTGAAAATCAATACCATCACTTTTTTGTTCTTACGCCAAAGGTATGAACCCCATTAGAGATAACAAAAGTTAATATGTGTACCTTCTCCAATTTCATTCAAACATTTCATACAAACGTTTTGCAAAACGTTTGAGTGTTATACACTGTTTTCCACTTTCATTTCATACAAACATTTTCACTCGGGTATTACACATTTCATACAAACGTTTTGCAAAACGTTTGTATGTTGTACACTGGCGGTATGGTAAAAGTTAAGTCATGCCGCGTGATGGAGCGTATCGTGAAGGGGTTTGCGAATCATCGGAGGCTCGAGATTCTAGGGTTATTGCATCGGCGTCCGGAGCTCTCTGTTGAAGAGATCTCCGAAACACTAAACATCGGCTATGAGAATGCGTCCGACCACATACGAAAACTCGCCATTGCGGGCCTTGTGATGAAGCGCCATGCGGGGCGGGATGTGCGGCATAAGCTAACGCCGCGCGCCAATCACGTTCTAACATTTTGCAAAACGTTAGAATGAGAAGGATGGGTATATTGTTGAGTGGCGATTCGTCATCGAAAAAGAATTCGTGCCGTTTGAGAATCAGTACCACCATTTTTTATTGGCGTGCAATACCCCGTGGAGCAGGTCACTTCGACCCACGGAGATCGACGGGACGGGCTTTTTATCCTCACCCTACGGGATTGACCCCCACACCTATTGAGACGTTGTGTTTCCTATTGCTCGTAACGTATGTCTTCAAAAGTTGTTTTGCAAAAACACGGAACGCATAACACATACGTCCAAAAACACACACGCGATGACGCCTCAATAGGTGTGGGGGTTGACAACTTTATACCTTGGTATATATTGCAGTATATGCAAACAACCGTAATTTTTAAGACCGATAAAAAGCTCAAGGTATCCGCGCAGGAAACCGCGAAGCGCATGGGGATACCTTTCTCCGCCGTCATGAATCGTCTCGTGAAGGAGTTTGTAGAGCGCAAGGTGATTACATTTGACGAAAGACCGTCTCTTAAGCCCACTCCCTATCTCGCACGCATATTGCGTCAGCAGGAGAAAGACCTGAAATCGGGGAAGAATTTCGAAGTATTCAACAGTGTTGAGGAGGCATTCGCCGATTTGGTGTAATGCCAACGTATGCAGGTCGTTCGACATCGGCGATTTGTAAAACAGGCGAAAAAATTGCCTATAGCGTTGCGCCTTAAGGCGCGGGAACGAGTCGAACTTCTCATGCGGGATGCACGTCATCCGCTTCTCAATGATCACCCCCTGCACTCTCCGTACGACGGATGTCGCAGTATAAATATAACCGGTGACTATCGGGTAGTATATCGAAAAATCACACCAGACATCATAGAACTTCGCGCCATAGGTACACATCCTGAACTCTACGGCGATTGAACAACGCTTATGAAAATTCTTTACATTGCAAATGTTCGACTGCCGACCGAAAAAGCGCACGGCGTGCAGATTATGAAGTCGTGCGAGGCGTTTGCATTATTGGGCCACAATCTCAAGCTTATTGTGCCTCAGAGACATAGCCCCATCAAGGAAGATGCCTGCGCGTATTATGGACTCAAAATATGTCTGCCGATTACACGGCTTTTTACTATCGATACTATCGGTTGGTGTGCTGTAGGGTATGTATTCGAGTCCGTCGTCTTCGGTCTCTCCACATGTCTCCATATATGGAGACATGTGGCAGATGTGATTTATGGCCGCGACGAAATCGTACTCGCTTTAATCGGTCTACTTACCAATAAAAAGATTATTTGGGAGTCGCATGACGGTGCGTGGAATGTGTGGGCGCGGTATGTCGCACGCCGCGCGAGCGGCATGGTGGTGGTGACGAACGGCGCAGTTGATTTTTACAAGGAGCACGGCGTGCCGAAGCAAAAATTACTCGCAGTTTCAAACGGTATAGATCTGGATGATTTTGCGAATCCGGAGTCAAAAGAAGCGGCACGCGTGCGGTTGGGTTTGCCGCAACATGAAAAAATCGCGCTCTACATAGGTCGGTTGGATGGATGGAAGGGGGTAGATACGCTCCTTCAAGCATCAAAGATTTTACAGAACATTAAAGTTGCCGTTATTGGAGGAGAGATAGGGCAGATTGAAAAGCTCTCCCCTCAATACCCGCACGTCCATTTTTTAGGATTCAGACCATATAGGGAACTCGCGCACAATCAGGTGGCTGGGGATGTGCTCGTGGTGCCAAACACGGGTAAGAATGAAATTTCGGCACGCTTCACTTCCCCACTCAAACTAATTGCGCATCTTGCATCAGGCCGTCCAGTAGTCGTTTCCGACCTTCCCAGCACACGCTCTATCGCCGACGGCACCGCATTGTTTGTGTTGCCGGATGACTCCTACGCCTTGGCTGCCGGTATTAAACAATTGATTAATGATCCAAAAAGGGCGCACGAGCTCGCGGAGGCAGGGAAAGCAAAAGCCACTCAATTTAGCTGGTCCAAGCGCGCGGAGCGCATCACAGCTTTTTTGACTGGCGACGTAGAGCGAGTGAAATGAAAAT
The DNA here is from genome assembly GCA_001783335.1 of Candidatus Kaiserbacteria bacterium RIFCSPLOWO2_01_FULL_50_24. GTDB lineage: Bacteria > Patescibacteriota > Minisyncoccia > Phycocordibacterales > UBA2100 > UBA10103. Next base: position 43,457 of record MFLU01000016.1, on the reverse strand, counting down.
ATACTCATTTTCATTTCCGAGCCGAGCCTGCCCGAACGACCGTTCGGTCGGGCGGGGAGCCAGAAACCGGAGCCGGTTTGCAAGTCGGTTATGATCACCAAGGAAATATCGTTCTAAAAGGGTTTCGTTTGTAGCGTTTGAGTTGCGGCGCGGAGCTGTTGTTGAGATTTTGAAATGAGATGGCCTCATGAGAAAATCTTCGCAACACGGGAATATTTGCCCACACTCCATCTGGAATATTGCGCAGAATCGGCTTGAACAATCGGAGTACTCTATATATATTCATGTACACTATGTTCGATGTCGATGCCCTGCGGCGCATGTCTTCACGGGCTTTTGTGTAATAGCCGTAAAATTCCTCTTTGCGAGCGCTACTCATCGCACTCGGGGTCTTACGATACGCGCCAAGTACCGTATTCAAATGGTGTAGCTTTGCTTTAAAAAAGAATTTGCGCCACAGTCCGGCATCAAATGCCCACGGATATTCTTCGTCAAGTTTTCCTCCCGTCTTCTCCCAGAGCGAGCGGCGCCAGAATGTGGACTCATGTTGTATTGCCCACGGAAAGCCGACGAGGTGTTCGTAGAAGTCCTTTCTTACCGGAATCACGTTTACAATAATTCCGTCGCTGTCAATAAGGAGGCCGATGCCGGTGAGCCATAGAACATCAGGAAATTCACTGAATACTTTTGCTACAGCAAAAAGTGAGCCGGGCATGAGTTTATTTTTGTCGTTTAGGGAATATAAAATCTCACCTGTTGATTTCGCAAATCCGCGGTTGAACGCGTAAATGGGTGATGTGCGCTTCCCCGGCCATTTTTCGCAATAGGTTAGTCGGTCTTTGTACCGCTCTATAACTTTCCAACTACCGTCGGTGGAATCGTCATCTATAACGATACACTCAAGGTTTGGATATCCCTGATTTACGACCGACTCTATCGCCTCGGCAATATACTGCTCACGATTAAAACACTGTATAACGACGGATATTTTCGGATAGTTCATATGCCCACAGCGAAGCAGATCGCAATTTTCAACATATTTTATTTGCCGGGGGCGCCGACGGGGATGACCTTCACCCAATCCTGTTTTGGAATGTAGCGCCACGGGTCTATTACTACCGAACCTTTAGGGAACGTCATTGTGGCAAATTGCGGGTGCTTGGTGCCGATGAAGAACACACTTACTCCGAAGTCCGGCATGGGACCATCAAGATAGGGATCGTACATCGTTACTTCATGCCCCATCTCTTCCAGAAGATTTTTGAGAAGAATTGATGGACTGCCGGTTACCAGATTTGTTTCCGGCTTGAACGCCTTGCCTAGAATCACTTTGGGTAGGTCCTTATGTTCAAGCATGAGTTTGGCGAGCCACTCGGTCTGATTTTCGCGCGCCACCATGAGCGCGTCAAAAAAATCGTATGAAAGGTCAAGTTTGCGGGAGAGCCATGACATTGCGATGTTGTCGCGCGGGTGGCATCCTCCGCCGTCGCCCATGCCGGCCGTGAGATATTTCGGGCTGATGAGCCGGTCTGTCGCAAGTTTCATTGCGCCCGTTATAGCATCCACATCCATAGTACCGCCGATCTTGTGGCAAATTTCCATCATCACGTTCGCGTACACAATTTTCATGCCGATGAAGGTGTTGTAGGCGACTTTAATCAACTCGGCGTTTTCAAGGGTGGTGCGGTAAAACGTGCCGTTGTGGAGCGTTTTGTAAAATTTCTCAACCTTAGCCGCCGCCGCATTATCTACAACGCCAAAGAGGACGAATTCTGGGTTAAGGAAATCGCGCATTGTGGTGCCCATCGCGATAAAAAATGGATTGTAGCAAAGCTTCACGTGCCTGTTTATAACAGGGAAAATCCGACTCTTTAGGGTGCCGGGTAGGACTGTGGATATAATAACAACAATCCTATCCTCGCCGTTCTCTTCAATTGCGCGCGAAAGTTGCGCAATTCCTTTCGCAAGATGGTCGTAGTTGAAATCTATGCGCTCATCGGGAACGCGGGTGATGCCTTCATAGCGCTCTTCGTGCGGAGTTTGAATTGCAACGAAGATGATTTCGGAATGCTTTACCACGTCTTCTATGAGACCGAATTTGAGATTGCTTTCGCGCAAGAGCGGCTCAAGAGGAGATACGCCGTCCGGTGCCGTTTCGCGATAATTGATGGTGCGTTTTTGCATGCGGCTGGCGTCTACATCGTAGCCCATTACATCGTGCCCGTGCATATCCATTGCAAGCGCGCATGGGAGGCCAAGCTTGCCCATGCCGATGAATCCGATGCGCACTTTGTCGGTTTCGTGTTTTGGTGTCGTTATCACATCCGGTTTGGTCCAATGTGGAGCTGACCATTGTTTGGCCGACGGGTTCGCTTGAACAGGTTCCATATATATAAAGTAGGCCGATTCTAGCAATGAATTGAACAACGCGAAACTTGACTTTTTTATTTAACATCTTGTCGTTCCTCTTGTATTCTTAAGAGAAATAAGAGAAAGTGTTGAAATGCGGGTCTTGTATCTTTTCAGCGGCATACGCGGCGGGTTGGTAGAGAAAGTAAAACGGGGCGAAGACCCTGGCGATGGCACGTGGGGCATGGTTCGTCTGCCACACTTTGGTATTGAGGCGGAGCATCTTGAGCTTGAGCATGTCCTCCCGGATTCAGCCGCTAAGTTTATTCGCCGCAAAGTGCTGGGAAATTATGGCGCGCACATTCCGTTCTTTTTTCATTTCTTCCGCTACGACATCATCTTTACTGCTGGTGCCTTTTATAGTCAGTTGTTGTTCACCTTGGCTCAGATCATCTTTCGCTTTAAAAAACCGCTGTGGGTTATGCATGATTTTAACATCACAGGATTTTTGGGTAATGGGACGACGATTAAACAAAAATTGTTTCGCTTCATCACGTTGCGTGCGGGCGGCATTGTTACCGTCGGCAAAGAAGAGTCCGAGCGGCTCAAGAAACTGCTCCCGCATCTTAAAGAGCGCATTGAATACATTCCATTTGGCGTGGATATTTCTTTTTTCTCTCCAAGAGAAGGCAAGGAAGTAGAACGACGAATACTTTCGGTGGGTGTGGACCCCGACCGGGATTGGGAGACGCTCTTTAATGCGTGTGAAGGGTTGGGTGTGGAAGTCGTCGCGGCAACGCGGCCACGCGGAAGTAGGGACGTGACGCCACCACCTTTCGTTACGCGGAAACTTTTTCCTTTAAAAGAGCTTGTGGATGAATATGTACGCGCAAGCATTGTTGTACTCCCACTTGATTCAAGTGCAGGCGTCAATGATGCCATGGGCGCGACCGCGCTTTTTGAAGCGATGGCGATGGGGAAGGCGATTATTGCCACCAGCACACATACGATGCGCTCATATATTACTCATGGAGAGAATGGATTACTCGTGGAAGAGGGGAATGTTGAAGAAATGTACTCCGCAATCAAAAAACTTCTTGATGATAAAGAATTGCGGGATCGGCTTGGCCACGCCGCTCGCGCTTATGCGGTACAAAACCTAGATGCAGAAAAACTCGCAGGAACATTAGTTAATTATTTTAAAAAACTGGTAGCGGAGGCGCATTGACTGGTTTGATGTTTTTGGGCATAGTTTAAACATGAATTGGCGGGGAGGGCCGTGTGCCCGCGCCATAAGGCAGTGCTGTGGTTATGATTATCTCTAAAACACCCCTTAGATTGAGCTTTTTTGGCGGAGGCACCGACTACCCCGTCTATTTTAACGGGGCCAAAGGCGCTGTGCTCGGTACGACGATTAATAAATATATTTATGTAAGCGTTAGTAGATTGAGCGAATTCTTTGATCATAGAATTCGTGTCGGGTACTCGCGTGCGGAGTTAGTGAAGAATGTAGATGAAATCATACATCCAAGCGTGCGTGAGACGCTAAAGTTTCTTCAGATTGATGGTAATTTAGATATTCATATCTTTGCTGATTTGCCTGCACAAACTGGTCTCGGATCGTCGTCGGCATTCACCGTAGGATTATTGAATTCTCTCCATGCACTTCTGAAAAAAGAAGTGACAAAACATCAGCGCGCGCTTGACGCCATTCATATTGAACAGAATTTAATCAAGGAACACGTCGGTTCACAGGATCAAATGCATGCCGCACACGGAGGATTAAATATCATTGAATTTTCAAAAGACAGTGTTGCGGTGCGGCCTGTTCCAATCACAGAGGAAAAGTTAGCGCTCCTTGAAAAATCCCTCACCATTTTCTATACGGGACTGACCCGCCTTGCTCCAGAGATATTGGTTGAACAAATAGAGAAGACAAGGTCGGGCGACAACGACACGCATTTGCGCACCATGTACCAAATGGTTTTTGATGCCGAGAAAATTATTGCACACGAGCCACCCGAAACAATGGTCTGCAAACTTGGAGCACTCTTACATGAAGCGTGGCGGCTGAAGAAGTCACTTTCGGCGAAAATCACGAACGACCGTATTGATGAAATGTATGCGCGCGCCATGGCGCAAGGTGCATACGGCGGCAAACTTGCTGGAGCCGGAAGTGGAGGGTTTATTTTCTTTCTCGTGCCGCAGGAGAAACAAGCGGCCGTTAGGAAAGCGCTTGGAGATCATCTTGAAGTAAACTTCTCTTTTGAAAAGGAGGGTTCACGAATTATCCATAAGGATGAATAGTTCCTCATGGACGCGATTATTTTAGCCGGAGGTTTGGGCACTAGATTGAGAAGTGTTGTATCTGATGTTCCGAAACCGCTTGCTCCAGTGAACGGCCGACCGTTTCTTGACGCGTTACTGGAATGTCTTGACCGTTTTCCGCATATCGGTAATGTGGTCTTGACGGTTGGATATAGCGCGGAGTCCATTAAAGAGAGGCACGCCTATACGCATTATCATTTTCCAATTGTATTTTCGCACGAAGAGTCGCCACTCGGCACAGGTGGTGCGATCAAACACGCACTCCCATTAACAACAGGAGATGACGTTATCGTTCTAAATGGCGACACGTATTCAGATGTGGAAATTGGCGAACTTATGAAATTTCATCAAGAAAAAAAGGGTGTCGCGACGATTGCCGTAGCGATGAAAGAAGGTGCCCGATACGGAGCCGTAGCATTTGACGATGACCACAAGATCTATTCTTTTGATGAGAAAAGCGGCGCTTCCGATTTCGTCAATGCGGGAACGTCGGTTCTTAGAAGGAGTTTGTTTGATTCTGTTTCCGACGGCACTGTATGTTCTCTTGAAAAAGACCTCATCCCGCAATGGCTCAAACAGGGTGTGTACGCGTATGTCCATCAAGATGGATTTCTAGATATCGGCACGCCAGAGTCGTACGCCGAGTCCGGATGGTATCTAAATACTCGCAAAAAGCGTTGATTCGAGATAACCTGATTCTATGGAGCGAATATTGGTAACTGGTGGCGCGGGATACATCGGCTCGGTTTTAACCGACATTCTTCTCAGAGAGGGGTATATGATTACGGCTCTGGACTCGCTTTTGTACGGTCCGTCTCTGTTAGCTCTAACGAACAACCCGCATTTCACGTTTGTAAAAGGGGATGTACTTGACGAACCCTTGATGAAAGATCTTGTGGCAAAGCATGACGCGGTGATTCACTTGGCGGCAATTGTCGGCGCACCCGCATGCAAAGCGAACCCAGCGCTTGCACCGCTGGTGAATCTACATTCGGTGGAGATGTTGGTGCAGTATCTTTCACCCTCGCAAAAATTACTCTTTCCGAATACCAATAGCGGATACGGTATCGGAGAAAAGGATGCGGAATGTACGGAAGAATCGCCGCTCACACCGGTGTCAGAATACGGCAAACAAAAAGTGGCGGCGGAAAAGATCGTGCACGGTATGGGCGGCGTCTCGTTTCGCCTTGCAACCGTGTTCGGCATGAGTCCGCGGATGCGTCTTGACCTCATGGTGAACGATTTTACCTATCGCGCGTATCGCGACCATGCGATCGTTCTTTTTGAAGAACACTTCAGGAGGAATTTCATTCATGTGCGCGATGTGGCGAACGCATTCGTTTTCGGTTTGCGAAACTATGACCGCATGCGAGGGCAAGCGTTCAATGTGGGTTTGAGCGATGCGAACCTGACGAAGCGTGAACTCTGTGAGCGCATCAAAAAGCACGTTCCGGATTTTTACATTCACTCGGCGGAGATAGGAACCGACCCCGACAAGCGTGATTACATTGTGAGTAACGCGAAAATAGAATCATTCGGATTCAAGCCGCAACAGTCGCTGGATTCGGGCATCACCGAGTTGCTCAAAGGGTTTCCCATGCTAAAAGCAAATCCGTATGCGAACATCTAACCTATGCGAAATCTTAGCCAATGCCGCATTTGTGATGCCAACTCTCTAGAAGTAGCAATAGATCTTGGAAATCAGCCGTGGGCGAATAACTTTCTTACAAAAGAAGAGATTGGCACCGAGCCGTACTATCCGCTTCGGGTCGTCTTTTGCCGTAAGTGCACTGCGGCACAGCTTGATTACACAGTCCCAAAAGAGGTGATGTTTAAAGACCACACATACCTCTCGGGCACCACTCAAACCCTTGATGAGCACTTTCGCGCGGTAGCGCAGGAGGTAGACGGTCAGTTTTTCAAAAACGAAAGTGAAAAAGCGGTGCTAGACATCGGGTCAAACGATGGCACGCAGCTATTGCACTATCGCGCGCTCGGATACGACGTTCTCGGCGTAGAGTCCGCTTCGCGCGTCGCTGGCATTGCCATAGAGAAGAACGGCGTTCCGACCATAGACGATTTCTTCAACCTCGCGCTTGTGGAGAAACACGCGCTCCGGAAGAAGTTCGATGTTGTGAATGCCGCCGGGATATTTTTCCACCTGGAAGAGTTGCATTCCGTGACGGATGCGGTTCGAGAAGCGCTCTCTGAAAAAGGCGTGTTCGTCATTCAGTTTATTTATATGGGGTCTATAATCGCGCATCGCGCGTTTGATCAGATTTACCATGAGCATTTGCTTTATTACACACTGCGGTCACTAGAAACGCTTCTCAAGCGGCACGGTCTCTCGCTTTTTGATGCGCATATAACTCCCATACACGGCGGTTCCATGATCGCCTATGCGAGTCGCGCAGGCACGCGGAAGGCAACGGCACAGTTAGAGGACTTGCGGTCAGAGGAGGAGCGGCGCGGACTACATCAATTATCCACCTATACGCGCTTTGCGGTAGATGTGCAGGCGCTCAAAGAAGAAAACGTTGCATACATAAAAAGCCAAAAAGAATCCGGTAAGCGCATATACGGGATGGGCGCGCCCGTAAAGGGGAATACGTTATTGAATTATTTCGGAATCGGCACGGATTATATTGACTGCCTCGTAGAGCGTAATCCCTTGCGGAAAAACCTCTACTCGCCCGGGATGCACATCCCCGTTGTTCTTGAGGAAGATGTGAAAGTACAACCCGAAGTGTATTATGTGCTAGCATGGAACTTCAAGAAAGAGATACTCGCTCGGTACAAGGATCTCGCCGATCGTGGTGTCGAGTTTTATTTTCCAATTGATCCGACGGTATGACGATCATAGTTACGGGAGCATCGGGTTTCTTGGGGCGTTTTTTGTGCGAGGCACTGGAAAAGGCGGGGCACACGGTAGTGCGGCTCGACTCAAAAATCGCCGACCTTACGAAGGACGGCTCGCTTGACGGAATAACCCAACCCTACGACCGCATCTATCATCTCGCGGCATGGACGCAAGCGGGGGACTTCTGCTTGCATCACTCAGGGGAACAGTGGCTCATCAATCAGAAAATCAATACCAATGTTCTCTCCTGGTGGCATACGCGTCAGCCGCACGCAAAGTTAATAGCCATGGGAACGAGTTGTGCGTATGATCCTGCACTCCCGCTTTCCGAAGAGAACTACATGCGCGGCGAGCCGATAGAAAGTTTGTTCACGTATGCGATGACCAAGCGTATGCTCTACAATGGCCTTACGTCCCTGCATAAACAATTCGGGCACACGTATCTCCACCTCGTACCATCTACGCTCTATGGTCCCCACTATCATACCGATAGCCGCAGAATGCACTTCATCTTCGACCTCATCAGGAAGATCTTGCTCGGAAAGGAAAAGGGCGAGCCCGTGACTTTGTGGGGGGATGGATACCAAAAACGCGAATTGGTGTTCGCGTCCGATTTCGTGAACGCGGCACTGCACTTGAGCGATCATGTTGATAACGACATCGTTAACATCGGCGCCGGTGAAGAATACTCCATTCGGGAATTTGCCGAAAAGATCTGTGCAATCGTTGGATTTGATCCCGCATTGATTGAGTACGACACTTCCCGTTATGTGGGCGCTCGCTCGAAGGTTTTGAGTGTAGAGAAGCTCAGGCATCTTATACCGAATGTAACGTTTACGTCTCTCGATTGTGGACTGGAGGACACGGTCTCATGGTTCTCTACTCAGCCGGAGTTGTTGCGATAGGTGCGTATGATGTTTGATCAGTCGGTAGACAAAACGTGGACACTCTTTCTTGATCGAGACGGCGTTATCAACAAATACCGACCTGATGACTATGTAAAAACGTTGGATGAATTTGAATTTCTAGATGGCGTACTCCAAGCGCTCGCCATTTTGAATCGGTGTTTTGCACGCATTATTATCGTGAGCAACCAGCAGGGGGTGGGTAGGGGGATTATGACGCAATACGAATTAGATACCATACATGAGTGTATGTGTCGGGAGGTCCGCTCGCACGGCGGAGACATCCACGCTATCTACACCGCGACGATTTTAGAGGAACATGACACCGAAGGAAAGCGTAAGCCTGGATTATGGATGGCATATGGTGCGCAAAAAGATTTTCCGGACATAGATTTTGCGAAGTCAATCATGGTTGGTGATTCAATGAGCGATATGCACTTTGGCAGAAATGCAGGTATGGTTACCGTACTTATCGGCACATCCCTAGAAGTGGGTACGGAGGAAGACGATTTTGTTGACATGCGCTATCCTTCTCTAATTGCATTCGCGCGCGCGACAGAACCATCACTTTGATTTTTTCTTGTTTTTTCTTTTTCCGAAAAGTGCCTGTTCTACGCATTCAGCCATGATATGACCAAGTAGGATGTGACTCTCTTGGATTCTAGGCGTGTCGGTGCTGGGAACATTGAGCAGGATATCACATGACTTAGCAAGTTTGCCGCCCGTTTTTCCTGTCATTGAAATTACCATCATGCCTCGTCTGCGCGCTTCTTTTTGCGCCCGTACGATATTATCTGAATTCCCGGAAGTAGAAATGCCAATGAGCACGTCTCCTTTTCTGCCGAATGCTTCTATATTTCGCTTAAACGTGTTTGCATACGAATAGTCATTTGCTACCGCTGTCAGAAATGATGTGTTGACGTGCAATGCTTCGGCAGGAAGTGCCTTACGGTCAAGGTAAAACTTCCCTGAGAACTCGGCTGCTATATGTTGCGCGTCGGCCGCGCTGCCGCCGTTGCCGCAGAGATACACGCGTTTATCAGATCGGAATGTTTTTATGAGAATATCTATTGCTAGCAGAAGCCGCCCAATGAACTTTTCATCTCGCAGTAGCCGTTCTTTAACCGCTACTGAAGAAGAAATAGCTGATGTAATAGAGTTTCTCATTTTCATTTCAGTGTTTTGTCATGTTTTGGATCGCACTGATAGGTCATTGCCTTTTTCTTGACTGGCACACCACCAACGATATCTATGTATATCATTGACTCTACGTTTCTGTACATGAATGGGTAGAGCCATAGGAAGAAGTGTTCAAAGCGCGGGCCTAGGCGTGATTGTGGAGAAAAGAAAAGGCGGGCTCCCCACGCGCGCAAGCTCCTTCGCGGTCGCGCCATCCACTGTTCCTCTTTGTATCCGCCGAGCGTGTGCGCTTGTCCCACACGCCGCATAAAATACCCAATGGGGACGTTCAGCGACCACAAGGGGGCGTGCTTTGCCATGTTCATCCACAGCCAATAGTCGCCGGACACACGAAACTTCGTGGGGATAGGAGCAACCTCTTCCCAAAGTTTACGACGCCAAAACATTCCATTTTGTGAGGTTGGGTACGCTTCCTGACTATAGATACCGAGCTGCAGCCAATCCTGTTTGTATATGCGGCATACCCCGTAGGAAGTTTTCTCCCACCGCTCGTTCATGCCGTTCGTGATGCCGTGCAACCACTTCACATCAGGAAATGCCACAAATGTTTTAGCGACTGCATCAAACGCGCCGGGTTCGTACGTGTTGTCGCCATCCGCCCATGTATAGATGTCACCCGTAGCGTGAGTGAATCCCTTGTTGATAGCATCAAAAGGTCCGTTGTCTTTTTCAGAGAAGCTCCGCATCGTAATACTTTTGCAGCGTATGGGAATCTCACCACGCTCCAGTTTCTCGCGATAGGATTCAAAAATGGCGACCGTGTTGTCCGTGGAAGCACCGTCTTGGAGAATGTATTCAATTTCAAAATCTCCTTCCTGTATTAGAACGGACTCAATGGCTTTTGCGAGCCAAGGTTCCATGTTGCGGACAGGTGCGATGATAGAGAATTTCATACTTATCACTTTTATACAATGTTTAAAGACGGACAAAGACAGCATCTTCATAGATGCGCTCTCCCGTCTTAGATGAGAAGTGTTCAGCACAATTGCCGTGGTAGGCGAAGCCCAGTCCCCGCATGAGGTTGTGGATATCGCCAAAAAGTGGCTGATTTTCGTACAACCGGACAAATGCGACTTCAGCAATCACGATCGCGGCTTTCTTGAATGTTTCCCGCCCGCCTTCGATGACTTTGTCTTCAAAACCTTGTACATCCATTTTTATCAGTATGTCAGGAGCAAGCACACATTCGGTGGCGACCGCATCGAGGCGACGCACTCGGATCTTTTCGCGTGTGACGCCCGCGCTTTTTGGATAGAGTTCTTTGTGTAGCTTTGCCATCGCGCGCAACGACGAACTTGGATGGAACGAACTTCGCTCTATCTCGGTGTATCCGTCAGAGTCTCCCAATGCGATGTTGAATGACTTAAAGTGGGGGTCACTGGCAAATCGTCTATTCGCCCGCTCAAAGCAATCTTTGAGGGGCTCGAATGCGTGTATATGGGCATGAGGTAAAAGGGTGCGTATTTCTGCGGACCAGTGTCCGTCATTCGCTCCGATGTCGAGGACTGTTTGTATCTCACGATGTTTCAATACTGTGTCATAGAGCGAATGATATCGGCGTATGTCGTAACCGAAAGAGCGCAGGATTTTTTTGATGTTCATCAGCATGTATATTACGTTATTCTCCGACCACGAGGCGGCGCAGCAATTTCTGATAGCGAGACCCTAGCCACCTGTCGTACATCCACGCGCTAACGCCAAGTCCTTGTTCCGGAACTGGAGGTGCCTTTGTGGTATCCATATTCAGAATAAGGTGAAAACTCCCAGGAGCGTTGTATTTAGGGCCGCGCACGTATTGCGTATTGAAGTACCGGTCGAATTTTGGTAGGTGAGTGAGGTTGTGCTTCTGGAACATTTCAATCCACCATCCTTTATCTTGTACTGTTTGATGAAGAGTAACTCTGTTGATAACTTCTTCGTTTGGGGACACGCTCATTATCCACAAACCAGATTGTTTAAGATGCCTTTTTACGTTTGAAATAAGAGTCGGCAAGTCCTCAGTTTTAATGTGCTCCATAACCTCCCAGGCAGTCACGACATCAAATTGCATTGTTGTCCCGTTCTCGAAAATCTCAAAGGGAGCAGTTATGTCGCATGTAAAAAGATAATCCGGTATGGTCGCCCACTCCGCACGGCGCATCTTTTTAGAATAATCGCTTCCCTCTAGTCCAACAGCAAAACACCCGTCATCCAGACAGTTTTTTACAAAACCCCCACCGGCACATCCAATATCCAGAATCCGAATGATACGTTCTCGTTTCGGAAATAGGTGATACAGCTTGTTGTTGAAGCGTTGGTTTTTACTGCTATCGGCTCTAGTACCCCACGGCATGATGTGGTCGGGTGAGTCGTAGGCGACATCTCTTTCAGCCCTTACCACTATATTGGATCGTGAAGTCATGCATCATTTATATCAGATACTTGTCGTACCCAGCATACTCCGGATTTTGCTGTTTAACATCCCAAAGGTACATAGGCAGGCGGAATGACCAGCTGTTCTTAAAGTGAGCCGCCACGCGGAAGACGAAATCGCGTCCACTGCCACGACCGGCGGGATTTCCCCACGTGCGCTCGTTGCGATGGCGCATGTAGAATCCGGTGTCGCGCACACTTTTGTGGAAGAGCATTGAATTATCTGCTCCTGGGTAACTTGTTGGTTCCCTATAAAAAAGTTTGCGTGTGTAGGGAAACCACTTGATCGGAAATGGAATAAAGCGATGGATTGGTTCTACCATCAAAGGGCCGCGGACGCGCTCTGCGAGCGCGATAATTTCTTCCGGACGTATCACCACATTCGCTTCTCCTTTTTCGCGCATGACGTGCTCAACATCCAATTTTTTATGTAGATTTTCTTCTGTCAGCTCGCACCACTGAATCGTCACGAGTGTCGCATTGTATTTTTCCGCCATCTCATATTGCACCTCTATACGATTGAGTAGCGATGCGTCGTCGGCATCCTGCGTCGTGAGCCACTTACCTTTTGCGATTTTGAACCCTAAATTTCGCGCTGCGTATCCCGCGCTTATATCGTACCCGCGCCAGTTGGTGCACTTTTCTTTCGGGTCGTGGTGGTAATGGTACTGCACGCGCGGGTCTTCTTTCGTAATCGCTTTTACTGCAGTGCGCGTATTGTCGGTCGAACCGTCGTCAACAACGATTATCTCTAGATTCTTGTATGTTTGGTTGCGTATGGAATTAATTGCACGCACTATGCGTTTTTCTTCATTCCACACCGGTATAATCACGGAGATTAATGGTAACGTGTTCATAGTTTTTTCCGCTCAAGTTTTTCCACAAAAGCACGGAACCCTTCGGCGAATTTTTCGCGCATGTAATGTTCCCGCGCATATCGCCACGTGTTCATGGAGCGTGTGCGCAAGAACTCGGCGGGTTCTTGCGAAAGAGAACGCACTGCGCTCTTGATAGTATCCACAGACACTTCGTGAAGTGTGATTCCGAAGTCGTGAGTCACAACTCCTGTCTCGCGGCTGACAATCGGGATTAATCCCGCATGCATTGATACCACAACGCTTCCAGCGCACCCTTCCGAAGCGGAAACAAATATGATTCCCAAGGATTCGCTGTACAGTTTTTTAAACAACTTGCCTGCATGATCCACCCAACCGTAGGTTTTTATGTTTTCCGTTCCGTACAACTCTTTGGCATACGCTTTGGCGAAGGGGTCGGAAGGTTTCACTTTGCCGCATACGGCTAGACGATACTCAGGCATTGCCGCAAACGCTTCAAGTATGACATCCAAGCGCTTGAGCGCTGGGCCCGCTCCTCCGACCCATATGAAATTGCGGCGAAACTTCTCAAAGTCCTTTTTTTCAGGAGGGGGAAATTCGTGTGTCGTTGAGCAGGGAATGCGCACGATTTTCTTGCCCGCGTATTCATATGTGCTCACGCAAAAATCGCCCGCGAATGTTACTGCAATATCGCAGAGCTCTATCGTATGCGATGCAGACAGTGTCCGGACACCTTCCACATCAACACCTCTTTTTTCCTGTATGGCGCGGACGCGCTTTTGCTCCGCCTCATTTTGGTATTTCCAATGAGCATGCGTGATATAAAAGATTTTCACGCAATCTTTATTTAGGAGCGGCGCTAGACGGTCCATGTTTGCGTCTGCATCTATAAAATAAGTGTATTCTTTTGATGGCACGAAGGCACGGTCGGTCGTGTCAATGACATCCACGGCGTAGCCGCGCTCAAGAAACGTTCGCGCCATCTGCATGCACTCCCACCGATTCGTGTGCGCAGCAAGTACGATAGACCGTCTATCAAGATATGGCAACGTGGTGTACGAAATAAGGACATTTCCACGCGATGCTCCTATCGGTTTGAGATGCACGACCCGCCCGCGCAGGCGATGCATGATGCGGCGGATGAGATATGGTACATTCATGTGCCGTAAGCACTTTTCATGCTCGCACATTCAGAGTTCTAAGGCAAACGTCCACACAAATCTTGCGGTGTCAATTGTACATTACCGCACGCTATTGATATGGTTGATTGAAAGTGGTTCGGGTCCAGTATCTTAAGTGTGAAGATGTATGAATAAGATTATAAAAGAGTTGAAATACAGAGAAAAAGGTGTCGCCGTTTGGGGTTTGGGCTACATCGGCTACTCCTCAATGGCTTATTTCGCGATGTCCGGCATTCGTTGTGTGGGGTATGACACACTTGCAGAGAAAATAAAGTTTATTAATAAAAAAGGTAAGTTAAAACATAAAGGTGAAAAATCCTTCCCCAATTTAGATTTCTGGCTTGGTTTTGACGTGGAGCCGATGTTTCGTGACGGGTTGATAAAAGCCACAAGTAAACGGCGGGTTCTAATCAGCAATGATTTTCCTGTGCATTTAGTGGCCGTTCCGACTGAGAAAGAAAATAAATTCGGTGAGCATCTCCCGTATGATAAGCATCTGAAAGATGTCTTTGAAACAATGGCTACGTATAAAAATGTAAAAACGGATTATCCGCCACTGGTCATTATTGAGAGCACTTTGTCCACGCATGTTGTCGATGACGTGATCATCCCGCTGCTGGCAAGCAAGGGACTGAAAGTCGGGAAAGACATCTTGATAGGCGTGGCGCCCAGAAGAGACCACTTTGTTGATGCTAGTAAAACGTTAAAAACCATTCCAAGAGTTGTTGGTGGAACAAACAAAAAAACAACCGAGTTAATGGTTGATGTATTGAGTTTAGTTTGCGGCACCGTGTTGAAAGCGGACGATCATAAGCAAGCCACAATTGTAAAAAGTATAGAAAATTCTTATAGACAAGTGGATATAACCCTGGCCAATCAGTTATCTGTTGCGTATCCCGATTTGAATATGAAGAAGATTCTAAAATTGGTCGGAACAAAGTGGAATGTCGGCACATTTCATCCCAGCTTTGGCACCGGCGGTTACTGTCTTCCACTAGCGCCACATTATGTTTTGAGTGGGTGCAAAAACCCGGAAGCTTTAACTCTCCTTAAAAACTCTGTTGATTTTGATTACGACCAACCGCGGAGAGTTGCAAAAAGCTTGGCGAAGAGGGGGGGTAAAAGCTGTCGGCATACTGGGGGTTGCGTATGCTCCTGATATAAAAGTTCACGTTCTAAGTCCTGCCTTAAGAATTGTCAGACATTTAAAAGAATACGGAGTGCGTGTAAAAGTTAATGACCCCTATTATTCAAAACGCGAATTAAAAGAAATTACTGGGGCAGAAGCGTTTGATTTTCCGGAAGGACTTAGCGAATTTGATACTTTATTAATTGTCTCTGGTCATGCAAAGTATGTGTATACAAATTATAAGCGTATTAAAAGCAATCTAGAAAATTGTAAGTTAATTATTGACAATACCGGAGTTTGGAAAAATATAGATTTCGGCCCGATAGAGTATCACGAAGTTGGTGATAAGAACTGGTTAATTCCGGGTGGTGCGGGAGCTCCCGCAGCTCCAGGCGTCTCACGCGCACACGTGGGTCGTGCGCTTGGGCGCGGTGTGGGCAAGAAGCGCCCACTCAAAACGAGTAGGCGCCGTCATGCTCGCGCATCCAGAGCTCAAGCGTAAAAAGCATCCATATTTTGTAGCTCAAAGCCGAATTTCCTGAATAGAAATCGTTTATATAGGAACGCATAACGTCTGCATTGAAGATGGCTGCCGAGCGTGGGTCTTTAAACATCTCATTCATTAGGGCGCGCACAGGATCTTCCTTGAGCCAATGCCTTACAGGCGCCCCGAATCCTTGTTTTTTTCGCGTAAAAACATTTTCCGGCAGCAAATCACCACATGCTTTTTGGAGTATGAGTTTTCCTCGTCCTCGGTCTGTCTTGTAATCATCCGGCAGATTAAACGCAAATTGTGCGAGTTCGTGATTCAAGAATGGGCTCCGCACTTCAAGCGAGTGCATCATTGATGAACGGTCCACTTTCGTGAGCATGTCCCCAGGGAGCTTCAGGTATATATCAAGCAGGTTGATTTTCTGGAGCGATGTTTTCGCCTCCGATAGATCCACATATTTGGTCGGGTCACTTTCTACCGCGCCGCGGTCTTTCCATAGGTGGGCGCGTTCGTGCGGAGAAAACATATTGAGGTGACTGCGTTTGTAGAGTGCATCTGGCGAAAAACCCAAGACGAGTGCGAGCAACTTTTTTACCTTTGGCAAATGCCAGTGCGCGCGGTAATGGCCGTAGCCAAAAAAGAGTTCATCACCACCGTCTCCGGATAAGACGACTTTCACCCCGTTAGAGGCACTGCCTCTAACGGGGCCTCGCGCAAATTTCGATATCAGGGCGGTGGGAACGTTTGAAGAATCACCGAGCGGCTCGTCGTAATAACGGGTGACGGCGCGGATGTCATCAAGCAAAACCGGCACATTGCGCTCGTAATGGTCGGTGCCCACATGTGCCGCAATTTTCCGCGCATAAGGAAGTTCGTTGATATGTTCATCAAATCCTGCAGAAAACGATTTAAGCGGACGGTCTGCGGCACGCTGCGCAAGCGCGGTTACGATGCTTGAGTCAATGCCGCCTGAAAGGAATACACCGACCTCCACATCCGCAACCATCCTACTTTTTACGGACTCGGCTAGAAGCTCGCGTACGCGCGCGGCAGCGTCATCATATGATACGGAATTAGTTTCATGAGTAAGCTTCCAGTATCTTTCAATTGTCAGCTTGCCATTTTGAAACACTGCCCGATGAGCCGGCAGAAGCGGCGTGATGTCGCGATACATACTTCGCCACGGCGGGATGAAATAGAGTGCGAGATAATTGTCGAGAGATGTTCGGTCTAATGTATTGTTTACAAGACCGGTTGCGAGCAGTGCTTTGATTTCTGATGCAAATATCAAGGCCGGACCTTGATAATGGTAAAAGAGGGGTTTTTCGCCGAAACGGTCGCGTGCCATGAAAAGGCGTTCTTTTTCGTTGTCCCAAATGGCAAATGTAAATTGTCCGTCCAGATATTCCGGACATTTGTCGCCGTATTCTGAATAGGATTTGAGAATTACTTCCGTATCTGATGTGGTAGAAAAAGAATGTCCTTTTTGCTCAAGCCTCACGCGTAATTTTTTGTAATTGTATATTTCGCCGTTAAAAGTAATAGCCATGTCATGCCGATTGTCTTTCATCGGCTGAGCCCCAGTAGTGAGGTCTATGATGGAGAGGCGAGTATGTCCAAGAGTTGCTTTTGAAAAATCCGTTACGCCCTTGTCGTCTGGTCCGCGCCGTACGAGCGTTGAGACGGCTTTGTGAATTGCCGTGTTACGGTTATCACGCTCGCCCCCGACCATGCCGATAATGCCACACATAGAAACAGTATATGGGCTCTTGCAATAATTGCAAAATGTGATATACTTGCGTAAGTTAAAACTGGGAAAGGAAGACAGCAATGGCCAAGACCAAGAAGACTTTCTTATGGCATCAAGTTCTCATTTCTTTTCGCGACACAGCATCAGAAGCTGTGAAGCGTGAAGTTTATGAGCGCTATCAGACGCTCGATAAGGATTGCGGAGGCGAAGCCGCCGGCATCCTTTTTTGGAAGGTCGACTGGAATCTCGATGTGCGCAAGGGCGTGCATCTAGTTGAGATTGCGGTCTTTCGGGATGATGCGGCGCTTCAGGCATTTCGCGTCCATCCAAAGCACAAGGAAATCACGGATATAGTTCGTGAAGTATCTGACTGGCAGGTCGGTGATCTCAATCTGCCGTTCACTGTAGTGCCATTATAAGGGAGGACAGCATGCAGAAGCACGATTTCGATAGCTTCATTACGGGGCTTAAGGAAAAACTCACGCCGCTCTACACAATGCCGAATTCGTCAGCTGGCCACGATGTGTGGCACGTTATGCGAGTGGCGGGATTTGGCAAACGGATTCGCAAGTGCTGCAATCTCACGTTTGACTCGAATGAGTTTGAGGTTGCTGTGTGGTTGCACAACATTGATCGCGTGCAACCATACGCTGATAGGATTAGTGCTCTTAAGAACTCGGGACATAGCTTTAAGGAAGCGCTAGGGGTTGTTGCAGAAAGCTTCTTTACAGAAGAGCACCCATTTTCTGCAGACGCTGTAGCCCGCATCATCGACGTGGTTGTACAACACAACAAGAAAGACGATGAGCCGGGCGATTCTCATGTGCTCACGGCGCTTCGCATTGCGGACAAGCTCGACCGGTTAAATCCGCTCGGCATTATGAGCGCGGCTGCGTTTCGTGGGCTGCATGTGCCCCCTTACGATACGGAGCGGCCGCTTGGATACGGAACAACAGTGGAGGGTCGGATGAAGTCCGTGTACGACGACTTCTTTCGTGTCTTGGAGTGGGTCAACATGCTGCCGTCTGATAGGGCGCGTTCGCTCATCAACAAAAAGGACCTGCGTGCTTTTATAGATTTTGTGCGCGCGCTTGGCGCGCAGCTCGCGCGAGAATGCAAAGTTGAAAACACCGTTGAAGATGACATCAAAAAGGCGCTCGGAACTTACTATCCTATATTTGGTTAAGAACGCCGTTGTTTTCTTTGTGAACTATGTCGCCCCGGGATTTCTCTGGAGCGATTTTTCTTTTTCCAATCAAAGTCGGACCTTTTTGAAAATCAACTTTGGTCCAAGTTAGTGTGGGGAGTATACCCAATAAGATAGAAACATCAAACCGATGTATCTCATCTTCTGCAACCGATCGCAGAGGTACCGCAGAGGTACAATAGCGACACCTATCATTACATGATAATATACTCATATACCTAAGTATATGCGGGTATCCATACCATGGCGGGAAAGAAAGTTAAAAGTCCGAGAAAGTTGGAGCGCCATTTCAAAGGTGTTTCAAACCATAGACGCATTCAAATAATACTGTTCATCGCGCGCAACCCGGGTGTCATTCAGGAGGACATAATCGAAGAGCTCAAAGGTAATCAGAAAACAATCAGCGAACACATACGTCGCCTTGTCATCGCAGGCCTCGTGGAGAAGATGTATGAAGGCCGTGCTTTGCATCACAATCTTACGCCATACGGAAAAATTTTTGTTGATTTCATCATCTCGTTTTCACACATGACCGCTAGCGATGATTGATTCGCCCGACTTACTGAATCGACCTTCCAAATCACTCCGCCAGATTAACCAGATCGGTCTGATTCGCAACAATTCATTAAAGTACACCCGCATATACTTAAGTATGTGCGGGTAAATGCGGGGGGCGAAATGGACGTCGTTATCTCATGGGGTATACCCCCACACCAACTTTGGTCAAAATTGGTGTAGGGGTATACTGGCAACGATGACGACTTCATACAGTCAGACGTTTTTTGACGAAATGGATGAGCCCAATTTTGTCTCTGCGCGAGTTGTGGCGCCTCTAGTGGCCGGGCTCGTGCATCCTAAAAGCGTGGTAGATATCGGCTGTGGGAGAGGACTGTGGCTCAAGGCGTTTTTGGAGCAGGGTATTGCTGATGTGGAAGGATACGATGGCGACTATGTGGAGCGCGAGAAACTTGCGTTCCCGAAAGAGCATTTTCACGCCGTTGATTTGGAGAAGCCGATAACGCTTGAGCGAACGTTTGACTTGGCGGTGTGCTTGGAGGTAGGCGAGCATCTGTCCGATTCAATATCCGATACGCTCGTTGAAACCCTCACGGCTTCTGCGCCAGTCGTTCTCTTTTCCGCCGCAATACCTCTGCAGGGTGGTTCGCGCCATATAAACGAGCAGTGGCCCGAGTACTGGGAGAAAAAATTTACCACTAATGGCTTTGTGCCTGTTGACGCGCTTCGGCGACACATTTGGGGTGACTCGCGCGTTTCTTTTTTCTATCAACAAAATATCTTGTTGTATGTGCGTAAGGATGCCCTCCAGGGCTACCCGAAGCTTGTAGAGGAAATACACTCCGGACACGGCAAGGCATTATCACTCGCTCATCCGCAAAAGTACCTCTACTATGCCGAGCGCTGGCGGCTTATGGTGCCTTTCTTGAGCGTTCTGCCGCCGAACGTCTTGCACATCGGCAAACGTCTTTTGAAAAATGTTTTTCATATGCCTATCGGCCAAATAGTTCGTTACCTCATTTCCGGCTGTACAGCTGTGGCAGTGAACCTCGCTGTTCTATATGCGCTTGTAGAGTTCGTAGGATTCCACTACTTGCTCGCTTCCGCGGCCGCCTTCAGCATCGGAATAATGGTGAGCTTCTCACTCCATAAATTTTTCACCTTCCGCGAACGCAATCTCTCGCACACACACATTCAGATTGTGCTCTATCTATGTGTCATAGGGCTCGGTCTAGTGACGAATCTTGCCCTCATGTGGTTTTTGGTTGAGCTCATCGGTATTCTCTATCTTATAGCCGCCATAATCACAAACGGCATAATCGCAGTCGCAAATTTCTTCGCGTATCGGCTTGTCGTTTTCCGCCGGTCCTAGTGTACTGTTAGAAAAATAACTTTACAGTTGTTGAGGAAATCTACATGTTTGAGGCCTTCGCCCCCACACTTACTCTGGCATCGTTGTGCGCGAGCATAGAGATTACTATCACTAGACGGAAATAACCCACCTTACCGGAGGCGGATAAGTACTCGTAAGGCACAACAGAAAGCAATGCCAAAGTAAGTGTCGGGGGCTTCGCTCGCTAGATGTCGCCCGCCCCGAACAGGACGTGAGCGGTAAAGGTTTCTGTATCACTACTGCGTAAAATCGTATCCTACCATGAGAGTCTCCTACGCGATGTTCTCTCGGGCGACATCTGCGCTCGCTTTCGGCTAACAGCTCAAACATGTCATCATGTGTAAAGCTATTTTGAAAACACCACACTAGCGTGACTCAAGGCGGTTTCCCTTGAGGATATACTCGCCCGGGGTGGTTATCGTCATGGTGAGGTTAGACACTCTGGGTGATAGCGCGAAGGCCGGTATCTCGTTTAGGTCTACACTACAGACGTAGCGCCGCTCGTCCGCGGCGGCGGGCAGTGTGTACTGGTCAAGGCGAATGTATGCGCGAGTTCCCGTCGCGTTGAAATCGTTCTTAAAAGCAAGGTCAATAAAAATCTTTTCCGGCGCACCATGCGCCTCAAGGTCAAAGTGCAGTTCATGCGTGCGTGCGGTATCGACTGATGTGGCGAGGCGAACCGGCTTTTTAGGCGATGCGGATATGGCGTCTTTGCCCCACGGCTCTGACACGCAATTTTCATACATTTCGCCGTTTGTGAGATACCGCTCGCGTAGGCGTAGATCGTGCTTGAGTGCCTCAATGAACGCTGGCGATGTTGATGCGCCGTACGGTCCATAGTGTATCGGAAGCCACTCTACACCTTGAATTCCGATGAAGGAAGAGAAAGCAGAGAGCTCTGGGACTTGGTAGTTGCCGTCACCCCTGACGAAGAACGAGCTTAGTGAGGGTACCGAAAGTGGCGCGGATGCGGAGGACGCGAGTTCGTTTAATGCCGGCGTAAGCGTTTCCCGCATGCGCTCAATGAGAGACCTATTAAATGTTATGTCGGCAAAATATTGTTCTTTGTAGAACGAAAACACATGTTGTGACACGAAAACGACAATGAGAAACGCCATTACCGCTGCGGTACGCGCGCGCCGGCTCGTATCTTGTGTTGCGCTCCGTATCCATTCGTGAGCGAATACAGCGAGAGCAAGTGCGAGGAAGAATAGAGGAAAGAGAAGATTTTGGTCTCGGTAAAAAGCGGCGAGGTTTGAACTGGGGCGGGCAATCGCAACGAGAAGCGCGGTGCCGAGCATGATAAGCGCGAAGTATGGCACCAAGACGCGCATGCGTAGTGTGCCTCTGTGTATGGCATATACAACGAGAGCAGCGAACGCGCAAAAGAGCGCGAACATTGCAATGTGCCACCACGGCATGATGAATACTTCAAGACGCGGCTGGCTCATGATGAGACCGAGCCGCGGTGCCACAAGTGAGAGCAGGGTGCCAGCTGTGAGGACATGGTACAGCTCAAGCACAGTGTCAAATGTAATAGGAAGTCGGTCAAAGCCGATGAATGATTCTGCGGCATAACGGGGGAGCGCGATAAGGTACGCGGCGTAGGAGAGTGCTATCGTTAATACCGCAATTAGGGTTCCGGTGTTCGCCGAGAGTGTTGAACGGATGCTCCACGTACCACTGTGAAGTATGTTGAAGGCATATATAAAGAGCACGTAGGCGATGGGCGTCCATACGCCGCCGCTCTCAAGAAGAAGTGTCATGGCGAGCAACAAAAGCGAGAGCGCGAGGTAGCCGCGCGCGAAGTGCTTCGATTGCTGCGCCCTCACGAAACATATAAGCGAGAGGGTGAAAATGGCGAGCACTTGGATATAAGGTGCGACGGCATAAAAACCGTACAGCTGATGGCTGACTACGGTTGTGGTCGCAAAGGTGCCGAGGAGAACGAAAAGCGTGCTTGGACCGAATCCTAGCATGCGCAAGAGTACGGCAGCTCCGCCAATCGCGACTATCGCGGGAAAGAAGAGGGGAAAATTCAAGAGCGGCGGATTCGGTCCGATTATGGAGAATATTGCTTTAAGTTCAAACCAGAAAAGTGGAATTACGTGGTCGTTTATTGGTATCCAAAATAGCTCCCATACGCTTCGCTCTGTCGCAATGGCATACATCTTGTAGTCGTCTATCAAGAACGTGCCATAGATGATGCCCGGCGCATTCAGTAAAAAAAGTAATGCGGCAGTTGCTGAAAACGAGATGACGGCGTAGTGCCACAATGAACAGGCGCGTAGATACTCTCCTATTTTTTCTGCTACATCATGCACGCGACTGCAAAAGCTCGCAGACGTCGCATATATTCCAAAGATAACTGCGGCTGCGAATAGGAGAGCGCTTGCTTCCACGAACGTGCGCGAGAGTCCTTCTATGTAAAACGCTTGAAGCGGGGATTCTGGAGTGCCATAGCTCGCCACAACCCGCGTTACTACCAACGCGAGCGCGGAGGCGGCCGCGAAAAAGGCGGCGAATATACGTTCAATCGAAATTTGCATGAGTGGAAGTATAGAATATTCATTCACGGCGTGCTACCTTTCACCGAATGGAACCCCGTTTGGACATCGTCGTACCCGTCTACAACGAACGCGAGAATTTTGAAACTCTGTACCGCCACATTTGCACATTGGTACGCAGTCCGTGGCGCATGACGGTCGTATACGATTTTCCAGAGGACACGACACTCATGGTGGTGCGACCGCTTTCGGAGAGTGACCAACGCATCCGTTTGCTTAAAAATGATGGGAAGGGCGCGCTCTCTGCCATCAAGACTGGCTTTCATGCCGCGGAAGCTCCCGCAACACTTCTCCTCATGGTGGACGATCCACCAGAGATTATAGAAAAAATAGATGCCATGGTAGAGCGCATGCGCGAGACCAACTCCGCCGTCGTCGCGGCATCGCGCTACATGGTTGGTGGCGCTCACCATGGCGGCAGTTTTCTCAAAGGTTTTCTGTCGCGCATGGCGGGTTTGTCGCTTCACTTTTTAATTCGTCTGCCAACGCACGATGCCACCTATGCGACGAAACTATTCCGCACCTCGTTCCTCCACGCGACACCAATAGAATCCACGCGCGGATTCACCTACGCGCTTGAACTCACTCTCAAGGCATATCTTAAAGACGAGCGTATCAGTGAGGTTCCGGTTGTGTGGACCGAGCGCACGCAAGGCACCTCACGTTTCGCCCTTTTCGGCTGGCTCGGCTCGTATCTCTATTGGTATATCTGGGGTATTGCCCGCTATTTGTTCTCGGGTGTAAGCGCTAGGCCTCAGGGGGGGTACTTATAAGGATTAAGCAATCAAAAACACCTGACCTTAAGGATGTGCAGGCGTTTTGGAATGGTACACCTTGCAACACGATGCGCACACAATTCGCGCCAGGGACGAAGGAGTTCTTTGATGACATTGAAAAGAAACGTTACATCTTGGAACCGCACATTCAGTCATTTGCCGATTTCCCCGCGTGGAAAGGAAAGAAAGTTCTGGAGATAGGATGCGGCTTGGGGACCGATACGCTCCAATTCGCAAAAGTGGGGGCCATTGTCACGGCCATTGACTATTCAACGAGTTCCCTCGAACTCGCAGATAAGCGGGCGAAGATGTATGGATTGCCAGTTACTTTTTTGCACGCTGATGCGGAACGTCTCTCGGAGACATTGCCCAAACAAACCTACGATCTCGTCTATTCTTTCGGCGTGTTGCATCATACGTCCAACCCCGCGCGTGCCTATTGTGAGGTGGTGAAATACATGGGGAAAGACAGTACATTCAAGCTTATGGTTTACCACGCGCGATCACTCAAGGTTTTCCAGGTAATCATGCGTCACGGTCCGCGCAATTGGCGCAAAAAAGTCGCCTACCACTCCGAATCAAAAGAAGGATCACCCATCACGTATGTGTACACCAAGACAGAAATCATCGGTCTCTTGGAACAGTGCGGATTCAACATAGACGAAGCCGAGATTCGCTATCTCTGGATGCGCTGGTACCTCAAATGGATGCCGGGTCCCCTGTTGCGCTGGTTCGAACGAACTTTCGGCTGGAACTTGTGTATCACCGCGTCATTGAAATGAATATCATATCGGGATTTCGTAAATCCCGATATTGCTCCTGTACTTTGCCACTAGGAGGACCTTCATTCTTGAGGGGGGTTCTTGTTTTTCAAAAAATAGTCCACCGTGCGTTCAAGGCCTTCTGTAAGTGAAACTTTCTCTTTCCAACGTAGCGCCTTCTGCGCTGATGCGGAGGAGAGCGTAAACGCACCGATTTCGTTTTTTTGTGGCAAGCGAATTGAGTGGTCTATGTGTATGCGAATTTTTTTGCCGAGCCGTTTCTCAATGATTTTCTTGCACAGCGTGAGCACATGCGAGAACGATATGGGTTTCCCGCCGATGTTGTACGCGCGGTTGTGTGCCGAGCGCGGCGCCTTTAGAGCCGCGAGCACGGCGTCGGCCACATTCCCCGCGTAGGAAAAGTTTTTCACCGATTTCAAGGGGCCGACGGTGATAGTGTTTTGTTCAATCATTTTCTGAATGACATCGGAAATGAAGCTTCTGCGCGGCTGGTGGGGGCCGAAAAAAGCGCTAGCGCGAAGTGCGATGTAGGGTATGTCAAATTGATTCGCATATGCGGCAAGCGCGGTCTCACTCATGAGCTTTGATGCGACGTAGGGCTCAATGGGGAACGTGGGAGAATTTTCGTTAACGCGGCCGCTCGCTTTTCCATACACGCGGTCGGTAGAGAGAAATATAACGAGTGGCTTTTTCTTTTGTGCGCGAACGGCCTCAAGAAGATTGAGTGTCATCGCAAGGTTGTTTGTGATGTACGACGAGGGATTCTCAATAGAGCGCGCGATTGAAACATCGCACGCAAGGTGCACGATGGCATCCACTCCTCGCACTGCGCTCTCTGGCATGTTGTGCACCACATCCGCTTTGTAATGAGTAAGGCCGGGGTGCGCCGATTTGCCGCGCCCGAGCGTGGACACGCGGTACCCGCGCTTAACAAGAAGAGGCACCACATGACTCCCCAAAAAACCGTTTGCGCCCGTTACTAGTACGCGTTTGCCCCCCATATATCTATTTTAGTATTTCGAGAGGAAATCCTTGAACGTGCTAGTAACATGAAGTATGTGATTAGGTGTGAGCGCGGGATGGCATCCGATGAAGATGCTGTAGTCGCGAATCCAACGCGCGACGGGAAGCTTGCCCACAACGCGCTTCGCTTCGTTCCTAAAGCCTGGCTGATCGGGTAGGCATCCACCAAAGAACGGGCGTGTCTCTATACCTCGCTCTTCCAAAAAGCGCACCAACTCCATTCGTGAGAACGGTGCGTTTTCTCGGACAACAAAAGGAAAACCGTAAAAACTATGGAAGTGGCCCCTCACAACCGCGGGGAGCGCGAGGTATTTTTCGTATGACGCGAGTGCTTTCAGATAGGTGCGCACAACGGCGAGGCGTTTTTTATTGAACGCGTCTAGTTTCTTTAGTTGCTCGATACCTAACGATGCGGCGATATCGGTCATGCGGAGGTTATAGCCAAGCCGCGTGAAAATGTAGCGCGCATCGAACCCGCGCATCACTTTGTCTGGGAAAGAAAACCGTCGATCCTTTAGGACATCATCGGAAACCCGTCCGAATTCGCGAAGCGAACGCAATATATCTACAAGGGCACGGTCGTTGCTGAAGATCATACCCCCTTCGCCGGTCGTGATGTTGTGGGCGACGAAGAATGAGAGCGTGGCGAGGTCGCCGAAAGAGCCCACCTTCCTTTTTTCTATCGCGGCACCGTGTGCTTCACAACAATCTTCAAGCACAATGAGCTTGTGTTTTCGCGCGATCTTCATGATGGCGGGCATATCGGCTGGATTGCCGAACGTATGCACCGGCATGATGACGCGAGTATTCCGCCCGATTGCCTTCTCAACCTCTTTCGGGTCAATGTTCCACGAATGCTCATCCACATCCACATAAACCGGCACGAGTCCAACCTGGAGTATAGGTGAAGCGACAGTGGGGAATGTTGTCGCGGGAAGAATCACCTCGCTTCCGCGCGGCACCTTGCCGGAGGCGACAAGAGCATTCAAGGCGAGTAGGTTTGCCGAAGAGCCGGAATTGCAGGCAACCGCATAGCGGGTACCCACATAGCGTGCCGCATCTTCTTCAAACCGCTTCACCTTGGGGCCTTGAGAAATGCGCACATTGAGGAGTGAGTCGAGTGCTTGTAGTACTTCTTTCTCGTCAAACACTGGCCAGCCGACGTTGACTCGACCGTGAGGAGGGTGATGCAGCCAATCGGATTTAGCAATCGTTTTTTTGATGAGAGAGCGAAGTGCCGGGCTGATACGCACCGATTGATTTTTCGGCATCTTTTTCATTGCGAAAGTATAATAGCATACTTTACTCCCCAGTGTCGCGACAACGGCGAGGTCGGAGTCTCGATGTTTCAGTTCCACTTGGCGGCGAGATTGCTTCGCGCGCTCCACTCGGTATCTTCAAGGATTTTCCAGCTTGGGTGCGCAAGGTTGCGTGTGTCCATTTTAGTCGTCATGTATTTCGGCATGATGGTGATGTTGTTGCGGTAGCTCTTTCCGAGCCACGCTCCCCACCAGCTGAAAGTGCTGTGGGCAAGGATGAAGTTCTTACACAATGTCATGAGATAGAGATCCAAATAGTCAAAGTCAGCTCCTTGGCTGATGTATTCGGCTTTGGCATCAGGTCGGATGTGTGCTCGCGCCCATTCCGGGTCGTCGGAGAAAATGAAATATGATGCATTGGGAACGCGCTCGCGAATGATGGAAAGAGCACGCTCGTAGTAGGCGCTGGAGAGTGCCCCGTGCATTGGTGCGAACGCGGTAGTGAAATTGCCACGTCGCACGTGAAGCATGACCGGATGTTCGGCAGAACAAATTTTTTCTTCCATGCGCTTTGAATACTCATTAAGAGGTGAACGTATAGTGAACTCGTTACGAACGATGTCTTCAATATCCAAAAAATATTTTTCGCACAGCCAATAGCCGTCCACTAGGCACGGTGCTTTGAGATTGAGCATGTCGTGGCTGAAGTAGGATGAAATTTCCTGCACGTACTTCTCGGGGTCAAAAAGAAAAGGGTTAAGGACTTTCCACGGCCAATTCGGCCTGCGGCGGTAGAATGCGAAACGAGCAACTTCTTTGTCGCTCGCGAAGGGCGCGGAAATGTTGAGGTGGCTTATCATGAGCTTGTGATACTTGTACGTTGGAAACATCGTCGCGTCGAGTTTGAGCTCCACGCCGCGCCGCTTTGCGAGGGCGCGGCCGAAAGCGTACTGGAACATCTGGTTACCGAGGCCGCCCTGAAGTTTGGCAATAATCATACTCTGTATGCTAGCATGCGGGTATATGCATAGCCAAAATAGAGAGGGGCTGGAACTCTCCATAATCGTGCCTCTTTTCAATGAGTTTGAGAGCATACCCCATTTCTTGGCGCGTATGCGCGAGGTGGCGCCAGAACTCGGTATTTTTGAGCTCATCATGGTAGACGACGGCTCGCGCGACGGCTCTAGGGATGTGATTGCCCGCTCTCAAGGAACATTACCCGTTCAGGTGATAATCCTTACGCGTAATTTCGGGCAAACGGCCGCGCTTGCTGCGGGTATAGAGCGCGCACGTGGCGATGTCATAGTTACGATAGACGCAGATCTGGAGAACGACCCGCACGACATTCCTAAGCTCGTTGCCCTACTTAATGAGGGCTACGATGTTGTATCCGGTTGGCGGCAGGGGCGCTGGTCTGGACAGCGTCTTACGCGTAAGTTCCCCTCGCTTATAGCCAACTGGCTCATCTCGCGACTTACTGGGGTGTACCTGCACGATTATGGTTGCACGCTGAAAGCATATCGCGCCGACGTCATCAAAAGCGTCCGACTATATGGCGAGATGCATCGTTTTATTCCCGCGTATGCGTCGTGGCAAGGGGGGAAGGTGGCAGAACTTAAGGTGAAGCACGAACCGCGCCGCCACGGAAAGAGCAACTACGGATTCGGACGTGTGTTTAGAGTACTGCTCGATCTGGTCGTCGTAGTCTTCATGCACCGCTATATGAATCGGCCGATGCATTTTTTCGGCGCGTGGGGATTCTTGAGCGCCGCGCTCGGCGTTATTGCGGGATTTGTGGCGGTTCTCTTGCGTCTTTTGGGCGTGGCTGATCTTGTGGAAACGCCACTTCCAATCCTAGCAACACTTTTCACTCTGGTCGGCGTTCAACTAATACTTTTTGGTGTCATCGCCGAGATACTAATGCGTACCTACTATGAATCCCAGAACAAGCGTCCTTATAATATAAAAAAGAGTTAAATGTGCGGTATAGCCGGATTTGTGGGAAGTGGAGATGCTGGGACACTCTCGGGCATGATAGGGATACTTTCTTATAGAGGGCCGGATGATAGCGGAGTATGGCACAGTGGCCGAGTGGGGTTTGCGCACGCGCGACTCTCTATCATTGACCTCTCTTCCGCTGGACATCAGCCGATGCAGAGTGGGAGCGGTATGGTCACAATCACGTTCAACGGCGAGATATACAACTACCGAGAATTACGAAAAGAACTGGAACATGACGGCAAGATATTCAAGAGCAAGAGCGATACCGAAGTAATCCTAGAACTCTACGAGGCGTATGGCGAAGAATCCTTCAAGCGGTTACAGGGAATGTTCGCATTCGCTCTACACGACAAAAAAAATGACAAATGTTTTTTAGTGCGCGACAGGATGGGCGAGAAGCCGCTCTATTGGACTATCGCACAGGGCACTCTTGTTTTCGCATCGGAACCAAAAGCGCTTTTCAAACACCCACTCGTTTCAAAATGTATAAATCCTCAGGCCATCGCTTCATATCTTACCTACGATGCGGTACTTACGCCGGAGAGCATATTTGAAGGCGTACACAAGCTCGAAGCGGCGACCTACGTGCTGTATGCGAATGGGAAAATCACTACTCACACCTATTGGAAACCGCCACAGCAAATAGATAGTGGAATGGCGGAGTATGATGCGCTCGCGCGTCTTGATACAGCTCTTAAAAAAAGCGTATCGCTTCAAATGATTGCCGATGTGCCGGTCGGTGTTTTTTTAAGCGGTGGGCTCGACAGTTCAACTATCGCGTACTATGCGGGGCTCGGGCGAAAAGAACCCGTGCACACTTTTTCAATCGGATTCAATGATCTCTCGTATGATGAATCGTTTTATGCGCGTGAAGCTGCGGCATCTTTGGGCACGAAGCACCACGAGCGTATTGTTACTGCGGAAGAAGTTATGGGCGCGCTCTTGGCGGTGGCGGAGAAACTTGATGAGCCGGTAGCGGACCCCGCGATTTTGCCCACCTACCTCCTTGCGCAATTCGCGCGCGAGCATGTGAAAGTGGCGCTCGGCGGGGAAGGAAGCGACGAGCTCTTTGGCGGATATCAAACCTTCACTGCCGAGCGATTTCTACGCGCATATCGCGCATTGCCCCAGATTGTGCGCAGGGGAGTTATAGAACCATTGGTTGCGGCTCTCCCCGTATCACACAAGTATTTCAGTTTTGATTTCAAAGCGCGACAGTTTCTGCGGGGAGCTGAAGTTGAAGAGAAGTATGCGCATCAGGCGTGGCTTGAGAGTTTCAATGCGTCCGAGAAAGCGGCATTGCTTTCGCCCGCATTCAAAGACATATTGCGCAAAAAACCATATCAGCGCATCGACGAGTACCTCGCGGAAATACCAAACGCAGATAGGCATTTGCAAACCGCGTACCTCTATCTCCGCATGTATATGCTTGACGTGCTTCTCACGAAGGTAGACAGGGTGAGCATGTATCATTCTCTTGAAGTGCGCGCGCCATTTCTTGACGTCGATGTTGTTGATCTTGCGCTTCGTATGCCATGGAAATACAAATATCGCGGCATGACGGGTAAATACATTCTGCGCCAGCTCATGAAGGATCGTCTTCCTCCCAAAATCGTCTCGCGTAAAAAGCACGGCTTCGGTTTGCCGGTAGGACAATGGTTCAGGAAAGAGTGGAAAGAATTTTTGTTTGACACGCTTTCCACAAAGCGCATACAGGAAGCGGGTATCTTCTCGCCGCCTGCCGTCAATAAACTCATCGCAGAACATCTCTCTGGCGAGCGCAATCATCGCAAAAAACTCTGGTCGCTTCTCGTATTTCATCTATGGTATGCCAGATGGGGCACGAGGTAATTATGACAACCTTGTATACACAATTGGCTTGCGGTAGTCTTTAACTTTGATTATGACCCACTCCAAGAGCACACCGCTCAAAATCAATCTGGGTAGCAGTGGCATCAACAAGGAGGGGTATATTAATGTCGACATAAGGCACTCTGTGAACCCAGATGTAATTCACGATCTAAATGCGTTCCCGTATCCTTTTGAAAGCGATTCTGCTGATCACATACGAATGGTTCATGTGCTAGAACATCTAGATAAGCCGTTTCTTGTAATGCAAGAACTCCATCGCATCTTGAAGCCTGGCGGGACGCTGTATATCGCGGTGCCGCACTTCAGTCGAGGATTTACGCACGCAGAACACACCCATGGCTTTGATATATCGTTCCCATATTATTTCACAATGCGCTTTCCCGAACAGTTCTATGGAGCGGAATACGAACTTGCTTCACTCAAGCTCAATTGGATTTCGCAGATCACGATGCGGTATCTCTCGCAGCTTGGTTTCGGAGCCGTTACCGTATTCCTGCTCAAAGCCCTGAATGTTGTGTTCACTGCGGTTGGAAACGCGAGCCCCATGGCCTGTTCGCGGTTGTGGTGCTTCTGGGTGGGTGGTTTTGAGGAAATTGAATTCAATTTTATCAAGCCGCAAACGGTGCAGTAATTTCACAAGAGAACGTATGGCTCTGCTTCTAAGAGAACATTGGGCGGCGTTAGCGCTAGCGCTCATTGCCGCCGCCATCACTATCGCGCCTCACCTCATGCTCTGGAGTGAGCCGGGCTATCGCGGTATTGAAATGATGACGCTTGATGCCGAGAACCATTACATGGCACGCATTCATGAAGTGTACGAGGGACATCCGGCTATTACCAATACGTTTCTTGAAAATAAAGACCTACCCTACGCTACTCCGCCATTGGGCGAAATTGTGATTGCGGGTTTCGGCAAGTTCTTCGGTCTTGATGCCGCTCGCGCGGCCATTGCTTCCAAACCTCTCTCGGTATTCATTATCACTCTTCTTATTTATGCGCTCGCGTTTTCGCTTTCGCGTTCGCGCGTCGCCGCGCTCATTGCCGCCGCATTTCCCACTCTTGGGTACAACCTCATAGCCTTATCGCTCGCGCCAGTCCTGGATCTCATAGGAAGCAGTCCATCCGGTGGGCCGTTTCTAATATTCTCGCGGCTCGTGAATCCTTCAATATCTGACATATTCCTTTTTGGCGCGCTTGTTCTCATGTATCGCAACTTGTTTGAACGCGAAGCGGCGCGATGGTGGCAGGTCATCCTTCTCGGCGCGCTCATAGGTGGCTCGCTCTACATGTCGCCCTATGTCTATTCGTTTCTCGGTGCTCTGCTTTTAATCGCTTGGGTGTGGTTTCTTGCACAGCGCGACGGTACGCACGCTCGCGCGGCTTTCTTCGTTGGCATAATTGCGCTCGTATGTTCGGCTCCGTTTGTCCTGAATTACGCCGCGCTCCACGCGCATCCCGACTACGAAACTTTCTCGCGGTTTATCGGACTTGCCGAAAGCCGCCACCTTGTTCTCGGGTTTCTACTGCCGCTCATGGCGATGCTTGTCGCATTCATGTGGCCGCGCGATTTCCCGAAAAAAGGTCGGATGTTCTTGCTTTTCGCTTGTGTTGCTGTCTTTCTCGCACTTAATCAGCAACTCATAACCGGCGTTTCTCTCCATACTGGCCACTATCACTGGTACATCACTAAGCCGCTCGCAGGCATCATCGCAGGGCTCTTTATAGGAGGATGTATCGTGCGTTTCGTACCGGTGTATTTCAAGCATAGCGTCGTCGCATTTGTGCTCGGTATACTTATCTACAACAGTATGGGCTTTCTGGCGCCGTGGTATGCCGAGACCCATAGAGAAGCGGTTGAAACCCAGGCATATGGACCGCTCGTAGAATATCTGGGGACTCGCGATGTTCAAGAGATCGTTTGGAGCGATGTGCCAACGGCGGACTTCATTCCTATTTACACAGCGCATAGTGCGCCAAATAGCATCAACCTCGGCTCATATCCCATCCCGCAATCGTTTCTTGATAATCGTTTTTTCCTTGAATATCGCTTGCGTGGCGTCGCTCCAAAAGATTTTGAAGGAACGATTCGCAGCGAGGCGGCCCATGTTAGTGCTCGTCTATGGGGCTTGTGGCTTCGCGAAACGAAGGGCGATGAAACAGCGATTCCAGAGGAAGAGTTTTCGCGCATCGCGGCTGACTATGCCGTGTTCCATAAAAAATCATGGAGCGAGAATTTTGATGCGCTTGACATAACGCTTGTAGCCGCACGAACTGCCGACCGCGCTCCCTACGACGCCATTCCCGCGCTAAAAGAAACGGCAACCGTCGGCGATTTTGTCATTTATAAACGCTTGTGATATGGTGCCCATACTATGAGAGTGGGGATTATCGGCGTTGGTTTTGTCGGCAAGGCGGTGCGCCACGGCCTCACGCGTATCGGGCACGATATCGTGCCGTTTGATATCAACCTGACGGAAACATCGCTTGAGGACGTGCTTGATTGCGAGGTGGTATTTATTTCCGTGCCCACACCACCCTCGCCGGACGGCTCGTGCGACGTTTCTATAGTTGAAAAAGTGGTGGATGACCTTGCACATGCTCGTTACCGCGGATTGGTCACCATCAAATCAACAATTGAGCCCGGCACGACCGATCGCCTGAGTAAGAAATATCTACATCTCCGATTTGCGTTCTGTCCGGAATTTCTCCGCGAACGCGCCATGTATGTGGATTTCGTGGAGAACCACGACGTATGCATCATTGGATCATACACACCGGAAGATGCGGAATTGCTGCGCGCGGTGCACGATCCGTTGCCGAAGCAATTCGCGGTTGTTTCTCCTCTCGAGGCCGAGCTGTCAAAATATTTCATGAACACATTTAATGCACTGCGTATCGTCTACGCCAATCAGTTCTATGATGTGTGCAAAGCCGCCGGTGCGGATTACAAGAATGTGAAGAACGCCATAACAAAACACAGGAGCGTGCAGGATATATATCTTGACTGCAATGAGAATTATCGCGGTTTCGGCGGTTCGTGTCTACCCAAAGACACGTCGGCGTTTGCGAACTACGCGCGCAAAGTGTTGGGAGACAATTTCGGCCTGTCCCTGTTTGAAGGCATCGTGGAGATAAATAAGCGCTATAAGCCGACAGTACTATAATGACCAAGATGACCAAAGTGCTCATCACTGGTGGCGCTGGATTTATCGGCTACCATCTCGCGAAACGGCTCGCGAGACAGAAAGGGTACAATATTACGCTCGTTGATAACTTTTTCCGCGGAAAACGGGATGCCGATTTTACAGCGCTCATAGCGCTGACGAACATCACATTCATTGAGGCCGATCTTACGGAGCCGAAGTCGTGGAAAAAATTGGGAGGAGGGTACGATCATGTGTACCATTTAGTCGGCGTAAACGGCACGCGACTTTTTTATGAAATCCCGCACGAAGTGTTGCGCATCGGCGTGTCAACCACCGTGAACGCGCTTGATTGGTTTCGTATCGAGAACAAGAAAAAAGGTGCGAAGATTCTCTACACGTCTTCTAATGAAGCATACAGTAGCGCGCTTGAAGCATTTGGAAAGTTGCCGCTCCCGACGCCGGAGAACGTGCCGCTCGTAATCGCTGACACATATAATCCTCGCTGGTCTTACGGCGGGCAAAAACTGATAGGGGAGCTGTTCTTTATCCACTACGCGAAGGCGTACGACTTTCGGATGTCTATAGTACGTCCACATAATTTTTATGGTCCACGGGAGGGGTACGAACACGTGGTACCAGAGACTATCGTGCGGGTTATAAACAAAGTTGAGCCATTTCCAATATTTGGCGCAGAGGATACGCGCTCGTTCTGCTACATTGACGATGCGGTTGAGGCCCTGCAAATGGTAATGGAATCAAAGAAAACCGATGGCGGTACTTATCATATCGGCACGAAGGAAGAAACAGTTATTAAATATCTCGTCGAGAATATTTTTGATTTGATGAAATGGCGTCCAAAAAAATTGGACATAAAAAAATCTCCAAAGGGAAGTGTGAAGCGCCGGCTGGCAGACGTGTCAAAAATAAAAAAAGATACTGGCTGGAGTGCGAAGACATCTTTGGCGAAGGGTTTGAAAAAAACAATTGATTGGTATCTGAAGAATCCGAAACCGTAATTGTGTGACCGTCGCATAGTGTACCTTTTTCGGTTTTGTGCTATTCTCTGTCAATAAATAAAGTATGGCTAAAAAAAGGAGGAAAACAGCCATCATTACTGGCGTTACTGGGCAGGACGGTTCGTACATGGCCGAGCTACTTTTGTCCAAGGAATATGAAGTGTATGGACTCATGCGCCGCGTCTCTACATGGAACTCAAGACGTATCGACCACCTTCTGGAACATCCTCATTTTCACAAGAAATATGGCGATCTGGACGATCACGCATCGCTGATTGCCCTCACTGTTGATGTCAAGCCAGACGAGTTTTATAACTTTGGAGCCATGTCGCAAGTGCGTATCTCGTTTGAAATACCGCGCGACACCATAACGACAAACACCCTCGGTGTGCTCACTATTCTCGATGCCATTCGTCGTTTCTCCCCGAAAACGAGATTTTACCAAGCATCAAGCTCTGAAATGTTTGGTGAGCCCGGCGTTCCGGTTCCGTTTAACGAAAAGACCCCGATGATTCCGCAGAATCCCTATGGCGTATCAAAGCTCGCTGCGTATCATCTCACACAGCAGTACCGGCATGGATACGGTCTCTTTGCGACGACCGGAATCCTTTTTAACCACGAAAGCCCGCGACGTGGAGAAAACTTCGTTACAAAGAAAGTAACACAAGCCGTTGCGCGTATAAAGAAAGGCAAACAGAATTTTCTCATGCTCGGCAATCTGGACGCGAAACGCGATTGGGGTTGGGCGCCGGAGTTTGTGGAGGCCATCCATACGATCATGCGGCTCGATAAGCCCGATGTGTTCGTCGTCGCGACCGGTGAGACGCATTCAATCAGGGAGTTTGTGGAAGAGGCGTTCGGTCATGTCGGTCTCGACTGGAAGAAGTTCGTGAAGATACAAGAAGACCTCAAGCGTCCGAATGATGTCCCGCTCCTCTTGGGCGATGCAACTAAGATGCGACGGGCGACCGGCTGGAAACCGAAGATGAA
Source organism: Candidatus Kaiserbacteria bacterium RIFCSPLOWO2_01_FULL_50_24 (assembly GCA_001783335.1). Taxonomy (GTDB): domain Bacteria; phylum Patescibacteriota; class Minisyncoccia; order Phycocordibacterales; family UBA2100; genus UBA10103. The sequence continues at coordinate 7,466 of MFLU01000016.1, read as the reverse complement.
ATTTAAGGACATCGTACGCGAAATGGTAAAGTATGATCTTGAGCACGTATGATCAAAGAGATAAAAGTGGGGAAGAAGACATACGGCCTTATTATAGACCTTGCGGATGCGGTGAGCGGCGCGCATCCGGCAACCGACCCTAGGTGGCCGTTGCAGCTTCTTTTGATGAAGCGGCCGAAGGGGCATGTGGTTCCAAAACATATGCACAAACGGTTGCCGCGGATAACACGGCAGCCACAAGAGGCGCTGGTCTTAGTGCGCGGCGAGGTTCGCGTGGTGATATGCGACCGTAAGAAAAAACGAATCGGTACGTACACCGTGAAGGCGGGGCAATGCCTATTCCTCGCAGACGGCGGTCACGAGGTGACTTTCACAAAAAACACGATTGCATACGAGTTTAAGACCGGCCCGTACGTCGCGGATAAAATCTCTCTCTAGAGCATGTCCGGAAAAACACTTTGTCTAAAAACACCACCGCACCAGGAATACAGCGAGTAGTTAAACAAGTTTCTTATACGCCCACCACAGGGCAAGCGAGGAAACAATGTCAGTAACAACTGTTCCTATCACCGCCCCCATAAATCCATATAAAGGAATTAAAATTACCCACAAAATCACTTTTGCACCTTGGGTAACGAATACGGTTACATAGCGAAGTTTGACATTTCCCTGCGCAAAAAGCATGGTTTCCACAATATTGCGCGGCTGAAGAATAAGCGCGGCGGCTAAAAGCTGACTGGCAAAAATAGCATCAATATATTGTGGAAAAATAAATTTGTACATGAGAGGCGCCAAAAAAATGTATGCCGCCGCAATTATAATGGATACGATTAAAAGTTGTTTTATGCGAAGCGGCACTGTCTGCTTCATTTCTTCAACCGTTTTTGTCGCATATTTTGGAAAGATAAGAGGAAAAATATTTTCAGAGAAATTTCTAATTTCGCGTATTGGAGCAAGCGCAAAAGAATATATAGCCAACTGCACCGGTCCCGCCAAATGCCACAAGAGCAGCTGATCAATATTTCCAACCATTTGTGATGTAATACCCATTACGCTCAGATGTTTTCCATAGGATATCGTTTCGTCCTTATGGTCTTGTCCGTCACGGATGTTGAATTTTTTAAGTACGAGTTCATACACAATCCATCCGACTATAAGATTAGAAAGGAAATATGTGGCAATTATTACCAACACATTTTCAGTAAGTAAAAGCGCAATTACAATAGCGACTATTGGAATTATGCCGCGCGGGAGGCCATAGAATGTTAATCCGCGAAAATCTTTGGCGCCCAACAAAACGCTCTTGTAAAACACAAAATTATGCAAAAACGGATTTGTAACAGCGATGAGCAATAGTCCTGTGCCGAGAGTAGTGTTGCCCATGTAGAAGTAGTAGATGGAGCCCGCGGCGGCACATACGCTGGCGGGGATACACCACATGAAGCCCGTTCGGAATACACCCCGCACAACATGCCAATGTCCCTGTGCAATGGCGCGTGTAACTGCGCCATTAAGGCCGCCTAGCGAAAAAGCGCCGACAAACCCCGCTATGGCAAGTATGTATTTATACGTACCAAAATCTGTGGGGGACAAAAGATTAGCAAATGCTACAGTGAGCAGAACTCCACTCCCAACTGCAATGGCTCGTCCCGTAATTAACCAAAAATTACCGTGAACCAAGTAGACCATGTCGGCCTTGGTATATTTTTCACTCCAGCGCAAAAGCCGGTACACTTTTTGCCTTATCGGCTCAAACATAGCCCAATACTAGCGTCTTAAGCGCGCATACGCTAGGATGCTTTTACGTATGAAAACCGCACTTATCACCGGCTCGGCGGGGCTTATCGGCTCCGAGGCGGCAAAGTTTTTTGCGCAAAAGGGCTACCGCATCGTAGGGGTAGACAACGACATGCGGAGTTATTTTTTCGGGAAAGGCGCGAGTACCGCATGGAACAAGAACAAATTGAAGAAAGAGCTCGGGAAAAAATATGCGCACCATTCTATAGATATACGCGACGAGAACGCTGTGGAGCGGATTTTCAAAAAATACACATTCAATATCGTCATTCACACTGCCGCACAGCCCTCGCACGACTGGGCGGCGAAAGAGCCGATGACGGATTTCACGGTGAATGCCGTGGGCACGCTTGTAATGCTGGAAGCGACGCGCAAGCATGCACCGAAGGCGACATTTATTTTTACTTCTACAAACAAAGTGTATGGAGACACCCCAAACCTTCTTCCGCTTGTGGAGGGCAAGACGCGCTATGAAATAAAAAAATCGCATCCGTATTTTAAAGGTATTGATGAGCACATGAGTTTGGATCACACGACACACAGCGTTTTTGGCGCGTCAAAGGTTGCGGCGGATGTGATGGTGCAGGAATATGGTCGCTACTTCGGATTAAACACGGGCGTCTTTCGCGGAGGGTGCCTCACGGGGCCGGCGCACTCTGCGGCGGAGCTTCACGGCTTCCTCGGCTACTTGGTAAAATGCATTGTGGAAGAAAAGCCCTACACGATTTTCGGCTACAAAGGCAAACAGGTGCGCGACAATATTCATGCATACGATCTGGTGAACATGTTTTGGCACTTCCATCGTAAGCCGCGCAAGGGGGAAGTGTATAACGCCGGCGGCGGGCGGCAGTCGAATGTTTCCATGCGCGAAGCGATCGCAAAAATTGAAAAACTCACGGGCAAAAAAGCGAAGGTTACCTACAAAAAAGAAAACCGCGTCGGCGATCACATCTGGTACATTTCCGACCTTTCAAAATTTAAGAAGCACTATCCGAAGTGGGATATCACCTACGACATAGACATGATCCTGAAAGAAATGTGCGCCGCCGCACTGGCACGGGTATAGCTGCGCGTTTAGTAGCAACTAGAACATACCAACATACTTGAGAATGTTGGTATGTTGTACGTTGAGTGATGCTGGGTGGTTGGGCAGTTGAGTAATTCATTCTAGTATATTTTGCCTGCCCATCCGACCTGTCCGCCAAAGCCTTGACGTCGGCGGAAGCCTTGCTTTGCCCTCTGTAGCCTTTGGCTAAGGATGTGACATGGGAGGGTAAAATACTAGAATAGATGCTTATGGCATAGTGTTTTGGCATAGTGTTTGGCTTGCATTTTGTAAGGAGTGCGTTATATTTCTGCACGGAGTAATATGTGATATGAAAATCAAGTCCAGACGCGGGGTTGAGACAAAAACCAAGGAGGTCGCATTGATAAAACCGAAAGTGGTTCTTGTGGTTGGCGACATGGGCGCGTGGCAATACTTTGCGCCGATTATGCCGGAGTTGACACGGCGTTATGAAGTTGAGCTTCTAGCGGACCCAAAAGGCGCGGCAAAGAACGAGATTGAAAAAGTCGGCGTCTCTCACCGCGTAACTGACGGAAAAGATCTGTTTGAAACGGGCGCGCTCGATGGCGTATACTCGGTACTCTGCGGCACGGCCGGAAAAACTTTTGAACTTTGGGAAAACGCATCGCAAGCCGCCATAAATCATGACGTTCCTTTTGCGTGGTTTGGCTATTTCTATTCAAGCGGCTGCGAAGCACAGATGCTGGGGTGTAATCCGAATTACTTCGCTGCGTTTGATACCGATACTGCGGCCCGATTTATGACGGAGCATTTGGGTATATATGAAGATCGTATACGCATTGTCGGCAACCCGTCGTTTGACGCGATTGCGTCATTTGATGTCGCGACGGCGCGGTATCGCACGCGCGAAGCGCTCTCGCTCAAAGAGAGCGAACAGTTTGTGTGCTATTCCGCTTCCAGCATGGAACAGTTTTCTCTAGAGAGAGAATCTCTGAACAATCTGATTTCGTGGGTAAAAGGCCGCGCGCGATTTGCGGCGCGGTTCCACCCGGCAGATGAGAAGAATAAGCCGGAATATATTGCGCGGCTACGCAAGCGTTTGTCCGATGAGCTCGGCCCGCAGATGGTGGACACGAAGGAGTACAAGGGACTGGAGCTTGCGGTCGCGGCCGATGTGTTTGTTACGGATTACTCTACCGAGGGCGTGAGGGCGTGTCTTGTGGGAATTCCCACGGCATTTCTCATGCTTAAGACCTCGCAAGAGTATTTGCATCGAGCGAAGGGGAGCCAACATCCACACTTCTCAATTCTGGATGATGGACCGGCCATGGCACCCGCGCTCGGTATCTATGAACCGAAAAAAGTGAAAGATCTCTCTCTCGCGCTGACGCCAGAGTGGCGCAGGCGTCAGGAAAAGGTGCTTAGGCAACCGCGATTCCAAGTGCTCTGCGATGGGCACGCAGGCGAGCGGGTACTGGAGTTTATTGAAAAAATCGTGGGCGAATGAATTCACCCCACGACAATTTTTGGGGGCGGAGCAATCCGCCCCCCTGTTTTTTTATGGAAGATGTTCCACGGTGCTCCTATGGTAATTCTCAATGAACCAAATTCCGAGCATAACGTTTTAGACCCCCACTCTTGAATCATATACATACACCAACATACTTGAGAATGTTGGTATGTGGTATACTGCGTGGATATGAAAAGTTTGAAATCTGCCAAGCAAATGGAGCGGCATATCAAAGGCGTGGCCAACCATCACCGCATCTCCATTCTTTTCGCGGTGGCGCGCAGAGAAGGCATGACCCTCGAGGATATTGTGGAAGAGCTTGACGTCAACGAAAAGACTGTCGGGGAGCACACACGCCGGCTGCATACTGCCGGACTGCTCGACAAGAGGTATCGGGGCAGGTTTGTTGAGCATATGCTCTCGCCGTACGGAAAGATGTTTATCCGATTTCTGCAGTCTTTCCGCCGTAGCTAGAACATACCAACATACTTGAGAATGTTGGTATGTCGTTGGCTGGGCGTTGTGTGACCGGATCATGTGGCGTTGCGGGACAAGGACGTGGCGCCGAGAGTGGCCGGCATGATAGAATGGCGAGCGTGTATTCACAAAGCACAATGCTGGAAAAGACGCTTCGCTTCATCGTCGTGGCGGGCATTTTTATTCTTCCGTTCATAGTATTAATCGTTTCCACCTCGCTTTTCTTCCCCTACATAACCGGCAAGAACTTTACGTTTAGGGTCGTCGTTGAGATAACGGTGGGCGCGTGGATCGCGCTCGCGTGCATGAATGCGTCGTATCGACCTCGCGTCTCCGCGCTCTTGGCGGTGTTCGCCGCGTTTGTAGCGGCCATCGCGCTTTCCGACGCGTTCGGCGTATATCCGTTTAAAAGTTTCTGGTCAAACTTCGAGCGAATGGAGGGGTGGGTAACGCTCGCGCACCTTTTTGCGTATTTCACTGTTGTGGTATCGGTGATGACGCCGGCCTTGTGGCGGCGATTGTTCCAGATGTCACTCGGCGTCTCCGCGTTCGTCGCGCTCTACGGATTGCTCCAATTGTTCGGATACGTTGCGCTTGGGTGGGGCGGCGGCGGTGGGCTTGCGGCGCGTCTTGACGCGACGCTCGGAAATGCCACGTACCTCGCGGGCTACATGCTTTTCCATATTTTCATCGCAGCGCTTCTATGGGGGCAATCGTGGATGGAAGTGAATAAGGGACGCCTCGCGCTCTCGCTCATGTATGGCTCTGTTATCGCACTGGATACGTTCGTCCTTCTTTTCACCGGAACGCGTGGCGCCATTCTCGGGCTAGTTGGTGGCGCGCTCCTTGCCTCGGTTCTACTTGTTCTTCTTGCACGCAATTCGCGCAACGCATGGCGTGCGGCCACGGGTGTGGTGATGGCGATCGTCGTTTTAGGCGGCGTATTTTTCCTCGCACGCGACGCGTCATGGCTTCGCAGTATTGGATTCCTAGACCGCCTGGCAACGATCTCTCTGGAAGACAGCACCACAAAAGCGCGCTTCATGAACTGGAGCATGGCATGGGAGGGATTTAAAGAGCGCCCGATTTTCGGCTGGGGGCAGGAAAATTATGCGGCGGTGTTTGACAAGTACTACAACCCAAACATGTATGCGCAGGAGCAATGGTTTGATCGCGTACACAACACGATTTTCGACTGGCTCATAGTGGGCGGCATCGTGGGGCTCGCGCTTTATCTTGCGCTTTTCGTGGTCGCGCTTCTTTCACTGTGGCGTGCGCGAACGGAGAGCGGAGGGCCTGTGTTTCCTATTATTGAACGGAGTATCTTAACCGGACTTCTCGCGGGATATTTCTTTCAAAATCTTTTCGTCTTTGACAACATCACTAGCTACATTCTTTTCGTTACGGTTCTTGCATACATAGCACACAGAAGTGCTGGGGCGCGCCCCGTTAGAGGCGGCGCCTCTAGAGTGTCACGCATGCCACTCTCGGCAATAATCGCAGTCATAGCCGTGCTTCTGGTGTGGGCGGTAGCGTGGGGAGTGAACGCAAAGGGGCTCGCGCAGAACAGAGCATTGCTGAAAGCAATTTCGCAGCAGGAGAATCTTGATGCGAATCTCGAGCTCCTTAAGCAGGCGTCGGATATTGGCTCATTCGGTACGCAGGAAGTGCGCGAACAGTTTGTGCAAATTGCGTCACAAATTTTTGGAATTTCACAAGTGCCGTCCGATTTTAAAAAGCAGTTTATTGCCGAGGCGGTGCGCGAGATGGAATTGCAGATGGAAGCAATGCCGTTTTCCGCGCGTCCTGCATTTTTTGCAGGCGCGCTTCTTGATTCATATGGCGCGCACAACGAGGCGAAGTCGTATCTTGAACGTGCGAGGAGCATCTCGCCGACGAAACAAACTATTTTACTCAAGCTCGGTATAAATGCGTTTGCGCGCGGAGATGTTGCAGAAGGTCTCTCGCTTTTTAAAGAAGCGCACGAGCTCGCGCCCGAGTTTGCAGATGCTCGCATTTTGTATGTGGCGTCCCTCATTCATGCTCGCGAGGATGACTTAGTGGAAGAATTGCTCGTGCCACTTATTGAAACAGGCAGAGCGGCAGATCCGCGGATCGCCGCGGCTTATGTGGAACGCAAACGCTACGATAAAATCGCTGCTCTGTGGGAAAAGGTGATAGCAATGAGGCCGGAAAGCAACGTGCAAGTATACTTTTCACTCGCGGCGGCGCAGTATGCTTCAGGAAATAACACGCGTGCCATTGAAGTGTTGGAAGAAGCGAAACGCGCGCACCCCGGTTCCATAGAACAAATAGATGTGTTTATTGGACAGGTTCGCTCCGGCACTGCCCGCATTGAATAGCGGGACGCTCCGTCGGCACACCTGTTTGGGAGATCGCTCACGCCCCGCTCCAGTTTTGTCTTTCAGCAAAACTGGAGCTGGACTCCGCTACGGTTAAGTCTCCCCAACAGGTGTGCCTCCTCCGCTGGAGTGGTGAAAATTCATACCCCGACCCAACTTCGACCTACTTCGACCAACAAACCTCGACCAACTATGAATAGGTTCAGATACATTTGGCACTCCTCGTAACAGAGGAATCATGCGCCAATTCAACATATTTAGAGGCACAAAGGGCTGGTTGTGGCTGTACGAA
>MFLU01000015.1 GCA_001783335.1 Candidatus Kaiserbacteria bacterium RIFCSPLOWO2_01_FULL_50_24 | reverse complement strand
CAAGCTGTCGGCAATCTTACGTGGACGGCTGGTTACGTCCTCGTCAAGGACAACGACGGCAACAGCGTGCTCTGGGCTCTGGGCGCCCTCTGGAGCGGCGGTGGCTGGTTCGTCGAGGCCCTCTCGCCCTCCAACCCGTTCCGCTGGGATGCAGGCCGCGGGTTCGTTTCCCGCTGATCCTAAAAACTTTGCTCTAGACTTTTCGACCCTTTGATTTTTTGCCACTTTGGCAGGAAATTGAAGGGTCGATTTTTTGATATAGTGATACACAAGGAGCGCTCTGGCGCGAAGGCTACGGCTCTCGCGCAGCCCCTCGGGCATCTTCGGGACAGAATCGTGAATGGTACGCCGCGCGCGAGCGTGCCCGAAGGGCGCTCACAAAAAAGAAATAGGATCGGTGTGCAAAACTGGTGGACTTTTATGTCCCAAATCAGATACAGCGGATTAGAGTATTCGAACCGCAGTGATAGCGATATGGATGGTTTTGCGCATTAACGTGCTCTGGGCTCTGAACGCCAACTGGAACGACGATGGCTGGAACGTCGAGGCCTACTCGCCCTCCAACCCGAACAGCTGGAATGCAGGCAACGAGTTCGTTTCCCGCTACCCTACGCTTTCCCCGCTCAACGCTCTTTGTTGAGTGGGGCTTTCGATAGAAGTCCTTTATGCCAGCCGCCCGTCATACGGCCGATCTCTTCAATAAGAATAGCAAGCTCTTCAAATTGTTTATCTGGGATGAGTTTGGTCTCCCACGCTAACTGAACAAAAAACCGTAGGGAATCTATTTTCACAATGGCCCTGCCTAGTAGCGGGACTTTCTCATCCGTGCGAGAGAATGAAGCGAAACGCAACAATTCTGCCACATCGAGAAGAAGCACATCAATCTTTCCGCCGATTCCGAAACGCTCACTGCGTGGCATATTGCGACGAATTGGCAGCCATGCGCGGTATAGTTTCTTGATATGTTCTATAACAGGCAAATTCCGTCGGGGGGGGGGGTTACTCTAAGAGAATTCTGCTCGCTCATACATACGAGGATATCATTTCTGTTGAAAACTTGCTCGCGGCGTGGAAAGAATTCGTGCGAGGAAAGCGCGGCAAAGATGACGTGCAGGAGTTTCAGCATCGGCTTATGGACAACATTCTCGCGCTCCATCGCGAACTCGCGGCGGGCACATACAAGCATGGCGCGTACAAGCACTTCAGGATAAGCGATCCGAAACCGCGCGATATCCACAAGGCGATGGCGCGCGACCGTGTGGTACACCACGCGCTCCACCGCATACTTTACCCATTCTTTGATCGCACGTTCATTGCCGACTCGTATTCGTGCAGGAAGGGGAAGGGCACGCATAGGGCGATGAATCGTTTCCGGCAGTTTGCGTTTAGAGTGTCACGGAACAACAAAAAAACTTGTCATATCTTAAAGTGCGATATCCGCAAGTTTTTTGCTTCCATTGATCACACGATTCTCATGAGTATTATTCGGCACTACATTTCCGACAGGCGCACGCTTCAGCTCATTGCGGGAATTGTTGGAAGTTTCAATTCTGGCACATTAAGCACAGGGCTCCCGCTCGGCAATCTTACCTCGCAACTGCTCGTCAATGTCTACATGAACGAGTTTGACCAATTCGCAAAACACACACTGAAAGCGAAATACTACATTCGTTATGCAGACGATTTTGTTGTTCTCTCACATGACAAACAACTACTCGAGTCAATGCGTCGGCGTATCGCCATATTTTTGCACGAACAACTGAAACTTGAATTGCATCCGGATAAGGTGTTTATCAAAACATTCGCGAGTGGTGTGGATTTTCTCGGCTGGGTGCACTTTCCGCGGCACCGCGTACTGCGGACGACTACAAAGCGACGGATGTTGAAGCGCGCTACTGGGCTTGAAGAGGATAACCAGATCGTACAGTCGTATGTTGGGCTACTGGGGCATGGGAATGCGAAGAAACTACGGCAGAAAATGTTGGAATTCTCCTAATCACACGCGGTATGGTATACTGCGCGCTATATTTTATTTTTGAGTGTTGATATGAATTGCAGTGAGCTAACCACACGTGACCCCAGCGAAATGCCGCTTTGCGGCTCCTCGCCTTCGGCGAGGATTTCACGGGGTGTATGCCAAAGGCATATCGTGTCTTCGCTCGCGGATCATGAAAACAAGTTTTCGCGATGCCGCTCGCTAGACACGATAAGAGTTTCTAAATTCGTTGTCACTCGTTAAGAACCTCTAACATGAAACGCAGCATTCTACAAACACGCTTTGCTGTTCAGAAGGTCCACCCGGAAGTGGGACAAGGGCTTTTTGCAACGGAGTGGATAAAAAAAGGGGTCTTTGTGCTTGAGTACACCGGAAAGAAGGTTCCGACGAAGCGTGCCGACACCATGAAGAGCCGGTATCTGTTTGAAATAGATCGCAAGTGGACGGTTGACGGCTCGTCGCGCGCCAACCTTGCTCGTTACATCAATCACTCATGTGCACCAAATTGCGAAGCGTCTATCAGTAAGGGAAAGATTTTGGTACATACGCAGAGGGATATTGCGAGAGGGGAGGAGCTCACGATTGATTATGGAGAAGAGTATTTTGACGAATATATAAAGCCAGCTGGATGCCGGTGTGCTCGTTGTCGGATGCGTGCTTTTGTTACGGCCGAAGAGATGGTACTATAACCAGCATGAAATACTTTTGGATCGGTCTTGCGTTACTCATTATCCTCGGCGTCGCCGCTTCTTTTTACGTTAAATCAAAACCAGGTGCGCTTGATGGCTTTGCGCAGTGTCTCACGGAAAAGAGTGTTACGTTCTATGGCGCGTTTTGGTGTCCGAATTGCGCCAGTCAAAAAAGGTTGTTTGGCCGTTCGGCGGAGCTTTTGTCGTATGTGGAATGTTCTACGGCCGACAGTCAGGGACAACTTGCGGTGTGTAAGGATGCGGGCATTGAGCAGTACCCAACGTGGGAGTTTGCCGATGCGAGCCGCCTTACGGGAGTGCAGCCGCTCGCGGTTTTGGCAGAAAAAAGCGGATGCATATTGCCGCAGAATTGAGGTATGCTCGAGTTTTCTCATTACTGGTTTGCCATTGCGGTAATCTGGCTTCAGGTTATCACGCTAGATCTCTTACTGGTGTTTTTTCATATTGGTGGCACGAAGTGGTGGGATGTGTTTATTTTTCAATTTTTGCGCCAGTGGGGGCTGTGGCTCGGGTTTTTAGTTGCGTTCACGGCGATGTTTGCGGCGCAATGGTATGAAGCGATGGGCTTTTTGCCCTGTTATCTCTGCTGGTGGGGGAGGATTTTCCTCTACCCGCAAATCGTTCTTTTCGGCATTGCCGCATGGCGGCGCGATGCGAATATCGCGCTCTACAGTATCGCGCTCTCTGTACTCGGTGCAGGTGTTTCGTTCTATCATCATGCGCTCCAGATGGGGTGGATTACGAGTTCGCCGTGCGTTGCGGAAGGTGGCGTGGACTGCGCCGCACGCACCTTCTTTGAATTCGACTACATCACATTCCCCCTCATGTCATTCTCTGTATTCGCGTTTCTCATTGTGCTCATGTTGTTTCAGATTCGGCGGGATGCATCATAAGGCGTTTGATGTCTTCAAATGTGCCGCCCACTTTTTTCCCCGGATTGAAGATGTTGAGAGGGTCAAATATTTTTTTCACCTCGGCGAAAAGCACCAGCATTTTTGGGCTAAACATGAGCGAGAGGTATGGCGTGCGGATGATGCCATCGTTGTGTTCGCCGGTTATGGAACCCTTGTATTTTGCGACCAGTTCATACATCCTCGGCGTGAGCTCTAACACGGCCTTCCGGTGTTCCGACCGCGAAAGATTAATGAGCGGAATTATATGGAAATTTCCATTTCCGATGTGTCCGGCGATGGTGTAGGTAATATTATAATGCGACAGAAGCTCGGAGAGTTCCGGCAAAAAGCGCGGGTAATCTTCCGGGTGTACCACAATATCGTCTACAAAAGGTGCGGCGTGGAGCCCCTTCATGTTTTTGCGCAACAGCGCGAAGCTTTCACGGCGGATTTTCCAATATTTTTCCGATTCAGCTTTTCCAAATGCGAGCCGCGCAGTTACCGGTAAGCCGCGGATTTCCGCGTACGCATCGCGTGCCTTGTGCCGCGCCGCCTCAAGCGAGTCCTCGGAAAACTCCGCAATGAGTACGAGCTTCGGCACGCCGTGTGTCAGCGTCATCCACACTTCCGGTAAGAATGCGAAACCAAGCGCGAGCGCTTTCCAAAGTCCGAGATGCTCCAAAAACTGCCAGCCGAATCGGACCGCGAGCGTAAATGTGTGGTCGTCGTATGATTCAAACGCCTCCGGGTCAAATTTCAGCACTCGGCGCACCACTTCCGGTAGTATGGCGAGGTCGGAGAGAAAAATGACGAGCATTGCGCGGTGTGGTTTCATGCGCACCAATTCAAAGCGCGCTTTCGTAATGATGCCGAGAGTACCTTGCGAACCCACAATAAGTTTTGTGATATCAAATGTGCCGTTTTTCTCATTCACCACATCCCACAGTGCGTACCCCGCGGAATTTTTTGATACGCTCGGTCGTGCCGCCCCAACTTCCTCCTTGTTTGCCTCTGCGAGCGCGTGAATGTTTCTGTATATTTCTCCCTCAAGATTTTGAAGCAGTTTTTTTTCGGCAAGTTCCTGCATTGATATAGGCGCAAACGTTGCTTCTGAACCATCGGAAAGAACAACCGAAAGCTCCTTTACATACCTATCCATTTTTCCATACTTCAATGTCAGCTCGCCTCCGGCATTGTCGGCAATCATGCCGCCTAGCGCGCATATCTCCCGCGAAGCGGGGTAGGGAGGCAGGATCCCGCCGGTTTTTTCAAGCGTCTCTCGCTCAAAATCGTGATAATACATGCCGGGTTCGGCGGTAGCTTCGAGATGCTCGGCATCAACGGAAACGAGCACATTCATGTATTTCGTGAAAACAAGAGATACGGAGCGTGTCAGAGGGCCACCGCTCATGTCGGTTCCGGCGGCGCGTGGGGTGAGCGAAATATCTCTCCCTTTTTCCTTTTCTGCACGCACAAATGTGACAATCACCGACACGTCCCGTGCATTTTTCGGAAAGACCACCACCTCGGGCCTCACTTCAAAAATACTCGTATCGCGGCTGTACTTTTTGAGCGTTTCCGCGTCGTCTACCGCATCACCCTGAATAAGTGGCGCGATTTCATCTCGTAGGGACATATAGAAAGTATACGATATAATATGTTCATATGGAGTACCTATATCTGATTGCAGCGGGAATTGTTGGTGTGGCGCTCGGTATGTACTTTGGGCGGAAAAAACAAAGTGGCATGCCGAAAGTAAATGAAGCACGCACAAGACAGAGAAAACAAAACGTTGAACGTGTTCTCGCGTTTGCGCGCGAGAAGGGAGAGATTACGAATAATGACGTTGAGACTCTGCTTGGCGTTTCCGACCCAACTGCCGAAAGGTATTTACCCAGCACCTTATAATGCCCTGCGCTCTCTGGCGCAGGGTGCATGTGGATTTCAGACCCACAGGGTTTAACGCCCTGTGGTGTCTGAAAGGTGCTGGGTTTACATGAGCTTGTGAAGTCAAAGGAGAGCTCATACAGGTGGGGGATAGGGGCAGGGGCGTTTTCAATAGGATAAAACGATAGCTTCAGAAACGGCTCACTCGCGTGCGAGCCGTTTAATATGGCTTAAAACAAGCATATTCTAAAGGACAATCTGTCCGATAGGATATTTGTGTGGAAGCAGGGAATCGGAAAGTGTCTTTTATGTGTCCTAGATTGTCTTCTTGCATAGAACGCATAGTTCCTCAATGACCGTCGCCGTTTCTTTGGGCCCTGATACTTGACGTGTTTCTATGCCCGTGGGTATGACAACGGCATCATTTCCACCCTCATGAAGAGCATCGCCAACAAAAAGCATGTCTTTTATAGGTACGCCCGTGTGCTTGGAAAGCCATCGTACTCCATAGGCCTTGTCAATACCCTTTTTTGTTATGTCTACCGTCGTTGTGCCTCCAATGTGTATCTCAAAATCCGGGAGTTCTGTGCGTAGTCTGTCGCGAAATGGTTTTCGGCGCAACCCTTTTGGATCCCACTTTTCTTTTTCATCTATAGGCGCTTCGGCACCAAGCGCCGCGAATGAGATTTGCGCTCCCCGGTTTTCAAGGCGCTCACCCCACATGGGGACACCCTCCACCATACTTGTTTTTGAGAGTGCGACATCAATGGCCTTCTTAATTTTTTCGTACTCATCTTTTGTGAGCGCAAGATCGTAGACGCTTTCCCATACTCCGTCTTTCCACACATAACATTGTGCCGACGTGACTGGAAAAATGTATAAACGGCTTTTGTCGGTTGAATCGGGCAGGCGTGAGAGTAGTTGCCTTTCAAATTGTTCAAATCCTCCGCCAGACATGATGCCGACCGTGGTGTTATGTGTGAGTTCTGCGAACAGTTCCCCCATCTCAAGTTCGATCGGTTGGCGACTTCGCGTAAGCGTGCCGTCCATGTCAAACAACACGATTGGTATGCATTTAGTGAGCTTCATGGTGTCCATCAAGGCATGCGGGAGAAAGTATCTCCAGTATGCGCTTTAAACTGCATGTGGCAACATTGAGCACCTTGTCGCCGCCACCGTAGTAGATGAAAATGGTGTCGCCGCGAAGAACCTCGCCGTTTGAAAACACAACATTCTTCACTTCGCCCTCTATCTCATATCTTTCTTCCGGCTCAAATATCGGCTCGGCGGTGCGTCCTAAAATGATATTTGGATTATTCGGGTCTAAAAGTGCCGCGCCCCAGCGGTAGTGGTGATCCGACGCGATGCCGTGATAGAACACGAGCAATCCCGCTTTCGTTTTTATCGGCACGCCGTTGATGCCGATTTTCTCCTCTTCCCACGTTCCGTGGCGCGGACCCATGATCTCAATGCAACGATTCACTCGCTTTTTCATTGAGAGGTCGTCAATGATGTCAACACAGATGCGACGGTTGACACGATGAAAGAAAAAGTACTCGCCACTTTTGCTACTCGGCACCACGCATGCGTCCTTGTCGTCCACATTATCGGGTGTCGCAAGTGCCGGCATTTTCCATCGGTCAAACTTTCGCGTCAGAAAATCGGAGACGGAGATGGAGGTGATGGCGACGCGCGGTGGCGCCGCGCCATCATAGGCGGTGTACGTCATATAGAGTGTGTCGCCGAGGCGCACGATGCGCGGGTCTTCACAGCCGGAATTTCCCGTGCTACTCCCGTGCTTCTGCTCAAAATCCGCGCGCGGTTCGTATATTGGATTCGGCAATCGTTCTTTCACTATGAATCCGTTGTCGGAAATCGCGAGTCCGATGGTGGAGGTGTTATCTTCAGACATCGCGCGATAGAGAATGTATATTGAGCTGTCTATTTCAATTGCGGCCGCGTTCATGGTGCTTCGGGATTCCCACGAATGCGAGGGCTCCGGCGTTATGATGGGGTTCTTTTCGTACCGCGTGATTACGCTCCGGGTTTCCTCCTGTATGGATGCGAGAAGTTGAGGTAGGGAGAGCGACGCGCGCGCGCATACGGTGTCGGCCGCGCCGTAGTAAATATCAAGCCGATTGTCGCGCACGAGCGCCCCGGTGGGGAATATCACATTGGAAACCATGCCGAACAATTCATACGGCTCTTCCGGCACCATGATGGGCCACTTGGTTCTCCCGATTATTTTCATCGGGTCGCTCATATCCAAAAGGAGCGCTTCTACACTAAACGTGCGCTCCGCGCCACGGAAATAATTCTTTATATAGGAATATATCAAAAGCCACCCGTCTTTCGTTTTCACGGGGGGCGCGCCGACCTCTACGAAGTCGTCTCCGGAGCGGGTGATGGGCAGAGAGTGCGCGTCAATATTTTTATGCCATTCATCCCAGAAGTCGGTGCGCTCCGTTAGAGGTGTAGCCGCCAACGGGGCGCACCAGAAATCTTCTACGCGGTCTGCCTCTGCTATCGCAAACTTTTGAGGCGGCTCATCGGGGTGCGCGGTAAGTGCTGCAACGACCTTGCCGTTGATGCGTTCAGGGAAAAGCGTCATCGCTTTTGAGTTAAAGGTGGTTACAGCGTGTTTTTCTACAACACGCTCAAAATCGTCCGACACCGCGCATCCTATTTTGATTCCGGAGGCGCGGAACGGAATTTGTGAAATGGCTGTGTAAAAGGTGTAGTATTTTCCCTCAAACAAGGTGGTGCGCGGGTCTTCGCATCCGTATTTGTCCCACTCTTCAGAGGGCGCTACGAACTGTTTGCGATTTTCAAAGTGCACGCCGTGTTCGGATGTCGCGTGTCCTATCGTTGAAATGGCAGTTGGCGGGCTAAGCATAGGATCGGGCCGTCCGATGGCGCGATACAACAAGTGCACTTTTCCATCTTTTAAAATGGCACACGGATTCGTGGATGCCATTTCCCACGCGTGCTCAAGCGTGGGCGAGAGAATGGGGTTGTGTTGGGAGCGCCTGACAACAAACATGTTACTTACAATATCACGAACGCGACTACAGTGGCTCAGAGTTTAATGCAGGCGCGGCGTCTGTCACAAGCGCGTGCAAGAATTCTTGAAGCGGCGCGTGGGCAACGCACGTGGTTTTGTCGCCGCCGCCGTAGTACACGAGAAGATCATTGTCTTTTACGATGGCGCCGCAGGAATAGACGATGCCCGGTTTCCAGTCGTTCTCATACCACGCATCGGGTGCAAGGATAGGTGCCTGGGCGCGATGCAAGACGCGCGTTGGCTCGTTGATGTCTAAGAGCATGGCGCCGAGTTTATAGCGGCTTGTTTCATTTTTTTCCATTGCGTGGTAAAGCACGAGCCATCCGTACTCGGTTTTTATCGGCGGCGGTCCCGCGCTTCGCACATACATATCCCAGCCGTTCCTGTTTTTCTTTTGTTCAAAGCGGCTACGAATTGTGCGCGTGCCGTCCGCGAGGTCGTTCAAATCTGTGACATAGTCAATCTGCACTTCAGGCGTGATGCTGTGAAGAACAGCAAATTTCCCATGGAGTTTTTCCGGAAAGAGGACCCAATTTTTGTGAATTTCTCCAGGAGGCGAAACGAATATCGGTCCGTCCCAACACCATCGCTTTACGAGAAAGTCGTCAAGTGAAAGCGACATGACACCGACGCGGAGATAATCCCACCCGTCAAATGCGTTGAATGTGACATACACGCGACCGTCTATCACGACCATGCGCGGGTCTTCGGCGCCGCCCCAGCTTCCGCCGGAAGGGTAGAGGACCGGAGAGTATTTTTTCTCTGATGGCGCGATGGAGCGCGGTGCGATAGAGGTGAACACCGGATGCGGCAGGCGTTCGTTGAAATTAAAACCGTTCCCGCTTGACGCGTAACCGAAGCGCGATACACCATCTGGACCGACGGCGCGATAGAGGAGGTGTACGCGACCGTCTTCGTACAAAGCCGCCGGATTAAATACCGCCTCGGATTCCCAGTAACTCCCGCCGCGGGGTAAAAGAATCGGGTTTCGCGTGTAGCGCGTGAGCTGTAGATATGTGTGAACGATTTTTCGTACGCTCTCGCGCATTTTTGGCGAAAGGAGCGCGAGTACGGCGAGGAGCAGGAGAAGGATTGCCCCGAGAGTAAGGATTACCTGCAAGCCTTTGATCATTACATCGCCCATACACAAATAACTTCCCTCAATGTCAGGAGGGAGCATTTATAAAGTACAGTATAACGCGTTACGCACGCTGTGCGTGGACAGCGGCTTTTATTGGTGGACAACCAGCTCGTGTAGACTTTTTATACCATGGTATAAAAAGTCTACACGAGCCACCGTTGCTTATGTTTTTATACGTTGGGTGTGTCTGCGTCCTTGCGACGGTGTCGTATCCACTCCACGACAAGCGGCATCATGGAAACAACAATGATTGCGAGCACCACAAGGAGGATGTAGTGCTCAATACCCGGAATAACTTCGCCCAAAAGGTATCCGCCGAAAGTGAACCCTCCGCCCCACAAGACCGCACCGAGGATGTTATAGAAGAGAAATTTTTTATACTCCATTTCGCCCACCCCGGCGAGTATTGGCGCAAAGGTGCGCACGATGGGGACGAAGCGCGCAAAAAGTATCGTGCGCGTACCGTATTTTTCGTAAAAACGACGCGTTTGGTCCACATAGCGTTTTTTGAAGAAGCGCGAGTCCTCGTTATAAAAAAGTTTCGGACCAACCCACGCACCAAACCAGTAGCCGATAGTGTCGCCGAGAATTGCCGCAATCATAACGAGTGCGGTGAGAATCCAGATATTGAAGTACCCCTGCGACGCGAGAAATCCGGCGGTGAAAAGAAGCGAAGCGCCCGGGAGCGACACGGCAAAAAATAGTCCCGATTCTGCAAGAACAATCGCGAAGATGCCCGGGTAGCCGACAATCTGTACTATTTCAGTTAGGCTCATCCCGAAAATATCAATCATACGAATGATTCGGGAATGGGGAATGCGGTGCACAACTCTTTTATTTCCGCTCGTATCGCTTTTTTCTTTTCAGCGTCGTCTTTTGCTTTCAACGCCTCAAGCATGAGTTCGGCGACACGCGCGCATTCTTTTTCTTTCATGCCGCGTGTGGTAATCGCGGGCGTGCCGAAGCGGATGCCGGAAGGGTCCATTGGTTTTCGCGTATCGTCCGCTATCATATTTTTATTCAGCGTAATGCCGATGGTGTCTAAAATATCTTGCGCTTCCTGTCCGCCAATGCCAAGTGAACCATATATATCGGCAAGAATAAGGTGATTATCGGTGCCGCCGGTAATCATGCGAATGTTCTCACGCTTGAATACTTCCGCCATCGCACGAGCGTTTTTTACTATGTGCGCGGCGTACACTTGAAAGTTTGGGTGGAGCGCCTCGCCAAAGCATACCGCCTTTGCGGCGATTTGGTGCATCAAGGGACCCCCCTGAAAGCCGGGGAAAATGGTCTTATCAATTTTTTTCGCGAGTTCTTCACTTTCGCGTACCAGCACCATGCCGCCGCGTGGGCCGCGCAGTGTTTTGTGTGTCGTGGTAAGCATCACGTCAAACCCTGCGTCAAACGGGTTTTTCGCCGCGCGGCCTGCTATTAGGCCCGCGATATGCGCGACGTCGGCGATGACGACGGCGCCGACTTCCCTGCCAATCTCCACGAATTTTTCGTAATTAAGCTCGCGCGGATAGGCGGAGAATCCCGCCATAATAACTTTCGGCTTTTCTCGTTTCGCTGTGGCGAGCATTTCGTCATAATCAATCTCTCCTGTTTCAATGTCTTTCATTTTATAGCGCACGAAGTTGAAGATTTTTGTGATGTAGGTGACGGGGTGGCCGTGCGTCAGGTGTCCGCCGTGCGAAAGGTCCATACCCATGATGGTGTCGCCCGGTTCCATGAGCGCGAAGTAGGTGGCGATGTTTGCCGGCGCGCCCGCGTGCGGCTGAACATTCGCGAACTTGCAATTGAAAAGTTTTTTCGCGCGCTCTACAGCGAGCACCTCTACCGCATCAGTGAACCCCTGCCCTCCGTAGTAGCGCTTGCCCGGATACCCTTCGGCGTACTTATTAGTGAGAATGGAGCCGCTTGCTTCGCGCACCGCGCGCGACACGTAATTCTCGGACGGAATGAGCTCCAAGCCATCGCGTTCGCGCTCCTCCTCGCCTAGAAGGGCGGCAAACACTTCTGCATCCTGTTTTTTTATGTAGTCGTACATATAGGATAAGTTAAAAAGTAAAAATGAAAAGTTAAAAATTATAGTTAAAAGTTAAAAATTACATTCCCGTTGAGTGTACACTTTGGCCTAACTTTTAATTTTTCATGCATGCCCCGTACCAAAATCTGCGAACGTGGCTTGAGCGCATAAAGAGGAACGGTGAGATTTTTGGTGCGGGGTCGTTTTTCATTTTTCGCTTTTAGTTTTTAATTAAGCGTTTGTTTAACCATCTCATATACCATTTCATGTATTCTCTCACGAGACAGAACTACTTTCCGATTAAAGCAAGTGATTTTCTTCCACTGCGGATTTTTGCGCAGAAATTGAATTGCGGTTTTTTGCGTGTTTTCAAGGTGGCGGCGATTGCGCTCTGCTAGGTCAAGTTTCTTTCTCCGTGCGTGCGTGCGCCGGCGCTCTTTCAGGAGTTTCAGCGAAATCGGAACGGGGAGGTGGAGATAGAGCACTAAATCGGGGCGGGGGATACCGAGTGCCTTGTGCTCAAGTGTGTCAAGCCACGCGAGAAATTTTTTACGCTCGCGCGCGTTTTTTATTTTCCCTCCTTGGTGCATTTGGTTTGCGCTGACGTATCGGTCAAGAATCACGATGTATCCTTCCGCGAGCCATTTCTCAAGCGTTGTCTTTGATTCAAAACGGTCGGCGGCGTAGAGGATGGAAGCGATATACGGGTCTGTATTGAGAAAATTTCCAAATGTTCCGGAAAGGCATCGTCGTATAAGCGCGCCGCAAAAATTCTTCTCATACTGCGGGAAGTCCATTGTCTTCACGCGCACTCTGTCTTTTTTTAGGCGCTTCACCAGAAGCGCCACCTGCGTGCCCTTACCGACCCCATCCGAGCCGTCTACCACAATAAGTTTTCCCCTGTTCCATCTGTGCGCGTGAGCCATAGTGATGCCCATTGTACACTACATTTTCAAAATAGTGACTTCGTAACCACCGTCTTTTAATACAAGTATTTTGCAAAATACTTGTATAGATGTGAATGACTTACGAAGTCACTACTATTTTCTATTTACCTTAGGGCGTATGGTATAGTTTCGAGGATGGCACTCTCGGACAGGAAAATTTTGGAGCATATGGAAAACGGCTCAATCGTGATTGAGCCGTTTGACCGCAGGAATCTTTCTACCTCAAGCTACGACGTAACGCTCGGTGAGCACTATTTTACAGAACAGCACCCGCCGCATTTTGAAAATCTATACAATATTTATGACAAATCACATGTGGAGCGAGTGTGGGGTACGAAAGCGCGAAAGGCGCGGCACGCGAAAGATGTCCTTAAATTCTACGCGGTAGATTGGCGCGGCATCGCACCGGAGGAAAAAATAATCTTACTCGCGCCCGGCGAGACAGTCTTGGCGCATACGCAGGAATTCATCGGCGGGCGCGAACACGTTACTACAATGATGAAAGCGCGTTCCTCGCTCGGGCGCAGTTTCATTTCTGTGTGCAAATGTGCGGGCTGGGGTGATGTGGGCTATGTGAATCGCTGGACGATGGAAATAAGCAACGTGTCAACCCGTTACTACATTCCGCTTGTCGTCGGTCGTCGCATCGCGCAAATCGTCTTTTTTGAGACGGGGCCGATTCTTGCAGCCGATTATGCGAAGAAAGGGAAGTATCAATCCGAGGGCACCATGGCGCACATTAAGCGCACGTGGAAGCCCGATCTCATGCTACCGCGATTGTATCTTGATAGGGATATAAAACGCAGGTGACAGGCGCTAGTTGTCAGCTATTAAGAGGATTACACATGGTCGTAGCAATAAAAACCGAAAGGCGTAAAAGGTGACGGGTAAAGAAAAAGTGATACGATTACTTCCAGAAAAGAAGGAGACGAAACATGAAAATATACAACGAGATACTCCAGAAGATTATTGGTACGGGCATAGACCGAGAGGGGCGCAACGGTTGGACGAGGGCGATTTTCGCCGAACAGATGCGCTTTAAGATGGACGATGGCTTTCCTGCCGTTACCACCAAGCGATTGGCGTTCAACTCCGTGAAGGGCGAACTCTTGTGGTTTCTTGAAGGTTCCAACGATGACAATCGTCTGAAAGAAATAATGGGTGGCGCGAAAAAAACTATCTGGACCGATAACGCGCAGTCCGATTATTGGAAACCGAAGGCGCAATTTGACGGCGATCTCGGCCGCATCTATGGCGTACAGTGGCGTTTGTGGCAAACTAATGATGGCAAAGAGGTGGATCAGCTCGCGCAGGTGGTAGATAACCTAAAAAACAATCCAACGGATAGGCGGCTTGTGGTATCCGCGTGGAATCCGGGCGAGCTAGAGAGAATGGCATTGCCACCCTGCCACATGCTGTTCCAATTCTTTCTTGCGGATGGCAAACTTTCACTCCACATGGTCCAGCGCAGTTGCGATATGTTTTTAGGCGTGCCGTTTAACATTGCATCGTACGCACTCTTACTGCACATGGTGGCGCAAGTAACCGGCACAGAGGCGCACGAGTGTATTTTGACGCTTAACGATGCGCACATCTATCACGAACACTACCCGCAAGTGAAGGAACAACTCTCGCGCGAGCCGATGCCTCTGCCGCGTCTGTGGTTGAATCCGGCGATCAATGACATTGACGGCTTCACAATGGACGATATTAAACTTGAAAACTATTCACACCACCCCGCTATTCCTGCGCCGATGATAGTGTAGCCATGGCACGAATAAACATAATCGCGGCGCTTGGCGCGGGTCGTGTTATAGGAAAGGACAACGAGCTTTTGTGGCAGATTCCAGACGACCTGAAGCGTTTCAAGCGGCTCACACTCGGACATCCCGTTATCATGGGGCGGAAGACATTTGAATCAGTGCTCCACTATCTTGGGAAGCCCTTGCCTGGGCGCACTAATATTGTCCTTTCACGTTCTCTCGCCATGTTCGACCTTGTAGGTCGAACATGGAAAAATACAGTGGTTGTGCCATCGCCAGAAGAGGCGATTGAGAAAGCGAGAGAATTGGATACTGATGAGGTGTTTATCGGCGGCGGGGCGCAAGTGTACGAGCAAGTGTTGCCGATTACAGACCGGCTGTACCTCACGCTCATTGACGACGAAAAAGAGGGCGACACCTATTTTCCGGAATACGAGCATTTGTTCACGCGCGTCATTGAAGACGAATCGCGAGAGTGGAACGTATTGAAATATCGTTGGCTCACGTTGGATAGGTAGCAAAATAAAATATATCGACTTCGTAAACCGGCTCATTCCGACACCACAGGGCGTTAACCCTGTGGGTCGGAATGCACTCCTTGCGCAAAAGCGCAATCACGTTTACGCCGGTTTCTGGCTCCTCGGCTCGAAAGTGCAAAAAAGCTCTTTTGCACTTTACTCGCTCTACGTCGCCAGTAAGTCGATATTAGCGCTATTTTCATGGCTTCTTTGTGTACTATATCGACTTCGTAAGTCGATATGTATGCCATAACGACCATTCTTGACGAATACGTAAAATTATAATATCGGGATTTCGTAAATCCCGATATGAAAAGGCCCCGCAATGCCTCCTCGATTTATCGAGTGGTATTGCGGGGCGATTTGTTTTGTGGTATACATTGCCGCAGTTCAGAAGATTAAAGGAGAAGAAAGATGGCGAGATCGTACATGAATCATGCGCGTGCTCGAATTGAAGATTTAAAATCTTACAGCTCTAGCATATCTGTTCAGGAACTCGGAAGAGTCGATGATAGTTTTCAGGAACTACCCCTCTTTATGATAGTTGTAGACACAAAGAGCATTGGACGAAAACAAGACGTGCTTCTTTCCGGCGGTGTTCATGGAAACGAACCGGCAGGAGTGTGGGCTCTCCTAAACTTCATTGAACAGTATTTGGAACGATATCTCGAACAGTTTCGTTTCTTCGCGTATCCGTGTGTAAATCCGAGCGGTTATGTTCGCAACAAGAGAACAAATCTATTAGGAATTGACCTCAATCGTGACTTTACGTTGAGGCCCGTTTCGCTGGAAAATCAGCTCGTTGTGAACTCGCTTCTTGACGGACCAAAAAATTACGCCGTAACTATTGACCTTCATGAGTGCGACTATGAACTTGAAGGTGCTGGCGAGGAATTCCGAAAAGCCGGCTTTACGAAATCCGACAATCCACGAGGATTTTGGCTCTGGGAATTGCAAGACGACCACTCAAAAAGAGTCGGCGCGAAAATAATTCAAGAAGTGTCTGGTGCAGGAATTCCAGTTGCTACCCAGCCGACCATTTTCGGCGAGGTAAATTCCGGTGGAGTCATCTCGTATCCGGAAGGGTGCATGAGCCCAATCTATTCATCGGCGGCTTCGTTTGATGTTTTTCTACACAAGAATTACACCGACCACGCGTTCACCATGGAGACCATCTCAAATTGGGATATGGGACAGCGCGTGCAGGCGCATATTCTCGCCATAACCACAATCCTTGACGAATATGCGAAACGGCAATAACCATGGGTCGCTCGTCGCGCCTTGCGCGATGAGCGACCTCTTTTCTTTACATACACTTTCTAGTATTCTGGCCTGATGGCGGACGCAAAAAAATCACGCAAGAGAAAGAGGGTCGGCATCACGGCGGGGGCGTTTGACCTATGCCATGCCGGGCATTTTTTGATGTTTGACGAGGCAAGGCGCGCGTGTGATTACCTCATCGTGTGTCTCCAAGAGGACCCGTCGCGCGACAGGCCGGAGAAAAATAAGCCGGTTATGACGCTTGCCGAACGCATGATAATTTTGCGCGGTATCAAATATATTGATGAAATAGTGCCGTATAAAACCGAGCGCGACCTGTACAATATTCTTCGCACGCGGAAGCCAGACATTCGCATAATCGGAGCCGACTGGCGCGGCAAGCTCTTCACCGGCCACGACCTGCCGATCAAAATGCACTACAACTCCCGCTCACATAACTACTCCTCTTCCGCGCTTCGCGAGCGCGTGTGGAAAGAAGAAAACGCTAAGCGCACCAAAAGCAAAAAATCTCGCCGCTCAAAATAGTCGCACTCGCGCCCGTATCGATCTTGTACGCCCATATCGACTTCGTAAGTCGATATGAGGGTTGACACCTTTAGCGGAGGAGGTGCGCCGACGGAGCGCCCTAATACCACCAGGCCTTCCAAATGTACCTAAGCAAAATCACAAACAAAATAATAGGGGAGATGGTGTAGCCGATCGTGCCGAAGAGAAGCCCAAGGCCGCCGAGTCGCCACTCCGGCTGATATACATGCAAAAGTATCGGGAGCGACAGGAGAAGTAGAGTCAAGAGCATGAAGCGCTTCATAATACAAATTAAAAAGTAAAAATGAAAAACTAAAAAGTACAACTAAAAATTAAAAGTTATCTTCTCTTTTGTGGTTCTAAGACCAGAACTGAGTATGCTGAGCTATATGCTTAATTTTTAATTTTACCTTGTCGTTTTTAGATTTTCATTTTTAACTTTTACTTTTGTATCATATCACTCTACCTCACAGGACGAACAGTATGAATACGAGTACTAGAAGAAGGCGGTATACGCCGAAGGATGTGAACGAATGCGTTTGCACGAAGCGCAAGAGCCACTTGATGGCGAACATCGCGACGATGAATGAGGTGATAAATCCAACAACGAGCAAAAGAAATTGGTCGGCGGCAAACACGCCGGCATTTTTGTACATATCATAACCCGTTGCCGCGAGCATGGTGGGAACGGCGAGCAAGAACGAGAACTCAACAATCACCGTGCGGCGAAGCCCAAGGAGAAGTCCGCCAATTATTGTGGCGCCGGAGCGCGAAACACCGGGCACCATTGCGAGTGTCTGAAAGAGGCCGATAAACACGGATTGTTGGTACGTAATATCCCGTACATCGCATCCAACCGGCTTACCACCATGTTCGACTTCGTAAGTCGAACAGGGGAGTTCGCGGTGCCACCGCTCAAAGATAATAAGGGCGATGCCGCCGAGCGCCAGCGCCCACAAGACGACCGCCATGTTGCCCATCAAATATTCTTTAACGTATGGATAGAGTAGAAAGCCCAAAATACCTGTCGGAATAAAAGCTGCCGCAAGCCGCTTCAGAAGCTCAATATCCAAAAAGGAACGCCAGTATAAAACAACTACAGATGCAATCGCGCCCAGTTGTATCGCAATCTCAAAACTTTTCAAAAATTCGGTGTGCGGAAGCCCAAGCACCGAGCTCGCCAAAATCAAGTGCCCCGTGGAAGAAATCGGCAAAAACTCCGTTGCGCCCTCTACGATGCCAAGCAGGATGCTCTCAAGGAATGTCATGCCTATAGAGTGTAGCATTATCTTGGGAGTTCAACTCCCAAGAACGGGGGTTGGGCGATGTGTTGTATATTTTATAGAAAAAAAACGCCACCATCATTTAATCCGATGGTGGCTTTGAAGTATCCGGTGCTCTTTTTGTACGCTCGCGGGTGCGCAAGCGCGACGAAACGCGCACATCCACTTTAATGTTCTCGTGAAGTGCCTCAAGCATCCGTTTGCGGCGCTTTTCGTTCCGCTTTTCGGCGCGGAGTGTGCTCCAGTTGCCGTTGAAAACATCGTCGGCGAATCCCCAGCGTCTCGCTTCGCGCGAGGAGAGCCACACATCAACGTGGTCTTTAATTTTTTCCTCG
Source organism: Candidatus Kaiserbacteria bacterium RIFCSPLOWO2_01_FULL_50_24 (assembly GCA_001783335.1). Taxonomy (GTDB): domain Bacteria; phylum Patescibacteriota; class Minisyncoccia; order Phycocordibacterales; family UBA2100; genus UBA10103. Next base: position 38,512 of record MFLU01000015.1, on the reverse strand, counting down.
AGCATTTTCACTATACGCTGTTCGCTCCACTTGCTGTATACTCCTTGCTCGCGCAAACGAGTTACATACAGCAAAAGCATTCTTTCTTTCGCCTCGCGGCGCTCAAGGTCGCCGGTATCCGCCTCCTGTTCCAGTCCGCCGAAAGAATATGTACCGTGATGGAACATATATTTAGCGCCCGGCATCATAACGAATTTATCCGCGGCGAGCGGGACGATGGACGACATAGAGCGCGCCCAACGGTGTGCCAGCACAGTTACCGGATTTGGGCAGGCGAGAATGGAATCGAACATTTGTATTCCCGCTTCCCACTCACCGCCGTCTGTAGACATCTCAGCAAGTATTGGCCTTTCCGGATTAAGCCCGCTCAAAATACTTAATCCGCGAGCAAATTGGTTTGCCATCGTCGGCGTTATGCCGGATTCACTTACCTCTTCCGCGTTCTCCGGATCAACATCTTTTGTTTGGATATAAATGATGTAGAGAGCTCTATTTAGTCGGTACTCGTGTACATCCTCAAGCGTAAAGTCGCCTGACAGCGCTTTTACGTGCTCCGGCTCGAGCCCCATGGCGTGAGACGCAAGGCGGCGTCTTTTCTTTAGCGTTCTTACAGCCATCGCTCACCTCACGTTTCCCTATATGACTGTCAGTTACTATACATTGCGAGACGGCAAACGTGCAAATGCGTAATTCGTGGTGGTGTCTGGGTATTCCCATAGGTCGGACCTCTGAGATTTGTGTATTAAGGGGCTGTCCACAGAGTAGGTGGGAGTGCTCTGGTACTCCTAGGGCGCAACTGGTACAATAGGTAATACTTTAGCAATTAATCGCGTGTGCATAATTAATACGTTATATGGCAAAAGGAAATTCTGCATTTATGAAGCCCCTCAACGTGAGCGCCGATTTGGCGGCAGTTGTGGGCGCGGGGCCGATGCCCCGCTCGGAGGTTGTTAAGAAGCTGTGGGTGTACATCAAGGAGCACGGGCTCCAGGACGCGCAAAACAGGCGCAATATCAACGCCGACGACAACCTTAAGAAGGTATTCGGCGGAAAGGAGCAGGTGAACATGTTTGAGATGACCGCTTTGGTATCTAAGCATCTCTCATAAGTGGCGGGGTGCGAGGCAATTTCAAAACGGTCCCGGTTTTTTTGGGACCGTTTTGGTTTTTGGTCAGAAGTGGAAATGTAAAAATTTAAAACTCAAAATCACAATTTAAAATGTAAAAATATCCACCATCGTTCGAATGAAAACTATTTTGAATTTTACATTGTCATTTTTCATTTTGATATTTACATTTTGAATTTTCTAAATCCCCACTTCGCCGCTTCAATAACGGCGACGTTCAAGACGAGCCAGAGGGCGACTATCCATAGGAGCTCAATCCGCGGCATCGCGATTCCAAGCGCGTACCCGAGGAATGGTGCCGTGACCGACAGTATTGTGAGTGCTCCTGCCGCCGCCACGCTCCAGTTTAGCGCCCTGTTGTCAAACGTTGGGTACGAGAACAGCGGGCGGCGTAAGCTCCTGAATGAGTATGCCGCGACAAGAATATACGCCGCGAAGCATATGAAAATGATTGAACGCGCCGCCTCAAGCGCTATGCCGGCGCGAAGCAATACCCAGTACAGGATAAATAGGAGTACCGACGTTGCTACACCAACGCCGATAGTGAGAAATCGCACCTCGCTGTTCAAGACCGGTTCGTGTTTCTTACTATCATCAAAGTTCTTATCAAACGCGAATGATAGGGCTGGCAAGCTCCCCGTAATGAAGTTGACCCAGATTATCTGAAGCGCGGTTAAGGGAAGGGGAAGTCCCGCAAGCAAACTTCCGCCTATCAAGGCCACCTCGTCAAGTGAGTTTGACATCAAATAGGTGAACGATTTTCGTATATTCTGAAGTATGCGCCTCCCTTCTTCAATGGCGGCAACAATGGTTTTAAAGTTGTCGTCCAAAAGCACAAGGTCGCTCGTGCTTTTTGCCACATCCGAGCCGCTCCCGAGCGCGATGCCGATATCAACCGCCTTCAAAGAGGGCGCGTCGTTCACGCCATCTCCAGTCATGGCGACGACCTCGCCTTGTTTTTTGTAAAGCGAGCCGATGCGTAATTTGTCCTCTGGCGTTACACGAGCGAATATTTTGATGTTTTGGAGAGTCGTCAAAAGCTCCTCGTCGGAAAGCCGCTTCAAGTCGTCGCCCGTGAGCGTATTTCCCTCGTTCAATTCCCACCCAAGCTCACGTGCGACAGCCTCTGCTGTGCCCTTCAAATCGCCGGTTAGCATCACTACGCGCGCGCCAAGGTGCTCTATTTTTTCCATTGCTTCACGCGCTTCCTTACGCACCGGGTCTTGCATAACGAGCAATCCGAGGAACAAAAGCTCTTGTGCGTCTTCCGGTTTTGCAACGCCCTTTTTAACGAGCGCGTGTGTCGCGCCTTCCGGAAGCTTCGCAACGCCGACCAGTCGTTTGCCCTCCGCGCTTATCGCGTGTATGGCGTTCATTGCCGCGATGTACTCATCCTTTGAGATGGAGGATCGTGCGAGCAATACATCCGGTGCGCCGAGCACAATACAGTGTTTTCCGTCGTGGCCGCACACAATGGAAAATTTATGACTGGAGCTGAACGGCAAGAGTGGGGGGTTTCGCATATCGCGCCGGACATCAATATCACTCCGGTGTGCCGCCTCCACAATACTCGTTTCAAGCGGACGTCCTATGAACTTCCATTCACTTGGTTTTTCAGACGGATTTTCAATAAGTACGTCGGTTCCCAGTACTGCCGACTCCAATATATCGCGTTCAGCGTCTCCCATATGCCACTTCAGATGTGTTGTATCTGATGGAGAGCGCGCGTCGTTGTCGCCCAATGCCTCTCCTTTTTTATGTAGAACGAGGCGCGCCTTAGTGAGTACGTCAACGAGGCGCATGGTTCCTTCCGTGAGCGTGCCTGTCTTGTCGGTCATAACGACCGTCGCACTGCCGAGTGTTTCTGCCGCCGCGAGAGAACGCATGATGCCCTTTTGCGCCGCGAGGCGCACGACACCCATTGCAAGTATTACGGTGAGTGCAATGGGGAGCGCCGATGGAATGGCGCCAACGGATATTGCCGCCGCCATGAGGAGCATTTCCAGTATCGCTTCTCCGCGTAGTATGCCGAGAATGAAAATACCGGCGATGAGAATCAAGAGTCCGCCAAAGATGAACCACGCGAGGCGCCACAATGCCGATTGAAGGGGCGTGCGTTCGCGTGATGTTCCCGATACCAATTCCGCAATGCGGCCTATCTCCATGTGGTCGTCGGTCGCCGAGGTGATGGCGGTGGCGAATCCTTCTACCACGAGCGTACCGCCGAATACCATGTTGGTGCGCTCGGCTACCGGAGCACCCTCAGAAATCACATCAGCGTTTTTTGCCACGGGGAGTGATTCGCCGGTTAAAATTGACTCATCAACGGACAAACCGCTGTTTTCTATCACGCGCGCGTCTGCGGGAACGCGTGTGCCGTAGGAAAGACGGAGTATATCGCCGGGAACGAGAAGAGACGAATCAATTTCCTGTTCAATTTCATCGCGTATAACGCGTGTGCGCTCGCGTACATAGGTGCTCAGTTTTTGGAGCGCGTTTTCTGCGTGAAACTCTTGGTAAAAGCCGAGCCCCGCGTTGACGAAAATCGTGAGAACGATGACCGCCGTGTCTAGCCACTCGCCGAGCGCAATCGTTAAGGCACTTGCCGCGATGAGAACGAAGATGAGGGGACTTCTAAATTGCTGTGCCAAAATACCAAGTGCGTCGAGCTTTTTGCCTTGCGGAAGCGCATTCATACCAAAGTGTTTTAAGCGCGCCTCGGCCTCTTTTTCGGTGAGACCCTCGCGGCTCGTTTCAAGCGCCTTTGCCACATCGTCAGGCGTCAATGCCCACGGGGCAGCCGGAAGGGAAACATTTTGCATGCATGCATTGTATCAGCCAGAGGTGCTGGTGTTGACCCCGTAGTGAATAGTGGCAAGCAGGCGCACCATTACATTAAGTTAAAAACTAAAATCGAAAAATGAAAAACGACCCCGCACCAAAAATCTCACCATTCCTCTTTATGCGCTCAAACCACGTTTGCAGATTTTGGCACGGGGCATGAAAAATTAAAAGTTAGGATCAAGAGTGCTCTCGATGGGGATGTAATTTTTAACTTTTAACTGTACTTTTTACCTTTTCATTTTTACTTTTTAATTAATTTGTGATATTCGGTCATGAGTGGTATAAAGTAGTTTGATAATAGTGGTCAAAAAGGAGGCGAACATGACCCACAGACTTCTTGGCGCGGAAAGCAGTGCCGCGAAAGAGAAGATTGATCAGTACAGTGCGCGTATCTACAACCCCTACCAATTTGTGGCGCACGCCGCCGTGGGCGCGTGGCTTTATGATAAGGAGGGGAATAAGGTGCTCGACCTTCTGTCGGCATACTCCTCAATTCTTATTGGTCATAACTGGAAGGTGCCCATACGCGCTTTGCAGAAAGAGTACGAGCGTGCGTGTGTCGGGCATTGCTCGCGCGTTGTCTACACTACACAGTACGCAGATTTTGTGGAGAAGCTTAGGGCGATGACCGGTTTTGACAGGGTGCTCCCTGCGTCAGATGGGCGCTCCAGCACCGAGCCATTCGTGGACGTGTGCATGATGCACGCGCATCATCGCGGTATAGAGTATCCGGAAGTGATCTTGTTTGAGGATTACTTTCATGGTCGGGCGCGCACGTTTTCCACAAACGCGCTGTTTGACCAGAGCCAGTCGCTTGGAAAGGGGCCGCGTGTGGCGGGTATCGTAGTTGCGGAACATGACGTTGAGGATGTTCGGAGCAGAATCAACGAAAACACCGTCGGGATTTTTATGGAAATCCACCGCGGGGAAGGCGGGCCACTCTTTGACGACGGTACCTACATGAAGGTGCATGAACTTGCGCGAGAGCGTGGAGTATATATTGGAACGGACGGTATACAGGACAGCTTGTATCGTTGTGGATATTTTATGTCGTGGCAGGAGTTTGGAGAGAAATACAGGCCCGATGCGACAGTCCTCGGCAAAGCGTTGGGCGGAGGAGAGATTCCCGTGTCGGCGCTCGTGGGGACCGAAGAATTTATGTCGGTTTTGACGCCCGGTACGCACGGTAGCACCTTTGGGGGCTACCCGCGTGGGTGTGTGGCTGCGTCTGCGACGCTTGACTATCTACATGATCATCCCGAAGTTGGGGAGCGCGCGATGGAGATTGGCGCGCGGTTTGCGAAGAACCTTGCAGGTATTCCTGGGGTGGAAGTTACGCATCGTGGCGCGCTCATTGCCGTTGCGGTCGATGGAATTCCCTTGGCTTGGCCGCTGTGTGACGAGATGATTTGCGGCTGGCGCCAGCCGAATGTTCTCGTTAAATCGGGGCATCGGCATGACGGCTATGAATACTTACGTCTTTCTCCGCCGACGTGCATAAAGAATGAAGAGATTGATTCCGCGTGTTTCAACACCATCCGGCCCATTCTTGAACTCCGAAAAGAAATAGTCGGCTCTGGTTGCTAGGTGGGCGCTCCGTTAAGGGCGACCTTTGCCTTACCCCGAACGGCAGTACAGCACAATCCTAGAGGCGTCGCCTCTAGGATTGTCACAGGGCATCATTTGGGAGTTGAACTCCCAAGTAGTATAAAGTGTTGTGAAATGTGAAAAAACAATCCCCCTCGCCGATACTTTGGCGAGGGGGTACTTTTACGCAACGAACGCTACTTCCTCAAGAGCCGTAAGGACGGTTCTTGAGGTTACGCGGTGGCTGCAGTGGCGAGGGCGGCGGCGCGGCGCGCGTGGTCAGCTTCGGAGAGCGGACGGCGCGGGCGCCGGTTGGCGGCGCGCTGGCCGGTCTCGATGTCGGCGCCACCACTCCGGCGTCGGAGGCGAAGCGCGTCAACGCGCTTCGCCTCCGCTTCATCCAGTTCCTTCTTCCAATTCGGGCGCGCCGCGCCCGTCGCCGGATTCACGGAGGCCGGCGTGGCGGTCCGGTTCATGTGGAGCACCTTACGCTCCACATAGATTTTCGCCTCGATCACCGTCCCTTTCGAGGCGCGGTCTTCCAGCTGAAACCTTTTCATCGTCGTCTCCTCATCTTTTCCCGTCCCACCATTTGGATAGGGCTGTTTAATCTATCCTTAATCTTATCACGGCGAGTATCGTTTGTCAAGCTTTCCGTATTCATTATCAAGGCCGGACCTTGATATTATAAGAAAGTAATCCAAGAGGCGACGCCTCTTGGATTATGCCGATGTATGAGGTGCGACGTGAAGCGTCTTAGGTGCAAATAAGTATGCTGGTCACAAGCCCCCACACCTATGCTGCTGTTATTGCTTGTGTTTTAGCGAGAATTTTCTTCGCATCACGACAAGCGAGCATACCGTGCTTTTTGACAACTGACACCACGTTGGCAATGGAAACATCACACCAACATAGGTGTGGCAAGCCCTGTGGATAAGCTCTAATGATGCGCTCTGTACGCGTACAATACATATACTCTTATTAATTTTTAATAATTTATTCGTGCGCCTATGTATATAATCCGAACAGGTGATTCATTTTTTTTATTATCAACCACGGCCGCGCTTTTGTTTGTCGCGGCGTTTTTATTTAATCCTCAATTCGCTCACGCGGGTATTTTCCAGTTTAACGAAAACGACTCGCAGTATTTGCGCGCCCTCTCGGTTGCCGCCGCGGTTGCCGCGGCGCAGGAGGTGGACGTGGCAGAAAAAATAAATCTTGACGAAAATTACCAGCCGACGGATTTTGGCATAGAAAACCTCGGCTTTCTTCCGAACAATCCGCTCTATATATTCAAGAGTTTGCGGCGCGGCGTAACGAGCGTGTTCACCTTTGACCCCGCGGCGCAAGCGGAGTTAAAACTGCAGTTCGCCGCGGAAAAACTTCTTGAGGCAAAAGAGCTCGCGGAGCGCGGGGGGATAAGCGAAGACACCATAGTGCGCGCACTTCTAAACTACGAACTGGAACTTGCAAAAGTGGACAAAGAAGTGCGCGAAGCATCCGGGTTATCCGATGAAAAACGGGAAGAACTTGCAAACAGCGTTCTTGACATCGTAACGAAATATCACAAAGTGCTCGGCACCTTTGATGGGTCGCTTTCCTCGGAGGCGTTTGACACGATACAAGACGCGCGCGGCGCGACCGCGCAAACATTCGGCGCGGTGTTTGCCCTTGGCGATTCGGACACGATATCCGAACAGCTCGTGTCGGTCTTAGATGAGCAGAGCGGCTCGGAGTTCAAGCACTTCAAAAATGCCGAGGTGCTTAAAGAGATTGCCGAACGGGTTCCGCTTGAGGCAAAAAGTGCGATACAAAACGCGGGAGACAACGTGCTCTCAAAGCTCCAAGTTCAGCTTGAGCAGGCAGATGAATCGCAAAAAGCGACCTTCGCGGACTTTGTAAAGGATGTCGGTGGCAGCGAGGTGCGCCATCTTGAAGTCATTAATGAGCTTGAAGTGCGTCCGGTTTCAGACGAGGTGCGCGATATGGTAGCGGGTATTAAAGAAGAAGTGCTCGCAAAAACCGAAGAGCGACTTTCCACATTCACACCCGAGCAAAAAGAAAAATTCCTTAGCCACCTTATAGGAGGGACGCTGGAGAACGTGCGCGTCTTGAAGGAGATAGAAAACAACGTATCGGAAGGGGTGTTCGCGGGATTAGAGCGCGTGCGTGCGCAGGCGACCGAGGGGCTGAAGCAAAAGTTTGAAGAAGCGGGCACGAATGAGGCGCAGAAACAGGAGTTCAACGCGTCTATTGAGCGATTCCACGACGCTAAGTCCCTCTCGGTTTTGGAAGAGATGAGTGCGCTCATCCCGGATGACAAAAAAGAGTTTTTCAACTTGTTGAAGCAGAAGGCCGCAGAAGAAATTAGGCGCGACATAGAAAACGCGCGAAACGCTAGCCAGCGCGAGGTGATATACAAATCGCTTGCCGGGGACCATCCCGAAGACATAGCGGCGCTTAATTCGTTTGGAAACGATGCCGGTATAGCGGCCTCCATGCGCGGCGTCTTAGATGGATTGCGCGCCGCGCAATACGGCCGCGTAGAAGAGCGCGTAAAAAACACCACAGACGCAAACCGCCTCCAGCAGTTTGAAGGGGAATATCAAAAATATCAGACGTTCTTTGAGGACGCGCCTCGCTCGTTTGATTTCAGCACGATTTTTAGCGATAGGCGGGAAGTATTTGAGTCGCCCGATCGCGCGCTCCAAAACATTGACGCGGCACAGGCGGCTCTCACGCGGCTTGAGGGTGTTATTGCAAAGCTTCCCTTTGATGTTGGGTTTGAAGACGGGCACTTCGACCCTGCAATTCAGGAGATAGAGCGAACACGCGCAACCGCGGAGAGGAAATTGAGTGTCGCACGCACATCGCTTGAATATCGCGACATTGGTCGCGCATATGGCGAAGCACAGGCGGCGCTCCAGATTGCCGAGAACGGCCTTCGGATGGCGGAAGGATATAGAGAGGGCAGACGAGAGGAAAAGAAAGCGCCAAACTTCCTACCAGACGATTATTATGCGCCCGCAGAGGAAGACGGGGGGAGTGTGGCGAGAGGCTTCACCATTTACAACGCATCAGAATTCAGCCAATTGTGCTCATTCACCGGCGGATTCTTGAAGAGCAAGGTGCGCTGCGAATTTGCAGACGGCCGCTCGCTTGAAGTGCCGGGTGGTGCGTTTCCATTCCGCGTACCCGCGGAGTTTGTGCCGAAAATGTCAGAAAGAATACAACCGCAAGACGGAAAGCAAACGCCGACCGGATGTCCACAACTGCCAGCGACATTCAGCAATTTCTGCGTTGGAGGAAGAATTCTAAATCAATATGATGCGCGCGGGTGTCAAATGACGCCGCGGTGCGAATACGAGAGGCAGATTGGCGGCACGCAATGTCGTGGATATATCAGTGAGTCGTCGTGTAGTTCCTCCGGTTGCGTTTGGTATAGAGATGTCCAAGGTGGTTACTGTGACGACGAGGCGCACGGGAGGGTGGCGCTCCCCACCGACCAGATAGACATGGGGTACCGGCTTCATCCGACCGACCAGACATTCTGCGGCGGCAAAGAAGGATATCAGTGCAGTGCGGGGTATCGCTGCGACCTTTCGGCGTCTGCGGGGGTGGGTGGTTATTCCAAGTGTGTAAAAGGAGATGCGCAAATAACCTGTCAGGCCTACTTTACCGGTTGGACATACGAATCGTCGGGAGGAGTAGGTGGACAGTGCGTACAAAAAAACGCTTCTGGCTGTTCCAATCCGTTCGTGTATACGACGAAAGAACAATGCGAGCGCGGGCAAACAACGGACGTTAGGCGGGAAGGAAGCTCTAGCTGGACTCAACACCCGTGGAAGTTTTCCGATGGTAGTGAGTCGTCCTCAATACTTGACCGCACCGATGCGGAATATCTGGACTTCATCAAATCGGTTGAGGCACAGTGCATGAAAATTCCAAAAGCGAAATTTGCGTGGAAACCGGGTGCGGGAAACGATTCGGCGACGAACTGGCAAAACTTTGGCATACCGGATTGTTCCGGCAATGCCGATGCGGCTAAGTGCGGTAATAACATGTGTGAAATGGGCGAAACGACACAATCCTGTCCAACTGATTGTGGATACACAGGAGGAGATACATGCGGTGGATACTCTACAGAGACATCATGTAAAGCGGTAAGCGGCTGCTCATGGACGGCGGTGTCGGGGGGCAGTGTATATGGCGGATACTGCGCACTTACAAGTACCAATTGGACGCCGCAGTGCTCCGACAGTAAAGACAACGACGGTGACGGCAAAGTTGACTACCCAGCTGACTCCGGTTGTTATGACAAGATGGACGATATGGAATCGGATAATGTAGGCGGCGCGAGTGGTATGCAAAAATGTTTCTACACGAACGCGACAAAGAATAGTGCATATGTCGGCCACACCGTGTGGTGCGAGTCCGATTACGTTAATTGTCGCGTAGGAAGCTCTTCGGGCGCGGCGTTCTCAACGAGCGGTGTGTCGCTCGGTGCTCCGTCGCAGTGCGAAAGCGGTTGGAGCGGCGGCTGCGGTATGTACACAAGTCAATCGAGTTGCACCGGAATGTCTGGATGCCGCTGGGAAAGCAATGCCTGTATGCCGGTTACTACTTCGAGCACCTCTTGTCCTTCAGGTCAGTGGTGGAATGGTTCAAGTTGTGTGACCTCAACAACTGGAGGCTCCGGTGATTACGGCTCATGCGCGAATTATGCTACACAATCATCGTGTACTGCCGGCGGAGCGAATTGCAAGTGGTACACAAGCACGGGCTCTGGAGGCACATCGTATTGTTACTACCAGAGCACTACATCAAGCACCACGTCGTGTCCTTCAGGCCAGTGGTGGAATGGAACCTCTTGCCAGACCTCTACAACGACAGGAGGATATGAAGGACCCGCCGGTTCGTCGCTTTGTCCCTCGGGCCAGTATTGGAGCGGAAGCGCATGCGTAACCTCTTCCACCACGGATTATTCAAGTCAGCAGTCAAGCTGCGCTTCAGCGGGAGGCACATGGGACAGTGGTAGTAATTACTGCGCCATGCCAAGCACAACATCAGGTTCTTCCAGCTGTTCTTCAGGACAATACTGGGACGGTTCAAGCTGTGTAAGCTCCTCAACAACGTCCTGCTCATCAGGCCAGTACTGGAATGGTTCAAGTTGCGTAACCACATCAACTACGGACTGTCCGTCAGGTCAGTATTGGAATGGTTCAAGCTGTGTAAGTTCTTCCACAACGGACTATTCCAGCATGCAGTCAAGCTGCTCTTCAGCGGGAGGCACATGGGACAGTGGTAGTAATTACTGCGTCATGCCAAGCACGACATCAAGTTCTTCAAGCTGTTCTTCAGGCCAATACTGGGACGGCTCCGCGTGCGTTCCCAGCTAGAGCCTGACCAGTGCTTAACTTGGGAGTTGAACTCCCAAGTTGGTGGTGTCTGTATCAAAAAAAGCCCAGTTCCAGTTCGCGCGGTTAAGCGTGGCTGGACTGAAGTAACTATTCTTGTGGTGCCTCAATCGGCGTCAAGCCGAGCGTCTCATAGTCACAGCAAGGCGAAGCCTTGCTGTGAAAGTAGTAGCGTTCGTATCAAAAACAACCCCCATCCCGAAGTTGTTCAGGATGGGGTAAGTGGAGATGACAAGTCTGACTTGTCATTCTTATTCTTGTGGCGGTGCAACGATCGGCTCAAGGCCGAGTATGCCGAGCATTCTCCGCGTCGCGTCAAAGTGTGCGGGCGGCACGGAAAAATGATACTGGCAGTTTGCGTTTGAAATGCCACTGGTGCCGATTGCGTGCGGTAGTGTTCTTTCAGAAAACTCAATCGGATCTTCTCCTTCGGCGCGTTTGAGGAAAATGTCCGGTATCACACCAACTCCTTGTACCGGCTCCTCGCACCCCCTAGGGCCGATCACATACTGGTAGGTAGTCAGCAATAATTTACCCCCGCTCCTAAGCGGGATACTGGATTGTGTGGTGCCCTTGCCGAACGTTTTCTCCACGCCAGCAACGATTGCACGTCCGTGCATCTGGAGCGTTTTGGCTACCAGTTCACACGCGGAGGCGCAGACACCATTCACTAGTATGACGATTGGCGCGCCTCGGAGCACATCTCCCGAAGGACCAACGACAAATCGTTTGTAGTCGGATAGCACGCCGCGTGCTTCTATCTGCACGGTTGTTGCCGCGTCTTCGTCAAAGCCGAGCCGTGTAGTGTATGGAGCGCGTGTCAAAAACAAGTCGTTGACACCATCTGCCTCGTACAGTAGTCCGCCCAGGTTATAGCGCATGTCCAGCACGAGGCCGGAAAGCGGCGCATTGTTCTTCCTCACAAGCGCGAACAACGCGTCTTCTATGTCCTGCGTCGCGTTTCTTCCAAAATTCTCAAGCCGGACATATCCAATGCCATCCGGCTTCAATTCTTTGTACACTAGTTTTGGTTTAATAGTCTCACGCGTGATGGTGAAGGATATAAGTGTTTCCTCATCCACCCGCTTGACTTTGATACGCACGGTGGAGCCAATTGCTCCCCGCATGAGATCTACCGTTTCCTCAATCATCATGTCTGCGGTTGAAAGCATTTCGCCGCTCTCGTCCGCAATTTCCACAATGACATCTCCGGCCTTGATGCCGAGGCGCTCGCTCGGGCCTCCCTCAATTATATCCACTACCATGATGCCGGGCGGGTCGTCACTATGCCTCACCACGATACCGACGCCGCCAAATGATTTTGGCCGCTGCGCGTCCTCAAATTCGTCCAACGCCTCCGGCGTCACGTATCTCGTGTGCGGGTCAAGCTGTGCCATGCAGTCGCGCATATATTCATCGCTTTCTAAGGCGATTATGCAATTATTCCGCAGTTCGGTGAGTTCTTCCGCCGTAAGCACGCGGATATACGAATCTCTGACAAGTCCAATCACCTCGTTCACGACGCGCTCGCGTGCCGCGTCTTCCGGCGATTGAGAATTCTGTGCTTCCGCCCCGAGTGGAGCTAGAGCCAGAAATAGACCCGTAATTGCCACCGTAAACAGCCGTAAAGTCCTCATGTCTATACTCCTTTCTTCTTCTGTCAATGTTGGTGCCGTTTTTTGGCACTCTTTTTCTGCAAGAACCCTACCATACACAATCCACATACGCAAGTATTGCATGCGCGCGAATATGGTAGCGTAAAGAAAGAGTAAAATGGGAAGAAAGAAAGGAGGGGCGACCATGATCGACCTCGGCAAGTTTATTCGTGAGGATAGAAAACGAAAGCGGAGTAAGAAACAAAAATATGCGACGCGCACGGTCCGGACGGTTAAGGAATATATTGGACTTGTGGCAGAGGATTCGCGTGTCGCGCAAGATGCATACGGGCGCGGCGACGAGATTGTATGCGGCCCAGGTGACGAAAATGTCATAGACATTCCAGAGGGAGAGCTTTGGATGGGTGTAAAGAAGCGTTACCCATTCTTTGCCAAGGATCTTTTTGGTGTTGATCGGGCAGTTGAAATGATTGCCACGTATCTCAAGGCCGGAAAAAATCGCGCTTCAACGGCAAAACAGGTACTTCTTATTGTTGGTCCGCCGGCCTCCGGCAAGTCTACGCTCGTGCGTATGCTGAAGAAGGGATTTGAGGGGTACGACATACGGCCGGTCTACATGCTGACAGGGTGCCCCAAGTTTGAAGACCCGCTCCATGCATTGCCGCGCTGGCAGCGTGAGGAGTTTGAGAAAGAGCTCGGGATTCGGATTGAGGGTGATTTATGCCCCATTTGTCGAGACCGGCTCAAGAAAGAATTTACCGACAAAGACGATGACGATATCGTGCATTGGGAAGACATTCCCGTGGAACCGATGGGATTTTCCATTCAGGCGGTTCGCGGCATTACGTCGTTTGAGCCGTCGGACGAAAAATCGGCTGACGTAACTGCGCTTACCGGGCGGGAAAACATCAGTATCACCTCGGTACACGGATTTGACCATCCGCACGCGTATGAAATTTCGGGCAAAATCCCGAAAGCAGAGCGCGGTATCTGCGAAGGCAGAGAGCTGACGTCAAGTGACCCTGAAGTACTTCGTGTGTTCTTCTCGGTTGCCGAGGAGCGCGAGCTGGAAATTCAAGGTTCAAGCTTTCCGCACTTGTCTGTGGATGCGATTGTTGTTGGGCATACGAACATGACGCCCTTCAAGGAATTCGCGTCCAACAAAAAGTACGAGGGACTGCACAATCGGTTCTATGTGGTGCCGTTCCCGTATCCGGTTCGCGTAAAAGATGAGCTGGCGGTGTACCAAAAGTTGGTTGAGCGTGACAGCGACTTTGTGCGCCTGAAGAAGTGTCACATCGCACCAGGTGCTCTGGAGCTTGCCGCGCTCTTTGCGGTCTTGACACGGCTCGTGCCGTCGCAGAAAAAAGTGGGTCTTCTAACGAAGGCAAAGATATATAACGGCGAAAAACTTCTAACCGAACTTGATAGCGCGGACACGCGTCCGCGGGACATTCACGAACTCTTTGACGAGGGACAGGCGAATTCTGACCTCGCGAAGCGGGAAGGAATGTTCGGTGTTTCTTCGCGAGACGTGCTCGCGGCCCTAAACACCGAAATTGTCAAACAGATGTCGCAAAATCCGAAAGACGCATGCTTGACGCCGCTCTCGGTTATCCGAGCGCTCCGCGATGTCTTTAAGGAAGGGCACCGTATGGGCTACAGCCCTGAAGACATTGAGAAGTTCATGACGCTTTTGTCATCCGGTGAAGAGGGCTCGGTGACGACGGAGCACAAAGAGTGGACCACGACGACTGTGAGCCGCGCATTCCTCAAGGCGTATGACGACTTGGCGCGCGACCTGTTCAGCCGGTACGTGGACGAGGTGAAATATTACCGCGACACGAAGCGGAAGTTCTTGCGCGAAGGGGCGCCGGCTATTCGTAAAGATCCGATAACCGGAAAGCCGCGAGAGCCAGACGTGAAGCTGATGCGTTCGGTTGAAAAACATCTCAATTTGAGCGAGGAGCAATCGGAAGTATTTCGCGGCGAGCTTTTGGAGTACAAAAATATCTCACCCGATACTTATCCGCCGCTTCGGCGAGCGATTAACAAAAAACTCTTAGAGGACTCGCGTAGCAGTTTGGCGCTGGTTCTTGCGACCGATAAACCGCATGGTACAGAGGAGCAGAAGCGAGTGAACGATCTATTTGGCGTTTTGGAGCAAGATCACGGGTTTTGTCCGGTGTGCGCCAGAGAAACGGTTGAAAAAGCTCGAGAGTACCTTAGCGAGTAACACCATGGAATTCAACGCCCCGCAAGCAATTGCGGGGTGTTTTTTTGATACTGTGATATGTAGAGAACTATAGGGAGAAACAGATGCCCATTACTGTTCCTGATGTGGTTGCCGAACGCGGTAAGGCGGACGCAAGGCGTCATCGCGACAAACAGCGAGAGGCGATTAGAAAACGATTGCCGGAGATAATCTCCGAGGAAGCAATCATTACGCGACGTGAGAAAGGAAAAGTCGTAAAGATTCCTATCAGGGAGATACAAATACCCATTTTCCGCCATGGCTCTGCAAAGGGGCGCGCTGTCGGCGCGGGCCAGGGGGAAGGCGGCGTGGGTGACGTTATCGGTCGGCGGCCCGGACCGGGCAATCAGCCAGGCAAAAAGGGCCAAGCCGGAAGTGAGCCGGGCGTGGACTACATTGAGACCGAGGTGGAGATAGAAGAGCTCATTGAAATGATGCTTGAAGATCTTGGCCTCCCTCGTCTTGAGGAAAAAAATGTGCGCGAGATTATCGTTGATCTCGGCTACAAGATTCGCGGTACGGAACACACAGGTCCCTACGTGCTCCTTGATAGAAAAAAAACGGCAAAAGAAGGCATGCGAAGATTTTGGCACATGCTGCGCGCACTGGAGCGCGATAGTGGCAAGGACGAGCTTTTGTGTTATTGCGCGTTGAAACAGTCGGGCGGTATCTATGCCGAAGCATTGAAACTTTTGCGTGACAAGGTGGTAACTGAACAGGCCAAAGAAATTATTCCGTTCCCGATACTTCACGCGGATGACATGCGCTTCCACAAGATTGTGAAAAACACCGCGCTTCACTCTCGAGCGGTAGTGTTCGCGCTCATGGACGTTTCCGGCTCCATGGATACCGAGAAAAAGTATTTTGCGCGCTCAATGCTGTTTTGGCTGGTGGAATTTTTGCGCAAACTCTATGAACGTGTGGAGATTCGCTTTATTATTCACCACGCGACGGCGCGGCTTGTTCCGGAAGAAGAATTTTTCTCGACCGGGGAATCCGGCGGCACGGTATGTGCTTCGTCGTATGAGCTTGTTGACGGTCTCATAGAGAGTGAATATCCCGCAAGCTCGTGGAACATCTACGTATGGCATTCATCCGACGGCGATGATTTTTACCCTGACCGGTCGGTTGTGGCGCTCAAAAAACTGTTCGAGCGCAAGATTAACATGTTCGGGTACTGCGATATTCGCCCGGGAGAAGAGAGGGGAGAACGTGCCTCTGGTCTGCTCAACTCCTTTGTGGAGGCATTCCAGCTGGCGCGGGAAAAAGAAGGAAACTTACCGGTATATGTGAGTCACCATGAAGATGTGCCGCTCCTTGGCTTGCAGCTTCGCCAAAAGGAGGACATTCTTCCTGCGCTGAAGGCATTCCTAAAACAAGACCGATGGGAGGAGTAAGATGCTGACACCGAAAGAACTTGGCCGCATGAACGCGCTTGAAAAGCGCATCAAAGATATCGCCGAAGAATTCGGCCTGCACACCACCGAGATTGACTTTGAGGTGGTTTCTGCCCGACGGATGATAGAGGCAATGGCATACCATTTTCCGACGAACATCTCACACTGGTCGTATGGACGCGACTATGACCGCATTCGGACCATCTATGAACACACGGGTGGCGGTATTCCATACGAAGTAGTGTGGAATTTTGAACGCCCCCGTGCATATTTGGTGGCAAATAATCCGTTTGCGCTCAATGTCTTGACTATCGCGCATGTCTTTGGACATGTGGACTTCTTCCTGCGCAACAAGTATCTACAACACGGAAGGTCGTTCGCGGACATTGCCGAAGAAGCGCGGCATGCCGCGGTGAAGTTCCGCGCGTATGAGGATTCCTATGGAAAAGACGCGGTAGAAAAGATTATTGATGCCGGTATGTCGCTCCAGTGGCACCAGAACCTTGATCCATTCTACGAAGAACAGGATGAGGAGACGGTTCGCACGTATCTTATGCAGACAGAGCGAGAGAGGCTTCGCGCGCTTCAGAATCTTTCTCCGACCGCGCGCAAGGCAAGCGAGGCGGAGAAAAAGGCGATTGAAACGCGCCTCAAAGCACTGCGGCGGAAGACTCCTCCGGAGCCGGTCTTTGACATTCTGAAATACGCCATTGACCGCGCGCCGCTTCTTGAGGACTGGGAGCGCGATATACTGCGCTTTATTAGGAATCAAGCGCGTTCGCTCGCGCCGAATCGGCGGACACAACTTCTTAACGAGGGGTGGGCGACCTATTGGCACGCGCGCATTATGCGACGTCTGTTTGACGAAGGGTTACTTACCGCGGAAGAGCATGGCATGTATCTGGATTTTCACGCAAAAGTAACGCAGGCGAACAAGGGTGACCTCAATGTGTATTCTGTTGGTCCGGCAATATACGAGTATGTAAAGCTCCGATGGGATAAGGGTCAGTTCGGTAGAGAATATGAAGATTGCACTGACCCGCTCAAAAAAGAACAGTGGAACACGAACGCGATGAAAGGCGCCGAGAAGATATTTGAAGTAGCCGAATACTACACGAGCCGCATGGCGGCGGAGGAGTTCTTCACGCCGGAGTTCGTCCATTCTCAAAAGCTCTACATATACGAAGCGGAGCGCGATGAGGAAACCGGCGAGATAGTGTACAGAATTGTCACGCGTGATCCGGAGGTGATACGGGAGATATTCAAAAATAGCTACACACTGTACGGTTTGCCGACGGTTGCCGTCGTTGACGGGAATTACAGCGACCGAGGTGAGTGGTATCTCCGACATCACTATCATGGTGAGGAGTTACTGCCGTCGTACCGCAATGGCGTCATGGCGCACCTGTATTACCTATGGCGCCGCCCGGTATATTTGGAAAGTATCGTAGAGGAAAAGCCGAAGCTCTTTAGCTACGATGGAAGCAGGCATTCCGAAAGCACGTAGCAACTGATGTAGCCCCCTCCCGAGAATCGGGAGGGGGCATTCTTTTTCTAGTAACAAAAACCAAAACCCCCTCTCGTGCCGCGTAAAGCGACCGAGAGGGGGTTTTGAAGATACCTATGGGCTATTGCTGAGCCGGCTCTGCCGGCGTTTCGCCGCCCTGTGGCTGTGTTGCTTCGTCGTTCATATTCGTTCTTGAGTATACAATTATGGCTGACAAAAACGACCCATACCCCTCATTCTCTCAGATTCACATACACTTGTCAATGTCCCCTGTTTGGGATAGAGTTTTGTCAGAAAGAGCGCTTGAAATAAGAAAAGGGGAGAAAACAATGAAGCGGGAAATCGCCAAGTTCTCTATACAGAAAGTAGAGTACCTAGACCCCAGTGGAAACCTGGCAGAGGATGCGCCAGCGGTGTACGGCGCCGTCGAGGGTCATGCACAGCTTGTTGAGTGGTACAAAATGATGGTGTTAGGGCGCGTATTTGACGCGAAAGCCTCTAATCTTCAAAAAACAGGACAAATTGGCACATACCCTTCTATGGAGGGGCAGGAGGCGGTTGGCACAGGTGTTGCAAGCGCCATGGAAGACGACGATGTGCTTCTTACGACGTATCGCGAACATGATGCGCGAATACGACGGGATGAAGAGCAAGAAGAGGCCATGACCAACATTCTCTTGTGTTGGGGAGGCGATGAACGCGGACATAAGCGCGCGGGGAGAAATCGCAAGGATTTTCCCCTATGTATTACGATTGCTACACACTGCGGACATGCGGTTGGTGTTGCTATGGCGATGAAAATCCGCAAGGAAAATCGCGTTGCCGTATGTATGCTAGGCGATGGCGCTACGTCAAAGGGCGATGTGCACGAAGCAATGAATTGGGCAAGCGTGTGGCGTTTGCCGCTCGTTTTTGTAATCGTGAACAACCAGTATGCCATCTCGCAACCGCGCAAGCTCCAATCGGGAGCCGAAACACTCGCGCAACTTGGTGTTGGCGCCGGTGTACAGTTTTGCAAGCAGGTTGACGGCAACGATGTCATTGCGATGTATGAGGTAACGGTAGAGGCGCTGGAGCGGGCGCGGAGTGGCCAAGGTCCGACCGTGATTGAGGCGCTTACCTATCGTCTCGGTAGTCACACAACCGCCGATGATGCGAGCCGTTACCGTTCCGCCGAAGAGGTTGAAGAGGCGCGCAAAAACGAGCCACTCATTCGTTTGCGGCTATTTCTGGAGCGAGTGGGTGTATGGAATGAGACGAATGAAGTTGCTTTGCAGGCGGAGTGTAAGGAACGTGTTGAAGGTGCCGTGAAGGCGTATCGCAACATTATTGAAAATCACCCGCAAACGGTGGATGACATGTTCGTACATATGCACGCGAAATTGCCAGCCACGCTCAAAGAGCAGTTGGAAATAGCGCGTGCATTCTCGCTTGATACAACAAAGGAGGAATACCATGGTTCTTAACGCAGAAACTGGTGGTGCTGTTGACCTGGGTGAAGAGCTCACGATGGTGGGTGCGCTTAACCGCGCGCTCGCGCGCGCGATGCAGGACGACGATACTGTTGTCCTTCTCGGTGAGGACATCGGCGTGAACGGCGGTGTGTTTCGTGTGACCGATGGGCTCTTGAACGAGTTCGGCGATAGGCGAGTAATAGATACACCGCTTGCGGAAATCACTATCGCGGGAGCCGCTGTAGGTATGGCGGTAGAGGGATTGAAGTCGGTGGTGGAAATTCAGTTTAGCGGCTTTATGTATTCGGTGATTGACCATATCGTGAATCACGCGGCGCGTTTACGCAATCGTACACGTGGCGAAAAGACATGCCCCATGGTGCTACGTATGCCGGTTGGCGGCGGAATTCACGCGCCCGAACATCACTCGGAGAGCGTGGAAACATACTTCGCGCACACGCCGGGGTTGCGGGTGGTTATACCGTCGTCGCCACGCAAGGCCTATGGTCTTCTCTTGGCGGCAATACAGGATCCCGACCCGGTCGTTTTTCTTGAGCCGACGCGACTGTATCGCTTGGGCAGAGAAAAAGTGGAGGATGATGGCGTGGCACTTCCGCTTGATGTAGCGTTTGTGCTTCGTGAGGGGAGCGATATTACACTCGTCAGCTGGGGTGCGTCGCTCGTTGAAACGCTTCAAGCGGCGGAGGAGTTGGCAAAGGATGGTGTGAGTGCCGAAGTGATTGACGTGGCGACGTTAAAGTACATGGACGAGAAAACGATTTTGGAATCGGTTAAAAAAACCGGCCGTGTCGTTGTCGTTCACGAAGCGTCGTACACTGGCGGCTTCGGCGGGGAGATTATCAAGCGTGTTGCGAAGCACTGCTTGCTTGCATTACTTGCGCCTCCCGATTGTGTTGCCGGTTACGATACGGTAATGCCGCTTTCCCAACTGGAGAAGCAGTACATTCCTTCCGTAGAGCGCATTGTCGCGGCGGCGCGCGACGCACTCAAGTACTCATGATTAAAATCAATTCAAGTGTTCTCATGTAAGGGGCTCCGACCAACGGAGCTCCTTTTTTTATCATTATCAACCCTTACAATCATATCAACTTACATATCGACTTCGTAAGTTGATATAGGGCTTGCGGTGATGCAAGATATGTGACATGCTCTAGCTTGGCAAAAATGGAGAAAATCCGATGACGCAGCTGTCATTTGACGAGAAGCTGAAGAATTACGCAAAAATTCTCGCGGTACACGGCCTCAACATAGAGCCTGGCGAATTTGTACAGATAAATTTCGGTCCGTATGCCGAAGAGTTGGCGACACTTGTGGGCGAATATGCGTATGAGCTTGGCGCGCGGCATGTGCATCTTGCATACAGTAGCCCGCGTATCACGTATGCACAATTAATTCACGGTTCGGATGCAGACAAATTCTTCTTTCCCCCGTATGTACATTCACGCCGGGAGAATATAGTTGACTCGGAGGGGTGTTTTCTTTCCCTACGCACCAATTCGGAGCCCGATTTGTTCAATAGTATTCCGGAACTTTCAGTTAAACACCGAAATGCGGAATCGCAGATGCTGAAAAGGTTTCGCGACGAAGGTATTAATCAGGGAAAAGTTGCGTGGTGTGTTGCGTGTCCTGCGAGTCCCAAAGAAGCACTAAAGGTGTATCCAGACTTGTCGTTGGAAGAGGCGCATAAGAAGTATTGGGACGCAATTTTCCGGATGACGTTTGCCGACCAGCCCGATTGCTTGGAGCGTTGGAGAAATATGGGCGCACTGCTTTTGGAACGTCGAAAAAAACTGGATGCGCTCAAAATCCGTTTTCTGGAGTACAACGGTCCCGGCACCGACCTAAGGGTTGGGCTTGCGCCTGAGTCAGTATGGTGTGGAGGTTCGTCAGTTACCGCGAAGGGCAAACGATTTCAGGCAAACATACCTTCATTCGAAGTGTTCACGACGCCCGATTGGCGTAAAACGAATGGTATGGTGAAAATCACTCGCCCAACCATTGTCTCTGGCATACTCGTAGAAGATCTCATGCTTGAGTTCAAAGATGGCGTTATCACATACGGAAGTGCTCTCAATGGCTGGAAGACATACGAGTTCTATATCAATACCGACGAAGGTGCGCGGCGTCTTGGTGAAGTAGCTCTTGTGGGGCTTGATTCTCCTATCGCAAAAGAAAGCACGCTACTGCGCCAAATTCTCTATACCGAAAACGCAGCATGTCACATCGCAACGGGAAGCGGCCATGCCAAGGGGATACGGAATGGCCAGAAAATGAGCAAGGAAGAGCTTGCAAAACTTGGGCGGAATGATTCCGCTACTCATCTGGATGTCATGATTTCCGACAAAGATGTTGATGTGGTTGCGATTACTCGCGAAGGCCGCGCAGTGCCTCTTCTTGAGAAGGGGCACTGGGTCAGACAGTTCGCATAATGTGAAGGGGCTCCGACCAACGGAGCCCCGCTTTTTTGTTCATTTTCTCGCACGTACACACACTACACATCTGGGCCGACCGTCCCAGATGTGTAGTGTGTGTTTTAAGACTGATTTTATTGGTGTGCAATACCCAGTGGAGTTTGTACTTGATATCGACTTCGTAAGTCGATATGGATATATCTCTATTGGTGCAATCCAAGCCCGGTGCGGAGGAGATACCAATTCACAGCAATGCCGAGTGCGATGAAAGCGCCCAAGATGGTAAAGCAGGTGGCGAGCGGCACATCGGCTAGACCTAAAAAGCCGTAGCGGAAGCCATTGATGATATAGAAAATCGGATTAAAGAGCGTTAACGTATGCCACCATCCTGGCAAAACCTCAACCGAATAGAATACGCCGCCGAGGTACACAAGCGGTGTTAAAACGAATGTGGGGACGATATTGATGGCGTCTATACTTTTTGCATAAATGCCGTTTACGAGCCCGGCGAGAGAAAATACAAGTGCCGTTAGAATCGCAAAGCTGAAAATGACGAGCGCGTTAAATACCGAGATAGTGAGTCCCGTGAAAAAGAGCGAAATAAGTAAGACGAGCGCGCCCACCATAACGCCGCGCACGATGCCGCCCGTGGCAAATCCGGCGACCAGAAGCCACGACGGGGTGGGGGAGACGAGGATTTCCTCAATGGAACGCATGAAGAATTTCGACTGGAAGAAGGTGAAGGAGCTGTTGGCATATGAGCTTGTTACGATTGAAAGCATGACGATTCCCGGTACGACGAAGAGCATATAGCTCACCCCCTGCATATCGCCGATGCGACTTCCAAGCATCGTGCCGAACACGGCGAAATAGAGGACGGAGGTTATCACATTCGGTAGGAATGTTTGCACCCAGATACGGAACATGCGCACTATGTCCTTGCGGAGCATGGTGTAAAAACTTATCCAGAGTTGAGCAGGACTCATATGCGTCAATTTACGAATAAATACTAATCTACAATATGAGTAAAATAACAAATTACAAATCCCAAATTCCAAATAAATTCAAATTATCAAAATCACAAATACAAAACAGGTGCGTCGTGTTTGGTATTTAGTAATTGTAATTTAGATATTGTTTGTAATTTGGTGCTTGGTGCTTGGAATTTTAGCGTTCATTTGGTGCTTCTTGCAATTCGTAGCCATTCGTAGCACTCGTGTGATTCGTAGATTGGAACATACTTACTTTTCCTTCGTTAGTTGCAAAAATACCTCTTCCAGCCTGCCTCCACGGTAGCCGCCTCCGAAAGTAGCGCTTTCGTCATACAGCTTCAAGATTTCTTCCAGCGTGCCGGAGGCGATAATCATGCCTTTGTTGATGACGGCGATGTGTGAGGCAAGCTGTTCCGCCTCTTCCAAGTAGTGCGTGGTGAGGAGAATGGTGATTCCTTCCTTTGTGAGATTGCGCAGATATTCCCACATGCCGCGACGAAGTTCCACATCTACGCCGGCCGTCGGTTCATCTAAAATGAGAAAGCGCGGTTGGTGAATGAGCGCGCGGGCAATGAGGAGGCGTCGCTTCATGCCGCCGGAGAGTTCCATCGCCTTTCTATACATTTTGTCTCCAATACCGAGGTCTTTGAGGAGTTTTTCGGCACGCGGGATGGCGATGCTTCGCGGAATACCGTAGTAGCCCGCCTGATTTACTACAATATCAATCGGTTTTTCAAAAATATTAAAATTGAGTTCTTGCGGCACGATGCCTATTTGTTGTTTCGCTTTTTCCGGCTCACGGTCAATGTCGTGTCCAAAAACAGATACGGTGCCGCTTGTCTTGTTTACTAAACTGACGATGGTTCCGATGATGGTCGTTTTCCCCGCGCCGTTCGGACCTAGGAGCGCGAAAAAATCGCCCTCCAGAATGGTGAGCGATACGCCCTTAAGCGCCTCCGTGCCGCTCGCGTAGGTTTTTCGGAGTTCTTGTATCGTGAGCGCATAGGTCATCACACGCTATTGTAACAGGTGCCTACCGACAAACAAAAAACGGAACCTTGCATTTTTCATGAAGATAGTGTACACTCTCACCATATTTTTAGCAGTTTAATTAATCGCTTACTAGAGCCACATACTAACAATATGCCTATTTCTCTTGGTTTGTCTCACGGTTGGTGGATGCGCGCTTCTCGGACTGGCCGCAAAACAGTGTCGGTTGTTACTATCGCCAGTTTAATACTAATGAGTTTTCCCGCAGGATTTGCGTTTGCAGAGACGGAGGCGCTCATTGATGATACACATTCGTCAGGGGTTGGGTCGTTCGGTGATAGTGATGACGGTTTCGGTGGCAGCGAAATTCCTGGCTGGGACGAAGAGGGGCTCGATGAAGACAGTACGACGATTGCAGAATTTCCCACAGAAGACGGTAATGATTCGGCGAGTCCGAATGGCGGACTTTTCGCAAAGATTGGTTATGATGGAGACGACGAAGTTGGTGAGTGGGTCTGTCGCGAAGTAGATGCGGAAGGGTATGGGAATCTCACACTTTCATATTATTGGAGGGGTGATGCGAATTCAAATAATGAAGACGGCGACGAGGGCATTGTTGAATATAGGGCAGGCAGCGGCGACTGCGATGTAATCAGCGGGTGGGAGGAGCTTCAGTCTCACGACATGAGCGAGGATGTTTCTTGGTCGGCGCAAGGCTCTTTTACTCTCCCCGACGCACTTGATAATACCGAGTTCCGACTACGCTTCAGAAACAATGCAGACCAGGACGACAAACATTTCCGCGTAGACGGCGTGTTGTTAACCGGTGAAAATCTTGGCTCCATCTCCGGCTATAAGTACGATCAAGATGAATATGAAGGATGGGTTATCGTAGGATGGGTTATCTGGCTGTACGATCACGAAGCTGATGAATGGTATAACACGGAGACGGATGGAGAAGGATACTATGAGTTTGTAGGCCTCTTCTCCGGCGATTATTCCGTATGTGAGGAATCACAGGATGGTTGGCAGCAACTCTATCCGGAAGACGCGGAAGTAAGTGGTGTGTGCGCAGATGAGTTTGGCACAAACGGATACGACATCACCATCGAAAATGGCGAGGATTGGGAAGATGTGTATTTTGAAAACGCCGAAACAATTGAACTCTATGGGTACAAGTTTCACGATGTGAACAGAGACGGAGAATGGTACTACTACGGCGAGGAGGAAGAGGAAGAGCCTGGCCTTTCCGGGTGGACAATCTACGCAACGCCGATGAATGAAGAAGAGGTTTGTGAAGGTGAGGGGGAAGAACAAGTTTGCGAAGATGCGTTCGTTGAGCTCGTTGAGGACATTGAGGGCGATCGCGTAGCAAAAACCGCTGTGACGAACGAAGAGGATGAAGATACAGAAGAGGGTACATATACATTTGAATTTCTATCAAGCGAAGAGGGGTGGTGGAGAATTTCCGAAGAAGAGCGCTTTGGCTGGTCGCAGACGTATCCGGGCGGTGTTATTGAAGAGGAGGAAGACCCATATTACTACGATGTGTATATTGAGGAATATCCGGATTATCAATGTGATGAAGGACCGGGTTACTGCGAGGATGGTTATTATAACTACAACTTCGGAAACTGGCGCTGGCCGATAGTGGAGATATTCAAATGGAACGATGCTAACCGAGACGGCGTGCAGGATGAAAGCGAGAGTCCAGTTGCGGATTATCCGGTTGCAGTTGGTCGCCATGTTGGGCAGAGGCATATTGACCCGCCTTCTGAGGACGACAGCGAAGAGCCGCAACAGCCAACAGATGTCATTCAGACGGAAATTATCGCGATGCAACTTACTGGTTCAAACGGCATAGCTGTCTTACCACTTAATCCCGACTGGTTCGGCGGCTTTGAGGGACTGGACCAAGCGCTTGAGCAAGGGCTTATGGCGTTTGAAGGCGAGTTGGACGGTTGGGTAAAAACATACCCAACGCAGTCACATGATGATGAGGTTGACCTATTATTCCGCGAGGGGCTTGAACCCGCGCCGCTCTTTACGGACTCGTTCTTTGACGTTTTCACCGAAATTGATTTTGACGAGGGCGTGATGAATCAGGGCTGGGTGCATGGCACAGAAAGTGAGCTACAGGGACTTTCGTTCGGCAATTATCAGCTTTTGGTAATCTCCGGTGAGGAGGCGGCGGATGTTGATGAAACCTCCGCAACGATTACATGGTTTACGGATCGTCCGGGTACGAGTCGCGTGGTGTACGATACGGTGTCGCACGGAACGCTCGGCGACGCGCCGAACTACGGCTACGCCTTTTCCACAGACACGTTTGACACTGACACGAAAGTGACTAGCCACAGCGTTTCTATCGGCGGACTTGAGGAGGACACAACCTACTTCTTCCGCACCATCTCGTCTGCTTCTCCGGAATCGGTAAGCGGCGAGAGCTCATTTGGCACATCGGCAACCCCTGTGCCTTCAACGTCGCCATCTTCCGGCGGTGGAGGTGGTGGAAGTGCTATAGCGACACAGCTTAATCCGGCTCTCGGAGGGGGCTCTACCCAAGGGCAAGTGCTCGGCGTTACGACGGAAACAGATGGATCGGCAGCCGCTTGCGAACAGTATCTCCATGGCTTTTTGCGTCCGGGGCGCCAGAACGACCAGGAACAGGTGCGACGGCTACAAACAGTTCTTCGCAATTTTGAGGGCGCGGCAATAGAAGTGAATGGCGTATATGATGAGGCATCGATTGCCGCGGTGCACGCATTCCAAATGAAATATGCGGCGAGCGTTCTCCACCCATGGGGCCTCGCTAAGTCAACGGGTTTTGTATATCTCACCACAAGCAAGAAAGTGAGCGAGGTATTCTGCAACAACACGCGCACTTTTGAGCTCACGCCAGAAGAGCAGGCGATTATTGATCGCTACCGAGGTCAGAGCATACCGGCTTCTGTTCCTGTCGCACCGAAATCAGCAGAAGAAACGGCAGTATTGCCGAAGGAGGAAGTGGTAACACCGAGTGATGCGATACAGCCGACAACTGACAGCGACGATTCGCAGGTGGGCGCGGTGGCCGCTTCGCGAGAAGATAAGGCATCTTCCGGTGGCGGTATTTGGGGCGCCATAAAGCGACTTTTTGGTTTCGGTAAGTAGGGGCAAACCAGCACACTTATTGGGGCATAGCTCTCCTGTTGTGCCTCACGAGAACCTATCCGCCTCCGGCAAGGTGGAGTACTCATGTATAACGATATCCTCTAGGTGTGCCCGCGCAACGATGCCCCAATAAATGTGCGGGCTATAATGCATAGGTGAAGTTTCAACCCAAAAAGATGTTTAGGTACGTGCGTCGGCACAAAAAGTCTGCATATGTGCCATATCAGATGGCTGGTACGGTGCTCGGTGCGTGTCTTTTGATAAGTGTCATGCTTCTAGGCGCGTCGTGGTTACAGTATCTCGCACTTTCCCATAACAACTTTGCGGCAGTTGTGGCGAGTGTGCTTGCCGATCTTGCGAATAGTGATCGTAGAGCGCATGGTGCCGTAGAGCTTAGGGTGAGCGAAAAGTTGATTGTCGCGGCACAGGCGAAGGCAAACGACATGGCTCGTATCGGCTATTTTTCTCACAACGGGCCGGATGGCAAGGAGCCATGGGATTGGATACGCGAAGCCGGCTATGATTACAAATTTGCGGGAGAAAATCTTGCCATTCAATTTTCCGATTCCATTGATGTGGAGCGCGCGTGGCTTGCTTCGCCAATGCATCGTGCAAACATTTTAGACACTCGTTTTACCGAAGTCGGTATTGCAACGGCGTATGGTTTGTATCAGGGTCAGCCAACCACCCTCGTGGTGCAAATGTTCGGTGTACCACGTGAAGTATCGCCAGCAAAACCCGTTATCTCATCTAGTGAATCACATATAGAAAGAGCTACGGAGAGTGAGGACGAAATCGTTGTACTCGGTGTGTCTTCGGAAGAGCTTACGCCGCAGGGAGCCGAAGCGGCCGCGCAGGCATCTTTTGCGGAGCACGTTGTTGCGTCGCCGCAAACATCGTTTCGCTACGCCTATCAAGCGTTGCTTATATTTCTACTTCTCTTTGTTGCCTACCTCCTTGTGTACGAATTGCGCCAAAAACACACGCGTCACAGTATCTATGCACTCATGTTTGCACTCGTTCTTGGTGGTGCGCTTTTTGTAGCCGACAAACAGCTTTTCAAAAGTTCCGTCGTGACACATACAGGCACATCTTTCGTCATTTCAGATGCCCCAGAATGAACCAACGTAGGTCGTCGGATTGTTCTATCTCAACGCCCGGCGGAATCTGGAGTGTACGGACGTTGCCATGCGGCAAAATGCGTCGTACTGCTTTTAGCTCGCGGCCGGCGAGGTACTCGGCGAGCGGCTCTTCCAGTATGCCACGATGTGAGGCGTGAATTATAGTATTCGTAGCACTTGCCGTGGCGACGTGAGAAATACCGTCGGCCGCGCTGTTTCTATACTGATTGGCGCTTCCGGTGAAAAATAAAAGGTCAGATGGGCGTATATCGCTTTTTTTCAACGCAACTCCATACTCGCTTTGTTGCACAACATATCGTGGTAGCCAGATGCCTTTTTGTGTATAGAGCCACTTGGTGAACGTGGAGCAATTGAAAATGTCTGGCGCGTCGCACATCTTTGCGTCGCGTTTATACACCGCTTTCCCGATGCGCTCGCGCGCGAGCGCGAGCATGTCTACCTCAATAGGACGCACTCCGTCTTTCTCAAGAATGGCGAGTGCCTCCTTTGCTGAGTAGGGGAGTTCTAATGCCGCAAAATCAACGGCGCATCGGTTGCCTACGGCGCGGAATGTCTCGCTGTTCATGCATCTGGAGTGTACAACAAAAGATCCCGCTTTGCGCGGGATCAAACCACTTTCTATCGCACCTTCGTGCCTTTCGGCACAACGTAGGCATATGAGTACTCATCTGAATTGAGCAAATGTTTTTCAACTGCCCGCGCAACGCCTTCGGGCGTTTGCGCCTCTATCTCCTTGCGGATTTCCGCAGGCGATCGAGGACCTCCAAGAAATACGATATCTTGCGCCGCCTGTTGCAATACGCCGACCGGACTTGAGAAAGAGATCGCCGTTCTGCCGAGGAGGAGCGTTTTCGCCTGCGCAAAAAGTTCTCTGTCTTTGTATGAATTTTTAACGATGTCTTGAATGCACAAAAGCGCCTCATGCATACGCGCAGGATTTGTGCCGACATACACCTGAAAAAGGCCGTAGTCGCTCCACGGTGCCACATCTGCGCCTATCGCGTAGCACAGCCCGCGTTTATCGCGCACTTCCTGAAAGAGCGGAAACGACATGCCACCGTCTATCATTGCTCTGTAGAATCCCAGTGCTTTTGTGTCCGGCTCGCGCGCGCTGCCTATCGTGGTGCCGAGGCACACATGCGCCTGCTTAATGTCGCGCTCAAATATTTCGCGGGTGCCATTCGTGTGCTCTAAAAGTGCGGCAGGGCGCTTTTTGCAGGAACGAGAGTCTCGCTGGAACACGCTGTTGAACGCTTTTTCTGCTTTCGTACGCGTTGTGTTGCCGACAACTATGAATGCGTAATTGGCCGGACAGTACAAGCGCGCCATGAATGTGTTAAAATCGTCGCGCGTGAAGCTCGTCACCGAATCTTCCGTGCCGAGCGTTGATTTTCCAAGGGGGTGCTTGCCGTACACGACAGTCTCAAACACATCAAGACACCACTTTTCGGGGGAATCGTGCGTGCGCCGTATCTCCTCCACGATATTTTGCATTTCCGGTGTGATTTTCTCTGGCTGGAAAAGCGATGTGTTTAGCGTGCTTCCGAGTGATTGCGTTGCAACGTTGAGCGAATCAGACGGCACGACGCGGAAATAAAATGTCATTTCTTTTGACGTCCACGCATTTAAAGCGCCACCAACGACTTCTATTTCGGCCGCGACAGCGCGCGAATCGTGGAGCCGTTCGTTGCCCTGAAACACCATGTGTTCAGTTGCGTGCGCGATGCCGGCCTCTTTCGGCCACGCCTCGTCGCGCGTGCCTGCAAACACCAACACACCGACCGCGACGCTTCCAACGTGCGGCATACGGAATAGGTATAGCGGTGCGCCACAGCGCGTTGTTGTTTTCTCAAATTGCATCGTTTTCTCCATATGGTTATCTGCAGGGACTGTATAGCATAAAAACCGGACTGTCAAAGCGGATTTCACTATACAGGCTTACGTGCTCGGCTTCGCTCAATTTCCGACAGGTTTTGCTTGCGGAGGCGCACGCTTTTTGGAGTTATCTCCAAGTATTCATCTTTTGCCATTATTTCAAGTCCGCGCTCAATGGTTAGCTCGTGCGGCGGAGTGAGATTAATCGCTTCGTCTGACGAGGAAGCACGCACGTTGGTAAGATTTTTATTTTTAGTCGGATTGACCGTCATTTCTTCACCCTTTGATGTGTTGCCGATTACCATGCCTTCATACACTTCTGTGCTCGGAGTGATGTAGAGCACGCCGCGTTCCTGAAGATTCCAGAGCGAGTAGCCGAGTGCTTTGCCGGATGCCATAGATATCATAGAGCCCACGATGCGCGTGCGGATTTCTCCCGCATACGTATGGAATCCGATAACGCGTGCGGCGATAATACCTTCACCTTTAGTGTCTATAACAAATTGATTGCGATAGCCGAGGAGCCCCCGCGTCGGTCCCTCAAAAATGAGCCGGAGTTGGTCGGCATGCGCGGTCATATTTTTCATAACGAAGCCACGTGTGCCAAGTCGTTGAATGACAATGCCCTGATACTCATTCGGTATGTCTATAACGACCTCTTCAAACGGTTCTGTTTTGACGCCCGCTTCTTCGCGGATAATTACTTGCGGCTGGGAAACCTGGAGCTCGTATTCTTCGCGGCGCATATTCTCAAGAAGTATTGCGATATGGAGCTCTCCGCGGCCAGAGACCTTTCCAACGAAGGCAGGTCCGCCTCCGGCGGAGGAGTCGTCACCGGAAAATTCAACTCGAAGGCCAACGTTGACCTCAAGCTCGCGTTCCAGGCGCTCGCGTAGCTGTCGTGTCGTCACAAATTTTCCCTCGCGCCCGCCAAAGGGAGAATTGTTCACAAGAAAATCCAGCGTGATGGTCGGCTCGTCCACCGCAATGGAGGGGAGAAGCGGCGCTTCGGCGTCCGACGTAACGGTTTCGCCGATGTCTATATCTGAAAAGCCCGCGACAAGCACGATGTCGCCCGCTTCGGCGCGTTCGGCTTCTTCACGCCGCAGACCGCGGAAAGTGAAAAGTTTGGTAACTTTGCCTGCGCGTGTCTGCACACCTTCTCGTTTTATGAATACGTTTTGTCCTGTCGTAAGCGTGCCCTCATATATACGTGCAACCGCTAATCGCCCGAGAAAATTGTCGTACGCGAGATTGAAGGGTTGGAGGCGGAGCACCGCACTCTCCGTAGTTTCACTTGAAGCAGGCCGAACGCACTCAAGTATCGTATCCAGAAGGGGTGTGAGATCTTTTGACTCATCTTCGAGCTTGCGTTTCGCAACCCCCTCTTTGCCGTTGGTATAAACGACAGGAAAATCCGACTGCTCGTCTGAAGCGCCGAGTTCTAAAAAGAGTTCCAAAACCTGCTCCTCGCATTTCGCTGGGTCTGCCGCCGGTTTATCAATCTTATTGATGACGACGATTGGTTTGATGCCGAGCTCCAGTGATTTTTTGAGTACGAAGCGCGTCTGCGGCATGGGGCCTTCTTGCGCGTCTACAACGAGGAGCACGGAATCAATGGAGCGGAGCACGCGCTCCACCTCGCTTCCGAAATCCGCGTGTCCGGGGGTGTCTACAATGTTTATTTTTGTTCCTTTATATGGCATCGCAGCGTTTTTTGCATAAATTGTGATGCCGCGCTCGCGTTCAAGAGCGTTTGAATCCATTGACGTACCCTCCTCGGCAACTCCCGTCTGCCGCAAAAGCGCGTCGGTAAGCGTCGTCTTCCCATGGTCCACATGGGCAATAATCGCGATGTTCCGTATTTCCATAAAATTATATTGTGCGGTCGGGCTTCAAAAGAAAATGCCTCGCGGCGAGTCCTTGATGTTTTTCGGCCACTTACAACTGATCGCGCGCGATTTCACCGATTAGTCTCAATACCTTATTTCGCACAGTATCATCTAACCTTGCGTCAATACTACCAAAAAACGGCCCTTGCGTTGTCCTCAAAATACCACGGGGTATGAGCCCGTGGTATTTGTGTAGGCTATCTTTTTTATTATTACTTTTCGCTATGACCTCCCTCAACCCAGAAAACATGTGTGAATATCTTTTTTCCATTTCCAAGATCACGCTCAAATAGTGACACTCGTCCATCCTTTGATCTTCGTATTTCTACACCCCAGTCCTTCGGATTATCGAGGTTTACGTCAGGCATGGGTGTGTTACGAACGGTCTTGTTCAGCGTGGTCGTTGTGTCTAAGTGCGCATAGATAGTTTCAAGCATCTCGTAATCGTGTGTGTTGGGATGCTGGTTGCTTTCCGGATCGCTCGTGTAGTCCATACAGGTTCCGAGGTTTGGATTGCTGAACATCTCATCTTGGTGGTCGAGTCCAAAAATGTGTCCAACCTCTTGGCACATAACAAGATTTCTCCACGGTGATGTGTTGTAGGTAGACGTGTTGAAATACGTGTCGTTAAGCTTCACTGTTCCTTGTGTGATGTGCTCTCCAGATATCCAGATTGAAGCAACTCCAAGCCAGCCGTTGAAACCATATTTAGCATTACATACCTCGCCTCGCCCAGTCTTTGGCTTACATGCTTTTGGTTTCCGTACATTATTACCCGTTACAATTACCGTATCCAAAACAGATGAAAGACTCCAATCGGCAGACGTAAGAGCAAGATGGGTGTCCCAAACGCCCGAGACGTTATCGCCGAGTTTAAGAGTGAATGGATTCGATGTTCGTGCCCAGTGATACGGGCCCCATGTATGGTCGGCGTTGGCAAACGATATTCCGCTGACACCTGCGGAAATTATCACTGCACCAATGACAGCGAAAACGACTTTCTTTATTTTGATGCTCATAATATATTACTAAAAATAAACTAACTACTAATAGATAAGCATCCTATCACATATATCTAATTTGCGCAAGGACTTTGAGGCGGATGGCTTTATAGGGCTCTATACATCACTTTTTCAGTAATCGCCCTGAGTTTTTGTAAGAAAATTTCTCCTGACAGTACCACTTCGACTGATTCGACGAGGCTCAGCACAGGTCCGCTTAGTGCAAGCAAGTTTTTCTTTTTTATGAGACCCAAGTACCCCAAATTAAGAAAAAGGTCTAACTTTTTGTTGCTAGAGCTTTTTCCTCTCCACAATCAAAATAAAAGAGCGTCCCGTTTTCGCAAAGACGCCCTTTAGAGTTGAAGTTCACACCATAGCCAAATGTCATTCACATGAAGAGGTGAACGACCCAGCCGATGAAGAGAGCAAGCGCCGGGTAAAGAACGACGAACGCAAGCGCCTTCCAGATTGCGTTCTCGTCCTCATCCTTACTGTCGTGGTGCTGATAGATAATGAACCTAACTACCAGCGCAATTCCCATAGCTTGCACTAGTGACAGGGCCGGTAGCCCCAAGATTGGGACCATGAACCAGCTCCAAAGAATACTTAGAACAAAGCCGGTGTGCGGGGATCGACCGGCGACCCGTTTTTACTCCTCCTCGTCTGTCGGCGACGATTCCGGGTCGTCGCACTGGGCGAATATGCCGGACGGGATTTTGCCGGATGTGCCGGATGCGGATGAGGATTTAAAATATGATCCCGTTTTACAACGCGCTTTTTTCGCCTCCGACAGACTCTCGAAGGTTGATTCTCCCTTGAATTTCATGAGAAGGCCTGACGATACTTTGCCGGATTTGCCTGCGCCGTGCTCAAGAATGTAATTGATATGCTCTCGCGTTTGCGGACCGACATTTCCCACCTGCTCCATGCCGAAACGTTCCTGGAAACGTTTTACGGCACGCTCAGTATGCGAATCATATAGTCCGCTGGTATCTCCCTCCGGATAGATGTCCGGGTCGGTCGCAAGCGCCTCTTGAAGCATGCGCACATCCTCTCCTTCTGATCCATGCTGGAGCGGCCTCTCCAGTTTTATTATTGTACGAATCTCTTTTCGTATTTCCTTCTTCTGCCCGCGCAGGTCTCTTATCTGCTGTTGGATCGCTTGTATTTGCTGCTGCAGCGCCTCTATCTGTTGAATCAGCGGGTCTATCTTTTCTTGAGTGGCAGGATCTATTTCATAGCACCGAGCGAATATGCCGAACGGGATACGTTCTTCAGGAATATATGCCCACGTCTCGCAGCGCAGCTTTGCCGCCTCCGACATGCCCTCGAACATTGACATTCCCTTGAATCTCGTGAGAAGCCCCGGCGGCACTTTGCCGGATTCACCCGCGCCGTGCTCAAGAATGTAATTGATATGCTCTCGCGTTTGCGGACCCACATTTCCCACCTGTTCCAAACCGAATCGTTCTTGAAAACGTTTTACGGCACGCTCGGTAAGCGGACCGAAAAATCCGCTGGTGTCTCCCTCCGGATAGATGTCCGGGTCGGTCGCAAGCGCCTCTTGAAGCATGCGCACATCCTCTCCGTTCGCACCGCGCGCCAGCGGCCTCTCCAGCTTGAGCAATGCGCGAATCTCTTTTAATATTTCCTTCCGCTCTTGGCGCAAGTCCCGTATCTGCTGTTTGAGCGTCTCCATCTGCTGTTGGAGCGTCTTTATCTGCTGAAGCAGATCATCTATCTTTTGTTGCGTGGCGGGATCTACTTCGTCTTCCGGTTCTTCGGCGTGTGTTGTTGTAGCAAAGACATGGTCATCTCGCCGCATGTCCTTTCTCTGTTGATACAATTTCTTTACCTGCTGTTGGAGCTCTTGTATCTGCTGAAGCAGGGCTTGTATCTGTTGTCGAGTGGCATCTGCGGCTGTTGTCGTGGCGGTGGTTTGAGCCACGGCTGGCGAGGCAGTTGCGAATA
This sequence comes from Candidatus Kaiserbacteria bacterium RIFCSPLOWO2_01_FULL_50_24, assembly GCA_001783335.1. GTDB lineage: Bacteria > Patescibacteriota > Minisyncoccia > Phycocordibacterales > UBA2100 > UBA10103. The sequence goes on along the minus strand of MFLU01000015.1, from coordinate 3,862 downwards.
CGACAACACACAATGCACCGATAATGAATTTCTTCATACTTTTTATGTGAATTATTTTTAAATAATAACAACCAGCATACATCACACTATACTATTTTCACGAGAGTCCCACCTCGGGACGCACGTCTTTTCTGTGGATATCTAGAACCCATCTCAAAATAAACCGCTATGATAAAAGACCTCTGCTTGGCTACTGCGACGGTTTCCGGTCGGCTGCACCTCGCCCTTTGGACTCGCCGTATCTCGATACGCCTCGTCCTCCAGGGTTTCGGTTCGCACGACCGGAAACTGCCTCGCTACGCCATTTATTTTGAGATGTGTTCTAGGGTTGTGTATAATTGAAAGGAAAATCTGTATGAAAAAAAACGCGTTGTTGTCTGTGTATCACAAGAATGACATTATCGAATTTGCCCAAGAACTCGTTGCTCTCGGTTGGCGAATTTTCTCGTCTGGTGGAACGGCGAAGACATTGCGGGAAGCCGGAGTTTCGGTGACTGACGTGGCCGAACTTTCGGGGCTTCCTGCAATTCTTGGTCATCGAGTGGTAACTTTGGTTCCGCAAGTCCACGGTGGCTTGCTTGCCGCAGAAGAACATCGAGAAGAACTCCGCCAATTGGGCTATCCGTGGATCGATCTTGTCTGTGTGGACCTGTATCCGCTCAAAGAGGAAACGCGCCGCTCTGGCGCAACAGGGGAGTCGGTTATCGAACAAACCGACATCGGCGGTCCGGCTCTCATCCGATCGGGAGCTAAGGGTCGACGTATTGTAGTCGTTGATCCAGCTGACCGAATGCGTGTCGTCGAATGGCTTAAGAGTGATCAGCAAGACGAGGTCGAGTTCAGGAATACACTTGCGGCCAAAGCGGAAGCGATTGTTGCTGATTACTGTTTGGAATCAGCGTGGTTCCATAGTGGTGGCGCGTTTGAAGGTACTATCGCTTCAAGAGTCGTGTCCTGCAAGTACGGTGAGAACGCGTGGCAGACGCCTGCGCATCTCTATTCAACTGACTCACAGGATCCACTCGCTCTCGACAAGTTCGTTGTGGTTCAGGGAACGTCTCCCAGCTACAACAACTGGGTTGACGTTGATCGTCTGCTTCAGACAGCGACCCATATCGCCGAGGTATATGCAGTCAATGGAGGTGGTAGTACGGCAATCGCGGTTGGTGTAAAGCACGGAAATCCGTGCGGCGCGGCAGCCGGACCGGATCGAGCAGAAGTTCTGAAGAAGATGATGTCCGGCGACCCACTCGCTATCTTTGGCGGACTGGTCATGACTAGCTTCGAAGTGGACGAGGAACTTAGCGAATCGCTTGTCGGAAAAATGCTGGACGGCGTCGTCGCTCCAGCTTTCACTCCAGGTGCGATAGCAATGCTTCGCCGAAAAGGCGATAAGTGCCGATTCGTTGCGAATCCGGCGCTTAGTGGGCTTGTTGACCATCTCGATCAGACGCCGCGGTTCCGCTGGGTTCGTGGCGGATTCTTGGCACAGCCGAACTACACGTTCGTTCCCGATTTTGATCGTGGACATATTGTGAAGCATGGCAAAGCGACGGCAGCGCAGGAATATGACATGATGCTCGCTTGGGCAATCGGCTCAACTTCAAACAGCAACACGCTCACGCTTGTGAAGAACAATCAGCTTATCGGCAACGGTGTCGGACAGCAGGATCGTGTTGGCGCTGCGCAACTCGCCATCACTCGTGCCAAACGTTCCGGTCATGATGTCGCTGGCGCTGTTGCCTACAGCGATTCATTCTTTCCGTTTACGGACGGACCGCAGACTCTCATCGACGCTGGCACTACCGCCATCTTCACTTCTAGCGGTTCGGTCAAGGATAAGGCCACAATCGACGTTTGCGCAAAACACGGCGTTGCATTGTACATGATTCCGGATCAGGTTGGCCGGGGGTTCTTCGGCCACTAATCCATAGAGTGCTGTCAGCAACATGCTGACAGCACTCTTTTTATAATTGAGTGGAGGGACGTGGTGTTAGGTACTGTCATTTTGCCATGGGGGGATAACGGTTTATCATGTCGTCTTGTGAAAAAGTGCCTGAACACCTCTTCCATCCAACATCACACCCCAACATTCTCAAGTTTGTTGGCATGTGTTATTTGTTGCGCAATGTATGTGACATTCTTGCCTATGTAACGGTACTTACCCTCGTTTACTCAGGAATCGTTCACGCACCGATACCCCCCCGCGTCTTTTATTGGCCTGTAATACCCACAGCTTGCTGTGGGGATGCAGAGTTGGCTTGTGTCGGCGGAGCCGACTCTTTTTCCAAAAAGCAAGCCCTGATGCCGCGCCTCTAAATACCACGCCGCTCTTCGGCGTTGATAGACGGCGCGGTCTTGCTTATCTCATTGAGAATCTTCTTAACTACATCAAGCGAATCATCGTCCAAGATCGATATCGGCGTAGCGATTATTTTTTTTCGCTTCAGCGCCGCGAGTTTCGCTTTCAGCTCTTCCGGCGTCACGGTGTCGCACTTTGAGAGAAAGACGCACTCGCTCTTTTTCGCTAGCTTCGGGTTGAATTTCAAGAGCTCCTCTCGGATAACCTCGTAATCGCGGAGCACATTGTCGGAGTCCGTCGCAATTAGGTGGAAGAGCGTCTTAGTGCGCTCAATGTGTTTTAAAAATTTCACCCCGAGCCCTTTCCCATCCGAGGCGCCTTCAATAAGACCCGGAATGTCGGCGATGATGAGCCCGTAGTATGCGCCGAGATTGGGCTCAAGCGTTGTGAAAGGGTAATCGCCCACCTGTGCCGCAGCTGCTGTTAGCTCGTTCAAAAGGCTCGATTTGCCCGCATTCGGAAGTCCAACGAGCCCCACATCGGCGATAAGCCGGAGCAGGAGGCGATAGGATATGACGTCGCCATCTTTGCCCTCTTCAAATTCTTTCGGAGATGTGTTGGAGCCCGAGCGGAATTTGAAATTGCCGCGGCCTCCGTCGCCGCCGCCTGCCACAAGGATGCGCTCGCCAACACGGGTGAGCTCGCGCGTGTAACCCGTCTCCATATTCACGACACTCGTTCCTGTCGGCACTTTGAGTACGAGGGCGGCACCATCCTTGCCGTCTATGAATTGCCCGCGACCGTTGCCGCCGTTTTTTGCCCGAATCTCGCGGCGGCTTGCGTACAATTTCAGCATATTGATATCGGCAACGCCTTCAAAATAGATAGAGGCGCCACGGCCGCCGTCGCCGCCGGTTGGGCCAAGCGAGAGCTTTACCTTGTTGAATGCGACCGCCCCGCGCCCGCCGTGGCCGGCATGAAGCGTCACCAATACCTCGTCTATGAGCATGGAGGCATGCTATCACATTGTTTTCCCCATTCTATTACTCGAGTTTTATTGCGCACCAAACAGGTAGGCGACGCCCTCCCTGTTACATAGGAACTCGCGCATCGGTTCCTAGGGGGTAACAAAGCTGTGGTCCATCCGGATACTTTATTTTATCTAAAAGACCTTTGTATTGATAATAGCTCTCTGCGTTTGCTGTCTGCCACGATTCTAAAAACATTTGGGCATTTTTTATCTTATTAAATTCATCTTCCAGTTGCTGTCGAGCCATCGGCTCCAGAAGATCTACCCAGCAAATTTTGGTACGAGCAATGGTGAAATTTTCGACATGATACTCGAGGCCAATATGGTTATTCCCCCGCTGTTCAAAGGCGTTGATTCCAATTTTTTGACCCTTTTGCACAGTACTGCCGACTGCGAGCCCCGGCTCCAAAGCAAGATGATCGTATTTAAAAATCCATCCTTCTCCCTGAAATTTTCCCGGCACAATAAGCACGTCCACAGTTTTTCCTCCGCCGCTATCTTCCACGTTGTTTTTTATAATAGTCCCGCTC
>MFLU01000014.1 GCA_001783335.1 Candidatus Kaiserbacteria bacterium RIFCSPLOWO2_01_FULL_50_24 | reverse complement strand
TCGGCGAGGATTTCACGGGGTGTAAGAGTTTCTAAACTCGTTATTACTCGTTAAGAACCTCTAACATGAAACTTTTCAGCAAAAAAAAAGAAGAAACAACGAACGCGCCGCCTACGGTTGAGCAAGACATTTCGCGAGCCGCTGGGGTTTTAGATAGTCGTGCGGCAAACGTCTTGTGCAGTCCGCGCATTACGGAAAAGGCCACTGACCTCGGAGGACGCAGTGCGTATGTATTTGACGTGGCACCCTATTCAAATAAGCGCTCCATCATGGCCGCCGTACGGCATACCTATAACGTAACGCCAAGAATGGTGAGAATTGTTCAGATCCCACGCAAGATACGCAAAAATGTACGCACGGGTAAATCGGGCGTCACTCGCGGCGGCAAAAAGGCGTATGTGTACCTCAAGGCAGGCGAGAGCATCACCATGTCATAGTGTCACAAATTAAAAACTAAAATCGAAAAATGAAAGACGAAAACTCAAAATTAAAAACAAGGCACGCAGGCAAGTGCAATTTTTAATTTTTCATTGTCGTTTTTAGATTTTCATTTTTACCTTTTAATTTCCATATATGCGATACCTAAAACCAACTTCTCCGGGGACTCGCGGCATGACGCGTATTGAGTATCGCAAAGAGCTTTCCGGACATAAGAAAGAGAAGGCGCTGACGCGCGGTCGGCGTCGTACGGCCGGACGGAACGCAGATGGCCGCATCACGATGCGCCACCGAGGTGGCGGCCACAAGCGTCTGTGGCGAGAAGTGGATTTTTCTTTTGACAAAAAAGACATTCCGGCGACCGTGCGTTCTGTGGAGTACGATCCGAACCGCTCGGCGTTTATCGGACTTGCGGTTTACAAAGACGGCGAGAAGCGATATGTGGTTCTGCCGCAACACGTTCTCCCCGGAAGCACATTTATGGTATCCGAATCAGTCTCCATAGAAGTGGCAAATCGTCTTCCTCTCGGAAAAATGCCAGTCGGAACATTTATTTACAATGTTTCGCTTAAGCCGGGCGGTAGTGCGGTTCTCGCGCGTTCCGCGGGAAACTACGCGGAAGTTATCGCGCAAGACGCTGGCTACACGCATGTGCGCCTACCTTCCACAGAAGTGCGGAAAATCATCTCAACCGCATGGGCGTGCGTTGGTGAAGCTTCAAATCCGGAAAATCGACTTGTGGTGATAGGAAAAGCGGGGAGGTCTCGCTGGATGGGAATTCGCCCAACGGTGCGCGGAACTGCCATGAATCCAGTGGATCACCCGCATGGCGGCGGTGAAGGTCGCTCTGGTCGCGGACACCGAAGGCAACGTACTATATGGGGCAAGCCCGCCGGCAAGGGTCAGAAGACGAGGCGGCCGAAAAAGTATTCAAATGTATTTATCATCAGCAGACGCCGTGTTGGAAAGCGTAAGTAACGCGGTTGTATGTTGGAGCCGAAGTCCCGCACCAAAATCAGCGAACGTGATTGTGGAGAACGGGTGTGACTACTCGACACAGAGGAGAGCCGTTTCTTCATATACTTCTGTGAGATTTTTGGTGCGCGGGCGAGACGCCCAAAGAAATACAGCAACATATTCATTCGCAGGGTTGGAAAGAGAAAATGATGCTACGATGATGGAATGAAAGTTGAAATCATTATTGTGCGTGAGCCGATTATACATACTGCACTAGAGCCACTCGCAAAAGCGTGGCACGGTACGCTCGTGAAAGGAGTAGCCGATTGCAAGAGAGACGTCTTTGCACTTGGCGGAGAGTGGCACATGGATGCAAACAACGTTCTCATTGCAGACGGTTCCGCACAGCAAGATTTATGGGGCTTCAATGTATATCCAAAAGAGCGCGGAGAATCGGCGATTGAATATATTTCCCTGGTTAATATTCGCCCCTCGCAAGGCAATCGCGGAATGGAAATTGAAGATTCCGCCATACGAGAGAATATCGCTGCACTCATTCATCGGTTTTTACCCGGTCTTGACGTATGAACAACACAAGATTTCTTTTTTCCAATTTAGGTACGGATGTCATGCGATGCGTTGCCGCCGCAAAGAGACACGATGATAAGAGGTATAACGATTCGCTTTTCCGCGCGTATAAAACACTCACATATCTACGGCGCGCGCACAGGCCGGAGGCATATGAAGAAGGGCTACTGCTCATACGCGCTCTTGAATATGCACGAAGTGGAAAAACACTTGACGCATTCAGTGTACACCTCAATCGGCACATCTCATCACTCGCCGCGTGATGGATAAGAAAAAAGGCCTGGAGAAATTCAGGCCTTTTTACTGGCGACGTAAGCAAAGCTTTCCGGCAGCACTCTCTCGGAAGTGCAAAAATACATTTTTGCACTTCTATTCAAACGGAAAGAAGTATGAAAAACCAAGTATTCCACACCAGAATGGCATAAGTTTGAACTTCCACCACAGCAGGCGGTATTGCCTGTCGGTTAGAATTCTTATCATGACATGCTCCTTTTTTCCCACGACTGTGGCAAACCGTATCACAAACCGTAACAAACCGCAACATGGATTGACTTATTGTGCAATCTCCTATACATTGTGCAAACCTGCCGAGGCAGGATTTTTGTAGAAAACTAATAAGTAAAGCGACTACAGTTTTCACAACCCCAGTGAAATAGCGGCTACGCCGCTCCTTCGCGAAGCGAAGGATTTCACGGGGTGTAAGTTGTTTCTAACTCGCTTCGCTCGTAAGAAAAACTAACATGACCCGATCACTCAAAAAAGGTCCCTATGTGGACGCAAAGCTCGTGAAGAAAGTCGGCGCGAGAAAATCCTCCGCAGGTGCTATTAAAACATGGGCAAGAGCTAGCCAGATTGCACCGGAATTTGTTGGCTATACGTTTGCGGTGCATACAGGCAAGAGTTTTGAAGATGTGTTTGTTACGGAAGATATGGTGGGGCATCGGCTTGGCGAATTCGCGTCGACAACGAAATTCATTCGCCACGGTGGCAAGATGCAGAAGGAGGCAGAAATGGCCGCCAAGCAGCAAGAGATAGCGGCTGCACAGACGGCGAAGGCGGCAACGGAAGCTAAAAAGTCTTAGAAATTGTTATGAACAAAGTGAATTACAAGTTCTTAGACCCTGTTAAATCCGCGGCAAAGCCGCGGCCTGCACGAAGCACAGGATTTAACAGGATGTAAGATTTGCTAAACTCACGGCGTTCGTTAACCAAATCTAACAAAATCTAACATGAAAGCCACGCTAAGTAACTACAAACAGTCGCCGCGCAAGGTGCGTCTTGTGGCAGACCTTATTCGTGGAAAATCGGTGCGTGAGGCGCGCGCAGCGCTTTCGTTTCTGCCGAAGAAATCTTCCTCCATGTTCGGGAAACTGCTCTCATCTGCGCTTGCGAACGCGCGCGGCGCGTCCCTCGAGAGCTTGGTAGTAAAAAAGCTCACGGTTGACAAGGGCCACGTGCTTCGCCGCCGCCGTCTCTTTGGGCGCGGTCGCTCTGGACAAGTTCGAAAGACAACATCGCACGTAACGCTTGAACTCGTCTCTGTGACGGAAGCAGTAAAAAAGATTACAAAAAAGACCACCAAACGCGCATCTAAAAAGCTAGAAGCTAAAAGCTAGAAGCTGTAAGCTATCCCTATGACTCACACTGTACACCCATACGCACATCGGCTCGGCATCATTCGCGATTGGAAATCGCGCTGGTTCTCAAAAACACCTGCTGAATATCGTCAGGGGGTAATGGTGGATACGGCGATTAGACAGTATCTTAAGAAACGCCTGCGTGGACACTACATCACGTCGGTTGAGATAGAGCGGAACGAAAAAGCGACTCGCGTAATTCTTAAAACATCGAGGCCCGGTCTTGTGATTGGTCGCGGCGGCGAGGGAAGTATGAAACTCACCAAAGAAATTGATTCGGTGATACGCAAGGTCAAGGGCGCGGTGTACCGTCCGGTGCGCCTGGACATAGAAGAGGTACGTTCTCCGGAGTCCCAAGCGCCCGTCGTGGCGTATATGATAGCCGAAGGATTGGAAAAACGTCTGCCGTTCCGTCGCGTTTTAAAACAGACCATCGAAAAGACAATGGCAAATCGAGACGTTTTGGGGGTGCGCATTGCAGTCTCGGGACGTCTTGGCGGGGCTGAAATGTCACGACAGGAGGAGATCAAAAGAGGACGCGTGCCACTTCAAACATTGCGTGCCGATGTTGATTTTGCGCGCGAAACCGCGCACCTTCCGTACGGCACCATAGGCGTGAAGGTGTGGATTTATAGGGGGGACATCTTCGCTGACGCGAATAAGTTAAAAACTAAAAACTAAAAACTAAAAATGAAAAACGAAAACTCAAAATTAAAAACATGGCACGCACGCCAGAACAATTTTTAATTTTACACTGCCTGCCCCGTACCAAAATCAACATGCTCTAACCAACAATTATGAATCCACACAACAAATATAGCCAAGGAGCTTTCGGAGAACACCCCGTTAGATTTTTTGTTTGGGGTCGTTTTTAGATTTTAATTTTTACTTTTTCATTTGCTATGCTTGCTCCCAAACGTCCAAAACACAGAAAGTGGCAGACTGGTCGCCGAGGAGCGCGACGCCAGAGCACGCCGGAGACGCGCGGTATCACGGTTGCGTTCGGCTCTTTTGGCCTAAAGGCGATTACGCAGGCGCGTCTTACATCCAATCAGCTTGAGAGCGCGCGTCGCGCGTTGACGCGCGCCGCTGGAAAGAGCGCGAAGATATGGACGCGCGTGTTTCCGGATAGGCCGTATACGCAGAAAGCCGCGGAAGTCGGGATGGGAAGCGGCAAAGGAGACCTCGCTGGGTATGTGGTGGATGTGCGGCCAGGTCGGGTCCTATTTGAGGTAGACGGTTCGCCGGAGCCGATTGCACGTGAAGCACTCCGCAAAGCGGGCACGAAGCTGCCACTCAAGGCAAAGGTCGTGGCGCGTCAATGAAAAATAAGGAGCACAGCGACTATATTTTGCTTAACCCTGTTAAATCCCGCCCGGCATAGCCGTGGCGGGACGGCTTGACCCGCACACTT
>MFLU01000013.1 GCA_001783335.1 Candidatus Kaiserbacteria bacterium RIFCSPLOWO2_01_FULL_50_24 | reverse complement strand
AACTTCAAGCCCCTGCGCATGGCACTCGTGGCCTGGATAATTTTTACGCTCACTATTGGCTCAAGTGGGATATATATTTTGTTGAATGCTCCGAATATTTTCGCCTCCACCTTCGCCGACGACACCCAGGCCGAGTTTGACGCCGGCGCCCACAGCAACACCCAGTGGGACTCCGGCAACAGCTGGCTGGAGTTCGACGCCACCGGCCTCTCCTCCGGCGCCGGCGATTTCACCTCCTCCATCAAAGATTCCGGTGTTACCGCCACCTGGAACTCTCTCGCCTGGGTTCCTAACCGCCCCACCGGCAAGGAACTTCCGGATAACACCAACTCCGAGACCGACTACACCACCGGCAACGCCGATATGACGAGCAACTTCATTCTCCTCCATATGAACGAATCTTCCGGCGCCATCGCCGACACCTCTGGCGCCGGACACAATGGCACTTATAGCGGCTCTTCCTACTCACAAACCGGTGTTCTAAACACCGCCCTTGGCTTTGGTGGCACTAATACCTTAGATATGGGTGACCCCAGCGAACTGGATGGTTCCGCTTATCTGTCCGTTGAAATGTGGGTTAAACCAACCACTCTCACTTCAATCGGAATGTTTGCTGTTAAATCTGGTAGTAGTCAAAACCAATTTGTCATCAGATCGGGAACTACTAGTTTAATTGATGAGGCTTATTTCTTTGTCTCCACTTCCCTCACCGATTCCTCTACTTATTTCGCCACCTCTAACTTAAATTTAACTACTGACGTCTGGCAACATCTGGCTTTCGTCTATGATGGCACTCTCGCCGCTGGTAGCCGCGTTGCTATCTACAAAAACGGCGCCGCCGTTTCCGGTTCTATTAATGGCACTATTCCCGCCGCTATGACCACCTCCACTAAGACCCTTTACATCGGCAACAATACCGGCACTAATCCCTATAACGGTCTTATGGATGAAGTTGCCTTTTTCAGCCGCGCCCTCTCCGCGACCGAGGTCGCCGACCATTACAAACGCGGCGCTCTTAACCTGAAATACCAGGTCCGCAGTTGTGACGACGACGCCTGTTCCGGCGAAAGCTTTATCGGCCCCGACGGCACCGGCTCCGACTACTACTATTGGAAAACAACCAACGCCATCACTACCCCCTCTTTCTCTCTCACTAACGTCTCTACTAACCGCTACTTCCAATATAAGTCCTACTTTACCAGCAGCAATACCTCTTACTCGCCGGAAGTAAAAAGTGTCACCGCCGACTATTCCAACTCCGCCCCCGCCACCCCCACCAATTCCTCTCCTTCCTCCGGCGCCGTCAACCAAGACCTTAACGTTACCCTAACCGGCTCCGCCTATTCCGACTCTGAAAGCGACGCTCAAGCCAACGCTGACTGGCAGGTTGACGACGACTCCGACTTCGCCACCCCCGTCTGGACCCGCACCGCTGGCAGCGGCGAAATCACCACCGCCGTTAACTCCACTAACGGCACCTTCGCCAATGAACTCTCCGGCAAAACCGAACTTGACCACTACACCGTCTATTACTGGAAAGTTAGATATGCCGATGGCGGCCAGTGGTCTAGTTACTCTACCGCCACCTCTTTCACCACCAACACCTTCTCCACACCCGTCAACTCATCTCCTACCAGTACCTCCACTGTCGCCACTCTCACTCCTCTCCTTATCGCCTCCGACTTCTCCGACGCCCAAAGCGGACATACCAGCGCCTACGCGCAGTGGCAAATTGATAATAATATTGACTTCTCCTCCACCGTTTACGATTCCGGCGCCATCGCTTATAGCGCCTCTCGCTCCGTTCCCATCAGCACCTTAAGCAACTCCACTCTTTACTATTGGCGAGTCCGCTACCAGGACTCCTCTAGCTCTTGGTCCGACTGGTCCACCGGCACTTCTTTCTCTGTTCAAATTCCCGAGTCGTCTGTTAAAGTCGTGCCTATTTTTGGCAACACCACCGTTGACCAAGGCGATACCGTCAAAATTGATATCCAAGTATTAAATCTAACCAACGGCAGTCCGATCAACGATGCTACTGCCACCATTTCCATCTTCAACTCTTCCGGCACTAAATTAGTAGATACAGCCGATATGACCTATCTCACCGGCTCGAGCGGCATCTACCGCTATTCTTATACCATTCCCTCAACTAGCGGCAGTTACACCTATGAAGCCATCGCTAGCTCCAGCAGTAAAATCGGCTATACCGCCGCTAATTTTGAGGTCCGTACCATCGCCGCCGACCTGACTTCCACTAAATCAACCGTTGACTCCGAAGCCACCTCTCAAGCCACCGAGCGCACCTCCCAAGCATCCGAGCGCACCTCCCAAGCATCCGAGCGCACCTCTCAAGCCACCGAGCGCACCTCTCAAGCCACCGAGCGCACCTCTCAAGCCACTTCCCGCACCGCCGTTACCGACATCCAAACTAAAGTAACTGATATTCAATCCAATATGGACATCTTAATCGGCGCCATGATTGTTACTCAAAGCACTGTCAGTGACGCCTCCCCCTCCGCCACCTCTTTCATCACCGCTCTCACTAACTCCACTAATGACTTTTACAATAATGCCGTTCTAACTTTCACCTCCGGCTCTTTGGATGGCCAAAGCCGCCGCGTCTCCGACTACAATGGCACTACCAAAACCATTACTCTTGATCCGGCTCTCACTTCCGCTCCCGCCAACGGAGACGCTTTTACTATTGTCGCCCAAAACGTGCGCGTGGAAGAACAACTCGCCTCCCATGAATCATCGGAATCAAGCTTCCGCACTTCCGTCACTTCCAGCTTAACCAGTATTGAGGGTAAGATTGACACCCTAACCACCGCCTTAAACACCGTGGACACCAACTTAGACAGCGTCCAATCCACCGTCAACTCCCTGCGCACCTCCCAGCAAAAACTCTATCAAGTTAATCTTTCTGACGTCTCCGAAATCCAGGCCGGCAACACCTATCGCGCCAAAGTTATTGTTCTTGATTATGAGTCCAATCCCGTCACCCCCTCCACCGCTCCCACTATTCTCATTCGCGACTCAAGCCGCGCCCTGTCTCTCGCCACCACCACCATGACCGAACTTTCTACCGGCGTTTACGAATATACTTCCGCTATTTCCTCCTCTGCCACCGCCGGCCTCTGGGAAACCATCGTTAACGTTGACGTCGGCGGCTCCGCCGATATTGTCCGTAACGACTACTGGCAGGTAACCGGCGCTCCCGCGCAAGTGCTTGTCAATTCCATTAGCGACTCTTCTATTCCCTCCATTTCCGCCGACGTCACTATCACCAACGAGGGCGGCGGCGCCTATGAGTATCAGTACGAATGGTGTGTTGTTTCCTCTCAAGACAATCAGTGCGGCGGCAATGATGATGTTTACTACGCCTCCGCCGCTAAACTCGTCTCCGCCGGCGCCGACTTTAACCCGACCTTAACCGCCACTGTCTCCTCCGACGGCTCCTACTGGTTCAAAGTCGTTGTCTATTATGGCACCGCCGCCTCCGGCGCCTCCCGTTCTTTCACTACCGCAACCGAAAGTGTTTCTCCCTCGTCCTCCAGCGGCGGCGCTAGCATCACCGCCCCATCCTCCACCACGAAACCCTCCGCCACCAACGAGAACATCTATCTCGCCATTAATAACGTCAAAAACGATCTGTCCGCCAACTCCAAACAACTGGAACTTGTTTTGGGTGTTCTAGGCACTCTCAGCCCCTCTCTCAAAACTATTCTCTCCGTTAACACTGTTAAAATTGAAAATTTAACCGACATCCAAAACAAAATCTCCGACTTGCACGCCATCTCCTCCGCTACCCGCCGCCTGCTGGAACAAACCATCGCCGAGCCGATTGTAGAAACCTGGCTGACCTTCAACTCCGTCCAGTTCAACTTCCTCATCAGCAACCCTCTTGCCGAAAACAAAATTCTGAAATTTAAATCCTATCTCCCCTCTGAAGTTAAACCGGAACACATCATTGACCTAAGCGGTCTTAGCCTTGACTATGACCCCGGCGCCGAGAGCTACTTTGTCTACGGCGACATCACCCTCGGCGGGAACCAAACCATCGCCAAAAAAGTGGAGGTTAAAGACGTCTGGATTTTTACCGACGAAGAAATCAAATCTCTTCGCGGCCAAGCTAACACCTTATCTTCTCCTCTCGCCGGCACCCAGTACGATGCCCAAGGCGCCATTCTCAAAAATGAAATTGAAACCGTTCTAAACACAGTTCTCTTGGACCAAAAAGAAAACTACCGCTCCCCCCAAGACCATATCGTCGCCTACCGCTACAATAAAGAAAAAATTGATTCGGTTAAAAAAGATATTGAAAAATTAAAAGATCTGGCTGTTGCCTCCGGCGCCTCCCGCGGCATCGTCGGCAGCGTCGGCGGCATTCAGACCTTTGCCACTTGGGGAATAATTCTTACTATTATTTCCGGCTTTGGTTTGCTGGCAATGGTGATCTTCTCCATGTGGCGGCATCAGACTATGCTGGCGGCGATGGCGCTGGGAATGCATAAAAATGAAGTGATGGCGCAGTTTGGCGGAACGAGAAGACACCGGCAAAAACTTTTAGGAAAAAAATTGATTGCTAAAACGCGTACGCTGTTCGCTCGAATGTCATTTATTTGGGATCTGCCGTGGAAAAAAATTTTGATTTGGGTTGCGGTTGTGATTTTTGTAATTCTTGCGATTACATTTATGCCGGAGCTGTTTAATAAACTAAAAAACACAGAAACGCCGGCAGTTGCGCCAATTGCGCCACAAACAAAATCTATCGGCTCTACGCTTATTTCTAATACGCAGCCGCAGACAGAAGCGGCTCCCAGCAACGGCGAAGATGATACAAAAAACAAAATGGCTTTAGAATTAATCAACCCCACATTAAAAATTAAGAATACGCCGACCGGGTGGCTTAATGTTCGTGACTCAGCTTCACTTAATGGTGACATTATCGCTAAAGTTTATCCTAACGAACAATACGAATACACCGAAGAAAAAAATAGCTGGTATTATATCATCATTCCCAAAAATAAAAGCGGCTGGGTATTTAAAGATTATGTCCAAGAAATTAAAAATTGAAAACGATGCCCCGCTATTTAACGCGGCCATTCATGGTATTTTTTTAATTGTTGCTGGTTTAGTTCTGCCAGCAGTTTTAATTCCAATTGTAAAAATCACCAACTATTCCGAGATTGTTGAGGAAATAGCAAAAGCGTTGATAGTGCTTCTTTTAATTCTGCGGTTACCTTCGCTTAAGCTGAGGCTGGCTGGCGCGATAGCTTTTGGCTTTTTGTTCGGTTTGTCAGAAAATTTTTTATATCTCAACCAAATTTTTCAATTCGGCGATTTCAGCGTTTTGTGGCAAAGATTTTTGTGGACAGTACCGATGCATTTTACTACGGTCCTGGTAATGACCTTAGCGGGGATGGGGAAAAAATGGTTTTTGATCCTTGGGCTTATCGGCGCTGTGATTTTGCACATGTTGTTTAATTCATTAATTGTTAATACTCCAATCATCTAAAGTAATAAAAATTTTTCCTATACAAAAATAAACCCGCTGCTTGGACCATGGGTTTATTTTTATTATTTTTAAATCCTAAAATAATTTATCAAATAATGTCAGACCGCCGAAAAACACAAAGACGAAAAAAATAATAACGATGATTATTTTGCGCCACAGCCGCGCCTGAAACTGCGAGGGCAATGTTTTGTGGTTCATCCAGTTTACCAGCGCAATATGCACGGCCATGGCGCAGGCGTT
>MFLU01000012.1 GCA_001783335.1 Candidatus Kaiserbacteria bacterium RIFCSPLOWO2_01_FULL_50_24 | reverse complement strand
GCGCGCACGCTCGGACGTATCCACGACGTACGCTTTCGCGGAGACGAACTCTTTTGCGCCGGGCGCATGAAAACGTCCGGCAAACGTGAAGAGCGGCACCGAAACTTTTGCTCCCTTCTTCGCTTTCGCGAGGTCGAGGAGAACGAACTCATTGGCAAGGAAGCGGTCGATGCCGTGCTCGCCTCCGAGTTTGTTGACGATTGCCTCCATACGCCCCCATTCCATCTTTGGATATTTCATTGGTCGCTCCTTCCCGACTGATAGTCGGCAAGCTTCCCGCTACCCGCGAACTGAGGGGCTGGGGCGGTTTTGCCACAGCAAAAATGCGCCCACTACACGTGAGCACCTTTTTGCCATGGCAAAAAGTGCCTATTATTTACTTTCCTAATTATAGCAAACAATTACACCTTGTCAAGGACCTGTAAGCCTGTAGAAGCATGGCGCGAACGTGCCATCTCGGAGACGTGCTCCACATCCACCGACAGAGTATACCCCAACACCTTTTATGGCATTGTTGTGCGAGGAGTATTGAGAGAATATCGTTATGCATAAATGCTCTATCCTTGCCGGAGGCGAATAGTTTCTCGGGAGGCACAACAAATAGCTATGCCACGAAAGGTGTCGGGGGTATACTATTTACCATGACCAAAAAGGACAAACTTTCTACCGAGCCATACAAGGGGGTGCGAGATTTTTATCCGGAGGACCAGTTTGTGCAGAAGTATCTATTTGAAACGATGGCCCGCGTATGCGAGCTTTTCGGCTATGAAGAGTACGCAGCGAGTATTTTGGAGCCCGCAGAATTATACCGAGGCAAAACCTCCGAAGAGATAGTGAACGAGCAAACATACACCTTCACCGACCGCGGAGGGCGCGAGGTGACGCTTCGCCCGGAGGTGACGCCGACCCTTGCGCGCATGATAGCGGCACGCTCTCGCGAAATACCCTTCCCAGCGCGCTGGTACACCATAGCGAATTGTTTTCGCTACGAACGTCCGCAAAAGGGCCGCGTGCGCGAGCACTGGCAGTTGAATGCAGACATTATTGGTGTCTCCGGGATTGAAGCAGACGCAGAAATTATCAGTGTTGCCCATGGAGTGTTGCGCTCCTTTGGAGCGGATGAACGTACATTTGAAATTCGTGTATCGGACAGACGTATTCTTGACGCCATGTACACAGAATTGGACATTGGGGAGAGAGAACGAAAAGCAGTAACACGGCTTTTAGACAAACGTGGAGATGCGGAACATTTTGATAAAAAACTTGCTGAAATATTGGGCGACAAGAAATCGTCATTGCTCATAGCCAAGTTAGACAGCACGACTTCAAGCGCCTTTTTGGAAGATTTACGGGCACACGTAGAATCGCTCGGCGTTACTAATATGACCGTTGACACCACCATCACGCGCGGATTTGATTATTACACGGGCATGGTGTTTGAAGTGTACGACACGAGCGGCGAAAATAAACGCTCGCTTTTCGGCGGTGGCCGATATGACAACCTTCTTGCGCTTTTTGGAGGCGAATCTATACCCGCTGTAGGTTTTGGTATGGGCGACGTGACCGCACGCGACTTTCTAAAAACACACGGGCTTTTGCCGAGTTACGCTCCCGCGACAGAACTTATGATATGCGTAGTAGAGAAAGAAGACGCTGCGCACGCGGAAATGCTCGCACAGAGTTTGCGCCGCGAAGACGTAACCATCGCCGTCAATTTTTCTGGGAAGCGCGTAGGCGATCAGATACGACAGGCAGACAAAATGAAAATCCCACTTATTGTTACCGTGGGTAAAAAAGAGCGCGAGAACGGCCGCTATACGGTGAAAAATCTGGCGACCGGTGTAGAGGTGAATCTTCCCGCAGACCGTATTGCAGAACACCTTTTCTCGGCATTGGGATGAAGAATGAAATACGTTCTCGTTCTAACGCATAGATACTATATACACATGCGCCGTGTGTTAATTTTCAATTATCAATTTCTAATTTTCAATCAATGATCCAATGAACTAATTTTCAATTGATCCATTGGAATTTGAAAATTGAGAATTGTAAATTGAAAATTCATTATGATACCATGTACCGACATCCTTACTTAACACGGCAACTAACAATATATGCGCATTATCACATTTGACATAGAAACCTCCGACTGGTTCGGCGAGATCGGATCTTCCAATCCGGCCGACCTGACTCTTGCACTGGTTGGCGTACATGACTCGGAAACTAATCTCTACACGAGTTATATACAGTCTGAACTCCAAGAATTATGGAAGATACTTGAACATACCAACGTGCTCGTCGGATATAATTCAGACCACTTTGATATACCGCTTCTCAATAAATACTACTCGGGCGATCTGACGATGATTAAGAGTGTGGACTTGATGAAAGAAATTCACCATGTCCTTGGGCGGCGTCTCAAGCTGGACTCTGTTGCCGAAGGAACACTCAATGAGAGAAAAAGCGGGCAGGGGCTCCAGGCAATGGAGTGGTGGAAGAAGGGCGAGATAGAAAAAGTGCGCAGTTATTGTTTAAAAGATGTGGAAATAACCAAGAAGATTTTTGACTACGCGCGAACTTATGGCGTGGTAAAATATAAGGACCTCGGCGGCGTACGTGAGGTGAAACTTGACACATCTCTGTGGTTATCAGATGCTTCGCGCGCCATGACACACACGCTTGGGCTCTAGTGCCTGCCGTGATACACTTGCAATTACTATAAATCCTAATTATACATTACGTATGCGCACACTTTCCGTTCCCTTTGCAATCGTTATCGCGGGTGCTCTTATAGCCGCGTCTATTTATTTTGTAAATAGAGACCGGCCGTATGCATCGGCTCCTCTCGATAATGAACCGGCGGTGCTTGAAAAAATACGCGGCGTTGAGCCGTCCGACCATGTGCTTGGTAATCCTCGTGCCGACGTGATCATTGTGGAATTCTCGGATGCCGAATGCCCCTTTTGCAAACAGTTCCATGGCACAATGCACCGCATTATTGACGCATACGGTCTGGATGGAAAAGTTGCGTGGGTATACCGACACTTCCCCATACCTCAACTCCACCCGAAAGCGCAAAAAGAAGCGGAGGCACTTGAGTGCGCCGCAGAACTTGGCGGTGAGGCGACATTCTGGAAATACACCGACATGCTGTATGAACTCACACCATCAAATAATGGACTTGATATAGGTGCATACAACCAAGAGGGCGCGGCGTCGGGCACAAACGCGGGACAACTCACTGAAATCGCCACTTCTGTCGGACTAGACGCGAAAGCGTTTGAAGCATGCCTAGCAAGCGGCCGACATGCGGCGCGAGTTAAAAAAGATACGGATGAAGTAGTAACCGCAGGCGGCAGGGGCACGCCACACTCCATAATGATTATAGACGGCGAACAAATCCCCATTGAAGGCGCCCAACCGTTTGAGGTAATCAAGGGAATGATTGATTCAATGCTTTGAATCTAGGACTAGTGAGAATCCCAGAGTTGTAATTTGACAACGCCCTTATGGGAGTGTACTGTATAGTTAGCAATAGGGGAGGTAAGAATGCCTATACAAAAGGACGATGAACAAACATTCACCCCAATGCAGTTGATTCGGGGATTTATGGAATATGCTGATGAGCGGGGTATAAAAAGCTTTCCTGCACTTGGTCGAACGTGGCATGAACTGCTTTATGGCCTGAAAAAAGACTGCGGTTCATGCGAACCGCTACCGAAAGTTATCGGAGAATTTGACTGGGACGGACCGTACCCAAAAAGCCGAGAGTTACTGGACTTACATTCGGCACTTCGCACTTTGTCTCCTGCCATACCACCGCAATATACGCGTATGGCTTTGGACCCGGAAGCGTTCCGCCTCATTGACCTTGAACACATTGGGAGATTCAAGCGACATCAGCGCTTTGACGAAGCCGTGAGAATTATGTACGAAAGGGCCGCCAAAATTGATTGCTTTTTCGTCAGCTGACGATTTCGTGCCCGACACCCTCCCGCTCAAGCGGGATGGTGTCGGGCTTTGTTTTTTAAACCTAAACCCTATAGCCATACGTTATTCACTGCCTGTTTATTTGCTAATTCAATTGAATTAGCAAATGGCAACTGTATATCAGTTACTATTCCACGAGTCCCAGCCGGTAAATATCAAACGAGTGTTCTCCTTCAAACATATCGGAAGGATTCGGAAGATAGATGCGCCTGCGCGCTATTTCTTTCGTCGCATCCCGCAAGAGCCGATGAAAAAGTACAAACTCCTCTCGGCAATTCTCATACTCAATAACGTAGCGCCGCATCTGCGACGAGCCATCGGCGTTCTTTCTCTTTTTGCACTCATACACGAGGAAACCCCGCACGGGGCGGCCGAATTCCTGCCGCACCGTGTAGTAATTAAAAATCGCCTGCATGATAAACAGTGTTTTTCCGGCACGTAGCGAGCTAAAGGAATCAACGAACTTGTGGTCAACGATATCAACCGCCTTTTTGTCTCCGCGCGACTCAACCACCAAATCAGACACGGCTTTAATGGGGAGCAGCAATCCCTTCACATTCGCAGTAGCTTTTACCTCAACACCGAGTACCTTGTGCCGCGGCGGGCGCGCAAGATAAAACGAGATTGCTTGAAGATACTCCCGCTCCATAGCCGCGCGCTTTTTCTTTTTATCGCGGCGCGTCGCGACTTTTCCAAAGTTAATTTCAAAATCCGGAACGCTCCGAAGATGTTCAAGACCGAGTTCGGCCGCACCCACCTTACCTATTCCGCTGTAAAAGTTCTGGAGCGCCACATGTCCCGCGCGACCGATAATAGAAGACGGGGTGTTCGGCGTATCGTATATTTTCTCAACATATCGCTTGTACCACGCCAGAGGATTTCTCAAAAACGCCATGAGAGACGAATGGCTCCAGTGCGCTATGGGAAAATGACGTTTCCTCATGTGGTGAGTATACTCTGCCAGCGTATTAAAATACAAAGTGCAGGCGCCCTAAAAAATCCAGATTTTAAAGCTCAAATGTCAAACCAGGCTCAAAATCCAAATGACTAAATATATCCGACTTCCTCGAACAACAGATTTCTTTTGACATTTGGGATTTGTATTTTGTTTGAAATTTGGATTTTGACATTTGGATTTTAATTGTATTAGTAGCCCTTGAGCTGTTTAGCTCGTTCGTGAAAGCGAATGCGCTCCAGCGCTTTCGCTTCAATTTGTCTTATTCTCTCTCTCGTAACGCCAAATTCTCTACCCACCTCCTCCAGTGTGTAGCAAATACCCTCTTCAGTGAGTCCGTTCCTCATTTCCAAAATTTTTCGCTCCTTTGGCGAGAGTTCACCTAAAATAGAAACCATTTGCTCCGAAAGAATTCTGCGCGAAGCATTCTGTTCCGGCGGCGCCACCGAATCGTCAGCAATAAAACTTCCGAGTGTAGAGCGCTCATCGTCGTCTTCTCCCACGGGCGACTCGAGCGATACCGTATCCTGATTTATTTTTTGTATCGTATACACTTTCTCAAGCTCCAAGCCCATCTCCGAAGCAATTTCTTCCGGCAGAGGGTCGCGCCCCAAGTGCTGAGAGAGCTCGCGCACTTTCTGTTTATACTTTGCAATCGTCTCAACCATATGGACGGGGATGCGAATGGTACGCGACTGGTCGGCAAGCGCACGCGTAATCGCCTGACGAATCCACCATGTGGCATAGGTAGAAAATTTATATCCTTTTGTGTGGTCAAATTTGTCCACCGCCTTGAAAAGTCCGAGATTCCCTTCTTGGATGAGGTCGAGAAGGGTGAGGTCAGGTGAGCGGTTTACGTATTTTTTTGCAATGGAAACGACCAGTCGGAGGTTGGAACGTGCAAGAATATTGCGTGCCTCATTGTCTTCGGCAAGAATGCGCTTCGCTAGGTCACGCTCCTGCTGGGCATTCAAGAGCGGATATTGCCCTATCTCGCGCAAATACATTTGCACGGAATCGTACGAAGCATCTGCACGGCGGCTTATGAGTTTCTTGCGCTCCAATACGCCCGTCGCCGAATTATCTTCAAGCATCCCGCCACCCTCCAAGACGTCAATGCCCGCAGTGCCAAATCGTTCGTACATTTCTTCAAGCAAAAATATGTTGTCTTCAATAGTGGGAAACTCGCGCAAAATCTCATCGTACGTGATATACCCGCGCTCGCGCCCGAGTCGAATGAGCGCTTCTACTTTCGCCTCTCGTTTTTGCGGAGTGTCGCGACGCGCTTTTTTGGGAACGCGTTTTGCCGAAGATCTTGACTGCCGTGCTTTTGTTTGGCGTCGTGTATGTTCGTGTTGCACCTTCTTGCGTGCTACGTGCTTTTTTCGCCTTTCAGTTGTGCGCTTTTTTTTCATTGAAATTATGTAACAAGCTAAAATACCGCTATGCGCGGCAGAATAGCATCATACTACACCACATTGCCAAGTTCGGCAATGCATTTCGTCAAGTCCTTGCTTTGCTTCAGAAGTTGTTGTGTGAGACCCTCGTCCCCGCACTCTTCTGCCATCGCAAGCTTTTGCGTTATATTTTTTAGCTCCTCGGAGTGGCGTGTGCGCAAGAGAGCCTCCAGTAGGCTCTTTACAGATTTCTGGAGTGCCGCCTCGGTATTTCTATGATGCTCCTCAACCTTAAAACGCAGTGCTTCCAGCCGATCCTTGGGGATTGACTTCAGATCATTAAACATATCACGGCCAACTGCCTGCTCCAACGCTTCTTCATACTGATCACAATCAATTGCGGGTTTCGAAACACTTTTTTGCCACACCAGTATCGCATATGCCTCTTCCGCGCGTTTTGGCAATTGACGAACATGTACTCCGGATGTATTTGTTGAGAAATTCTCCATAGCGCTCTCGCGTGGCAAACGTGCCGTCGCTTCAGCAACTGCCGACTCGGAAACATGGAGCCTCCCCGCAATTTCTCGCATATAGTGCTCACGCTCCAGTGGGCTTCGCACGTCGTTAAGAAACGGGAGCACCGCAGACTCAACACTACGGCGAAATCGCTCCGCGTCTTTCGCACGCTCTTCTATCGCGTTAAGAAAAAACGTTATAACATCTTTGGAATCGCGCACAATGGCACGCCACGCATCTTTTCCTTTCCCCGCAATCATGTCAGCAGGGTCCGAACCTCGCGGGAGAGCGGCCACTTTCACATGGAGTCCCTCACGGAGCGCCACGCGCGCGGCGCGCCCAGCCGCTTTTACGCCCGCTTCGTCTGCGTCAAGTGCGATTACCAGGTTATCCGTCATGCGCTTCAGAAGACGCGCATGCTCCTCGGTACATGCGGTGCCGGAAACCGCTATCGTATTCGCAAAGCCCGTCTCGTGCGACAGAAGCAAGTCCATCTGTCCTTCAACAAGAATGGCAAAGTTATGCTTGCGCATTGCGTGCTTTGCGCGATCAAACCCATAGAGTATGTGGGATTTTTTGAAAAGCGTGGTTTCCGGACTATTAAGATACTTTGGCGCGTCTGGATGCGCTTTTTCGCCGAACGTTCTTCCTGAAAACGCAATGATGCGCCCCGCGCTATCGGCTATGGGAAACATAATCCGATTTCTAAACTTATCTGCAATACCGCGCTCTCCCCTTTTTGAGATACCAGCGTCCAACAATTCTTTTTCGGAAAATTTCCTTGCCTGTAGGTAATCGCACGCATCACCCCAACCATCGCCAGCATATCCGAGACGAAACGCGCCGATTGTATTCTCGGAAAGACCGCGTTTTTGGAGATACTCATGCGCTTCTTTTGTTAGACGTGACGCGTAAAAAATAGCCGCCGCTTCCATAATCTCATGCAAGCGATCGCGGTCGTCGCCCTTCTCTCTTTTTGAATACCGGAGAGGAACACCCGCGCGCTCCGCAAGAATTTTGAGCGCGCCCTTAAAATCAATTCCCTCTATATCCTGTACGAATGAAAAGATGTCGCCCCCCTTGTCGCACCCAAAACAGTGATACGTGCCACGCTCCGGAGACACAAAAAACGATGGCGTGCGCTCTGCGTGAAATGGGCACTTCGCGCGCATATTCTGCCCCGCGCGTTCAAGCTTTACGTAGCTTGATACCACATCCAGAATAGAAAGCCGTTGTTTGACCTGCTCCACAGTGTCCGACATAACGATATTATGCCCCCAGTGGGAGCGAAAAGCGAAAGGGAGGCGCTCGCTTGGCGGCATTACCTCTCGAAAGGCACGCATAATTTTCTGCTGAAAATTTGCTCTGCTCGCGCCGCCGCGCTGCGCAAGGCCTTCTTAAGGCAATGTCGCCTACGCTCGCTGAGGCTGATAAATCCAGCGATGCGCGATACATGCACCGCACCGTGCTTGCTCTGGTGCGTGGGTTCTCTCGATCAATGTGCCCCTCCGCTTGATATGTTCGACCTACGAGGTCGAACATAATGGCATAAAAAGTCATAGCCGCAAAGGACTCGGCCTCGAGAGAACCCACATACCAATCCAGCCTTGGCTGGATGGTGCGGGGCATACATCGCGCACCGTATTTATTACCACATTAGCGAAGGAGGCAGTGCTGTTTTGGAAGCTCGCGGAGGCAAATTTGCATGGTTGGCGCGAAGCGCCAAAATTTGCCGAGCGGCAATGGCCGCGCCCCGCAGGGGGCGCGGACCATGGTTCCAAAACAGCACTGCCGACGGAGCGCTCCGCTATTCTAGAGGCGACGCGTCCTTGGCGCGCAATTCAGACTCCAATTCTTCAATCATCAAATTCTTCTTGCTTCCGGGAAATCCGGTTCCTGCCGGAATCAGCCGGCCAACGATGACATTCTCTTTAAGTCCAACGAGGTTGTCCACCGCTCCAGACACGGCAGCCTCGGCAAGTTTTCGCGGTGTGTTTTGGAAGGAAATGGCAGAAAGAAATGACGCGCGCGTCAATGACACCTCTGTGATGCCGAGAAGTAATAGCTTGTTCTTCGCCGGTTCTTTCTCTGCCTCTTTCGCTTCTTTATTTGCACGTTCAAATTCAAAGTCAGCGATAATGCTTCCGACCGACATCTCCGTGTCACCGGAAGCCGTCACCACAACGCGCGAGAACATCTGCTTCACGATAATTTCCAAGTGCTTGCGCGCCGTAGAGACACCCTGGAGCTCGTAGATGCGCGTAATCTCGTTGATGATATACTCTTGCACGCACTCTCGCCCCGCAAACATATACAGTTCTTCCAAATTGGCGGAGCCGTCTGTCATAAAATCACCCTTCACAACTGCGTCTCCCACTTTTACGTAGAGCATGTAAGCGGGGGCAATGCGATACTCCACTTCACGCTTCCCCGCTTTTCCGCTCTTTATTCCACCTTCCGGAATAATCGTGAGCACCGTGTCGTCTCCTTCTTTTTCTATACTCCCAACGACGCCGGACGCACGCACAATAATGACAGGCATTTTTGGCTCGCGACACTCAAACACCTCCTCAACACGCGGAAGACCCATGGTGATATCGCCGCCCGCCGACGCGACACCTCCCGTGTGGAACGTGCGCATCGTAAGCTGGGTACCGGGCTCGCCAATCGCCTGCGCCGCAATGACGCCCACCGCTTCGCCGAGATCTACAAGCTCTCCCGATGCCAAGTCAACGCCGTAGCACTTTTGACACACACCACGCGCCACGTTGCAGGTCATAGGCGAGCGCACCATGACCTCCAGAACATCGGATTTCTCTATACGCTCGGCGTCTTCGCGAGTGAGTAAGGAGTTGCGCTTGCCAAGCGTATCATTTCCGTCCGACGCATCCTCCGCAAGTACTCTCCCGGAAAGTCGGTCTGCAAATGTGCCGCCTATGTTGTCTTGACCAGGTCGCGCAATTTTCACACCACGGTGCGTACCGCAATCGTCTTCCAGTATCACCACATCGTGTGCCACATCAAAAAGACGACGTGTAAGGTACCCGGCACGCGCAGTATTGAGCGCCGTATCTGCCAAACCCTTTCGCGCGCCGTGCGTTGAAATAAAGTATTCAAGCGGTGTCAACCCTTCTTTCATGGACGAAACGATAGGAAATTCAATAATTTCGCCGCGCGGGTTCGTGATGAGGCCTTTCATGCCGGCCATCTGGTGAAGCTGTACCACCGACCCGCGCGCACCAGAGATAATCATGTTGTGCACCGAACTTTTCGGATCAAGCCCTTCGGTCAAAAGTGATTTTACCTTTTCGGATACGCTCGCCCATATTTCAAGCACGCGACGGCGGCGTTCACTATCAGTCAAGAGACCATTCCCATAGTTGTCCCATTCGCGCGCCACGGCTTCCCGCCCTTCACGCACAATTTTCTCTTTGTCTTTTGGAATGGCAATGTCTGTGACGCTCCATGTGATACCCGCGTGCGTCGCGTAGCGAAATCCGAACTGTTTGATGCGGTCAAGGATTGCCGGAATACCGTCTAGGCTGTAGTGCTGGACAAGCTCTCGGATGAGACGGCTCATACGCTTCTTGGTTATTTCTTCATTTATGTACGGGAAATCATTCGGGAGCACGGTATTGAAAAGCAATCGGCCAACCGTCGTCTCAAAACGTTCACCTTTGAACGCTGCATACTTTTTGTTGTCGGACGGGAGAACGGAGATCTTCGCGCGCAGATCGATGGCGTCAAAGTCGTATGCCGTGATTGCGGCGTTTGTTGTCGGAAACGTCTTACCTTCGCCATGAAGTCCTAGAATTTCCTGCGTCATCCAGAAACAACCGAGAATTATATCCTGCTGAGCGTTCGTTACCACCTCGCCGCTCCCCGGTTTCAGAATATTTTTATTTGCCGACATTATTCTTGCCGCTTCAAGCTGTGACGCCTCTGAAAGAGGCACGTGAACCGACATGGTGTCGCCGTCAAAGTCGGCATTGTATGCCGCACACACAAGCGGATGAATTTGTATTGCGTTTCCTTCAATGAGTATGGGGCGAAACGCCTGAATGGACTGTCGATGAAGAGTTGGCGCACGATTCAAAAGCACATGCTTGTCCGCTATAACCTCTTCAAGAATCGGCCATATTTCCGGCGCGCCGTCTTCAATGAGGCGGCCGGCACCACGAATGTTATATGCAAGCTCGCGCGCCAAGAGGCCGCGAATAACAAACGGGCGAAAGAGTTCCAGAACCATGTGCTTCGGAAGGCCACATTCGTCAAGTGCAAGATCCGGCCCCACCACGATGACCGAACGGCCCGAGTAATCCACGCGCTTCCCCAAAAGATTCTGACGAAGATAGCCGTGCTTGCCTTTCAAGTAATCGGCGAGTGACTTCAGAGCACGGCGGCGGCCGCCGAGAATTCCCAGTAAGCCGCTTCCGCGGCGCATGGAGTTGTCAAGAAGCGCATCCACCGCTTCCTGCAAAATGCGTTTTTCGTTCCGCAATATTACCTCTGGCGCGTTGATTGCAAGTAAGCGTTTAAGTCGGTTGTTTCGGTTAATGACACGCCGATATAAGTCGTTCAAGTCCGACGACGCGTGCCGTCCGCCTTCAAGCGCCACCATGGGGCGCAGTGCAGGCGGCACCACGGGGAGACGTGTTATAAACATCCATTCAGGCCGTATCCCCGACCTACTCAAGCTCTCCGCGAGCGCGAGGCGCTTTCGTGCCTTGTCACGCCCCGCGGCGCCGGCTCCATCGTATGCTTTTTGGAGCTTTACAATGAGATCTTTGAGGTCAACATTTTTAAGAAGCTCGTAGAGCGCTTCCGCGCCAATCCTCGCGCGGAACAACGCGCCATACTTCACCGCAAAAAGGTGGTACGCCGCCTCGTCTAAGACTATGCCTGGCGCAACTCCGCTAATGTCTTTTTTTGCTTTTAACGCAAGTTCTTTGAGGCGAAGTTTTTCAGTTTGTTCTTTCGCCGCCTTCGTTTTCAATTCCACCTCACGGTCAAGCTCTTTCAGAAGGCGTGACCGCTCTCCCTCATCCACTGAAGTGACAATGTAGCCCGCAAAGTAAACGACTTTCTCAACGTCCGTCGCGGAAAGTCCTAGCATTAAAGCGATTCGTGACGGTATACCGCGCAAAAACCAGATATGTGATACCGGCGTTGCGAGGTCAATATGACCCATGCGCTCCCGACGAACGATGGCGCGCGTTATTTCCACGCCGCACTTCTCGCATACGACGCCGCGAAAACGAATACCGCGATATTTGCCGCAGTAACATTCGTAATCCTTCTCCGGACCAAAAATGCGCTCGTCAAACAAACCGCTCTTTTCCGGACGCTGGGTACGATAGTTTATCGTTTCCGGCTTTGTCACCTCTCCGGAGCTCCACTCCAAAATGCGCTCGGGGCTTGCGAGCCGCATGCCGATCGCGTTAAAGTCCTGCGGAATTGTATCTTTTTTGCGTTGTATAGCCATAACTAAAAATAAATTAAAAAGTAAAAATGAAAAAGTAAAAACGACCCTAAACCAAAAATCTCACAGTGTGCTCTCCGAAAGCTCCTTGGCTATATGTGTTGAGTGGATTCATAATTGTTGATTTTGGTACGGGGCAGGCAATTCAAAATTAAAAATTGAATGTATAGCCCGGCATACTCAATTCTGGTCTTCAAATCTCAAAGATGGGATACTTTTAAATTTTTACTTGTACTTTTTAGTTTCTCGTTTTTAGTTTTCAACTTATGATGATCTCGTGCTTCGCGTACGTGGCCTTTCGTGGTGCAATCCACCTCCTATAAATTCCATATCAATACCGAGGCCCCGAAGATGTCGCACGAGAACGTTAAATGTTGCCGGAATGTTTGTATCTCTAATGCGCTCTCCGGACACGATGGCATCAAATGCGGCGCTTCTTCCCAGAATGTCGTCTGATTTATAGGTGAGAATTTCTCGCAAACTATGCGCGGCACCGTAGCCGAGAAACGCCCATACCTCCATTTCTCCTACGCGCTGACCGCCATTTTGCGCCTTGCCTCCCAAGGGCTGCTGCGTGGTGAGTGAGTACGGCCCGATGGAACGCATGTGAATTTTGTCCTCCACCATGTGGTGAAGCTTCAGTATATACATAACGCCCACTGACACTCTCTGAGAGAAAGGCTCACCGGTACGACCATCAAAAAGAGTACGCTTACCGTCTTCATGAAATCCAGCTTTTTTCAACTCTACCTTGATCTCCTCTTCCGTAGCGCCGCTGAACGAGGGAACGATTGCCTGATAGCCCAATTTTTCTGCCGCCAAGCCGAGATGGAGCTCAAGAATCTGTCCGAGGTTCATTCTGCTCGGCACGCCAAGCGGGGTCAAAATAATGTCTACCGGCTCGCCATTCTCGTCGTATGGCATGTCTTCCTCGGGCAATACTCGCGAAATAACACCCTTATTTCCGTGCCGTCCCGCGAGCTTGTCGCCCACAGATATTGTGCGCAACTGCGCCACTTCAATATGTACGCGCTTGATAACGCCCGACTCAAGGTTGTCTCCTGTTTCTCTGGCAAACACTTTCACGCCGACCACGCGGCCACGTTTGCCGCCCTCCATGCGCAACGATGTATCTTTCACATCCTTCGCTTTTTCTCCAAAAATAGCGTGGAGTAAGCGCTCTTCCGGCATAAGTTGGGTCTCACCTTTCGGCGTAACCTTCCCGACCAGAATATCTCCCGGGCGGACCTCCGCGCCGATGCGCACAACACCCTCTTCATCCAAGTTGCGCAATTTGAATTCGGAAACGTTCGGTATATCGTGCGTCGTCACTTCAGGCCCAAGCTTCGTGTCGCGCACGATACAAACGAACTCTTCCATGTGGATTGAGGTGAAGCGCGCGTTCTTCGCAAGTCGCTCCGAAATGATGACTGCGTCTTCGTAGTTAGCTCCAAACCACGGAATGAATGCAACTCGCACATTCTGTCCGATGGCAAGTTGACCGCCTGCAGAGGTAGACGAATCGGCAAGTACGGCATCACGCTTCACGCTGTCGTCGAGAGAAACGATGGGACGCTGGTGAAACGCAGTAAAACCATTTGTGCGTGAGAAATTCACTAACGGGTACTCGCGGGACTTCCCTGCGCCATTTTTCACTATAATTTTTTGTGCGTCTGCATAAGTAACCTCGCCCGCTTCGGCAGCAAGCAAAACGCGACCCGAGTCGCGCGCCGCGACGCGCTCCACACCCGTTCCCACAAGCGGCGCTTCCGGTTGAATAAGCGGCACCGCCTGTTTTTGCATGTTTGAACCCATGAGGGCGCGATTCGCGTCGTCGTTCTCAACAAACGGGATAAGAGACGTCGCGACGGAAAACAGTTGGTTGGTAGCCACTTCAATAAAATCCGTTTTTTCGCGCGTTGCGAGAGTGGGTTTTCCGCCGAGACGCGCTTCCACATACTTTTCTCTGAGTCGCCCATTTTCGTCACGGGCGCACGCAGCGTGCGCGATGGTGTATTGTTCTTCTTCCAAAGCGTTCAGGTAGCGGATTTTGCCCGTCACAACGCCATCCTTTACCACGGCATACGGCGTTTCAATGACACCAAAATCATTCGGTCGCGCATAGAGCGCCGTGTGAAGCACAAGCCCGATGTTTTTTCCCTCCGGCGTGTGAATAGGGCACGCGCGGCCATAGTGCGACGGGTGTACGTCGCGCACTTCAAGTCCAGCGCGCTCCGACACGAGTCCGCCGCGACCTAATGTAGAGAGCATACGCAGATGCTCTATCTCATCAAGTATGTTGTATTGCTGAGCGAGCTGTGAAAGCTGGTCAGTCGTAAAAAACGCGTGCACCGAAGCTTGGAACGGCCGCGGGTTAACGAGAGACACGGGAATCGTCGTCTCCGCGTCCACCATCGCCATCCTGTCTTGGATATTGCGCTTCATGCGCGAAAGTCCCACGCGCATTCTCTGCTCAAGCAGTTCTCCGACAAAACGAACGCGACGAAACCCGAGATGATCAATGTCATCGGATTCGGCTTTAGTGTCGGCATTCAACTTCACGATATGTGACGCTATGAGCGCAATGTCGCTCTGTGAAAGCGTTCCTTCCGCAAGATTCTTGTCAGCCGTGGAAAGACCGAAACGCTGATTAAAGTGAAAACGGCCGACGCGCGAAAGGTCGTACCTATCAGCTGAAAGAATGGTCTCCACATGATCACACGCCGATCCCGGCGTTGTGATATCGCCGTCGCGCAGACGGCGGTAGATTTCCACACACGCCTCCTCACTTGTTTTGGCACTATCGAGAGCAAGTGTTTTCACGATTACTTCGCGCGCGGATTCGGAAAAAAGCCCGAGTATCGCTTCATCTGTTTCTGCCCCGAGCGCCCGAAGAAGCGATGTGATAGGAAACCGGCGCTTCCGATCTATCTTCATGTATATCCCGCCGTCCGCATCCGATTCCATTTCTATCCACACGCCGCGAGAAGGAATGACTTTCGCGGTAAAATAAATCTTTCCCTTTTGCACAGCTTGTGCGAAAAATACGCCATAAGAGCGCACGAGCTGTGGCACGATAATGCGTTCCACACCGTTTATAATGAATGTGCCGTGTGCGGTCATCCATGGAAAATCCGTCAAGAAAATCTCCTGTTCTTTCTCTTCACCGGTTGTTTTGTTCTTAAGCTTCACCACCATAGAAAGTGGTGCTTCAAAGGTACGCTTCGTGCTCTTCGCGTAATACTCGTCCCAACGCGGCTCTCCGAACGTGAATGAGGTAAGTTTCAACTCAAACTTTTTGTTGGCGTGATCTGAAATTGGAGAAAATTCTTTAAACACACGCTCGGCGCCTCCTTCTATAAAAGAACGAAACGACGTTAGTTGTGATTCAACCAAATTCGGCAGCTCAACGAGCGGCTTCACGAATTTTCCAAAAGTTTTTTGAGGTCGTGTGACGCGTGTTTTTGCCATAGTGCACTATTGTGCGGGATTACAGATTCCCCAGCTCGATCCCAAACGAGCTTATATTAGAGCACTTTACTCTTGTAAAAAATAGCACCGTTGTGCCTTATTTTGCGTATTGAAACGATTTGTGCGTCCGGAACTCAATCGGGCAGTATGCGCAAGTACGCGCGCAAGTATATACCCCTCGTTTATCTTGTCAACCCCCACACCTATGCTGGTGTTATTGCATTGTGTTTTCGTAACACATGCATGAGCGTGCGCTTTGCATGAAATTATTTTTATGACTAGCGTTTGGTTGACAATAAAACACTACACCAGCATAGGTGTGGGGGTCAAGCGCTTTGAGGTGTGGACAAGTTCGACGCTCCGTCAAGGGCGACCTTTGCCTCGCCCCGAACGACATACGGTTCAAGTCACGGCAAGGCCTCGCCTTGCCGTAGACAAGCCATACGTATCGACAAAGACCGCTACTTCAACTTTTTTTGTTTCCACTCGTCTATCTTCGCGTGGTGTCCTGTTAATAGCACTTTCGGTACACGATACTTTTTATTCTTCCACGCAAACACTTCCGGCCGCGTGTATACCTCTGGACTTGAGACACGCGAGCGCTCCAGTGATTCTGCTTTGCCTAGAACATCGGGCACAAAACGCGACACCGCGTCAATGAGCACTGCCGCGGGTAACTCTCCCCCTGTCAGCACGTACGGTCCCATAGAAACTTTTTTTGCTTTTCCGCCAAAGACGGATCCGCCTTTGGCGGACAATACTTTAAAGACACGCTCATCCACGCCCTCATAGTGTCCGCAAATAAGAAGTATGTCTTTCTTCCTTGAGAACTTTTTTGCCATTTCCTCGTCAAATTGCTTTCCATTCGTCGCAAAAAACACGACACTAAAATCCAAGAGGCGACGCCTCTTGGATTTTAGTGCGGCGGTGGCGGCGCGAAGCACTGCATCGGGCTCCAAGACCATCCCGGGCCCGCCGCCATACGGTCGTCTGTCTACGCGACGATGCTTATTTCGAGTAAATTTTTTTGGGTCGTAAAACGACACCTTTATTTTCTTCTCTTTCTGCGCCCGTCCGATAATAGAGCTCTTCAAATAGGACTCGATTGACTTAGGAAACAGAGTGACGAGGTGAAAATGGAGCATAGGCACTAGCCACTAGGGTTTAGCCACTAGGGTAGAAATTAGCTTATTAAGCATGCGCATAGTCTCGTCAAGTAATTTGCTCACCTTTTCTATTTCAGTTCGATCAATATAACCAAGGTTTTGTACTAATACAAAATGAGTTTCCAACTCCGCGCCTGAGCCGAAAGCTATCCGCAAAAACTGAATATATTCCGCACGATGCTTACGTGCATAACCCTCCGATATATTAGCTGGAATAGAGACAGCAGCTCTTCGTATTTGGCTCGTCAAACCAAAAATTTCCTCTCTGGGAAATTTTTTGGTAATGCGATATGTTTCGGTTACCAACTCTATGGCGCGTTGCCAAACAATCAAATCTCGAAACGACTGCATTGTTCTAGTGGCTAAACCCCAGTGGCTAACTACTCAGATTTGAGGTCCGCGATAACATCATCCACCGAACGATCTGCGACTGCACTACGCGCGGCACCCCGCTCGCTTCCTTCCGGCTCTTCAATCTTTAAGTTCACACGTGCGTCATTTTTCATGCCGACTACGCGGAGCACAGTGCGAATCGCTTTCGCGGTCTGGCCACTTCGGCCGATAATCTTGCCCATGTCGTCCTTGTGAACTATGAGTGTCAAGAGAACGCCCATCTCGTCCACTGTTCTAGTAATTTTGACGTCGTCGGGATTGTCTACCAATGCCTTCACAACGTACTCCAGAAATGTCTGATCCTGTTCCATAGTACTGAAAATTCAGATTACTGATAATTGGTAATGTTGGTATGGTAACAGAAAAGTGTGGGGTGGTCAAACAAGACAATCCTACTCTGGTTTGGCAGAGGATTCTTCCGTCTTCTCTTCAGCCGCTTCGGGAGCCGGTGTCTCCGCAGGAGCCATGGGGGTTTCTTCCGTTTTCTCCTCCACGACATTTTCGGAAGTGGCGGGCTTTGGCTCTTCGGCAGAAACCTCGCCCGTCTGCTCGTTTGCGACACTCTCGGCGACCGCTTGCGCCACCTCCTCTCCTTTTTTCGGAGGCGATTTTCGCGGCAAGACGTTGATCTTCTTTCCCGAAACCACACCGAGGGACACGAGCATGTTGTGCATCGTGCCAGATGCTTTAGCGCCAACCGAAAGCCAATACTTTACACGCTCCGCATTGAGCGTATGTTGTTTTGTTTTTGGATTATACGTGCCGAGTTTTTCAATAAAATTGCCGGACTTCGTGCTCTCGGTATGTTCCACCACAACAATGCGAAAAGCCGGGTCATTTATGCGTCCGATGCGCTGTAACCTTATTTTGAGCATGACGAGCACTGTATCAGCCATGTAGCTTAAAATCAATAGCCAACACACTCTTCTCACTTCGCCACCCTCTCCGCCTCTTCGAGCTTTACAGATAAGAGTTTAGACACGCCGTCCTGCCCCATCGTAATGCCATAGAGCTCTTCCGCCACCGCCATCGTCGCGCGATTATGTGTAATGACCACCAACTGACTGCTCTTGGAGAGTTCGCGAATCATATCGGCGAAACGTCGACTATTTGCCTCATCAAGCGCCGCGTCTGTTTCGTCCAAAATCAAAAACGGCGGCGGATGCACCTGCGACATCGCAAAAATAAGCGCGATCGACGTGAGTGCGCGCTCGCCGCCAGAGAGCACTTCAAGCCCGCTAACTTTTTTGCGCGGTAAGGATACGGAAATGGTAAGGCCGGCATATAGCTCTTCTTCATCAAGAACATCAACTTCTTCGTCCGGCTCATCTAACACATCGCGCGCCATACTTCGTATTACACGTTGCGGCTTTTCAACGAACAGTTTTGCGCTCCCGCCGCCAAACAGTTTTGTGAAAAAGACCGCGAGTGCTTCGTTTATACGCGCGAGGCCTTCGGTAAATTTCTCATCCATCGTCTGTTCAAGATCCGAGATGATATCTTTAAGTTTCGCGGCCGAACTTTCCAAATCCGCAACCTCTTTCCCCAAAAACAGGTCACGTTCCTGCGTGTGCGTGTACTCTTTCATTACCGCGTCAGAATTTCCGATGCCGGACTCTTCTATTTTTATCTTCAATCGCTCTATTTCTCGCCGTCGTTTCTCCTGATTGCGTCGATCCTCAAAGAACGCCTCTTCGGGTATTTCCTGTTTCTCATATCCACGCACGGCCTCTCCAATCAAAGCAATCCCCTCGCGCACCTCTTCTTTGAAACGCTCCTCTACATGCAGGAGCTCCAGGCGCTTATGTTGCATTGTCGCGTCGGCACGCTGCGCCTCCCTAATCGCCGCTTCCGTGCGCAGTATTTCTTGCTCATGCGAAAATGCTGATTCACGGTCTGCGGCAATGGCGCGCCGCGCCTCATCAATGTGAGTAATGAGCTTCGTCTCTTCTTCCTGCGTCTTCAAAAGCTCGTGCGCAAGTTGTTCTGTGTGCGTGACATCTTGAGACACTACTCGCGTACCAAAAAGTTCTTCAATAAACCTGCGGATACGCGCACGGAGGACCTGGAGATGCTCTTTGAGCGCGCCCGCATCTGCAAGTTTCTCCGCCTCCACAAGCTCTTTCTCCAATTCCTCCGTAAAGGAGCGCACATGCGCCATGGGCACAAGGCGCTCCTTGGAATGCGCCTCTGCCGTGCCTTCGGCGCGACCGAGCTCACGCGCGAGTTTTTCCCGCTCTCTGCGTACTGCCGAGAGCCTCTCTTCCGCATCGTGTAATTTTTGTGCGAGACCCTCTGTAGAACCACTCCCCGCGCGCGTATGTACTTCTTTTAACTTCTCTCGCAATGCATGTATTGCCCCGCGTCTTTCTTCCGCCTCTCTATCTATATGTGCCCTTTCTGCGTTCAGCCATGCGTATTCGCGCACGAGATAATCGGACAACTTTGCCGATAATTCGTCACGCATTTCGCGCGCCTTTTCAATTTTCTCAACTTGCACGCCAAGAAACTTAATATGCGGTGCTATCTCGCGCCGTAGTGATTTTGTCTTATCAATATTCACCATCGTTTCTGCAAGCTTACGTTCGCTCTCTATTTTTTTGTGCTGATAGAGCTTAAGCCCAAGCGCATCTTCCACCATCTCGCGGCGCTCTTTCGGAGATGCGTTCAAAATTCTGTCGGCCTCGCCTTGTGAAATTATTTGATATCCAGAGCCACCAATATGCGCCCCTGCAAGAAGCCGTATCACATCCTTCAGGCGCACCTGCGTGCCGTTCAGAAGATATTCGTTCACGCCGTCACGATGCACGACGCGCTCAATAACCACTTCAGAAAAATCAACATCCAACAGACGCTTCGTATTATCAAAAACAACTTTCACCGCTCCGCGATTCGCGCGAGGAAGCGCGGGAGAGCCGCCCCATATCAAATCTTCGCCGCGCTTCCCGCGCATTGATTTCATGGACTGTTCTCCGAGCACGAATCGGAATCCTTCCGCAATATTACTTTTTCCAGATCCGTTTGGACCAACTACAGCGGCGATAGTTGAGCCGAATTCAAGCGCCGTTTTCTTCCCGAACGATTTGAATCCGATAAGTTCTACGGATTTTAGGAGCATGATAGGTACTATTGTACCAGACCACATACCTAGTTAAAAAAACAAAAAAACCGGATGTCCGGGGCATACATAATTAGTCGTAGTCGTGGTCGTGGTCTTCTGCGCCGCGATCGGATCGGTAGTGTATCCATCCACCGCGCGTGGGCTGACGTTTGCTGTTCGCGACGTCGCAAACCACACCCATATTTTTTGGTTTCCCACTTTTTTCTTTTTTCTTTTTTTCTTTCTTCTCAATCTTTTTCTTGCCGTCTTTTTTCACCACCACCTCGGCCTCCTCGGTATGAGAGTGAATTTTTACTAGTGTAAATTGTAACGTCAATCCGCCAAAAGTAAACCTTATATTTTGTGCCAGTGTAACTTTTTATGCCATGGCATAAAAAGTTAGAGAGGAGGAGAAAAAACAACGATGTACCAGCCCTTTACCTGTAACGCTCATTCTGCCTCCACGGCAAGGCAAGGCCTTGCCGTGACTCATCACCTAGAGCGGAAGAGGCGCACCTGTTTGGGAGACTTAACCGTAGCGGAGTCCCGCTCCAGTTTTGCTGAAAGACAAAACTTGAGCGGGACGTGAGCGGTCTCCCAAACAGGTGCGCCGACGGAGCGACCCTACTGGCGACGTAGAGCGAGTGAAATGAAAGACGTAGCGAGGCGAAGCTTTTCATTTCCGAGCCGAGGAGCCAGAAAACTGTACTCGGTTTACCACCCCTTAACTTTAAGCGCCGCTTCGGCAGCCGCTTGCTCGGCTTCTTGTTTGGAACGCCCATCCCCTGTTGCAACACGCTCCGCGCCAATACACACCGCCGTCCTAAACTGTTTGTCGTGATCCGGTCCTGCTTGATGCACGAGCTCATACGTCGGCGTCGCATCTGCCTTTTCTTGCGCGGCCTCCTGTAAGCGACTCTTCGCGTCCTGCCAAAGACGTCGTTCAACGACATCGTCTATTTTATGGAAAAGCTGTGTTGCGATGAATTTCTTCGATACATCATACCCCTGGTCTAAATAGATAGCGCCGATAAGCGCCTCAAACGCGTTCGCAAGGATTATCTGCCGCGCGCGGCCGGTGTCTTTCGCTTCGCCGCGAGAGAGAAGAAGATGATCGTTCATGCCAAGCTTCGTGGCGGCTTCGGCAATAGAAACCGTATTCACGAGCGCCGCACGATACGCCGTCAAGTCCCCCTCCGATCTCATGGGATACTTGCCGTATAGAAATTCCGTTACCACGAGCTCCAAGACCGCATCGCCCAAAAATTCAAGGCGTTCGTTGTGCTCCCTGCCGGAAGCGCGATTCTCATTGAGGTACGAACGGTGGGTAAACGCTTGCTCCAAGAGCAGCGGGTTATCAAACGAGATACCGACTTTTTCGGCAAAATTGTTGAAGTTGGACATATGAGTAAAATAACAAATTACAAATCCCAAATTACAAACAAATCTAAATCACCGAAATTACAAATTCAAAACGGGTACGTCGTGTTTGGTATTTAGTAATTGGAATTTAGATATTGTTTGTGGTTTGGTGCTTGGAATTTTAGCGTTCATTTGGTGCTTTTTGAAGATTCTATGTGCGGGATTTTTGAGCAAGTATGTTTATCGCCTTCGTGATAACCGGAAGAATATCGTCATAGAAATTAAGGTCGCCGACCTTCGCGAGCGGAAACCACTGCGCATCGTCAAGACCGCCCTCTTTTTTTGGAGCAAGATCGGTAAATTTCGCTTTTGCAAGAAAATACGTGGCGTGACGCCTCTTTTTCCCACCCGGAATTTTTGGATCATTCGCGACATACTCGTTCTCGCCGAGCGCATCCTCCACCGCAACCGTAAGTCCGATTTCTTCTTTTGCCTTTCGTTTGACGCCTGCATCGTGTGATTCGCCGGGTTTCAATTTTCCCTTAGAAAGCGTCCAATGTCCAAAAATATCGTGAACAAGCGCTAAGTATATATTATCTTTTTCTTCTGCATAAATAACAGCACCGATGAGATTCTCCGTTGGCATGTTCTTTGCCTCCTTCGACTTGCGAACACCTCCTTCCTCCTTCCCAGGTTCGCCGAGCTCAACATACACGGCGCCAAGAACTCCGTTAACAAATTTGCTTGAGGAATCACCACCGAAACTTTTTGCGAGTTCAATTGCCTCGTTAATTGCCACTTTTGCCGGCACATTCGTACGGTCGGCGTATAAAAGCTCTGTGAGGCCAAGCCGCAAAATGTTCCTATCAATAGCGGCAATCTTTTCAAGCGGCCACTCGGGCGCCGCCCTCACGATAACTTCGTCTACTTCTTTTTGCTTTGCGATTGCGGTCGCAAGGAGTTCTTTCATGAACGGCATGTCGCCATCACCCACCCCAAACTCTTTGGCGTAGTCGGCAAGCCGCCCCATGGCGGCGAGACTTGAAAGCGCGCCTTGAGAGGCATCTCGCTCAAAGAGAACTTGGAGAACCACTGATCTGGCTAGATGCCGGTTTGCCATGTTAGATTTTCTTATGAACGAAGTGAATTAGAAAATCTTACACCCCGTGAAATCGCCGAAAAGCGGCGAGCGCCGAAGGCGCATTTCACTGGGGTTAAGAAAAATATACTCGCATACGCTCATTATTTTCTAGAAAGAACAATCAAGCAATCTCAATTATTGTGTCTGCGGTTCTTTTTCTTTGTTTTCGGCCGCTTGACCGCTTGCTCGTAATTCTTTTTGTTTTCGTTTCGTGCGACGCACCCCCCGCTCGGCGCGTGCCACCACATCTACCACGACACGCTCCCGATACGTGCCGCATGAAGCGCACGCTCGGTGTGGCCGCCGAAGCGCGCCACACACACACGCCGCCATACGCATGCCGGAAAGCGCATGGTGACTGCGCCGTTTTCCCGACTTCGAGCGATTCGCCCGCATCCTGACTACCATGCAAAAAGTATACCGCATTTTACGGATTCCGCAACCATACAATAGACAGACGCAACAGAATGGGCGACCTCCGATGGGGCCGCCCTACGTGCGTTCTGTATTCACACTTTTCCGTTTCGCGAATAATGGATCCACCTGTTTTCTCGCGCGTTCCGCCCATTCACCAACGTCAGTGCTCCAACGAGCGCACTTCGCGCGATACGTATCAGGGCACCCTTCACTCTCCCCAAATCGGCGTGCTGTTTCCACCACCTGCTGTATTTTTTTATAGCATAGCTCGATACGTTGAGAGCTGGCGCCGAAAACACACAATTCGACAAATTTGTCGAATACGAGTTCCGCATACCGCAACGTGCACTTATCGGCAAATGATATTTCATCTCCAAGCGGCGATATGAATTCCCTGCCTCTAACAGAAAGCACCCGGGCGTCTCTAGCGAGCTTTTTCCCGAAATCCATAGCGAGTGTCTCACGGAGCCCCCAAACGGGCTTTATATTCGCCACGCGGCGATGTGTCAAAAAACGCAGGATAATCTTTCGACTCGCGTCCGGAGCAAACACGAGCGCAAGAAGAATGACAAACAAAACGGCTAGAGCCAATAGCTTCCACACGTCATCCCCCCTCCCTCCGTTGTCTCTCGTCACTCTATCAAACGGCATCCACTCCGATATCGGTTTAATAAAAGAAATTGGTGCTTGACCGCGCGCGAAATCACAATCCAAGATACGCCCGAATCACTTTGAAGCGTCGGTCGAGTCG
>MFLU01000011.1:12110-37408 GCA_001783335.1 Candidatus Kaiserbacteria bacterium RIFCSPLOWO2_01_FULL_50_24 | reverse complement strand
ACCAGCCCTTTGTGCCTCTAAATATGTTGAATTGGCGCATGATTCCTCTGTTACGAGGAGTGCCAAATGTATCTGAACCTATTCAGCCAACAATATATCCATACATGCCGACATATTTGCTAATTCAATTGAATTAGCAAATATGGCGGTGTTTTAGAGCACCAGCTTGGCTTCAACTACCCAGCGAGAGGACTTTTTGCCAAACGTGTCGCAGGTGGAAAGAGTAAGCCGAGTACCCTGTTTTGAGGAAAGGTCAATGAGTTCCTCGTTCGCGTCGGTCTTGCGCACAATGGTAACTTTGTAGGTAGATGTTTTGCCGCTTCCGGAAACGAGAATTGTGTCGCCCACTTTCACGTCCGGCAAATTATTAAACGCACGATACATTTGATTGTGCACTATCGGCAGATGCGAGCTGTGCGCGAAAATAAGCATGTTGCCCTTTTCATACAAACGCGCAGAATCCACATAGCGCACCGCGGCGGATTTGAGAGCTTCGTCAAGCACTGCCGCATCGCGGCTTTCTGGATTCACAATCGGAAGGTCAATACCGACGGAAGGAATCTGAATGCGCTCCGGCAAAACCGCCGCGGCACGCGACCCGGATTCAACTAGGTCACCGAGCATTGGAAGTGCCGCAAGCGTAACGCGGTTGTGCCTTGGCGACGTACCGTCAACATAATACGGAACAAATCCGGCAGAACCGAGAACAAAAACAAACGCCCCAAAAAACAAAAGGGTGAGAAAAATAAAGGAGCGTATCTGCTTGTCTAAAGATACTTCACGCATAATTAAATTATATACCATTTCAGCCATTTGTCAACCTACACTAATTTTACGATAGCGTAAAGTTAGTGTAGGTTGACAACTAGTACCTACGTGTAGTACCATGATAAAATCAAATAATAACGATTCCTATGGACACACAGAAAACATCTCTCTTTACCAACCTCCTCGCCCTCGCGGGCTCTTTGATTGTTATCGTCGTCCTCATTTGGGGACTGGTAAACTTCACGGGCTGGTCGGTTTCTAAAATAGCTTCTCTTTTCAGCCGAGATACTGCCGTGGTGCAAGTAGACGACCAAGAACCCGCTGGTGGCGACGAAGAGGAAATCCCGTCTGTAACGCCCGCGCCGACTCCAACTCCCGCCCCAACGCCGGGGACGCCGGATCTTTATGCACAAATCCTCCGCACCGGCATGACGAGCGCAAATGAAGCATACGCGGTGTTTGATATTGCGAATCGCGGCATGGCGCAGACCGGTGCATGGCATTTTACCGCAAACGTTCCGACAACCGGCTCGGCGCAATATTATGTTTCCCCTGCCCAAATGTCCCTCGCGCCTGGCGCACACATAGAGAACACTCTGCGCTTTTCGCCACTGACCGGCGGCGCATTTACGGTTACCGTTGACCCCGACAACCGCGTGAAAGAATCAAACGAGAGCAACAACACCGCGAGCACATACATCTCGCGCTAACGCCGCAAACCTGCTCGTAAATTTTGCATCTCACCACCTTCAGCGAGCGTAGGTAGTGCTTCTCTGGAAGCTCGCGGAGGCAAATTGGCTCCACCGCCTAGAGCGGAGGGGTACATTGCTCGAGAGAACCCCGTACCAAATGCTTCGCATCACAAAAGCTCGCATTGGTGCGGGGCATGCATCGCGCAGTGTATTTCTCAACCACTTCAAGCGGAGGAGGCACACCTGTTGGGGAGACTTAACCGTAGCGGAGTCCCGCTCTAGTTTTGCTGAAAGACAAAACTGGAGCGGGGCGTGAGCGGTCTCCCAAACAGGTGTGCCGACGGAGCGCCACCTAAATATCAAGTGTCGCCTCTTTTGCATGACTTTGAATGAACGCCTTGCGTGCCGGCACATCGGTGCCCATGAGCATGTCGAACACCATGTCGGCTTCCCGCGCGTCTTCAACCGTCACCAGTTTTAATATGCGTCGCGCGGGGTCCATCGTAGTTTCCCACAACTCGTCAGAGTTCATCTCACCCAAACCCTTGTAGCGCTGAATCGAAAGTTTCGGCGCCTTCTTCGTTTTCTCTTCAGGGTCCTCTTCAGTACCAGCCACCCCTTCTTCGGCAGAAACTTCTTCGACAGGCGTATCGCGACCGGCAATTTTTATTTTTTCTTCTTCCGTGTATGCGTAGGTGATATCCTTTCCTTTCTTTATTTTAAAAAGTGGCGGCTGGGCAATGAAAAGATAGCCGCCGTCTATAACGGGCCTAAAGTGGCGATAGAACAGTGTCAAAAGAAGCGTGCGAATGTGTGCACCGTCCACATCGGCATCGGTCGCGATAATTACCTTGTGATAACGTAATTTTTCAAGATTAAATATATCCCCTATCGCTGTGCCGAGCGCCACCACCAAATTCTTTATTTGCTCCGATGCGAGCATTTTGTCCAAACGCGCGCGTTCAATATTTAAGATCTTTCCGCGAAGCGGTAGAATCGCTTGCGTGCGGCGGTCACGTCCCATTTTTGCAGTTCCGCCCGCCGAATCGCCTTCCACAATGAAAAGCTCCGCCTCTTCGGCATTTCTTGTCTGACAGTCGGCAAGCTTTCCGGGAAGCGTCATGCCGTCCAGTGCCCCCTTGCGAAGAATGGAATCCTTGGCGGCTTTTGCGGCCTTGCGCGCCTTCATGGCAAGCGCCGCCTTCCCCACTATAGCGCGCGCCTCTTCCGGATGCTCTTCAAGAAACGCCGAGAAGCTCTCGGCAAACACGCTCTCCACCGCGCCCCGTGCCTCCACACTCCCCAGTTTTGCTTTCGTTTGCCCTTCAAATTGAATTTCGCGTAACTTCACAGAGACAACCACCGTGAGACCCTCGAGCACATCGTCTCCTGTAAACGTTTCGCTTTCTTTTCCACCGTTTTTGAGTTGCGCGTTCAGCGTACGCGTGAGCGCCGTTTTAAAACCGGTAACATGCATACCGCCCTCGGCGGTGTAAATATTGTTTGCAAACGCTGAAAAGCGAGAGGAAATATCGTCCACATACTGGAGGGCTATTTCTACCGCAACGCCATCTTGCTCCTTCTCAACATAAAAAACTGTTTTGTGTATCGGCTCGAGATGATGATTTTGAAATGCAATGAGGCTACGTAGCCCGCCTTCAAAATAAAAGGTGACGGACGGCGCATCTATGCCAAGCTCGCGCAAATAATACGCCGATTCATCATCAACCTTCTCTTTAGTATTCCGAAAATCCAATACACTAACGCGAAGACCCTTCACCAGATACGCTTGCTGGCGCATGTGGGCAATAATCGTTTCCCAGTTGAATGTGCGATCTGGGAAGACATCGCTGTCCGGTAAGAAGGTGACGACTGTGCCATGAATATCCGACGCGCCGACACGCTTAATTTTTCCAACCGGCTTCCCTCCTTGCTTATACTCCTGCAAAAATTTTCCGCCATCGCGATGCACCTCCGCACGCAAGTGCGATGAAAGTGCGTTCACTACCGACACACCAACACCATGAAGCCCGCCGGATATCTTATATCCTTCCCCGCCGAACTTGGCACCAGCGTGAAGTTTTGTCATGACCGTTTCAAGCGCCGATACTTTTGTCTTCGTGTGTATATCTACGGGAATACCGCGCCCGTTGTCGGCCACGCGCACGCGCCCGTCCGGCAAAAGTGCAATCTCAATGTCGTTCGCGAATCCGCCCATCGCTTCGTCACGCGAGTTATCAAACACTTCCCACACGAGATGGTGAAGACCCGATGTGCCGGTAGTCCCGATGTACATGCCGGGCCTTCGACGCACGGCCTCAAGCCCTTCCAAAACGGTGATATCTTCAGCGCGGTACGAAGAACCACCACCTGACTTGGTGGTGGACGGAAGTGTTTTCTGCGCTTTCTTTTTGACCATAGATACCGTATAGTATACTAGATAATAGTCAAAAAGAAAGCCAAAAAAAGAACCCATGGTGGGTTTTGACCACTCGAACATGATGAAAAAAAACAGCAATATGGTCTCGTTTCGCGGCTGCGCCCTGACACTTACTTTGGCATTATTCTGCTTTTTCGATACTTACAGTAATCTGGTATCGAACTTTTTTATAAAGGTCGGTCTATCAAAACAATCAGGTCTGCAGAATAAAAAGCGATGCCAAAGTAAGTGTACGGGCTGCGCCGCACAAAACTCTACTGCGGGCCTGCAGACGTCCTCTCGCCGTGCCCAGGGCACGTCGTCGAGGTCGTCTTTGACCCTCGCGACGAGTTTTGTGCGGCTCGCTCGCGATCAAAACCCACTATGAGTTCAGAATTTGTCATACCAACAGACGACGAGAAGGCGACCCTCAAAACGCTCGAAAAACGCACCGACCCGGACGCCCTGCGTATCAAGCGCTATCTTGCGATGCCCGACCTATCGCGTACCAAAGGAAGTCCTCTCAAGGCGCTCGTAGACCGCGTGAAAGCGGTAGACACGCTGAAAGACTTTGACGATATTAAAATCCCGGAAGTCGTGCCGGCAGACGTGAGCTTTGACCTTTTCAATTTCCCCACCGACCACCCGGCTCGCAGCCCGTCTGATACGTACTACGTGGACGATGAAAATATTCTACGCACGCACGACACAGTGATGTGGTATTACTACATGAACCTTCCCGAAGTACGAGAAAAAATAGAGCGCGCGGAACCACTCGGCGTTCTGTGCTACGGCAAAGTATATCGCAAGGACGAAATAGACAGCCGCCACATGAATGTGTTCCACCAAATGGGCGGACTCTACATGATGCCGGATAA
Organism: Candidatus Kaiserbacteria bacterium RIFCSPLOWO2_01_FULL_50_24; assembly: GCA_001783335.1. GTDB lineage: Bacteria > Patescibacteriota > Minisyncoccia > Phycocordibacterales > UBA2100 > UBA10103. Next base: position 32,651 of record MFLU01000011.1, on the reverse strand, counting down.
GGAAAAAACACTTGGTTTGGACGACCTAAAGGCCGTTCTCACCGAAATTGTGCAGAGTATTTTCGGGCGTGACGTGATACACCGATTCAACGTGGATGTCTTTCCTTACACAGACCCGAGCTTGGAAGTGGAGGTGCAAATCAACGGCCAGTGGGTAGAGATTCTGGGCGGCGGCATGCCGAGACGAGAAGTGATGAAAAATTTCGGCTTAACCGGCTACAATAGCTGGGCATTCGGCTTTGGCTTGGAACGGCTCGCAATTATCGGAATGGAGCTCCCTGACATTCGCCTCCTGTGGTCCACTGACCCACGCGTGGTAAAACAACTCCGCCTCGGCCAAAAATACAAGGAGGTTAGCAAGTATCCACCAGCAATGCGTGACATTTCATTCGTTGTCTCAAACGATTTCGTTCCGAACAATTATTTTGACCTCATCCGCGAGACTGTAGGAGACGACATGGTAGAAGAGGTGAAACTCATTGACACATACGAGAACACCGAGAAATTCGGTGCAAACAAAGTAAGTTACGCCTATCGTATCGTGTACCGCTCGCGGGAGAAAACATTGACAAACGAAGAGGTGGACGCGCTCCACAAAAAGTTGGAGGATGAGACACGAAAGCAATGCGGAGCTGAAATCAGATAATGTGCCAAAATAATTCTACTATGGAAATCGGCGCTATTATTGCACATGTGCTTCTTTTTATTGTCTTCTACTTTGAGGTGTTTTTGCTTGTGTCGTTCATTGAACGGCAAAGGAGTGGGACGCGAGATGAAAATGCTACGGCTTCATACTCCCCTTCCGTGTGTCTTATTGTGCCCTGCTTCAACGAGGAGCGTACGCTTGCCGCAACGCTTGATTCGCTTCTCGCGCTCGCATATCCAAAAGAAAAACTGGAGATCGTGATTGTGAACGACGGCTCCACGGATACAACCCAAACGATAGCCAAACGCTACACACGCCACCCGCACATCAGGATTTTCAAAAAAGCAAATGGCGGAAAACACACCGCGCTGAACCTCGCTCTTAAAAACACGGAAGCGGAACTTATAGGCTGTCTTGACGCGGATTCTGTAGTAAAAAAAGATGCGCTTGCGCGCCTCGTCCATGCATTTCAAAACCCTCGCGTGGCGGCCATTACACCCGGAATCCATGTCCACACCCCGCACTCCTTTATTCAGCATCTGCAGAATGTGGAATATCGTCTCGCTATTTTTAACCGCTATGCATTCGCGGGTCTCGGCTCTATTTTCATTACACCGGGACCATTTTCAATTTTCCGCGCGGAAACAGTGCGGAAGGTCGGCGGCTGGCGGCATGGACACTCCACGGAAGACATGGAGCTCGGACTTCGCCTCCAGGAACACGGATGGCTAATCCTCAATGAACCCCGTGCAGAGGTATATACATCCGCGCCCCGTTCCCTCGCAGCCCTAATCCGCCAGCGTATCCGATGGAATTATGGGTTTTTCAAGAATGCGCTTGATTACCGGCACCTGTTCGGCAACCCGCGTTTTGGAAATTTGGGGCTTATCGTGCTTCCCGCCGCACTCCTCTCCATGTTCGCCGCATTCTTCTTTATCGGGCGCGTTCTGTGGTACGGGGCGCAAGAACTTGCTGAAGCATGGATTCGCTTCAATGCTGTCGGGATAACAACACCGTCAGTTGACCCGTTCTTCATTAACACGAGTACGCTCATTCTCACCGTATACATTCTGATTGCGCTTACCGTTGTACTGATAGCGCTCGGCACCCGCCTCTCCACGGTACGGGGCTTTCCGCCTCTTGCCACTCCCGCATTTCTTGTTCTGTACGGCTTCATGGTTCCCCTATGGCTTTCCGCCTCACTGGTAAAAGCAGTACTCAATACGGGCGTGTCGTGGAGATAAGGGAGGCGCTCCGGGGCACATTGCTCGCGCCGAACGACAGTACAACGTAATCGTTCGGGGGACATCGCTACTGCGGTTACGACTCTACGCATGAATAAATCGCGCGCGATGTTCTCTCGAGCAATGTGCCCCTCTGCTATGGATGGTGAAATGCAAAGTTGCCGACGCGCTGCGCAAGGCCTTCGGAAGGCAATGCCGAAGTAAGTGTGCGGGCGTGAGCGGTCTCCCAAACAGGTGCGCCGACGGAGCGCTGTCCCTTGTCAAAAATAACGTACCGTTTTAAAATATGTGCGATATGTGCTCCGAGATAAGCAACACACGCACTGCTAAGTGGAGCACTTACGCGATCGCATTTGTCATTACCGTGGCTATATTCGCAACTGCGCTCTATGCATCCAATTACTTTCAAAATCGCCGCATGGCGGAGATTCGAGAAACGCAAGAAAATATTTCCATTGATATTCTCTCGCTTGAAACACAATTTGACCTCCTCACGCAGCGCTCCTGCGAAGACGTAACCGAAAGCACCATACTACCGAGCGAGCTCCGTACACTCGCCGAGCGTCTTTCGTACATGGAATCACAACGCACGACGCCCAGAGACGACCTTCTTCGCCTCAAGCGTTTTTATTCGCTTCTCCAAATAAAAGACATTCTCCTTATGAAAGAAATCACTGCGAAATGCGGTCTGAAGGCCGTGACCATCCTATATTTTTATTCAAACGAAGAAAACGAGTGTAAGGACTGCGAAAAACAGGGTTACGTTTTGACCGACCTCGGAGAAGAGTATCCGCAACTACGCGTCTATTCTTTTGATTACCATATGGACGTCTCGGCGCTTCAGACACTAATTTCAATACATGGCGTTAAACCAGAATTGCCAGCGCTCGTCGTTCAAAGCAAGGTACATTACGGATATAAAAACCAAGAAGAGGTTCTAGACATTCTGCCGAAGATGGAGAAGTTGGACTCCGCACTTGCGGATTAATTCAGTAGCCGCCTCCCGGATTCGGCACTTTGCTATTTTTATATTCCCACCTTGGAATTAGATGTGTGTATCGTCTTTCTAACTCCATATAATCTACTTTCAAAATAACAAGTAACGGTATATTTGGATATGCTGTGCGGAATTTTTCGTCGCGAATTTTAGAGTATGTCCACATAAAATTTTTGACTTCTATATACATATCTGTTTCTGGTAGATAAAAATCTGGAGTGTACATTTGTCTGCCGATATCAAACGATGTGGGTGCATACTCCCACGACATTCTTAGATGCGTGAAAAGACGAGCAACGTTTGCCTCCCATCTACTATAGAAATAAATTTCCGGACTTATGTCTGTCCTGATACCGCCCTTCCCTTTAGAGGCCTTCGGGGATGTTGGTTTACCACCTATCACAGCCATGGCACAGATATTTGAGCAAAATCGCTTCTTCCTCCAACGTTCTTTTAAAAACTCTTTTCCGCAATCTTGATTGTCGCACCTACACAAGACACGTGGAACCTTTATCAATCCTTTGCTAGGATTATGTTTTCCTACGAACGATCTGCCTGCTAGCGAAGCAGATATTTTCTTCCTAACGACCTCTGGCCATTTGCGTCTGGAATTATTAACTGTGGCCGCACAACTCTGGGAGCAATACTTTTTAGGATTGTGTGGAACAACTTCAAATGCATTTTTACATATTTTGCGTGCACACTTCCTTCTATCCTTTCTAAAAAGAAAGTCGAACTTCCCCTTTCTTCAATTTTCTCTAGTTAAAACACTTTGCCTCTGCTTATATTCTTGAGACCTGTAAAAAGCGTGAGACATAATCCTCACCATTATACTATGAGCCTGGGGTGGGATATGATCCCACAACCTGCCGATTACAAATCGGCTGCTCTGGCCAATTGAGCTACCCAGGCTTAAAAGTGATTATAAACTTGATACTCCATTAGTGCCATTTCTTCCATCCCCATTCTTAACCTCTCCAACTTTTTTCAAAAACTCCGAATGCGCTTCGCGCCGCTCAAATCCGCGTTTGTGAGACACAAAATCGGCAAGCTGGTGCGCCTTTTCTTCCAGGGAACGCGCGAGATGCGCGGCAGAAAGTGCAAACCCATGAATACCGAAACGTATGAGGGCAAAGAGGATCGCTGGCAAACGTTCAAGTCTTTCCTCCGCCCGGAATGCGAGCGCCTTCAATTCTCGCGCTTTTTCATCTGCCCTGTCGCGCCATTCAGGAACAAAAACGATACCGCGTCGCATTTCAATGTACTTACATGCAAACAAAGCAATGACAAGCGCAAGCGATGTGGTGAATAGTGCTATAGAAAACACAACCATGGTATTTTATTTGACCGAGAGCCGCTCAAAACGCGTTATCTGAATTTTCTCCCCGAACTTTTGGACAGCGCCATCTAGGAGCTCGCCAACGGAAAGGGTCGCGTCTTTTACGAAGGGCTGTTCGAGGAGCACTTTTTCCCGGAGGTAGGAATCTATTTTTCCTTCAATTGCTTTAGTGCGCGAAGATTCCGGCACATTCAAAACCTCTTTCAGAAACACGTCGCGAGCCGCTTTTATGTCTTCGCCCTTCACGTCGTCGCGCGAAATGAACTGCGGACTCATCGCCGCAACGTGCATTGCGATATCATACGCCAACTTTTGGAACTCCGTATTTTTTGAGACGAAATCGGTCTCGCACGCCAAGACCACCACTCCCGCAACCGAGCCGCCCGCGTGCGTGTATGCGGCCGCAATCCCCGCCCCAAGCGCACGATCCGCTTTTTTGGAAGCGGTGGCAGAGCTGTGCTTTCGCAAAATAATCTTGGCTTTCTCAATATCGCCACCCGCTTCCTCAAGCGCCTTTTTGCACTGCATCACGGAAACTCCAGTCATGTCGCGGAGTTCTTTGATAGTGTCGGTGGTAATGACCATAGCACTTGTATATGTAAGTATGTACCAATCTACAGTGTGAAGAAAATAACAAATTACAAATCCCAAATTCCAAACAAATTCAAATCACCGAAATCACAAATTCAAAACGGGCACGTCGTGTTTGGTATTTAGTAATTGGAATTTAGATATTGTTTGTAATTTGGTGCTTGGTGCTTGGAATTTTAGCATTCATTTGGTGCTCTTTCCCCTCTATACACGCTTCCGCTACCCTATCACACACAAGTCGGACGCTCTTCACCGATGTATCATTTGCAGGAATCGGATATTGTATGAGTGAAAAATCGCAATCGGAACTTAGAAGACCGACTACCGGAATGCCGAGGTGATTGGCTTCACACACAGCGGTGTGTTCGTACTTGGTGTCCACCACAAATACGGCGGCGGGAAGATCTACCATCGGTATGAGGCCGCCAAAACGCGCTCTAAGCTTTTCCGCTTCTCTATCTAAAAGTAGGCGCTCTCGTTTGGTATATTTCGCGAGCTCGCCAGATTCGCGCTCCTCCGTCAATTTCAACAGGCGCTCAATGCGTTTCCGGATATTTTTGAAATTCGTAAGCGTCCCCCCAATCCAGCGAGACGCGACGTATGGCATTTCTGCGCGCTCCGCCGCCGCACGAAGTGCTACAGCTGACTCCGGCTTCCCACCGATAAACAAGAGATGTTTGTTACTTTGCGCGACGCTGAGAACAAACGCGAGAGCAGCATCCATATGCTTTTGCGTGCGCTCCAGGTCAAACACATCCACCCTGTCTTTCGTGCCGAAAAGATACGGCACGGCGCTCGGATGGCGGCGTGTACGGGAATACCCAACGTGCAAACCGGCATCGTAGAGGGTCTTAATGTCTGTGCCTGTTGTGGTCATATCGCCGAAAGTGTAACAAAAGAGTACCTATTCTGCAAATCCTACTTAGAATGTGCCGATATGCGAATGTATACAAAATGAAGAAAATAACAAATTACAAATCCCAAATTCCAAACAAATTCAAATCACCGAAATCACAAATTCAAAACGGGCACGTCGTGTTTGGTGTTTAGTAATTGGAATTTAGATATTGTTTGTGATTTGGTGCTTGGAATTTGGTGCTTTTTGTAAATTCGTAGCATTCGTATGATTCGTTGATTGGAACATTACGTGGCCTCGCCATCTGCTGCTTTGCGGAGCGCCTCCAGTATCGGCCCTATTCCACCAGCCATTATTTTTTCCACATTAGACCACGACTCTTTGATTCTATGGTCGGTGATGCGGTCCTGCGGAAAATTGTAAGTGCGAATCTTCTCCGACCTGTCGCCCGTGCCGACCTGCGATTTACGGTCCGCGGAGCGTTCCCGCGCTTCACGCTCATCTTGAGCCTGCTGGAGCTTAGACGCAAGCAGCGTCATCGCCTTTTCCTTGTTCTGCGCCTGGCTTCTCTCGGATGTACAACGCACGTCCAGACCAGTCGGTTTGTGGATGATGCGCACTGCCGTTTCAACCTTGTTCACATTCTGTCCGCCGGCACCTCCGGAACGCGATGTTTCCACCTCAAGATCGGCAGGACTAATGTCTATTTTCGTACGTTTATATATGGGCAATATCACGACGGAAGCGGTGGATGTGTGCACACGCCCCTGCTTTTCGGTGGCCGGAATGCGCTGTACGCGGTGTACGCCGGTTTCAAATTGAAGCGCCCGATAGCAATCCTTTCCCTCTATTTCAAACTGCGCCTCTTTACAGCCGCCCAAGCTCCCGCGCGACTCGGAAAGTTTTTTTGACGTCCACCCTTTCGCCTCCGCGTACTTAAGATACATATGGACGAGCTCTTCGGCAAAAAGCGATGCTTCTTCTCCGCCGACACCTGCCCGTATTTCCAATACAATCTCGTTTGGAAATTCGCGCTCTTCTTTGGTACCCAATATTGCTTCCATCTGTTTTAGAAGAGTTTCTTTTTGCACCGCGACATCTTTTAGTTCCCTTTCCGATAGCTCTTTCATAGAGGGGTCCACCTCGGTGATCTCTACAGCGTCGCGTTCCGCTTTTGAAAGACGCTTCCACTCTTCTACGAGATATGACACGCGGTGGTCGTTTGCGTGTTCTTCAGGATTTATGTGTGATTTGTCAGCCATACTGTGTTTAAATTCTAAATCCTAAGCACTAAATTCAAAACAATATCCAAACAAGAAAATCCAAAGCCCCAAACTCCTTCCCGTTTGAAATTTCATGCTTGAAATTTGGGATTTGTTTAGGATTCCCGCCTGCGCCTAGGCTTCGGCTGGCAGGTCGAATTTCGTGTTTCGTATTTACTTCTTCTGTTTTGCAGCCGCCGCGCGTTTCTTGAACTTGTCCACCCGCCCTGCGGTATCAATGATTTTCGCTGTTCCCGTATAAAACGGATGCGAGGCGCTTGAAATCTCTACTTGATAGAGTGGATACTTTTTGCCGTCCTCCCACGCGTCGGTCTTTTCCGTCGCAACCGTTGAACCAACCAAAAAGCACTTCCCACTTGTAAGGTCTTCAAAAATAACCTCTCGATAGTCCGCTGGATGTATGTCTTTTTTCATATTAGAGATGCCTTTAGATTTAGCTTGCGAATGCGGTGAGTATAGTAAATCTTAAGCCCTATGAAATAGCCGCCTAGCGACTCCCGCGCGAAGCGCTGGATTTCACAGGGTTAAGTGTAACTAATTCACTATCGTTCATAAGTTTTACTAAAAAGCTCTTATATCCCGTGAAATTTCGCCGTAGGCGAAACGCGCGTAGCGCGATTTCACTGGAATGTATGGATACTATACGCATTAAATATCTTACACGCAACTTTCTGAATGACAAGTCTGACTTGTCATTCTATCTACTCAAATGTCACTTCCTGAATCGAGCTAATTTGTTTGAGGCGACTCAACACCATATCGCGGGATAGTGTTTTAAAATCATCAGGTGATGTGAAGAAATCGCATAGTGTACTTTCGTCGATAATGGGAAGTGGTTTCCCGGTCACATAATCTGGGAAGCTAGAATATGGATACTTCGTTGCCCACTTCCATGCTCGTTCAAATTCTTTGATGGCTTTTTCCAACCCTCCTGGATACAGTTCGAATACGTTCTTAACCATTACATACGAAAGCGCCCAGCGCATGTATCTGTCGGTATTGATTGTTCTACTTTTGAATGGTCCTTGGAAAATACTACCCTGCTCTTGATACTTTTCATTAAAATGTCGAGACATGCTTCCACATAGACGCTGCATAAACTGCGAAGTTCCGCTGTCTTTAATTTCTTGCAGAAGCAAATGAAAATGGTTCGGCATTAAAGTCCACGCATATATTTTTACGAGCGGCTTACGTTCTGGCCAGCTGCTCGGTCGAATTAATGTATCGCTCCTACATACACCAGTTTCCCAGAATTCACTCTGGTACTCATCATTCAAATAATAGAGCAGGCGACGAAAACGTTTTGCGTCATTTTCACCGCGCGTTATCGGCATACCACGCGCACCGCGTTTTACTACATGCATATATGAATCTATCCCATACGGCTCGACTCTCATACGGCCTATTATGACAAGTCTGACTTGTGTACACAAGTCAGACTTGTCATAATTGGAACATTCATTTTCCTTCCAAAATGTCTATGTCTTTCTGATACTGCGCAGCAAAGCTCATGACACTGTCTCCATAAAACGCGTACGCCGCTTTTTGCGCGTTTGTCCATCCGGCAAAGTAGCGCAATGTCGCAAGACGCTCCGAAGCATACGTGCCCTTGTCCGCGCCATTGTCCATAAGAAGCATGGTCGAAGCGAAAATCGCCGTGCGCGCATCCCACGGATTTGGCGGGTTTTGTCCAACCACGCGCGCGAGGCGATCTTTGTAGAGCATCCACGTTGAAGGAATGAATTGCGCCGGCCCCATGGCACCTCCATAGCCATAACCCGGTGGGCAAGAAACGACTTGGCCGAACGGATCAAGCCCGAGCCCGCTCATAATCTCGAGAAAAGGATCAACGTCCCTGTCGGGCTTCATAACGCGGGCAAAATAGCGACCAGTGTTTTTTCCCTGTCCGTCCCCCTTGTTTGGACTATTGGTGAGAAAACATTGGCCAACATTCTCACCGAGGTTTGTTTCCTGTCGCAATACCGCGAGTATGAGTGCGGGGCGAACGCCGGTCTTCGCCGAGGCCTCCTTCGCGAAATCATACGCTTTCCCGAACGGAATAGCCGCCGAATCGCGAAGCTCAAAGAGGGCAGAACGTATCACCGCCGCCTGTTTCTCACGCTCCACAATAAGTTGTTGATACGTTTTTTCCTCGCCTCGAGTCACAGTAAGTATTTGCTGTTTCTCCTTTTCTTTCCGTTCTATCGTCTGCTTCTCCAAAAGTTGGATGCGGCGCAGTTGTTCTTCTTCGCCCTGCTCGCCTTCAAGCACTGTCTTCCTGGCTGCCAAATCAGATCGGAGCGATGCCATAATCTCAAATGACGCGTTCAATTCCTGCTCCACCTGCGCCAGAGCATCCAACTCTGCAAACACCCGCGAGAGCGAGTCGCTTAAAATAATTTCGGCGAGCGATCTGTCGTCAAGTTCTCGCGTACGCCGAATAAGTTGGGCGAGCGACGCCTCACTACGCCCAACTTTTTTATCAAGTTCATAGATGGCAGACTGTTTGTTGCCAATCTCGTCGCGTAGTCGCGCTATGGCAAGGTCGCGATGTCGTATCTGCGTTTTTGCAATCTCAATTTGGTAGTCAAGAACTGCAATATCGCGCTCAAGCGAGGTACGCTCTTTCTGTTTTTCCGAAAGTACGCCGCGTTTTTCAACAATATCTTGCTCTATCTTCGCAAGCTCTTGCTCAAGACGCGTGCGACGCTCTTCGGGCGTTTCCGCAAACGCAAAAACTGCCGTGGCAAACACAACAAAAAGCACGAACGCTGACAAAACGTACGAGCGAGTCATTCTGTCTAGTATACCAAACCCGCACACTTACTTTGGTATTGTGTTTATTGCCAGTCAGGCGTCAGCACAAAAATGACTGATGTTATGAAAAGTATGCGCACACGCACATCTAACGAAAACACAAAAGCAATGACACCAAAGTAAGTGTGCGGGCTACTCCCCTTGCTTTTCCTGTGGCTCGCCGCCTTCCGGAGTGGCGCCCTCGGCCGCCACTTCGGGTGCGGTGGCACCCTCCGCAGGAATTGGAGCTGGCTCCTCAATTTTCTCTTCTTTAAATTCCGCCACCGATACAACAACTTCTTCCGGATTGGTTTTAAGTTCTGCGCTCGGTGGAAGTACTATATCGGCGACCGTTATGCGGTCCCCCACATTTTCAAGTTTTGAAATATCGACAACAAGCTCGCGCGGAAGCTCGGCCGGCAAAACTTCAATCTCAATTTCGTGCAGCGACTTAACGACAACGTGCCCAGCCCTCTCGGCGGGCGCCGTGCCGGAGAATTCTATCGGCACCGCAAGCTCCACCTTCTTGCCTTTCTCCAATACGTAAAAATCAACATGTAAGAGACTCCCGGTGACGGGATGAAATTGCACGTCTCGTATCAAGCTTTCTTTCGTTTCTACCGCGCCCGTTAGAGAGATGACGGTCGTTTCACCCGCCTCTTTCCATGTAGACGCCATTTTCCGAGCATTGATAACGATGGGGGTTGACGGCTCTTTGGCGCCGTAAAACACAGCGGGCATAGCGCCGCGTACTCGGATTTCTTCCGGCGATTCCTTCATATCCCGCATGGCAACTTCAAGTGTTAGCATTGCGATAGGATACTAAAAGGATGCGTAAAAGTCAAAAGCCGCGCCGCTTCGTCAGGTGTCGTCAAGCGCACATCAATAGTTTTGGTGTGATCGGAGTTCATATTGACAGGCGTACCGCTATGTAGTGCGTAGCGACTTCATTAGTGTCGCGATCGCGAGAACACCAATGTGCGCATCCTCTATAGCTTCGTGAAGTGTTGCCCCAAATTGTACCATGATACAATTCGGAGCATGTCATACGAACTAATCTCCTTCGGCGACATTACGACGGACGCGTTCATCCGCCTCAAAGACGCGCGTGTGAATTGTGATATTGACCACAACAACTGCCAGCTGTGTGTGAAATTCGGCGCTAAAATCCCCTACGAATCGGTCACCGAGGTGCGCGCAGTCGGGAACGGCCCTAACGCCGCCGTCGCGGCGCACCGCATTGGCCTCAAAAGCGCGCCGGTCACCGACATTGGTGGCGATCAGAACGGTAGAAATTGTCTTGAGGCCTTGAAAAGCGAGGGTATTTCAACCGAATATGTCCGCGTCCATAAAGATATGCCGACGAACTATCACTATGTGCTTCAGTATGAAGCAGAACGCACTATCTTAGTTAAACATCAGGAATTTCCATACGAGCTTCCGAAGTTTGAAGAGGAGCCACGCTGGTTTTATCTCACCTCACTGCCCGCACATTCGCTTCCGTACCACGAGAAAATAGTTGCATATGTGCGAGAGCACAACATAAAACTCGCATTCCAACCCGGCACGTTCCAGTTGCAAATAGGGAAAGATGCTCTGAAAAATGTGTATACGGCCGCGGAAATCTTCTTTTGCAACAAAGAGGAGGCACAACAACTCCTCAAAACCGACGAGGGTGATATGAAAAAACTTCTTGAAAGTGTCCGGAGATTAGGCCCAAAAATCGCCGTTATTACAGACGGCAGAAACGGTGCCGCCATCATGAGTGAGGCGGGCGCATGGTTTTCTCCCATGTTTCCCGATCCCGCGCCGCCAATTTCGCGCACAGGAGCAGGAGATGCCGCCTCTTCTACAACAGTTGCATATATGACACTTGGACTGGAGCCCCAAGAAGCACTTCGCCGCGGACAAGTAAACAGCGCTTACGTGGTGCAGAAAGTCGGCGCACAAGCCGGCCTTCTGACACGCAACGAACTGGAAAAATATTTTTCCGAGGCACCGGAAACCTTTCGTTTACAGTCGTTGTGACATAATTAATATATACTTATTATGCCATGGTATAAAAAATATATATTTTAACACTTAAAATGCTTGCGAAGCCACTGGTCATTGTCGAGAGAATCGACCACAACAAGACGCAGCTCCTTTTCCGTCAACTGAAAGAATTGCCTCAAAAGTATTATTCGTTCAGAACAGTCAAACGGATATACCCATACGCTTTTTTGTAACATAATTGCGCCGATATGTTTTATGAAGAATCTGAATGCATTGCGTTTGGCTCGATCCTCTGTCGGTATATCAAAAAGGATAAGTCGCCATTTTTTGTCCCATTTCAGAGAGTAATACATTGGTGCAGCAAGCGCCTTTCGTATTCGGTACATAGATGCGCACTTGAACCCTCGCACGGTAACAGTAACTCGCTTTCCGCTCTTGCTTGAGCGCACCTCCACATACCCTTTCCGTTTCAAATACGAAAAAGAGCTTCTGATGTTTCGTCGACACATTTTATCTTCAGCCTTAACTGCGTATCCTATGCCCGCAAGTACTACAAAAAGAACTGGGGAAATTGAAAGCGCGGCGGCAAAACCTCCCGCAAGTATCAGCATCTCTAAGAGGCCTCGTGGCGTATCATCAAACAACATCGGCTTCTGATTAACTTTTGAGACCATGGTATAAAAAATATACTATTTTTGATGCGTGCGGGCAACGACTTTTTTTGTCGCGGCTACAATGTAGGACACGCCCATACCATAATGTTCAATCAACTCCTCGGGTTTTCCTGACTGGCCAAACTGGTCATGAACACCTATGAACTCTATCGGCGTGGGTCGCTCGCGCGCGAGTAGCTCGGCCGTAGCGCTGCCAAACCCTCCGGCGATTTGGTGCTCCTCCACAGTCACCACCGCGCCACACTCGCGCGCGAGCGAAACGAGGACTTCTTCATCAAGCGGTTTTACCGTGTGCACATTCGCAACGACAACACCAACCCCCTCCTTCTCAAGCTCGCGTGCGGCGAGAAGTGCGTTATATACCAACGGTCCTGTTGCAAAAATCGCAACTTGTGGGTTCTTTCCGCGCCAAAACTCAATCGCCTTTCCTACTTCAAACGGCGTGTCCCTAGTCGTGCATAACGGACTTTTTTCACGTGCGAGGCGAATGTAAACCGGCCCATTCACTCCCACGGAAGCGATTGTTGCTTTTTGCGCCTCTTCCGCATCACATGGGTAGAGCACCGTCATTCTAGGCAACACACGCATGAGTGCCATATCTTCAAGCGCCTGATGTGTCGCGCCATCTGGCCCAACCGAAACGCCCGCATGCGAGCCAACGATTTTTACCGGCAGGTTGTTGATGGCGATGGTCGTGCGAATCTGCTCGTTATTCCTGCCCGGGCTAAACGTGGCGTACGAAGTAATGAACGGGATTTTTCCGTAATTCGCACACCCGGAGGCGAGCGCCGCAAGATTCTGCTCCGCAACACCCACTTCCACATACCTCTCCGGAAACTTTTTAGCAAACTCTTCCATCCGCGTGGATTCAGTAAGATCGGCACAAAGTGCTATAATGCGCTCGTCCTTCTCCGCCGCTTCCACAAGTCCCCTCCCAAACCCATTGCGTGTCGGCTCCATCTCCGGCGTATCAAATATATTTTCTGCGAGTTTTGCATCCGGATTAATCATATTTTTGATTTTGCTTTGTCATTTTGATTTTTGATATTTGCATTTTGATTTTCCTCCTACTGATGTTCGCTCGTGATTTTTCCGCCAAGTGTTCGCAGTTCGTCCAGAAAAACTTTCCCCTGTTCTTCTGCCGGAATAACGTCTGTCGGCCCCTTGCCGGGAGGGCTTCCATGCCAGCGAAAATCATTCTCAATTTCTTTTATACCCTTGCCTGGGATGGTATGCGCAATGATGACCGTCGGTTTTTCTTGAATCGCTTCTGCCTCGCTACACATGGCGATGAACTGCGGAATATTGTGTCCGTCTACCTCAAGCACGTGCCAACCGAACGCTTCATATTTATCGCGCAAGGGCTCAAGCGGCATGATGTCTTCGGTGTAACCGTCTATCTGAATATTGTTGCGGTCAATGATGCCGGTGAGATTTGACAACCTATTTTTTGCGGCAAACATCGCGGCTTCCCACGTGTTCCCCGCATCGTGCTCGCCATCCGACATAGCGCAATAAATACGAAATTTCTTTTTATCCCCGCCCGAACGACCGTTCGGTCGGGCGGGCATGCGCGCGGCATACGCATAACCAGCCGCCTGCGAGAGCCCGCTCCCCAGGGGACCTGATGTAGTTTCAATCCCGGGAAGGCGCTCGCGCTCTGGATGTCCCTGAAGACGCGAGCCGAATTTTCTAAGCGTCAAACATTCCTCCACAGGAAAATATCCCGCGTGCGCCATCGTGGCATAACGCACCGGGCAAATATGTCCATTGGAGAGAAAAAGCCGGTCGCGATCCTCCCACTCCGGGCTTTTCGGGTCGTGCTTCAGTATGCGGAAGTAAAGCGCGGTAAAAATATCCGCCATGCCCAAAGGCCCCGCAGTGTGGCCGCTTCCCGCCGCAACGAGCATTTCAATTATCGTCTGACGGATTTGATTTGCGCGCCGCTCAAGTTCGCGAACTTCTTGATCCGTTAATGCTTGCACTTCCCTATTGTATCGCGTTTTCCGCCGTCTCTTGGAGTATCTTATACACAGCCGCCGGATCCTCTGCATTCGCGAGCGCGGAACCAACACAAAATCGCCGCGCGCCCGCGCGCGCCAAGTCAGCGATATTTTCTTCCGAAACACCGCCATCCACGGAGATAAGCATTTTCGGAAATCGCGCGTGAAATTCCGCTACGCGCGCCGGCGCCTCTTTTGCATATGGAATACCCTGTGTTCCTATCGTCTTAATCGTCATGAGATGCAAAAAATCACACGCGCCGACGATAGACCCTACTGCGTCAGGCGGCGTCCCAAAAAGTACGCCGATACCGATCGCTGGAATACCCGCCTCGCGGAAAGCACTGAGCGTTTTTTGTGGCACCTCCGCAACTCTGGAAAACTTTGACAATGCCTCTACATGCACAACAACTCGCCGAAAACCGGCGTCCGCGCATGCGACTATCCAATCTTCCGGATCCTGAACCATCAGATGCGCTTCGTATACAAAAGATTCCGCGCCTAAAAGTTTCCGCTCTCCGTCAAATTTCCACGTTGTGTTTGGTGCGAATAAGCCGTCGGCGATGTCGATGTGCAATGTGTTCGCAAAGGTACTATACCGAGCATGTCTCGTTACCACTTTGTTCAGCGAATCCGGCACCACCGTCGGCACGACTTCAATCATATGCTTTCGTCCACCATTCTGTGGCGCCTCGCGTGCCGCTTCGCGCCACTAAAGGGTGTTTCAAGCCACCGCTCCACAGCTTCTTTTGCTTCCTCCTTGTTAAGAAAGCGCCCCGCGAGAGAAAGAATGTTTGCGTCGTTGTGTACGCGTGTGGAAGAAATCATATCAAGCTCTTTTCCGTCGGCATCTTTCTGTTTACGTCCTGGCTCTCCGTAATACACGACCGCGCGCACCCCCTTGATACGGTTTGCGGCAAATGCTTCGCCTTGGCCGGACGCACCAATTACAATACCGCGTGCGTGCTCCGGTTCTTCTGCAACTTTTCGCGCGACCGCTTGTGCAAAAGTCGGATAATCGTCATCTGCATCAAGTACGAACGCGCCAAGATCTTCCACTTCGTGCCCAAGCGACTCTGCGAACGGCTTCAAAACCTCTTTCAGAGCAAAACCGCCATGATCTGCGGCTATATACACTTTCATCCCGTTAGAAGTAGGAAGCTTGCCTGCCCCGTTAGAGAGTATACTCTCGTTCGGGGTGCTTCCGACTTGATATTAGCGTTTGTAATTTCTCGACACATAGTGTTGCAAATCGTGACTCCCGAGTCGTCCTTAACTTCCGCGACTTCTAACGGGATTCATGCGCGATGTAAATGTTTTTCAATTTTTCCAACGCGTTCTAGCAGATAGTCTATTTCTTTTGCAAATCCGGCGTTCCGAGCGCCCAGCTCTTCCAAGTGCTCTATTCTTTGACGTATCTCGGCAACTTCGTGTCTGAAATAGGACAACTCTCCTTTCACATCCTTAAGCTGAAGCTCTACTCCCTCAAGACGCGTTTCCACCCGGTCAAAACGCTTATCTACCTGTTCAAAACGCTTATCTACCTGTTCAAAACGCTTATCTACCTGTTCAAAACCCTCTACCATAAGAATTGCCAATTTCTCTATGGTGTCTACTTTTTGTTTTTTCTTTTTCTTCATACTGGCCAGTATAGCATTTAAAAAATCACAACCGCTTCGCCACCTCCGCCACGTGCTCCACAAGCGTGTGGCAATACCCCATTTCGTTATCGTACCACGCGAGAACTTTCACGAGCGTACCGTCCACCACGCGCGTCATTTCCAAATCGGCAATGGCACCGTAGGGAAGACCTAAAATATCGCTTGAAACAAGGGGTTCTTCGGTAACCGCAAAAACGCGCTTCCACTTCTCACTCATGGCGGCCTTGCGCAACGCCTCATTCACTTCCTCTCTACTCGTCGCGCGTTTTGCCACAAACGTTATGTCTACCAGCGAGCCTGAGATGACAGGAATGCGTATCGCGATGCCGTCAAATTTATTCTGGAGACCAGGATACGCAAGCGCCGTTGCCTTCGCCGCACCCGTGGAAGACGGCACGAGATTCGCGGCCGCCGCGCGACCGCGGCGAAAGTCATCGTCGCGCACAGAGCCGTCAACAAGTAATTGCGTGGCAGTATACGCATGCACTGTGTTCAAAATCGCGCGTTCAATGCCGACTGCTTCGTGTAAAATGCCAACCACGGGGCTTGCCGCGTTCGTGGTGCAAGAAGCATTTGACGAAATATCGCATGTGCCGAATTTTTCCTCGTTCGCGCCTACAAGAATCGTTTCGGCACCCTCACCTTTTGCGGGCGCCGTAATGACAACTTTTTTTGCTCCCGCTTCAATATGCCCGCGCGCTTTTTCCGCATCGGTAAAATGCCCGCTCGCTTCCACAACGATGTCAACGCTGATATCGCGCCATGGCAACTTCGCCGGCTCTTTTTTTGCAAAGACGGCGATGTGTTTTCCATCGACGATAAGCTGTCCACTGTCGACCGCAACCTGTCCATTGAATCTTCCGTATACCGTATCGTATTTCAAAAGATACGCGAGATTTTTAATGTCGCCGAGATCGTTTATCGCAACCACATGGAGTCCCATATCCTTTCCGCGCGCATGAAGCGCACGAAAAAAACACCGCCCAATTCTTCCAAATCCATTGATAGCGATATTTGCCATTGTTTTATTCTACCATTGCAAACCAGCCGGTGTCTTGTGTATAATTATTATATCGGGATTTCGTAAATCCCGATATATAAAAAATGTATGGAACTTTTTCATGTACTAAATCGTGGTGTAGAGAAAAGAAATTTATTTCTTGACGACAGAGATCGTTTTCGCTTTGTGCACGATCTATATGAATTTAACGATTCAGCCCCGGCGCCAGAATTTACACGATATCGGGATTTCGTAAATCCCGATATTTACAACGTGCGGCAACGAAAGCGAATTGTTGATGTCCACGGATGGTGCATCATGGGAAATCACTATCACTTACTCCTCTCGGAATTGGTAGAAGGCGGCCTGTCACTTTTTTTGCGCAAACTAAATGTCGGATACGCCAACTATTTCAACGAAAGATATAAGCGGTCAGGTACTCTGTTCCAAGGAAGAACAAAAAAGATACTTATAGAATCTGATGCGCATTTTTTGTACATTCTCCACTACCTTCATCTAAACCCACTGGATTTTTTAAGAGGCGCGCGCAATTGGCGAAATGGAGAAATAGCAAGCGCGCAAAGCGCACTTGCCTATCTGGAAAAATATCGCTGGAGTAGTTATATGGACTACTGCGACAAAAAGAACTTTCCGTCCATTCTCACAAAAAACCTTTTCGAGGGTTCGTATAATAAGAAGTACGCGCAAGAACTAAAATCGTGGCTCAAGGATATCGAGATTAGCTCCATACAATCGCTACTCCTTGAGTAAAAGTAAACAACACCGCGCCATCTGTCGAGATTTTGTCGGGATTTCGTAAATCCCGATATTTTTATTCTGCGACTGAACGGTTGTGAATAATCGGGATTTACGAAATCCCGATATTACGAGATAAAAAAGAAAAAGCACTGCCCGATGTTTTGCATCGTTGCAGTGCCTTAGTTGTCCTCTTCCATAACTTGTTGCCACTGTTTTTGGAAGTTCCGCAGTGGGTCTTCTTCCACAAGTGGAACGGTCACAACCGATAGATTACACGTTCGGCCGCGCCGCTTCAACTCCGCCACGCGCCCACGAAACGCATTCACTTCGCGCTCCAGGCTTCCGCCCTTGCGCATATCAAGCGTCGCGAACGCATCGCCTTCCGGACTCCGAAGTGCCAACGCGCTCTCTATTGGAGCAAACCCGCTCCACTCGTCAAACACAACGGCGACACTTTTGACATTCTGCGCGGGATTAATCGCGCGCAATGCGTCAAGAGGTATACGTTCAAGCTCAAGAAAATCCGTTACGAACACGACGAGTGTATTCTTAAGGCGCAGTTCGTCGAGCAATCCTGCGAACGTATGTGCAGACGCTCTCAAGCGAGGACGGCGTTTTTGCTCGTCTGCCGAGTCCAAGAAAGTCCGCACATCCTCCTCGGACGACATCCATCCCGAATAAATCATACCCTCGCCGCCAACGCCAACGACCGAGATACTATTCCCGGACTCGTGCGCGGCGCGCCCCAAAAGCTCCACGAGCGCTTCCGCATACAGCGGCTTCTTGGAAGGATACCGCATTGACGCATGTTCGTCGGCGACGACAAGAACACGAATTTGATGCTCTGGCATGAACTCCCGCGACACCAACTCCAAATCGTCGTCGGATAAACGAGCCGATGCCATCCAGTCAATATCACGTGGAGAGTCAGAGTCCTGAAACTCACGCATACTATGGAATTCTATGCCACGGCCGCGCGCTATACTCCGCTCAAGGCCGAGCATAACATCCGTAACAGTACGTCCGATTCTCAAAAAAAGATCTCGGGTTGACGTCAGGTGGCGTCCATTTCTGTTCCACATAATTCATCTCCCCGAGATCTCTACAGAATTCCATGCGATGTCAATAATCTCCCGCAGGAGATATCCTTCCATGGCCGTTTTCCCGGACCGGCCGAACTTTTCTATCAGTTCGCCCCGCACCATGTCGTGCGCGTTCAGCGCATGTGACGTGCAGTGCGTCCGGTGCCGGATGACTTCACGGAGAACCTTCCGCACATCGTCAAGCGTTACATAGTTTCTGTAACGCATCGCCGCGAGCGAGCGCGCAGCGCCTCGCAAATGCAAGATGCCGCGACCGCTCAAAATCATGCGGTCGGAGCGCACTATCGACTCGTCGTCGGAGAATTGCAAACGCAGACGTAAGCGCGCAAGCAATCCGCCGTGATCAATGCGATTCAACGCAACCGCGAGTGCACCGATGAAATCTGTAATCTCATCGGACACATGCACGCTTTCACCAAAGAATAAGCGTGCCTTGATGACGTAACTATAGTCGGCGACAGGCTCAAACTTCCGCTTATCGAACGCTTCAGCGCGCACCTGTAGTTCCGCGAATTGCTCCTCGGTAAACGGCTCCGCATGCACTTCAAACATAAATCTGTCTTCAAGTGCATCGGGCATTTTTTGCACGCCAGCCGACTCGTCCGGGTTACTCGTCGCGATTATGTGCGGATTATTGGGATGCGTAACGCCATACGCGGTTACCGCACCCTCGGACATAACCTGAAGAACAGACGAAAGTGAGCGTGCAGACACGCGCGAAATCTCGTCAAACAGAAGCTTCTCGGAAAAAATCGGCCCGTGGATAAACTTGAAATACCGCTCTCTCTTCTCGTTAACTTGGAGAATATTGGTGCCGATGATATCCGCCGGCAAAAGGTCAATCGTGCCCTGAATACGCTTGAAACTGGCACCCACGACCTTTTCTGGCACTTTGCCCAATAGCGATTTACCGGTACCCGGAAGACCCACGAAGTGGACGTGCCCGGGACCACTATGGTCAAGGTCGCGGTCGCCAATGGCGAAGTCGCCGAGAAGCGTGTACATGCTGGGACCGGATTGGCCAACCACTACATCGCGATACTCCCGAAGAATCGGATATGCGACACCGAGCACATACTGTAAGTGCTCCTCGCCGCATGTCACGCCTCCCTTCGGGAAATACGAATCCATCCTGTCCGCATACTGACGCGGCAAAAACCTTTCCGCTTCCTCGCGAGTTATGAGGCGGTTCTTCGTCTTCGGTGGCGGAATGCCGCCACGCGTCTGTTTTGTCATGGCAACTCTCCTTTTTATTTTCCTTATTGTGTTGTGTTGTGGAATGACCACTAACCACTCTGAATCTGATTTTGCTGATATCTAGTGGGCGTGTCAACGTAATACTATATAACAACACATATTTATTGGAAGTCGATACCCCCCGCCCCAATTTTGCAGTGAGAGCTGTGTTGTGGAACAGAACACAAACGCATGCGTTCGTATAATCGGAGCCACCGCGTGCCAAGTGCAAAATTGGGGCGGGACGGGAATGGGCGGCGCGGACTTGTTTACTGGTATGCGCCGAGAACGCCCTGCGCTCTGCGCAGGGCTGAATCGGCGCAATCGTGATTTGTGCGGCTGGTGGTCGCACCTATTG
>MFLU01000011.1:0-12095 GCA_001783335.1 Candidatus Kaiserbacteria bacterium RIFCSPLOWO2_01_FULL_50_24 | reverse complement strand
CGCCCCGCGCTCTGCGCGGGGATTGGACGAGCCGACGTTTTTACTGGCGACGTAGAGCGAGCAAAGTGCAAAAGAGCTCTTTTGCACTTTCGAGCCGAGCCCGCACACTTACTCTCGGTTTGTTCTGGCAAAGCCAGAACGCGCAAAGCGCAAACCGAAAGTAAGTGTGCGGGCCGAGGAGGGAGACAACTGGCGCAAAGCACTCGCGCTTGTGCGCAGGGGGTGCATTCCGACCCACAGAGTCAACGCCCTGTGGTGTCGGAATGAGCTAGTTTACGAAAAAGAAAAGAGCGGCCCGTGGGCCGCCCCAAATGTACATTTCACCTGCTCGGATACGACGAGAGAGAGAACTCCCGAACAAATGTTTGCTCTCCGCGCTCCGTGGAAACACGGACGCTCGTCCCGGGAGGAACACTGAAAAACACCTCCTCCGCAAGTCGCGTCGCGTTTTCAACCAACAATGCAAGCCAACGCTCGTTTACATACACTTCAAACGAGCGAATCATGTCGCCGGCAAGAATACCCGCGCCCGCCGCGGGCGATTCCGGCACAACATCGGTAACCACAATACCCGGCCTGTTTGGCGGATATGAACGATTGGCTATCGCCTCAAATATAAACGGGTTCATGTCCGCCGCATCGTCAAGTCCAAGCCCCATATAGCCGTGCTCTGCGAGACGTGTTCGTTCCAATACTTCCATGGCACGCCGTATCACACGCGCGTGCAGAGCAAAGCCGAAGTTGCTTACGGTCGTCTTTACGATTTTGTTCACCTCATCAACGCTACTTTGAACGCCAACTATCGTGTTGATGCCGAGAAACTCAAGAGCTCCAGAGTTACTAAAGCGCACCACGGCGCCGCCGGAAGAGCCGGGAGAAATCGGGGCAATGTGGCTGAAATACAAACCCCTTCTCACTCCGACAAAAGCCGGAGCAACGAGCGACGCAACCACTCCAGGCGTGATGCTTTTGTTCCCATCGGGATACCCAACCGCGTACAAGCAATCGCCGATAACAACCGGCTCTGCCGAAAACGCAATCGGCTCCACTGAAAGCGGTAAGGGCTTCGGCGCTTCAAGAAGCGCTAGATCAATCAAGGGGTCGACCCCGAGCACCTGCACTTTTTGCGAAAACAGCTCACCGTCAAAATGCACCCATACATGGCGTGCAGAGCCGACCACGTGCGCGTTCGTCAAAATGCGCACCGTGCCATTCACATTCCGCACCAACTCTCCCGAGCCGCTTGTGGCAGATTCTTGTGGCTTTTCAGGATTTCCCACCGCATACAACTTCACGACAAAACGATGCGTGAGTTTTTCCACCGCCGCGCCGCCCGTGAGGCATTCTCTCGGCGCGTCTTCCGCGTACGCGAAAAGAGGCAGTGCGACAAACAGACCAATCGCCGCCACCATTGAAAGTATTCTCTTCATGGCTTTCCTCCTTATTTCCTTTATTCCCTTCTACCTGAGGCTACGCTAGTACATGCCACGCAAAAAAGCAACCCCTCTTTACAATCCTAGAGGCGACGCCTCTAGGATTGTGCCGATGTATGAAGTGCGACGCGAAACGTCTTCGGCACAATTCGGCATAATAAGTGTGCGGGTAGGCCCCTTCCGAATACGCCACCCGTGTGGCGTATTGAAAAACGGCCGTCCCCACTTTGGGACGGCCGTCACAGTACTGCGAGCTCGCTACGTGCTCTGTTTTCGCCGCTTCACAAACGGCAACATGACAAGCGCGAACAGCCGCCGTGTATATCCGAACAGAAAAAATGCGATGACGAACGCGGGGAGTAGAAACAACTCCGGAGCGGGATTCAGCCGCTCATGCGAAGTGGTTTCCTCCACTTTTCTGTGTCGCAGTATCATCTGCTTCAATTCTTCGAGCAACTGGCTCCGGTTTTCATAAAAGATGTACCGTCCGTCGGCACCCGCGACCATTTTGAGCACGCGCTCATCCAGTTCCGAATACAAAATCGCACTTTTCGGATTCTTCGGATCCTGCAGTGCGTACTCCACAAACGCTCCCGTCTGGTCACGCTTTTCAAGCGGCACTTTTACGCTACTGCGAATTTCAGTACCGTTGGGAAGTTTTGTTACTTCCACGCTTCCGATACCAACCGTGTACACCACGGTGTTCGGCATGCGGCGCACTATCGCCTGTATATGCGGAATATCCTTGAACGTTTCCTCGCCCTTGCCGCCATCCGAAATAAGAACCACAACGTGCGTATCCGCCGCCGCGTTGGGATTCTCTTTCATAATCTGCTCGTACTCCCAAAACGGCCACAGAAGGTTTGAGCCCGGGTCGCCAACGGTCGTCTCATCAATGTTACCGATTGCGGCAGAGAACTCTTCATAGCTTGTGGAGGGCGACATATAGGTGAACGCCGAGCCGGCAAACGGAATAATTGCACGACAGTAAGAACCACGCAGTTCCGGATCTGTCGTCGTTTGCTTAGCGAAATCATCCAACACGGCTTTCGCGGCGCTCAAGCGGTCCGGAAAAGGCGGCACATCATGTGCGTACTTCATTGAAAGCGACACATCCACCATAAAGATGGTGCACACTTTTCCATACACCGGCTCCTTCACAATGGTCCGCCACAGGGGCTCCGCCCACACGGCGAAAAGCAACGACACCAGAAACGATAACGCGACGAAATTTCTTATATACTGTTTCCAGCTCGGACGCGTTTTATCTGTCTGCAAGCGCAACCATGCGCTTTTTGCCAGTATTCCACGTGTGCCAAAAAAATCTGACGCAAGCAACGCTCCGACGAGAGCCACCGCCGGCAGGATTGCCCAAAGCCGCTCCCAATGCTGGAAGACGATGTCAAAACCGAGTAGCTCCATAAACATGGCGCTGTCCTTTCTTTTTCTCTTTCTCTCTTACCTGACGGCACCATACCACAAACCCCCACATATTTCATCTTATTATAGACACTACACATTTGGGCCGACCGGACCAAATGTGTAGTGTGTGCAAATGCAACTGAGTCAAACCACGTAGTCCACTAACGCAAGAAACTTGCGTTAGTGGAAAAATAAAAGCCCCAATGGAAGTGGTTCACTTCCATTGGGGAATCTGGAGCGGCTATGCCGCTTTAGTTTTAGTGCAGTCGCGGCCTGTCCGCGCTACCCGTGTTTGGTCCGTCAGGACCTTCGCGACGCGGCGGAATCGCACGCAACCCTGAAGGCGCTTGCCCACTGCTCTGTTTGGCTTCTTCCTCTTTCGTTTTTTTGTACAAAAACTCAAGAGCAAGTTCAACTCTATTGTGCTTCTGCGACACGTCATTCGCCTGCCTTAAGTTTTGTACTGCATCATCAAGAATACTCAATGCTTCACTCGCTTGTTTTTCTCCCAGAAACGCAAGTGAGCGATACTTTTCGTACGCCTTCCGATACAAAAGTGCGAGAAGTAGCTCCT
This sequence comes from Candidatus Kaiserbacteria bacterium RIFCSPLOWO2_01_FULL_50_24, assembly GCA_001783335.1. Lineage (GTDB taxonomy): Bacteria > Patescibacteriota > Minisyncoccia > Phycocordibacterales > UBA2100 > UBA10103. Next base: position 8,666 of record MFLU01000011.1, on the reverse strand, counting down.
CGCCATCCGTCACTTTTATTCCCTCTACAAGCGCCTCTGCCCGAAGATGCACCGCGCGCGCTTTTTCAATGTTTTCTTGAATACCCGCGTCCTTCTGATTCACCGCATAGAGCTCGCCTGCATTGGCAAGCAGGCGGTCTCGCTCTTCCGCGAGAAACTCTAGCGTCTTTAGGTCGGCTACAAGCGCGAAGTACGCTTTCGCCTCATCGGGAAGGCCTATTGAGAGGCGCCGAATGTTTTCCCAATCTTCATACATACGCGCGCCTTTCGCGAGCGCCGCAACATTTCCCGTTGTCCGTTCGTACTCTACGAGCGCATTTTGGAAATTCACACGCGCTTCGGCATCTTTTATTTCTACGTGGTGAACGCTCCCCCCTAAGAGGAACGCGGTAGTCGCAATGGCGCCCGAAAGCACCATTCCATACACGAGCGTGCGAGTCTTCATGGCGTGCCTCCTTTCCCAATCTCGCGTCCAAACCAATATCGTCCGACACACCCCATCAAGAGTAAGAGCGCGAAGGACAATCCAAGATATGAAGTGTAGCTCTCACGCATCCACTCACTCTTTGACGACACGATGCGAAATCGCGTAGAAAGAATAGTGTCCACGACCGCATCCATGTCCTTGAAATTTGTCTCACCCTTAACAAGATGGAACGCGCCGCGATTCTGGCCCCCGGGGGGTCCATAACCGGTATTCTCCGCGAGCTTTCGCGTGATTTCTTGGTCTTCACCGATTGAAATCACATGCACGGGAAGTTCAAGATACGCCGCAAGCTCCATCAGCTTAACGAACGAAACCGGCAGCTTATTCAGTCGCGTGTCGATCTGCCCGCTATGTGCATCGGTCACGATGATGAACGCCGTGTCCCGAAGTTCCGCGCGTAGTTCTCTAAGTTTTGAACTAAGCGAGTTCGGCGCATGAAAACGCGCACCGTCTTTTCCCGGATACACTGCCTTTTGGAGCGCAGTGCGATCCCCCTCGTCAAGTGAAATAACTCCATCAGCGCCACTGAAATTCCTCTGAAGCGCCGCTTGGAACATGTCCCAGAGCGCCAGATGAATCTCGGTATGGATGCCGGTCCTCGGATCGTTCCATCGTAACTTCTGGAGACGCCTGCGCACATGGTCGTAATCGGTTGTACCATATACCTCTACGAACGAATTCAGACCGAAACGCAAGAGTCCGATCTGGTCGCGACTTTCTCCGTTTTTCTTTCTTTCCGTGTACGCCTCGGTCGCATCAATAATTCTCATCACCGCACGGTACGCGTTATAAATACGCGGATACTTATACTGAAGACCGACATCCGTACCGTATATCGGACACGGTTGCCCATTTGGAACAGACGTGCAATACGCAGGTGCCCATGGATTCGTAAAATTGTACATGGAGCTGGAGTTATCCAACGTTATGTACAACCTGTTGGTCGCATACTGTGACGACGTCACCACGTACCGGTACGTTATGTCCGAAAGACCGAGTACGATACCGAGCGCAACGAGCGCAAAGAAAAGTCGCGGAACAAATATTCTGGCGCGGGAAGCGAGATGTTTCTCTCGCTCCCCGCTCCACTCCTTAGTCACGGCTCTTTTGCGCGCCACGTATCCACTTGCTCCCAAAAGTACGAGAGCAAGGAGAGATAGCGCCGGCCAAAAACCGATTTCGGCTCCGAAAAGCGTCGTGCTCATGTTCTCACCTCATGTTTGGCATGAGAATGTTCTGGATCGCTTGAATGCCACGCTCCAGAGAGCCGCACTTGTCGGCGAACTCGTTCTTATCTTGAGCATCGCCAAATCCAAACGAAGCATCGTGTCGTGCCTCTATAGCCGAGAACACGTCTTCAACGCCCGCCTCTTGGAGACGTTCCAGAAGCTTTTCCTCTCTCAACTCCTTGAGGCGGTCCTTCACGAACTGATACGTGAGGTTTTGCCTCGGAAATGCGCTGTTCCATGTGTGGAATACCAGCGAAATCGCCTTGTTATAGGTGTTGAGACCCGTCTTGGGGTCACTTGCGCTGCGTGCCTGCCCCAAGAGGAGCTTGAGCTCCGCCTTCGTAATGCCGTGTCCGCGCTCTCTGCGCGGGATAGCGCGCCCCACCAAAAGCAACATGCTCCCGAGTGCAACGCCACCAAAGGTAGCAAAAACAATCAACGAGCCGCTCTCAAGCGCTCCGCGCCCGCCGAAAACCCACGAGAACAAATCAAACCACGCGCGCGTCGGCGCGGGCTCCGTTTGCGAGAATCCGGCGAACTGCGGCGCATCCAGAGACAATGCCTCCGGTATATCTACAAGTTTGTACTTTGCGTCCAGATGCGGACGGACAAAAAATGTTACCGTCGGCACCGTGAGCACTCGCCGCTCCCCCTTATACTGATAGGGAATCTGAATGCCCGCAATAACCCACTCGGCCTCTGGCGCATAGATGCCAAACCGATACCAATGCTCTATGTACCACTCATTTGGCCCTACCTGACGCCTCGGATTCCTCACGAAACCTTTCGCGGCATTAAAGAACGACACTTGCGGCGGTTTGCCCGATGAAAGCGGCGAGAACTTTCCCTGCTGTAATTCGGGAATATCGCCCTCGTCTATTACCACATCGGATTCCGTTTTCCCAAAGATTCGCAGTGTGAGCACAGCCGTGCGCTCTTCGCCCACGGTGCCGGAAATTGGCGTCACGGTGAGTGACGCGACAACCGGCTCTTGGAGATAGGCAAACTTCGGATACGCTCTCTTCACCCACGGCTCGCCGCCTTTGTGAATCAGGTTGGCGAACGACAACGCATGAAGAGGTATCTTTTCGTTGTCCAAGAAAAACAGTTTACGAAACGAGAGATGCCACGCCCTCTTTTCGGGGGTAATTTCGTGAAGTAACGCACCGCCACCAAAAAGCTTTTCAATGGCGTTCTTGAGCGTCGGAGAGGAAAGCGGCGTCGTCGTCTCAACATACACGCCATCCACAAGCGTTTCCATACCGTCTACGATAAAGACGGGGGCCGCGTCAATGTCCGAATCAGCGGACATGCGTTTCAATATCTCGCGCATTTCTGCCTGATTGGTAAGAGGCGAATATTCAAGCGCGTATTCGGCGCGAGCATATACGCTCTTGATATCCCGTATCGCAAGCGGTGCGTACCTTTCATCAAGGTAATTGCGTTTTTCTGTATCCAATTTGACGGTCAGAAAACGCACCGCGATGGAGTTGGATAACTTCAGAGGAACGCGTAAACCATTCGCGTCAAAGTAGTAAAACTCGTCGAGCGAAACAACGCGCTCCTGCCCACTCCGCTCCTGCGATGCCGCCTCCATATACGCTCCGCCCATAAGGCCAAGCGTGAGGAATGCAACAGCTAGAGCATGTGCTATTTTCTTCATTTTCACCTCCTGTTGCGATGTCAAATACCTTCCTAGGCACACTGTGGTCGTTAAATTCGTCCCTGTCAACCCCAACACCTTTGGAGACATTATTGCCTCTTGTGTTTTTGTGGTTTTGGTTAATGCATCTCCTCTTATTCATCTTTGTCCATGGCAAGGCCTTGCCTTGCTGTATACTTGGCCTTGCTATATACTTTTTGTATGAGCATCCGACCTGTATCATTCGCCCCCGGCGAGTGGTTCCATTGCTACAATCGCGGCGTCGACAAGCGAAATATTTTTATGGATGAACATGACGCTGAGCGACTCCAAATGCTTTTATATTCTTCCAATAGTGACACCCCCATCCACATCAGCAATCTCCCTCACGCGCCGGGGCAAGGCAAGGCCTTGCCGTATGTGCTTGAACAAAAGCGGGGAAAACCGCTCGTAGATGTCGGCGCATACGGTCTGATGCCGAATCACTTGCATCTTTTACTGCGGGAGATCAACTACGGCGGCATTTCGACGTTTATGCAAAAACTAGGAACTGCCTATTCCATGTACTTCAACAAAAAATATGAGCGTGTCGGCTCACTTTTTTCAGGTAAATTCAAGGCGCGGCACGTCACAAGCGATGCATACCTTCGCCGACTGGTAAACTACATTCATGCCAACGCGGCGGAACTTTTCGAGCCTAGGTGGAAAAAGGGAAAAGTGCGCAATATGACAAAACTAAAAAAAGAACTTTCCAAGTATCCATATTCAAGCTTCCCCGATTTTCTGAACGCCGAACGGCCCCATCGCTCGATTCTCAATATCGTTGCTATAGAGGAGCTTCTCTCAAGGCGGCCTTCCATGGAGACAATAATGGACGACGCATGTACCTTTTACCAACTCGAAATAGCTGGAGAGAATATTGGGCAGTAGGTATTGAACAATATCGGAGTCGTACTCGGCATACTTCCATGGCAAGGCAAGGCCTTGCCATGACGCATCTCCGAGCTATTCCACTCCAGTGGTGCCGGCGTTCGTCGTTTCCTCTTCAACCACCAGTCCGGCCGATTCTTCGGTAACCGTTTCTTCTGTCGCCACTGGCTCTTCCACAACGATTTCTTCCTGCGCGGTTTCTCCCGTTGGCACGCCAGAGCCGTCATCGGCGGAGGCGGCTACTGGTTCCGAAAGAGGTGGTTCCTGCGGTGTAGTTGTCGAGGTATCGGTAGGCGGCGGCGTTGTCCCTGTCACTTCTGACGACGAGGTCGGAGTCGGTTCGTACACCTCTACGACGCGCGTCGCTTCTGTGGCATTGTCGTCTTTATCTACGGCGCGGTAGGTGATTTCATAGGTTGTCGTTGTTGAGGTGTCGAGATGTACTGACAACACTGGCAGACCGTCCACAAAAGTGGCTATGCCGATACCCTGGTCCTTGTCGTCCGAGACGAGAGCGCCAAGGTCAGTGTATGAACCGCCGACAGGAACGCGTGCCGGATTGTCGCCCATAATAGTGACCTGTGGTGAGCCTACTTGCCCTGATGATTCTTGCCCTGATGATTGACCTACGAGGTCAATCATTGGAGGCAACTCTCCTATCTCATCGGGGTCTGTGGTCTCGCTCGCGCCCTCATCGCCGCTTCCGGCTCCGCCGGAAGCGGCGGCTGTTTGCTGCGACCCGCCGGACGCCAGTACGGCAGCTCCCGCGAGGAGCGCGTCGAGCTCTCGCTTGGTGATACACGTCTCTTCTCCTTCATCATCGCTCACACACAACTCCTTTGTATGCACGCGGTTCGCGAAGAATTCATTAATGCCATTGCCCGCGTCGGCAAGCCACTGCACGATACGCGCGAAGAGCCGACCGATAAAGCTTGAGTCAAAGTAGCTGTTTTCTGAAGCGAGTTCGGTCGAGGTTGCAACTGTACTTGTCGCCGTTTCGTCGGTGGAGGTCGGACTTGAAGTGGCGTTTGGAATCACGGAAGCGTCGGGGCCAAAGATACGCTCGGTAAACGCGGCGATAAATCGTTCGACAAAGCTCGGTGTACTCGTTGCGACGGTGCTGGTTGAAAGCAATATGTCCGTGAGCTCGCTTAGGCTCACTCCCAGCTGCAGATCAATAAAGACGACTATCTTTCCTTCACCAAAAGTTTCGGTGTAGGGCTCGAGCGCAATACCCACCGAGTCTTCAAACAGGGTAGCCCTCTTGCCGACACCAGGGATGGAGGAAACACTGATGCGGTCGCCAATTGCGATAGGACCGCCTTCAAGGTTAACCTTGGTCGGCACGCGGCCGGCGAGCGCCACAGGGCGCTGGCCTATTTCGTCGCCTGTTTTGAGCAAAAGCCCGGGCTTGGTGGAGAGTATACCAGCAAGTGGCTGACGCTTGGCGGCATCCGCCTTAGTGGCGGTAATAGGCATGCTCAAAGAGATGGCGACCAGGTCGCCGGCCTCAAGCGTGTAGTCGTCAACTTGGTAGAGCTCGGCTAGGTCTGCACCGCTGTTTGAGATGGTGTACACATACAAGACAAAGCCGCCCGAGGCGCCCGCGCCGCCGTCGCCGCTGGAGATGTCTCCTCCGCCGCCGCCGCCGCCGGGCGCGCTCCCCGGGTCGCCGGGATCTGCAGAACCATCGCCGCCCGCGCCGCCGCCGCCGCCGCCGCTGCCGGTGCCGGCGAGGGGACCGATGTGTTCATCTATGTCACCGCCGGGGCCGCCCAGGCCGCCGTGACCGGCAGCGCCACCACCACCACCACCTTTGATGCCGGTGCTGGGGATGTCCGCGGCACCCCAGCCACCTGCATAATTAGTTAGCGTTGCCCCTGAACCAACGCCTCCCAGAGCGCCGCCGCTATTGCCTCCCACGCCGCCGGTTGCCTGGATGGTAGGGCTAGTGCAGGCGGTTGCATTGGTGCCAAAGCAGCTGGTACCGCCAGTTGAGCCGTTGCTGTCGACTGCGGTACCGGGATTGCCGCCAGCGCCCACGGTGTAGTAGCGGGCGGTTTTGTTGGTAATCAATTCTTCCGCATATCCGCCGCCGCCGCCGCCGCCGCGAGCGTTTGCGGTACCCGCGCCACCACCACCACCGCCGCCGCCCCAGACCCCCGCCACGTAATACGCGGTGTTGGAAGGAAGGGTGAGCGTGCCGGCAGAAAAGGAAGGGGCGCTGTCTACCGCGCCGGTAAAGACAACGGAGACGTTAGTGCCCGGGGTAGTGGTGGAGTACACTGCCGCCAAAATGGTCGCCTCACCGATGCACTCGCCGTTCCTTGCATAGCAGCCCGCGGTGATGTTGATGCCGACATTCGAGGTCGTTGTTGCCGAAGCAGAAATATTAAGACCGGAGAGTGTAGTGGTGCCAAAACCCTCTGCAGAGACCGAGAGCGCAGTAGTTGAGGCGGAGGTTACCACTTCAAATATGCGTCCCGTTGAGCCGCCCCAGACGGAGAGCTTGCTGTACGGCGTCGAGGTGCCGATGCCGATGTTGCCTGTTGAAAGAGTCGTGCTCTGGCCGTCGATACCGGTGCCAAAGATGAGGTTGCCGATCACGAGCTGGTTGGAGCCGTTTACCGAAGGGAGCGCAATGTCGTACCCTATCGCGATGTTGTTTGAGCCAGAAACAGACGTAGACGCGGTCGCGCCGCCAAGGTAAATGTTGTTAGCTCCAGTGGTGTTTAGATAGCCTGAATATGAACCTAAAAACGTATTGAATCCACCCGTCGTGTCAGCATTTCCAGCACCATAACCTATCGCGACATTGTCTACACTGGTGTTTGCACCGTTGAGAGCAATGGTACCAATAGCCGTATTGCGTGCACCATTGTGGGAAGCCATTGCCGCCCATCCAACCGCAACGCTGTTTTGAGCGTTGCCAATGCCAAGACCTGCCTGATACCCAAGCGCCGTGTTTTTTTGATTGATAGTAGCGCCAAGCGCCTGATAGCCGACAGCAGTATTTTGACTATCATCTGTGGAGATTCCGAGAGCTAAGTCACCGATGGCAACGTTATTAGTACCAGTCGTCACAAGGGCTAAGGCGGAATTGCCGATAGCTAGGTTGCCCGTCCCCGTCGTGGTAGTGGCAGCTCCTGCAGAAAAGCCGATTGAGATGTTGGAGAGTGTCGAAGAAGACGTGAGTATCGTCCTGCCATCTTGCTTGTAGCTCGAGAACATATCTATATCAACGTTCTCGGCAAATATGGTTGAAGATGCCTGGAGCCCCGCCTGGAACCAGATTGGGGTTGAGGTTGAGTTGGCTGCCGCGCCGAAGTTGGTGGTGGGAGTGAACGGGAAGGCAGAGCCTGAACCTGTCGCATCCGTGCCGCAAGAGAAGACACCCGTTGTCGAAGATTTCACATCACAGTCTGCAGCGTTGAGACCAGAGACGATGAGGGAGGTTGAGGATGCAGTACCAGAAGCGGTGATCATCGTTGTCGAGGCGTATGGAAAGACGCTCGCGGTTGTCGTGGTGGCGGTGAAGTACGCACCAACAACTTGGCCGACGACGGAGAGTTTTGCATACGGAGAAGTCGTGCCGATGCCGACGTTGCCGGCAGAAGTAATGCGCATTTTTTCTATGCTGTTAGTCCCAAGGATGAGGTCGCCAGATGTGTACTTTTGCAGGAGGTAGACGTTGTTGTCTGCATTGTCAAAGGAGAGTCTGCCGTACTCGGCGCCAGCGTTGCCGATGATGAGACCGCCTTCGGTAGCTCCGGAGCCGCCGGTGACACTCGCGAAGGCGTCAGTGGAAGCTGCACCGACAATAGAGAATCGGTCGCCTGGACTTTGGGTCCCAATCCCCACATTTCCCGCAAAGTACGCATTGCCTGTGGTTGTGGCACCACCACTGATAGTAAGACCACCCGCTTGTGCGCCGGAACCAATAGTTGAAGACGCGAGCGCATAGAGGCCCATGTCAAAGCCAACAAGGGTTGAAGTAGAGACTGAAGCCGAGCCGCCAAAGGTGTCGGCAACAAACCACTCGCCTACTCCATCTCCTGCGGCAGTGATAGCGCCGCAAGTAATGTTGCCTGAAGCATCAGTAGTGAGCGCACTGCTGGTGTTGCAAGCGCCAAAGAGACCGAGGGTGGTGGTGCCGACATTGTCGATGCTAAAGAGGGTGGTAGTGGCAGTCGCGGTAGAAGATGCAATCAGGAAGAGGTTGCGAGTGCTACCGGTAGCACCTGCTGGAGTTGCCACAGTGAGCTGTGCGAGAGGTGAGGTCGTCCCGATGCCGACGTTGCCGCTCGTGGCGAGGAAGATAGAAGAGGTGGCGAGGAGTGTATCCGTGCCGTTGTAGTACGGGAACTGTCCTGCGGTC
>MFLU01000010.1:100986-102872 GCA_001783335.1 Candidatus Kaiserbacteria bacterium RIFCSPLOWO2_01_FULL_50_24 | reverse complement strand
GAGGACGCGCCGAGTCCGCGAGGCGCGGGCGGTGTCGAGTTGGCACGCGAGCGGAGCGTACGAAAGAATCTCAAGTCACCACGCACGCGCTGTGCCCGTCCGTATCTTTAGCGAAGGCGGGGAGCGTGCGAAAGGTCAGCAATCTTTGCTAAAATAAGCTCTCGCGAAGTGTGCTCATACATCGCCCAAAAGAAACAGTATGCATTCCGAACAATTGAAACCGGAGGAGTTTGATGCGCACATAGCAAACGGTACGTTTCGGCTTGCGTTTGTGGGTATGTCTGCCAATGCAGCAAGGCCGGGCCTTGCCGCAGCTATGCGTCGAGCTCAGTCAAAAAATCCCTCTCTTGCCTATAGAACGTGTGCGCATCGTCTCGCAGACGAGCATATGTCGGTACCGCACCGAGGAGATCAAGAGCTGCCGAAGCGTTTATGATGGCGTTGTGTGGGCGTTTTATCCCTTGGTAGTCCGGAAGGCTTGAGAAGGGGTAATCACACAATTGCTTGCGCAGACTCGATTCATTTTTGACGACTCCCTTTTTCCAGCTAGCTTCATACATCTCAGCTGGATTGCCATGTATGTAATTGATCAAATAACGGAAGTAGGAGTCGGTTGGGACATGTGAAGCCTTAAATCGTCCAGAAAGAAGCGCTCCGGTTCGTTCGTGCTTTTGATTGAAATACATGGTATACGCAGTGCCCAATTTCTGCATAAACGACGAAATGCCACCATAGTCGTGTTCGCGCAATAGAAGATGTGGATGGTTTGGCATGAGAACGTAGGCGGCAATATCTACAAGTAGCTTTCCGCGCGGCAGCGCGAGCACGTGCGGCAAGGTCGGGCCTTGCCGCATCCTGTGGCGAATATTGCTGATGTGGATCGGTTTTGTGCTGTTGCAAGTGTACAAAAGCATTTGATAGCGCTCAGCATCGTGCTCGTCCATGTAAATCTGACGTTTGTCTACGCCGCGCGTATAACAATGGAACCATTCCCCGGGCGCGAACCGTACAGATCGTTCACTCATGTAATGAGTATACAGTATTATGCGGCAAGGCCGGGCCTTGCCGCAGGGTGGTAAAATGTGGTTATATGGAGTACCAAGGTAAAACAGTATGCATTCCGAACAATTGAAACCGGAGGAGTTTGATGCGCACATAGCAAACGGTACGTTTCGGCTTGCGTTTGTGGGCATGTCTAATGCCGGGAAAAGTTATCGTTCAAAAGCGCTACAAGACGAGGAAAACTTTCTTTGGTACCACGTGGATGATGAAATTCAGAAAGCACTCAATTTTAAAACCATGGGAGAAATATCCGAGTGGCTCGGATATCCCGTGAGTGCCACTTACTCGGAGCGGGAAGCGGAGTATCTTGTGCGGGAAAGTAAGTTCACGAAAAAGGCTGCGATGGACACGAATGGAAAAAATCTCGCGTTTGATACCACAGGTAGTGTCGTACACCTGGAGCAAAAAACTCTTGATGTGCTGAAAGAAAACTGCCTCATTGTGCATATTGATGTTGGGGAGGATTCACTGGAGCACATGATAGAGGAATTTTTTCGCGAGCCGAAGCCGGTTGCGTGGGGCGGCTATTTTTCGCAAGAAGTGGGGGAGTTGGAAGAGGTGGCGCTGCGGCGATGCTACCCCGCGCTTCTCAAGGAACGCCTAGCGCGATACCGCGCGCTCGCGCATGTAAACATTCCTATGAAGGAATTGTATGACACCTCGGGTGGGGAAACTCTGGCTATAATCAAGCGGCATTTGGCACGCTGATTTTTTATTTTCCGGCTTCCAGTTTCCATCTATCCAGCCTCCAGAGTTATCCACACCCCCATATTGACCACTTATTTTTTGGGCGAGATAGTAGGTGAGCAGGGTATTTCGAAAGA
>MFLU01000010.1:0-100956 GCA_001783335.1 Candidatus Kaiserbacteria bacterium RIFCSPLOWO2_01_FULL_50_24 | reverse complement strand
TCCGGTACCGGAATGGCGGGGTAAAATCGCGTCAATTTCTTATCTTCCGAGCCCTTCAAGTTCCTTGAGATCGCGGGCGAGATTCTCACGCGCGCGGTCCTCATACTTATGGTAAAAGTAGTTCAGATAATAGATGCGCAGGCGCGCGAGCATGGACTCTAAGAATTTCTTGCGTCCCGCATTCAGCGCCCCCAGTGTGTATCCATGCTCCAGATACTCTCTCCGTATCAGGTTGCCGTTCAGAGCGTACTCGTCCCACGGCGCGCCAAGGCCGACGATATCCACGTCCGCCACAATCTTGTCATCTTGCGCTTTTAGACCGCCCGTGTGTTTTGTTGCCATGATGGTAGAACGCACTTTGTCCGCGAGATGTAGGGAAACCCCTAACGCAAACAAATCGCGAGCGGCCCACTCGGCGCTTCTCTCTTCATTCTCTTTTGCTCCCGGGACACACACGATGTCGTGATATATATACGCGAGTATCGCGACTTGCGTGTCGACCGCTAGAAAAGGCAAATCGTGCAGAATTCTCACGCCGCCCACGATGTGGGGCAGCCCGTGATAATACCTGCTCGGCACAGAGTACTCATCCACGATTCTCCGAAAAAGGGTATCAATTAACTTTTTGTCCTCTCGTGCGCCGACATGGCGCATAGAGATGCCATACATACTTCTGAGAAATATTTCGTTCGCCCACTTCGTCGCTCTATTTTTCATTATTTATCCACTCTCCTGGTTGCACTAATTAAAATTATATCACACTATTTCCATAGAAGCAAGTTACCCCGACGGCGCACTATCTGTTACGCTACTCCTTATGGACGGAATTCATGTCGCACTTGCCGCCGAGGAGATCGGCGTGTTTTTTGGTGTGCCGATTACAAACACGCTCGTAACGAGCGTGATTGTGATGGCGCTCCTTGTGGTGTTTGCTGTTGTGGCGGGAAGCCGCGTTAAGCTCGTCCCTGGGCGCGTGCAGACGCTCTTGGAGCTTCTCCTCGGTTCAATATACGACTACATTGCCGAAGTGCTTGAAAGCCGCAAGCTCGCGCGGGCATTCTTTCCACTTCTGGTGACACTTTTTTTGTTCATTCTCACGGCGAATCTGCTGGAATTCACGCCGGGCATCGGCTCGGTCGGCTTTAGCGATACACATGGCTTTACACCGCTTTTGCGAAGCGTTAATACCGACCTCAACGTAACGCTCGCGCTCGCGGCCATTGCGTTTGCTGTTATTGAAGTTACGGGTGTTGCGGTGCTGGGACTTAAAAGTTACGCGGGAAAATTTTTCAATTTCCGTTCCTTCATCGGTTTTTTTGTGGGCATTATAGAAATATTCAGTGAGCTGGCGCGTCTGATTGCGTTCTCCTTTCGTCTTTTTGGCAACATTATCGCCGGCGAGATACTTATTCTCGTCGCGATATTTTTTGCGCCGTATATCGCGCCCGTACCCTTAATGGCGTTTGAAGTCTTCGTGGGATTCATTCAAGCGGCAATCTTCTCCGTCTTGACACTATTTTTCATCAAATTGGCAATAACGCCCGCTCATTGATTTCCGCGCACCGTTTCCTCATCTCGTTCTCGTTTAATCTTGTCCCGATACAATTCTGCGGCGATGCCGAAGTGAATCGGGTTTGCTATCCACTCCGCCTCCTCCTCTTTCTCACTTTTTCCCAGCACTCGCGGATGCTGTAGTATTTCGGCGAGTTCAGTAGTCGTCCTTGACATATATTGCGTACGCCACAATTCCGGATTTACATCTCTGCGTTTCCAAATGGGATTTTGCATAACACCATCGTGCGCCAAAATCCTCTGCGCGATTTTGTCAACCTCCTCGCGCGCATCAGGAAGTTCGTGCAGTGTTTCCGCCCCCGTTTTATTCCTTGAATGCGCGCGGATTTTTTCCACTCGCTTCACATTGCGCGGATTGTCTTTTTTCCACTGGTCAAATTTTATTACTTCTCCCATGCGGGCATGATAACATACCAAAAATAGATGCCGCCATCCCGTCTTGGCCGGGTGACGGCAAGCGTTACTTCAAAAACCAAAGTGGATTGTTAAACATTCTTCCCCGTTTTCTATTTTTTCTATTCGTTATTTTCATTATATCAAATATACGGTAATTGTCAATATCCTCCGCATCCGCATTGCGTGCTAAAATTCCCCCATCAATTATTGGATTTAACTAAAAGCTATCAGCTAAAAGCTATTTTATTGGCACTAACTAAAAGCTAAAAGCTAGAAGCTATCAGCTAAAAGCTAATCTGTATGGATATAGAATCAGCAAAAATTATCGGCATGGCGCTCGTGGTCGGGCTTGGCGTCATCGGGCCTGGCATCGGTATCGGCATTGTCGTTTCTAAAGCGCTTGAAGCGATTGGGCGCAACCCGGAGGCGGCGGGAAAAATACAGCCGCTCATGTTTGTGGGTATCGCGTTCACTGAGGCATTGGCAATTTTCGCTCTCGTTATCGGATTCATCCTAAAATACACTTAGGGTAGTTGCTAGGGACTAGCTTCTAGGTTCTAGAAGCTAAAAGCTAAAAGCTATGCAAGAGCTGTTTGAAACATTCGGTGTCAATTGGAAGCTACTTTTTATCCAGGCGGTGAATTTTGGATTGCTACTCGTTCTCTTATGGTACTTTTTATATCGACCAGTTTTGCGGATGATTGACGAGCGACGCGAAAAAGTAGCGGAAGGCGTGCGAAATGCCGCGGCGGCGGAGCAAAAACTTAACGCAGCAGGCGAGGAGGGGAGTACCATTGTGCACAAGGCGACGCGCGATGCGGAGAGTATTGTGGCGGCTGCGCGCACTCGTGCGGACGAGAAAGGGGTGCAGATGCTGAAAGATGCCGAAGCGCGTGTCGCTCTGCTTTTTGCTGAAACGAAAGCGCGTGCGGAAGAGGAAAAGCGGCAGACACTGAAATCAGCGGAAGCGGATATCGCGCGCGCGGCTGTATTGGCGGCGGAAAAGATAATGAGAAGTGGACAGTGAGCAGTGGGCAGTAAGCATTATGGAAAATAATTACGCACAAGCATTGTGGCAGATGGTTGAAAACGGCACGACACCCGCGCGTGCTGTTCGATCGCTTTACGAGATGTTGGAGCGACATGGTCGTGCAGCGCTAATGCCACGTATCGCACGTGCGTTTTTGCGTATTGCCTCGCGAGAGCAGGCACGAAGCACGGTAGTGCTTTCCATGGCGCGCGAAAAAGATACGCGCGCAAAGCAGGAAGCGAAGCGTGCGTTTGTGACATTCGGCAAAGGAGAGGGCGATGTCGTAGAGCGCATTGACGAAACGTTGATAGGTGGCTGGCGGCTGGAGGGGCAAGGGCAGGTTATAGACGCGAGTTTCAAAAAGGCATTATTGGATGTGTATAATGGCGCAACCTTCCAATAATAACGACTTTCCAATACTTTATGAATAATTCCACAGTACAAAAAATAATAAAAGAAATAGAGTCGTATACACCGCGGACATCAGTGAAGCAGTCAGGTGTCGTCACTGCCGTCGGCGACGGCGTTGTTCTGATTGACGGGCTTCCGGGCGCGGTCATGGGCGAGATGGTTCTCTTTGATGAAACGAGGGGGAAGAATCTTGAGCACGCGACGAAAGGTGTCGCACCTCTTTACGGTCTTATTTTGAATCTTGAAGAAGACGGCGCGCGCGCGGTGTTGCTTGGTGACACAGCGCGTGTGTCCGAGGGAATGACGGTGGAATCCACGGGGCGTGTTTTGAGTGTTCCGTCTGGAGAGGAGCTTCTCGGACGCGTTGTTGACGCACTTGGTAATCCTTTGGATGGCAAGGGGCCGTTCAAAAAAGCGACTATGATGCCAGTAGAGCGCGAGGCGTCCGGTGTCATAGATCGCACATCTGTTACAAAACCGCTCCAGACCGGCATCAAAGCGATTGATGCTATGATTCCGATAGGGCGCGGCCAGCGCGAGCTTATTATCGGCGACCGTTCCACCGGAAAAACCACCATCGCGATTGACACCATAATCAACCAAAAACACGAATTGGAAGGGAAGTGCCCCGTGTGCATCTACGTTGCCATCGGGCAAAAAGAATCAAAGACAGCGCGCATTGCGGCACAATTGCGCGCGGCTGACGCGCTTTCGTATACGATTATTGTGGACGCACCGGCTTCAGCCCCAGCGGCTCTTCAGTATTTGGCGCCCTTCGCGGGTGCCGCAATAGGAGAATATTTCATGGACAATGGACGCGATGTTTTAGTGGTGTACGACGACCTTTCCAAACAGGCGGTTGCATATCGCCAGCTCTCTCTTCTCTTGCGTCGCCCGCCAGGCCGCGAAGCGTATCCCGGTGACGTTTTCTATCTCCATTCTCGACTTCTGGAGCGCGCCGCGTGTCTTTCGGAAGAGAAAGGCGGCGGAACACTGACCGCTCTTCCTATTATTGAAACGCAGGATGGCGATGTGTCCGGCTATATTCCGACGAACGTTATCTCCATCACCGACGGGCAGATTTTTTTGGATTCGTCGCTATTCAACAAGGGCGTGCGTCCCGCGATAGATGTCGGTGTTTCCGTATCGCGCGTCGGAAGCGCGGCGCAGACAAAAGCGATGAAATCGGTTGCGGGGACACTTCGTCTTGAGCTTGCACAATTTCGTGAGCTTGAAAGCTTCATGCAGTTTGCGCAGGATTTGGATAAGGCTACCGCGGAACGCATTGAGAGCGGACGGCGCATGGTGGAAGTGCTGAAGCAGGCAAACGGTGCGCCGATGCCGTTTGAGGCGCAGGTGGTAGTGCTCTATGCGGCGATACATAAAACATTCGCCCAAACGCCGATTGATAAAGTGCGCGAGGCAGAAGCAAAACTCATGGCGTTTTTTGATGCGCACCACGTCTCGTTTCTTGAAGAAATAAAAAAGACGAAGGCGTTATCCGACGAATTGAAAAAGAAACTAGACGATGCGTTAAATCGTTTCCAAAAAGCGCATAAAGAATTGTTCGTCTAATGTGCCAATCTACGAATGTATGCCAATCTACAAATGAATACCAATCTACAAATATCTACAAATTACTCTGTTCTTATTCGTAGCCATTCGTAGCATTCGCATGATTTGTAGATTCGAACATAATTTTTGTAGCCATTCGTAGTATTCGTGTGATTTGTATATTGGAACTTTCATATGTCGTTAAAAAACATAAAAACAAAAATCTACTCGGTGAAAAAGACCGCGACGGTAACGCGCGCCATGGAGGCGGTGTCTGCGGTCAAGATGCGCAAATCTCAAGAGCGCGCCCTTTCCGGGCGCGCGTATGCCGCCGCCGCCCTTTCCGTATTGGAACGGCTCTCGGCGACTTCCGAGGCCGGTCACCACCCCCTGATGTTCGACCTACGAGGTCGAACATCGCGGAAAGCGGCAATAATCGTCGTAACGAGTGACAAGGGGCTTGCGGGGTCCTTGAATAGCGCCGTCATTCGAGCAACAGAGCACGAATTGTCAATGCGAAACCTTGACAAGACAGGCGTAAAAATAATCGCAATCGGGCGGCGTGGCGCGGATTATTTTGCGATGCGCGATTTTGACGTGGCTTTACGGCAGGAAAATATCGGAGATGTCGTGTCGGATAACGATATGCGCGCTGTGACGGATCAGGTACTCCTGTGGCACGCGGCAGGGGACATAAGCGAATGTCATATCGCATACACAAATTTTATTTCCACGTTTGAGCAAAAACCTGCCGTGCGGCACATAATCCCCATAACGCCCGAGACGATGAAAGAAATGGTACGGGGTATTCGGCCGGCAAAGGGAAAATATGCTCCCGTCGAAGGAGAAAAAGAGGTGCATCCTGCCGCGTATACAATAGAACCCGATACGGAAACCGTTCTTGCCGAGCTTTTACCAAAACTTGTTAATGTCGCCGTTTTTCACGCACTCCTGGAAAGCAAAGCATCCGAGCATTCGGCGCGCATGGTGGCGATGAAGAGCGCGACCGACAAGGCGAAGGAAATGGCGGGAGAATTGACACGCATATTCAATAAAACGCGCCAGTCGGCGATTACGCGCGAAGTGTCGGAGATTACCAGCGGCATTGAGGCGATGCGATGAACAGCTGCTAGGTGCTAGCTTCTAGCTTTTAGAAGACCCATAAGGAACAAAACGTTATTTATCTTGAATCTAGAAGCTAAAACCTATAAGCTAAAAGCTATGCAAAAAGGAACTGTTGTGCAGATAATTGGACCGGTGGTGGACGTGCGTTTTGATGTAGGACTTCCCGCTATTAAAAATGCCCTCAAGGTTGAAAATCCTAGAGGCGACGCCTCTAGGATAACCGCCATTAGGATAACGCTGGAGGTTGTCCAGCACTTAGGACTCAACCGCGCGCGCTGTATTGCGATGCAGGATACGGCAGGGCTCGCGCGCGGGGTGGAAGTTATCGATACGGGAGCTCCCATTTCGGTACCGACAGGCGAAGCGGCGCTCGGTAGAATGTTTAACGTTATAGGCGAGCCGATAGATGGTATGGCCGCGCCAAAAAATGCAAAACGCCTTCCTATTCACCGTGATCCGCCACCTTTTGCGCGTCAGAGTACAAAAGCCGAAGTGTTTGAAACCGGCATCAAAGCGATTGATCTCTTGGCACCCTTCATCAAGGGCGGTAAGGTCGGGCTTTTTGGCGGTGCAGGAGTGGGAAAGACGGTTTTAATCCAAGAGCTCATTCACAATGTCGCGAGCGAGCACGGCGGCTACTCGGTCTTCGCGGGTGTCGGAGAACGCGTGCGCGAGGGGAACGACCTCTATCACGAAATGAAAGAATCAAAGGTGCTGGACAAAACCGCGCTTGTGTTCGGGCAGATGAACGAAGTGCCGGGCGCGCGTGCGCGCGTGGCGCTTTCCGGACTCACGATGGCGGAAGCATTTCGCGATGAAGGTGGAAAGGATGTCCTCTTTTTTATGGACAATGTCTTTCGATTCGTCCAGGCGGGGAGTGAGGTCTCGTCGCTTCTTGGTCGCGTGCCGTCGGCGGTCGGGTATCAACCAACGCTCGCGGAGGAAATGGGGCTTTTGCAAGAACGCATTACTTCTACGACCGATGGTTCCATCACATCTGTGCAGGCAGTATATGTTCCAGCCGACGACCTTACTGACCCGGCACCCGCGACCACTTTCTCGCACCTGGATTCCACCATCGTTCTTTCGCGTCAGCTCGCCTCTCTCGGTATATACCCTTCCATTGACCCCTTGGAGAGCGGTTCCACGGCACTCGCGCCAGAGATAGTCGGCGACGAGCATTATTTTGCGGCGAACGAGACTCGTCGCGTCCTCCAGCGCTACAAGGACTTACAGGATATTATCGCAATTCTTGGCATTGAAGAGCTTTCAGAAGAAGATAAAAAGTTGGTGTATCGCGCTCGAAAAATACAAAAATTCCTTTCCCAGCCGTTCTCTGTTGCGGAAGTATTTACGGGGCGGTCTGGGAAATATGTTCCTCTCGCCGAAACCGTGCGCGCATTCGGCGAGATTTTGAGTGGCGTTCACGATACAAAAGACGAACAGGAGTTTTATATGAAAGGAACCATCAACGAGTAAACTCGTTGGTGGAGATTCAAGAGGTACGATTTAAGATTTATGAATAAAAATTCTTTAATCATATGTCCTAAATCGTGAATCTATGAGCGCGAACACTTTTCACATAATTATCGCCTCCGTCGGAGAGACGCTCTTTGACGGCGTGGCGCTCTCCGCAACTTTTCCCGGGTCAGATGGGGAGTTAACCGTACTTCCTCACCACGAGCCACTCGTAACGACGCTTAATGGCGGCACTATCACTGTGCGCACACAGTCCGAAGAGCCGCGGGAATTTCCAGTACGCTCTGGCGTCCTGGAGTTTTCCGGAAATACAGCCACAGTATTGCTTTAATGCAGCATATTCTTGCTACAATGGTAGCTATGCGACTTTCGGGCGCGTTGATGGCTTTGTTCGTTATTGGTGTTGGCGCACCCTTTGTATTTGTATATGCCGCCGAACCGCAATGCCTTAAATCAGGCCAAACTGTTACGCTGACATCAAAAGATGCCGTAAAGGGACAGGCCGAAAGGCAAGTAAGCTGTGCAGATCTTTGTTCAGATGAAGAGATAACTTTGACCCAAAGAGTGCTGAGTTCTACTTTGAGCATACAGACGACACGCGAATGCCGTACCGAAGCGGACAAGGAAAAATATGGTTGTGCGAAGGGACAAATCCCACCGCGCGTGGTCATTATTTTGAAAAACTCTTCCGACTCCAAGAAAATCACTGTATCAAAATGCGACAAGAATAAATTAAATCAAGCATTCCGCGCCTCCATTGATTCAGAAAGCGTATCGTCACTGGAAGCGCTTGCGCGGGAGCAAGCGCCGAGTCTTGCGCAAGTAATCGCAGAGGGCCCTTCAACGCGCGGCCTCTTCAACGCCCTAACACTTCCGGCCGATCCCTCCACCGATGCGGGAAGGCAACAACTTGCCGAGCAATTGCGCACTATGGGGGTCGCGAATGCCAACGAGGTTATCGCATCCAATCCCAATCGAGCATCAGATATGCTTCGTGCGATGGCAGAAGGAAACAAGACTGGAGCGGAAAGTATCGCGCGGGAACTAAAGCTCAACGATGAGGTGATTTCGAACGTGGGGAGAATCAGTGATGAAATAAAACAAGACTCCACAGTTGCCGCCTCCGGCGATCCAAACACTCCATATGTCGGCGTGCCGAGCGCCACGGGGTTCAACCAGAATGCTCCCGCAAGCATTACTCAAAGCGAACTCTCGGATATGGACCGTGCAAAATATGCGATCTGTTTTCCCGAAAGCGGTTGCAATTATTACAAGCTCGGGTCCATAACGAGAACGGGCGATAGGGCGTATGGGAAGTACCAAGTTATGGGAGTAAACGTTCGCCAATGGACGTGCGAAGTTGGTCAATGTATGACACCCCAGCAATTTGTAGACAGTCCAGAAATGCAAGAGCGTGTATTTGAGCATCAATTTGGCGAATACATGGCTCAGTATGGACCGAGTGGAGCGGCACGCGCGTGGTTTGCGGGGCCGGGTTGTGTGTATAAGCGGTGCCCGGGTGATCAGCTTGGCACAGGGGTAAATGGATATGAAGCAAGGTTTTCTGCACTTTTCAAAGGTACGGTATCGCCTTCTGGCTCGTACAATAAATACGTACAGAGTCCGATTCCAGATACGAGCAATGGTTACACATACACATCTCCCCCAGTTCCACAAAGTCCTTTTGCTATCGGAAACCCATACGGCAGCAGTAACGCGTCGCCGCAACAGCCACAATATGCTCCGCCCCAAAGCCGAAGCGTGGGTCCCATTCTGTGGTCGGTGCCTGGCGTTGTGCCGAAAAGTGGCGACATAGCGCTGCCCGCTACTCCTCAACAGTTTAAGCCGATACTTTTGATAATCACGCAATCAGAGGAATTGGACAAAGGAGATCCGATACTTGTGTCATGGACAAGTGTTGGCACGGCGTTTCCCAACGTGACATGCGAGGTTGGTCACAAAAAACCGGACGAAGGTATTGCGCGCATCTCCGAGAGCAAGGAGAGCTCTAACAAGGTAATTCAGACCTCTGACCTCGCTCCCGGAGAGCATACGTTTGTATTTCGGTGTAAAGTTGCAGGAGGGGAAATGGTTACAAAAGAGACAAGTGTCATTGTGCGGTGAATGCATACCAAGAAGTTCAAATAGTTTAAATCCAAATGACAAAATCCAAAGTTCAAACCAAGCCCAAAATCCAAATGACTAAACACATACAATTCTTTGTACCGCAGGCTTTTTGATATTTAAGTTTTGGATTTTATTTGACATTTGAGCTTTGAAATTTGGATTTGCTTATACCTATGGTTTTCATAAAACAAGTTGAAGATTTCGCGTGTGATAGGTGTGGTCTTGATGTAAAGGGGAACGGCTATACCAATCACTGTCCGCGTTGTTTATGGAGTAAACATGTGGACAACGAACCCGGCGATAGGGCAAACAAGTGCGGTGGTTTGATGGAACCAACGCGCGTGGAGGGCTCGAGTCCAACCTACCGCATTATTCACCGATGCACAACATGTGGCGCGAAGCGCCCAACGCGTCAAATGAGTGAGGACAACGTGCAGGCGCTCTGCTTTCTTGCTTCCTGTCGCGCGTAGCCCGCACACTTACTTGCGCTTGGTGTCTTTCCCGCACACTTACTTTGGCATTATTCTGCTTTTTCAACATATTCAGTGCTTGACCTTGTGTTATCTCATAAAAATCGCTCTACCAACATGGTTCGGTCGGCAGAATTAAAAGCAATGCCAGAGTAAGTGTGCGGGTTGTGTTTTCTGGTATCGCAGGTACAATAGAACACAATGGCCGCAGTTAAAAACATTTTTATTCTACTCGCGCATCCCGACAAAAACGGCATGTGTTGCGAACTCGCTGATGCGTATGAATCGGCGGCTCACGAAGCGGGGCACACGGTGAACAGAATGAATGTCAGCGATATGCAGTTTGACGCGAACCTCGAGCAAGGATACCGGGCAGTCCAAGACCTGGAATCGGATTTGGTGAAATTTCAGAAATATGTTGGCGAGTGCGACCATTTCGTTATCGTGCACCCTATTTGGTGGTATGGTCTTCCCGCAAAGGCAAAAGGATTATTTGATCGCGCGTGGCTTCCCGGCTCGTCATTTCGCTACATAAAAACAAAGCACGGCGCAAGCACTATTTTTTGGCACCGACTCTACCGCGGAAAAACCGCACGTATCATCGTGACAAGCGGCACGCCACAGCTTATCGTGCGACTTTTACCGGGGGGCGCGAACACGCAACTGCGATGGGGGATTTTGTGGTTTGCCGGTTTTGCCACGCGCTTAACGTGGTTCGGTTCTGCGGAATACGTGCCGGAAGAAAAAAGAAAACGTTGGCTTCTAAAAGTCCGCGCACTCGGAAGAAAAGGCATCTGACAAAAAAAGACCGGCACTGCAGTGCCGGTACGCTCTTTCAGTTCACAATGAATATCCCCACGATCAACCCGGTGATTACAACCACAACAATCCATTATCTTTCTCTTTCACAAGAATAACACGCGACGATTTCGAAAGTGAGTTGTTCTGGTATAGGCTGTCAGTATAGGCCGTGCATATCTGTCTACTCGTCAATTCCTTTGCCTGCATAGTCACCGAACCACACACTACACATCTGGGCCGACCGGCTCAGATGTGTAGTGTCGTTATATTATGGTGTAGTGGTGGCAGAAAAAATGACGCGTAAACCGGCGCATTGCGAGACCACGGGGCGTTAAACACCGGTTGTCTCCCTCCGCGGCCCACACACTTACTTTCGGTTTGTTTTGGCTTGCCAGAACGCGCAAAGCGAAAACCAAAAGTAAGTGTGTGGGCTCGGCTCGGAAATGCAAATGAGTACATTTTCATTTCACTCGCTCTATGTCGCCAGTAAACACACTCTCAATATCTTAAGATATTGAGAGTGTGTTTCTCTAAGTTGTCTTATGTTTAAGTACTGTGCACCTCTATTCTTTTGTGATATTGTACTTTTCGGAGCAAGAAGGAGGCATTAATGCAAGACGACATCAAGAGTCAGATAGAGGCGCGGGCGCAAAAACTGCTTGCGTCAAAAAAGACGCTTCAGCTTGCCACGTCCACTGTAGGAGGCACGCCAACGGCAAGTTATGCGCCGTTTGTGCGAAAAGGTAAAGATTTTTACGTTTACACAAGCGAACTTTCGCGCCACACGGCAGACCTTCGCATGACGGGAGACGCAAGCATACTCGTAATAGAGAACGAGGCGAGCGCCGAGAATCTGTTTGCGCGCAGGCGCATTACATTTTCATGTTTCGTGCTCGAGATACCGCGCCAGACACCCGAATGGAATGAGGCGATTGGGCAATTTGAGAACACGTTTGGCGAGGCGTTTGCGCGCATACGGCCGCTTCCCGATTTTGTTCTGTTTTGTCTTGAACCGCTCGAGGCATTTTACGTGGAGGGCTTTGGACGTGCATACCGCATGTCTCGTGAGCTCACCGATCCCGTGCACGTTCGCGGCACCGGCCACGGCGCCAAGCCCCCTCCAGAGTAGATATTCCAGTCGCCATATCAATTATTTGGGATGGCGACTTTTTCTACCACTCGAGTCTAAATCGCGCTTTAAAATGTCGCAGGGTTTTATCTCTTCCATACGTTGGGACTGCTCTGGGCAGTTTCTCCCGATTTTCAAAAAGCCCCTTTATGCAATCGGCAACATAATATAAATCGTTCTGTTCGTACTTATTTCTCGGCACCGCGGCGCGCACATAATTTTTTGGAGGAAGCACATCCTTTTTTGCTTTTGAATCATATGTTCCAAATGCAAATGCACCCAACTCGCATAAGCGCACACCCTTAAGAAGTAACAGCGCCGTAAGTGATATGCCGCCAAAATCTTCGCGCTTCATCTTGGTTCCGGCAAAAAAACGGTCTACATCTATATACACCGCATGTCCTCCCACGGGCTTCACAATCGGAATTCCAAGTTTTGCAAGGTATGACCCAAAATCATGCACAAGCCCAATACGCCCCTCAAGGTAATGCTCGTCCACAACATGCCGTAACCCCTCCACAGCAGACATAATGTCTCGACCCGTCATACCGCCGTACGTTGGATGTCCTTCGGTAAGTATTTGGTGATCGCGCAACTCCTCCGCAAGTTGCGGTTTATGTTTGAGGAGGGGAGCGGAGTTACGAATCACCAACGCACCCCCCATGTGCGAGAGACCGTCTTTTTTGAGTGAGATAGTAAATCCGTCACATAGTGAGAACATGTCATGCACAATCTTTGAGATTGATTTTTGTGCATGGCCCGCTTCGTGCCGCTTGATAAACCACGCGTTTTCAGCAAATCGGCATGCGTCTAGAAATAGTGACGTTTTATAGCGTTTACACAATGTCCGCACCTCTTGTATGTTCTCCATAGAGACCGGCTGGCCGCCACCGGTGTTGTTTGTGATGGTAAGAAGTACAAATGGCACTGATGCGGTATGCGTTTTCAGCGTACGTTCAAGTTCGACGAGGTCTATATCTCCTCCAAAAATCTCATTTTTTGTATAGCGTACTCTTGGTATATCAAGCGCTCTAATGCCATTTGCTTCAGCGTTTGCACGTGTGGTATCAAAAAATCCGTTTGAAGGTATCACAAGACCGCTCTTGCCAATGTGCGAGTAGAGAGCATGTTCGGCCGCACGACCTTGATGAAAAAGATATATGTTCCAAGTTTTCTGTGAAATGCCGAATGTTTTTTCAAATGTTTCAAGTAACTGGAAATACCCCCAATTGCTTCCATATGCCTCGTCACCTAAAACCATGGCTGAAAGTTGCTCAAGGGTTAGTGTCGTTGTACCGGAATCCGAAAGTAAATCACCACCCTGAAGCATTTCAGACGGAAACTGGAATACGTTCCAGCCAGCGATGAGAGCGGCCCTTCGGCGATCTTCGGGTGAGAAGAAGTGATGTGGACGAACGATGGCATTTACATGTGGCCGCGGTACGTGAGGCGTATCAAAGCGAGTCAGCGCAAGCTCTTTTGGCATACAATCTTATATCATATATCACAAAGATGCGGAAGCAGATATTGATATGAAAATTTTTGCTATTCTGGGACTCTAGAGTAAGATATCGGCAGAGTCTGGTCTTTTACGTAATCCAAACCAAGGAAAGGATAGGACAGGCCATGGGCGCTCAAACGGTTGAACGGCTTTCAACCAAGTATCCCCTCGGCATGTTGATAGCCGAAGGAAAGACCAAGACGATTCATCAAGTTAAGGGTGATGATCGTTTGGTGGTTCTCACGTCTAAGGACGACATTACCGCAGGTGATGGAGCGAAGCACGATGTGATTCCTGACAAGGGTCGTCTTGCCAATGAGACGACCTGCAATGTTTTCCGACTTCTCCAAGCATGCGGGGTGCCCGTCGCTTTCAAGCAACAGGTGAGCGCGAATTCATTTACTGCACCGAAGTGTCTCATGCTTCCCTACGAGGTGGTGGTGAGGCGCGAGGCGCACGGGTCCTATCTTAAGCGAAACCCGCACATAGAAAAGGGGCACTTGTTTCCGAAGCTTCTTATCGAGTTTTTCCTCAAGACGAAGGATAGGCGGTGGAAAGCACACGAGCTCGTCTGCGATGACCCGCTCATGTTCTATGCCGAGGGCGCGGGTGAGATTGCTCTCTACAACCCCACAGAGCCAATTCACGGGCAAAAGCCGTTCCTTACCCTTCCGGAGATGCAAGTCTTCGGATATCAGGAGGAGTGGAAGATTTTTCCGGAGATGCGTCGTATCGCTTCGCAGGCGTTCCTCGTTCTTGAGAAGGCGTGGCAGCTTGCGGGTCGGAGGTTGGTTGACTTCAAAGTTGAATTAGGCATTGATTCGAAAGGCCGTCTTCTTCTCACAGATGTCATTGACAATGACTCGTGGCGTGTCGTCGAAGACGGCATCTACATCGACAAGCAGGCCTATCGCGACGGCGGCGCGCTTGACGATGTTGCGGCGAAGTATCGTCATGTGGCTGATATCACTGCTCTCTTTAAGCTACCGCGGCAGAGGATTATTCTCTGGCGCGGGTCCGAAAGTGACAATGTCGAAGAGATGGTCGACTTGCTATCGCCGCACTTTCCGAATGAGAATATCCCGGTTATTATCTGCTCCGTTCACAAAGAGCCGGTGGCCGCCGCGTCGATTCTGTATCGTTTGGTGCAGGAAGTACCGGATTCGGTAGTCATCGCCTACATCGGCAGAAGCAACGGCGCGGGCCCGGTCCTTTCCGCTTTGTCGACTATTCCGGTCATTACGGTACCGGCAAGCGTCAAGAATTTTCCCGATGACGTATGGTCTTCGCTTCACGTGCCGAGCAATGTGCCGGTCATGACCGTGCTTGAGCCGGCAAATGCCGCTCTCGCCGCTCTGCAGATTCTTTCTGCTCGTAATCCGCGGATCTACGCGCACCTGCGCGGGAAAGTGGAAGAGCTGGCGGTCAATATCATACATACGTAATTGAAATTTAGAGTTTGTCCCAATTACAGCAACTTCGGCAAGGCCGTGCCTTGTCACACTTCGCCCCCGATTGTCAGCCAATCGGGGGGTGTTTTCTACGGAGCATGCCTGTTCCCGAATACTACAAAAAAATAACCACCTGCTAGAGTGGTTATTAAAGTTGAGGCGGGCACGTCTTCCAAAACCGCTTTGCGTCCTCGTAAAGCATGGTGAGGAAGCTCCCCGTCGGATAACCGCCACGATCCTTCACCCACGTATCTATGTCTGGTGACTGTGTCGGATCAAATCGAATTCTTCCCACAATGTACGCTTTATGAAAAGAGAACGCTGCCTTTTTGGTGATACAGACGTGGTCGCGCGCTTGGTCTGCTGCTATAGCGCAGGCCGACTTGCAAGCACCGTCGATGATGAGTAATGTATCCGAATTACGGATAGCATGTGCCGCCTCTTCGAATATCGCTATAGGACCGCCTTTATTGTATGTTACGACACAGGGGTTCCCGCATGACGAAAACCAACCACCGAATGCGGCACGGATCGGGTCTTCTTTTACATAATAGAAGAAAAACTGTCGCACTCTTATTGGATCAGTGCTTGGATCAATAAGGAGTGCTAATACTATTGATGCCGAGACGCACACGAACACGTACATGAGCAAACGGCGAAATGCTCCCACGTCTTACTCCCTCTTTTTCCTTGCACTTTCAACCGGTTACAATATAATTTATTTTCATGTCTCTGTCAATAGGAATTGTAGGCCTCCCCAACGTCGGTAAGTCAACGCTCTTTAATGCGCTCACAAAAAAGGGCGTGCCGGCAGAGAACTATCCGTTTTGTACCATTGACCCATCGGTGGGGGTTGTTGCAGTGCCGGACCCGCGGCTGACGCGCTTGAGTGAAATGTCGCATTCGGCGAAGACGATTCCTGCGGCGGTGGAGTTTGTAGATATTGCAGGTTTGGTGAAGGGCGCTTCTGAAGGCGAGGGTCTCGGCAATCAGTTTCTCTCGCACATTCGCGAAGTGGACGCTATTGCCGAAGTGGTTCGCATGTTTGATGACCCTGATATAACGCATGTGCATGGCTCCGTTGATCCCCTCAACGACATTGAAGTGATTAATTTAGAATTGATACTTGCCGATTGGCAAAGTGTTTCCAAACAGTTGGAGCGCGTGGAGCGCGAGGCAAAAAGCGGTGACAAGGAAAAAATTGCAGAGCGTGATTTGCTAGCGAAGCTCGCACCGGTTTTGGAAAGTGGCAAAATGGCGCATTCTCTGGAGTTGAACGACATGGAGCGAGAACTCATCAAACAGTTTCATCTGCTCACCATGAAGCCGATTTTATATGTGTTGAATCGCAAGAGTGGCGCGGTGAATGTGGACGCGGAAGAGGGGGAACGATTTCGTGTCCTGAAAAATTTTCTTGCAGAACAAAATGCGCCATTTGTTGTTGTAGACGCGGGAGTGGAACACGAACTTTCGGACGTGGTGGATTCGGAGCGCGCGGATTTCCGGCGTGAGCTTGGCGTTTCGGAAGACGGCTTGGACGCGCTTATCAAAAAGGGGTACGAAACACTCAACCTAATTTCATTTTTCACGACCGGCGAGAAAGAAAGCCGTGCGTGGACCGTGCGGCGCGGGAGTACCGCGCCAGAGGCGGGTGCCGCCATTCACAGCGATTTCCGCGACAAATTCATACGAGCGGAAGTTATTCAGTGGGATAAACTCCTTGCCTCAGGTTCCCATGCAAAGGCGCGCGAACAGGGACTTTTGCGCACGGAGGGTAAGGGATATATCGTACAGGATGGCGATGTTATGGAGTTTCTTCACAGTTGATTGGCCACGATTGTGGTATATACTGTATCTTATGGAAAAGAAAAAAGAATCGGGGCTTGAAAAGCTTGCACGGTTGATAAAGGAGGAATCAGACAATATACGCGCCATCATGGCGACCAAAGATGACTTGAAAGCGTTCGCCACGAAAGAGGATGTGCGGGCGATAGTAGATAAAGCTGTCGATGACGCAAAAGATGAACTAATGGCTGAAATACGTCCTATGGCAAGGGCGGTGGATAAAGATGCCATAACGACCGTCAATCATGAAAAACCAATTTTGCGAATTGAGAAACATTTAGCATTTAAATAAAAATAAGTATGGACAAAAAAGTAACACCGAAAGATTTCTTTCTCTGGGCGGGTGCGATGGTTGCGCTCTACGGAAGCGTTATCGCACTTATCGCGCTCTTGTTTGAATACATTGATCGCACCTACCCCGACTCGCTTGAACACTATGTAGACCCCTACTCCGGCGGCATTCGGTTTGCGATGGCGTCCTTGATTGTGCTTGTGCCGGTAACGATCGTTCTGATGCGCTTTATTCGAAATGATATTGCGCGCGCGGCGGAAAAAGCCGAGCTCTGGGTGCGCCGTTGGGCGTTGGTTTTCACCGTTTTCATCGCAGGCGCCATGGTAGTGGGCGATCTTATCGCACTCATCAACACATTCTTGGGCGGCGATCTCACAACGCGATTTATTCTCAAGATTCTCGTTGTGCTCTTTGTAGCGGGCGGGGTCTTTCTCCACTTTCTTGCCGATCTTCGCGGCTATTGGAACACAAATCCAGCGCGCGCAAAGACGGTGGGACTAGCGGTGGGTATCCTGATGCTCGCCGTTATAATTGCCGGTTTTTTCATTATGGGAACGCCGGGTGAGGTGCGCTTGCATCGCTTTGACGACCAAAAGGTGAGTGACCTTCAGAACATCCAGTGGCAGGTCGTGAATTTTTGGCAGCAGAAAAAGATGTTGCCGGCGACACTCGACGAGCTTATTGATCCGATTGGCGGCAATTACATCCCGGTGGACTCACAAACGGGCGAGCGGTATGGGTATACTGTCATGGGGCCGCTTTCGTTCGAGTTGTGCGCGACGTTCAACACGAATAGTCGTTCCTCATCTCGCGTTCCGAATGTGCCTCTCACTCCGTATGTAGATGGAGTCGAGAACGATAATTGGCTCCGCGACGTCGGCAAGGTCTGCTTCTCACGCACCATTGATCCGGAGCGATACCCCCCGTTTGAAAAGGCGTTGCTACGCTAATAGGATCGCGACAAAGTATCTGGAAGGGAAACTCTAGCCGTGGTATCGTTTTAAGCAATGAAGCGATACGATCACAAATCTATTGAGCGAAAATGGCAACTGCAATGGGCGAAGAAAAAAGTATACCGCTCCACTGAAAAAAAAGGAAAAAAGAAGTGCTATGTACTTGATATGTTTCCGTATCCCTCGGGAGAGGGGCTCCACGTGGGGCATCCCAAGGGCTACATCGCGAGCGATATTTACTCGCGATTTCAGCGTATGCGCGGAAGATCGGTGCTACACCCAATGGGGTGGGATGCATTCGGTCTTCCGGCGGAGAACTATGCGCTCCAAAATAAAGTGCATCCGCGCGTGGCGGTGAAGAAAAACATCGCGCGCTTTAAGGAACAGCTCTCGCATATAGGTTTTGACTACGATTGGGACCGCGAAATAAACACTACCGACCCGGAATACTACAAGTGGACGCAGTGGATCTTTCTCCAGCTTTTTAAAAAAGGCCTCGCGTATCAGTCTGATGAGCCGATCAACTGGTGTCCGTCGTGCAAGACGGGGCTTGCAAATGAAGATCTGGAAGGAAATGCGTGCGAGCGCTGCGGCACGGTTGTGGAGCAAAAACGCTTGCCGCAATGGGTTCTACGCATTACCGACTACGCCGACCGACTGCTTGCCGACCTCGACACTCTGCCGTGGCCGGAGTACATAAAAGAACTGCAGAGAAATTGGATCGGAAAATCCGAGGGCGCACTGATAAAATTTCAAATTTTAAAATCCAAATTTCAAATAGAGGTTTTTACAACGAGACCCGACACACTGTTTGGAGCGACATATCTTACACTCGCACCGGAGCATACGCTCGTACAGTCTATTTACGCAAGTCAGACTTGCGTAAATTCAGATGAGGTGGAGGATTATATAAAAGCTGCAGCAAAAAAGTCTGATCTGGAACGGCAGGAACATAAGGAAAAGACGGGAGTTCTACTTGAAGGAATAAGGGCAGTTAATCCGGCGACGAAAGAAGAAATACCGATATTTGTCGCAGACTATGTGCTGGCGGGTGTAGGAACAGGTGCCATTATGGCGGTTCCGGCGCACGACGAGCGCGATTTTGAGTTTGCTAAAAAATACAATATTTCCATACGCGACGTTATCATGCCGCATCTGCCGGATCCGACCAATCCGCATCAACCGAACAAGGAAGTGGTGCATCGGCGTGCAACGATCAACATTGTGTACGATCCGAAAACCGATCGCTATCTGACGCTCCGCTGGAAAAAACAACCGTGGATCACGTATGTTACGGGCGGCGTGGAGAATGGGGAAGACGTTGTCGAGTCGGCGCGGCGCGAGATAGCCGAGGAAACCGGATACACCGATGTGCGATTTGTGCGCAAACTTGGTGGCGATGCGCAGGCGGAATTCTATGCGGCGCACAAGGGGGTCAATCGCGTTGCACGTAATTCTCTATTGCTTTTTGAGCTTGCAAGCGATGCACGCGAGAAGATTGATCCAAAAGAAGCGGAGAAGCATGAGGTGGTGTGGATACCCGCCCGTGACCTCACTAAAACACGGTTTCAACATTCTGAAGCACAGATCATTACTGAACGCATATTTTCTGGCATGGATGCATATATGGGCGAGGGTATTCTCATTGATTCGGGCGAGTTTAGCGGTACGGATAGTGCGGAGGCGAGAAAAAAAATAACTGCGCGTTTCGGCACACCAAAAACTACCTACAAATTGCGTGATTGGATTTTTTCGCGCCAGCGATACTGGGGTGAGCCGATCCCCATGATTCATTGCGAAAAATGCGGCGTGGTGCCGGTGTCGGAAAAATATCTGCCAGTTATATTGCCGGAAGTGAAATCGTATGCGCCGTCCGGCACCGGTGAATCACCGCTTGCCAATATCACGAAGTGGGTGAATACGAAGTGTCCGACGTGCGGCGGGAAAGGGAGGCGCGAAACGAATACGATGCCGCAGTGGGCGGGCTCAAGCTGGTACCACATCGCTTATTGCATAAGCGAAAATCTCAAATCACAAGTACCAAATTCCAAACAATCTCTAAGTACCAAACTTCAAAACAAAATACAAAAATGGTTGCCGGTTGACGTGTATGTGGGCGGCGTGGAACATGCAACGAGACACCTCATATATGCCCGTTTCTGGCACAAATTTCTGCACGACATAGGCATCGTCTCAACGATGGAACCATTCATACAGCTTCATACTGTCGGGCTTGTGCTTGCCGAAGACGGCCGAAAAATGAGTAAGCGCTTCAAAAACACCATTGATCCCGACGACGTGGTGAAGCTTTACGGAGCTGATACTCTACGCCTTTACGAAATGTTCATGGGGCCATTTGAGAATACGATTGCATGGAAAACCGAGAGTCTGATAGGCGTGCGCCGTTTTTTGGAGCGTATATGGCGACGGGGTCAGCTTCCAGCTTCTAGCTTTAAGCTTCCAGAAAATCCAAATCTGCAAACATCTTTACACCGAACAATAAAGAAAATTACGGAAGATATTGCGGCGTTCAAATTCAATACGGCAATAAGTCAATTGATGATTTTTATGAATGCCGCAGAGAAAGAAAAAACGATAGGAAAAAAACAGTGGGAAATATTCTTGAAACTCCTTGCTCCATTTGTGCCGCATGTCGCGGAGGAGCTATGGTCTCAATGTGGCGGAAAAGGGTCCATTCATCTCCAAAAGTGGCCGGAATATGATGAAAAGTTTCTGAAAGACGAAACGGTAACCATTGCCGTGCAGATAGATGGCAAGGTGCGCGGCGAGGTGACCATCGCTACGAGGGCAGACAAAGTCGAGCACGAACGCGCCGCTCGTGAAGTGGTGGCCACGCGACTACAGGGCAGGGAAGTGGTAAAAGTAATCGTCGTTCCAAATCGCCTTGTAAACTTTGTTTTAAGAACTTAGCTGACCAAAATCTCTATTTCTTAAATATCTGTGGGCTGGTATCGGTATCTTTTATTGAGTAGCCGGCGGCTTCTATCTGCGCGCGCAAGTCATCGGCTTTTTGCCAGTTTTTTATCGCACGCGCGCCTTCGCGCTCGGCAACAAGTTTTCGCACATTCTCCGGCAATTCAGTGAGTGTTATTTCTTCTGCAAGCATAGAACTTGCAAACGTCTTGTCGGCATTCTTAAGCCCAAGACCTAGTACTCTGTCCATATCGTAAAGCCCGGCGAGAACGTCCTCCACTTTGAGCGTCGTATCTTTCACCATTTCCCACATCACGGCGAGGGCACCAGGTGTGTCCAAATCGTCGTTGATGCGCTCATGGAAGCGTTTTGTATATGCGACGGGCGGCGCGCCATGTGTATCCGTTTTTTGTGTTTTAAGAGCGCGTACAAGATGTTGAAGTGCATTCTGTGCGGCTTCAAGCGCTTCCCAGGTGAAATTCGCAGGTGTGCGGTAGTGTGCGGTCAAAAGCCAGTAGCGATATACTAACGGATCTAAACCTCGCGAGACAATATCGGAAAGGTAGATTACACTTCCTTCGGATTTTGCAATCTTTGCGTTTTCGAGTTGAATCCACGCACGATGCAGCCAAAAACGCGCAAACGGGCGTTTTCCGGTTACCGCCTCTGATTGCGCGATCTCATTATTGTGATGCACCGCGATGTGTTCCGGACCGCCCGTGTGGATGTCTATTTTTTCACCGAGAATGGAGCGTATCATCGCGGAGCATTCAATGTGCCAGCCCGGGAATCCCTTGCCCCAGGGACTCTCCCAGCCGAGTTTTTTGTCAGATTTCCAGAGCAAAAAATCAGCGGAATTTTTCTTTTCTGCGCGTGTCGCGATACGAGCGCCCTCTTTTTGTTTTGATATATCAATATTTCCCAGTTCGCCGTAGCGAGAAAAACGCGTGGTATCAAAATACACGCCGCCCTTTCCGCGGTACGCGTACTCCTTTTCTTCAAGCGTCTTGACCATCGCAATTTGCGCAGGGATGTAATCAGACGCGCGCGGAAATTCGATTGTGTCCACGGGAATATTGAGCTTGCGAAGATCATCAAGAAATAGGGCAGTATAGCGCTCTGCAAGCGCATGCATATTTTCAAGTGTCAATTCCAAACCCTCACGCCGGAGACCTTTTGACATTTTGTCCTCCCCTTCATCGGTGTCAGAGGTGAGGTGACCGAAGTCCGTAATATTTATTACCTGCTGCACATTAAGGCCGTTGTATTCAAGTGTCCGACGCAAGGTGTCGGCAAAAACGAACATTGAAAGATTTCCGATATGCTGTACGTCGTATACGGTGGGTCCGCAATTATACATTTTAACCGGTCCGTATCGCGGCGGTGTGAACTCCTGAAGCGCATTCCCGAGAGTGTTGTGAAGCCGCAAAGGGACTACCGGCACCTTCCTTGAATCAAAAAAATCCTTGAACCATCGCATATGATGCATTAATCCTACCATGCTCGGTTATTCGTTGATATAATCTTCGAATGCCAGAAACATCACAACACAATAGACGCGCGCTTCTCGTGCTTGGTGTGGTGGGCCTTACTGCGGTCAGCTTCTCTATCGGTTTGGTAATGGGTGCGCGCACGGATGTTTCTCTTGCGATGTTAGCGGAGACACCGCCGGAAGGAGTCAATTTTTCGCCAGTCTGGAAGGCGTGGCGTATTATTGACGAGCGTTTTGTTCCCGCTGCCGTTTCTACCTCAACCCCGACAACCACTGCAAGTGTTGAAGAGATTCGCGTATGGGGAATGATACAAGGCCTTGCGAACTCGCTTGATGATCCCTATACCTTCTTTTTGCCGCCCGTTGAAAATCAAATTTTTGGCGAAGACATGAACGGAAGTTTCGAGGGCGTAGGTATGGAAATTGCCGTACGCAACCAGGTGCTTACAGTGGTGTCACCGCTTAAGGGGACGCCTGCGGAACGTGCCGGGTTAAAAAGTGGCGACAGAATTACGCATATAGATCATCTCGAGACACGCGGCCTAGACATTAGCGGAGCAGTGCGCCGCATTCGTGGCCCGAAAGGGACGGTGGTTGTGCTTACGGTCGTGCGCGAAGGATGGAGCGAGCCGCGCGACATTAGCGTTACGCGCGACACCATTGACATCCCCACTATCAGTACGGAGCGCATAAAGCAAACCATCAGTACGGAAAGCGGGGATTCCAAGGAAGCAAAACAAGACGTGTTTGTTATTGAACTTATGAATTTTTCGGCAAATTCTGCGGGGCTTTTCAGGAGTGCCTTGCGTGAATTCGTAGAATCCGGTTCACAAAATCTTATCATTGATCTGCGTGGCAATCCGGGTGGCTATCTTGAGGCGGCGGTGGAAATGGCGAGTTGGTTTTTGCCATCCGGAAAGATCGTTGTGGAAGAAGATTACGGGGGAAATGTAGGGAATATTGTTCACAGAAGTCGCGGGTACGATATTTTTAATAACAATTTGAAAGTGGTTGTTCTTATAGACCAAGGCTCTGCCTCCGCTTCAGAAATTTTTGCCGTGGCGCTCCAGCATTACGGTAAAGCAACACTTGTCGGAGAAAGCACCTTTGGCAAGGGCTCAGTGCAGGAATTGGTGGACATTACTCCAGAAACGGCACTGAAGATTACCGTGGCGCGTTGGCTCGGACCCGATGGGGCGCAAATCCCGCAAGATGGCATCGTGCCGGATGTTGAGGTGGAAATTTCTGACGAAGACAGGGAAGCGAAGCGCGATCCGCAGATGGAGGCGGCCATTGAGTTGCTACTCACTGGCAAATAACAAATTACAAAACACAAATTCCAAATAAATAACAATATCAAATACCAAAACTATGCAAGTGATTTTATTGAAAGACGTAAGTGGGGTAGGGCAGAGAGGAGTAATAAAGAATGTTATGGATGGTTATGCGCTTAACTTTCTTATCCCACGCGGTCTTGCCGAACATGCGACACCGAAAAAAATTGCAGAGCATGAAGCGTGGAAAAAAGCGGTGGAAGAATCGCGGAAGAAACGAGAGCAGGAGGTGGCGGCGATCAGAACACAGCTAGACGGTTCCAGGGTAACAATTTTAATAGCGGCGAACAAACTCGGAAAATTATATCAGCACGTGACACCAGAAGCGATAACGGGACAGATTAAAAAAGAACTCGACATCACCATACCGCCAGACGCGATATCCTTTACAGAACCCTTGCGAAAAGTGGGGGAATCAACCGTGCACGTGCGGCTTGGAAAATCCAGCGCCGAGCTCAAGATTCGGGTAAAGGGCGGCACTAGCACTTGACAACGAACAGCAGAAATCAAGGTCTGGATGGAATGATCTGACTCATTCCCATACCAAAAACCGCCCTCACAAGGCGGTTTTCGTTTTTCTCTCTAGTCAATACTCACCATTTTTCGGCGAGCACTATTACCATCAAAGTTTGTTTTGCGCACTGTAGAAAATTTAACGACACCGGACTTTCGCGCAAAAAGAGTATGGTCTTTTCCGACCCCGATGTGCTTCCCCGGAAGGATTTTTGTGCCGCGTTGACGCACAATCACTTCTCCTATGTAAACCTCTTGCCCGTCAGCGCGTTTAACGCCCAGGTACTTCGGATTTGAATCGCGCAAATTCTTCGCTGTTCCTCCAGCTTTTGTTGTTGCCATATTGGTTGAATGACTTCTTGCGGTCAGCTTTTAACTTCTAGAGAAGATAAAAAGCTCTGTCGCCGAAGTTATAACAAAGATACACAAGAACGTCTTGAATTGCAAGGGGAGCGCTCCGGCGTCTGTTATCCGCGCCGAATATCGTATTTTGTGGTGGCGTGGGAGCACATCACTACTGCGGCAACGTCTTCACGTTTAAATACTTAGTGCGCGATGTTTTCTCGGGCAACAGGCGTCTCCGCTCGGGGCGTGGAATGCAAAACGCATTGTGGCGGATTGTTTTTGGTTGAAATACAAGGTACACTCGGGCAGGTAAAAAATAAGAGAGGAATTGCATGCACGATAGGAAATCGGCAGCTTCTTTTAGAATCAGGCAATTGAGGATGGACGGGGTGCTCGTACGCGCGTTAGCCGATATGCCAGAGAGTGGTATGGGGTACCAATTGGTTAATGTTCATTTGAACGATGGGACAATTATTTACGAAATTTCAGCCATAGCATGCCAGAT
This sequence comes from Candidatus Kaiserbacteria bacterium RIFCSPLOWO2_01_FULL_50_24, assembly GCA_001783335.1. Classification (GTDB taxonomy): domain Bacteria; phylum Patescibacteriota; class Minisyncoccia; order Phycocordibacterales; family UBA2100; genus UBA10103. The sequence goes on along the minus strand of MFLU01000010.1, from coordinate 75,697 downwards.
GCTGGAGATATCGGACGAGCAGAGGGATTTTTTGGAGAGTGAAGTTGTTGCTATAGAAGTACTTGACCGCAACGGTGTTGTTACGCATCGCAAAACCCTCTCGTCTCGTTGTTGACATCTTGTCGGCCCCGCGTTATTAGCGGGGTCTTTTTGTCACTTTTCTCATACACTAATTATTCACAGTCGTGAATAATTAGTGTATGTGACGCAGGTATAATGTTGGTATATAGTATCGCAATGTTTCCCTCATTCGCCAGTCGTTTGAATGACATACTTGGAACATGGGGCGTGCCGCTCGTAGTGCTTTTGGTCGGGCTTGCGTCGTTCGGATTAGGGCGATTCTCCATGATAGAAGAAATGCGTCCACAGGTGTCACTTCAACATGCCACAGCGGCGGAAGCGCTTCCACCAATGAACATGGGCGGACTTTTGGTTGGTTCGCGGAATGGAAGCACGTATCATTTTCCGTGGTGCGCGGGCGCAAAACAAATAACGGAGCAGAATAAACGGTGGTTCAAAAGTGAGGAAGAGGCGCAAAAAGCGGGATATCGGCCGGCGAAGAATTGTAAGGGTCTGGAATAGCTTCTAGGTACTAGCTTCTAGCTTCTAGGTGTGGGAAAATAACATGTATGGTTTTCTATTAAGCTAATAACTGAAACCTAAAAGCTATGCTTGTCGTAGACGTTGAGGCCTCCGGGCTGGACCCGAAAACCGACTCCATTGTGAGTGTTGGCGCTTTGGATTTCGCACACCCGGACAATAGATTTTACGAAGAGTGCCGCGTGTGGGACGGTGCACACATATCTTCAGAGTCGCTTGATGTGAACGGCTTTACGCGTGAACAGATTATTGATAGCGCGAAGCCGAGCGAGGCGGATACCATTCATGCATTTTTACAGTGGTCGGAAAAATTGGAAGAGCGAACACTCGCCGGGCAAAACGTTTCTTTTGATCGAGATTTCTTGAGTGCGGCGGCAGAGCGCGCGGGGCATACCGAGTGGCCGTTTGCATTTAGAACGATTGACGCTCACACGCTTTGCTACACGCATATGATCCAAAGAGGGCTTCAGCCGCCAACCGCGCATCGCCGCTCGGCGCTGGACCTGGACGCCATCCTTGTGTATTGTGGTATTCCAATGGAACCCACGCCGCACAATGCGCAGACGGGCGCGCTTTCGCACGCGGAAGTCATCTCGCGCCTTCTGTACAGTAGAAAATTACTGCCGGAGTTTACACAGTACGAAATTCCTTGGAGAAAATAAGACGTAGTTGGACATCACTACTCGCTCACGCCAATAACTACTGATGACTTTATGCGGCGGCTACTTAGGCGCCTTGGCGCACTCATATCGCAAACGATTTTGTTTATTGCGCACGCTGGGCGTTACGTGCTTCTACGCTGGTTCGGTGGGCAAGAACAAATACACGGCGTGCGTGTGATTTTGGAGCGAGATGGGAGAGTTGTGCTTGTGCGGCACTGGTTTGCTCCTGGAGTGTGGACTCTCCCCGGTGGCGCGGTTGACGCGGGCGAGTCACCGGAAGCCGCTGGAAAGCGTGAGGTGCGCGAAGAAACCGGTTATATAGTAAACAACTTTACCGGTGAGCTGGGTGTGTATGAGGGAGCGCTCGGAAAGCACGACATCGTTCAAGTGCTGTTTACGAATGACTACGACGGAAGTATAAAATTTGTCCCTAACGGGGAGATTATGCAGCGCGGCATTTTTGCTTTTGATAACTTGCCGGATACGACGTCTCCAGCGAATCGTAGAAGAATAGAGGCATACTGCGCAGGTGTGCGAAATGAGCGCGGGCGATGGTGACGTTACTGTGACGTTACCGTGATTGACACCAACATAGAACATGTTAATGTAATCTGTGGGGTAGGGAACTTAGGATAGGAGAAGACGGGATGAGCAAATTCAAGCTCGGTGGTATTCCGCATCACGCGTACGATCTGTTTTACAAACTGCGTGACAAAGTGTGTGGTGTCGGAGGGGAGAACTGGTCTAAGGCGCTGGAAGCACTTTTAGACACTGATAGTCCGGTCGCTGCAGCACAGTTTCTCAGAGAACATGCGCAAGAATTGAAGGGGCGGGAGCCCGAGTTGCCTGAAAAAGAAAAAGGGCGGCATTTGCGCGCTCTTGACAATTTCCACTCCCTCGACCTCGGGGGATATGGCCCTTAAGAAAAATCGTAGCGATCATCTCGGTAAACCGTGGGTGGTCGTTCTTTTTTTAAAGAGTACAATGCACTGATGGGTGTATTTCTACCGCCGAATGAATTTTACAAGACGCTGCCCAAAAAGCCGATTTCCTCAGGCGCAATAATTTTTGACGAGCATGGAAAGCTCCTACTCGTAAAAGCACACTATAAGAAGCATTGGTCTTTGCCCGGCGGCTTGGTTGATGCAGACGAATCGCCACACGACGCATGCAAACGCGAGGTATTGGAAGAGGCTGGCTTAACGCTTAAAAAACTGTCGTTACTGTGTGTTCACTACGTGCCGAAAGACGATTCGTTTGGTGACCGCATTCAATTTACATTTTTTGGTGGGGAAGTGATGCCAGAAGAGCAGCGCAAGGTCAAATGCGGTGAGGATGAAATAGAAGAATGTCGCTTCGTGTCACAAGAGGAGGCTATAGAGCTCTCTGGAGGTCCCGAAACACGCGCATCAAAGCGATTATATACATCTTTAGATGTTCTTAAAAATGCACTAGGGGCCGTATATTTAGAGGCGGGGGAGAAGCGCGAATAGAATATATTTAACGTCGCACAATATATCTTTTCTGACCCATAAAGCAGGGGTCACTAAAGATAGCGCCTGACATGCGATGACTCGGCTAGTGCGGCAGTAGGAGGACGATAATGCTTTCAACGGCGCGACCTGTGGGCAGGTGCTTCCAGTGCTTTAAGTAGGCCAAGATTTCATACGCAACGGCCAAAACTACATACGTGACCATGCCGAAGAGTGCAGCCTTCCAAGAGAGAGCACCGTATTGGATGTAGAGTATGTTAGCAACGATAATGGCGACGGTATAGAATACCAGATCGAATGTCCCACTTCTCATACAAAAACCAGTATAGCATACAGAATCCTTATTGAGAGGAACCCCCCGCCCCTCCTCAAAAAGTTATCCACAGGTACGAACTTTTGGCTTATTATTACAACACACATGTCAAGTATTTCAATCTCGGCTACGCGATATCACCATGAAGCTACGTTATACTGGGAACTATGACCTACCGCGAGCGCATACATGCTCTCTTGACACCGCAAGAACATCATGTCCTCTCTCCCCTCTCCTCCTCACAGAGGATTCAGGATTATTTAGATACGTTACCAATCAACTTTGAATATGCGCGCGAGACATGCATGTCGCCACGTCTTGTGATGCGTAAAAAGACAGCACATTGTATAGAGGGCGCATTTTTGGCGGCCGCTGCCTTTCTTTACCACGGCCGAGTCCCCTACCTGATGGACTTTCAAGCGACTCTTGATGACTACGATCACGTGGTTACTCTTTTCCGCGAGCGAGGCAAATGGGGCGCAGTCAGCAAAACGAATCGCGCGTTTTTGCGCTACCGTGATCCAATATATAAAACGCCGCACGAGCTCGGCATGTCCTACTTCAATGAGTACTTTTTGCCGGACAGAGGAAAAAAGACACTCACATGTTTTTCAAAACCGTTTAGTATCTTGCGCTTTGACATTGCTTCGTGGGTTACGACGGAGGAAGATCTGAACTGGCTTGCAGAAGCGTTGGACAACGCGCCCCACTTCCCTTCCCCTGCCAAAAATATTTGTTTGCGACCGGTGTCCTATACCGAGCGGCGCGCAATGGGCCTCGTTGATTGGCGCGTTCGCACCTCGCGCTACCGGCGACGTAGGGCGAGTGAAATATAAAAAAGCTTTTATATTTCCGAGCCGAGGAGCCGGAAAACAAGACGTAAGTTTGTTTACCGGCGAAGCGGAACGAGTGAAATATAAATCTTGTCTGCACGATATTTTAATTCAAATAATCTAACGGATTCAGGTATCCTGTCGGCGCGGCGATGGGGATGGCGACGGTTTTGCCACTGTTACATTTGTGGTCCCTGAAAGATAGCGCATCTGATGCGTACACGGTGAAGTGGAGATGCGGACCGGTCGCATAGCCACTATTACCTGAGTATCCTATGATTTCACCTGTTGCGACAGTGCTATCTTTTTTTACGGCGATGTCTGAAAGATGTGCGTAAAGAGTTGTTAAATTGTTACTGTGGCGTATAAGTATCCATTTTCCATACTGACAATAAGGCACCGCGCCGTGATTTACCTCCAGAACGATTCCAGAAAGTGCGGCCTTTATTGGCGTTCCTATCCCAGAAGGATTAGAGGACGTCTTTGTGCGAAAGTCCACACCGTCATGAGTGCCCGAAACGTAAAGACGTCCAGAAGAAGATGTTTTTCCGAATTCTTGTGTGACGAAAACGTTGTCCAGAGGCCAGCGTAGAATTCCCTTGCCTGGCGGTGGAATACGGCTTGGGTCAAATGTGTATTCAAGTGCGGATGCGAGTTCAAAAAGCGCGGCTTCAAACGCCACTTTTTCCGCTTGTTTCTGCTCCACGGTGGCCTGATACGCGGACTCCTGCGACTTCGTGTCATCCAGGAGATTCTTCTGCTCTCGTGCGGTGATGGCCAATGACTGCTCTTGCGAGGAAAGCGTTCTTCTTTCTGCAGAAAGTTCGGAGTGTTTCTTTTCGGAGACGGTGCGGTTTTCGGCCAGAGATTCTTTGGCGCGCATTAGCGCGGTGATATTCTCCCGCACGGCAAGCTGGACTTTCTGCACGGTCTCCACGGCGTCCCACAACGACGTTACAGTGCCTCCGCCAAGCACCGTTTCCACAAAACTCTGACGATCAGCGCGGTCTATGGAGCGTATGGTCTCTCCGAGCGCTTCCATGCCGTGTCCTATAAGAACCTCTTTGTTTCCGATGTTTTCGTCCAGTCGTTCTATTTCAAGTTCTAATGTACCTATTTTACTTCTCGTGGAGCGTATTTTTACTTGGAGCTGTCTTCTCTGAAGATCCAGTCCGTCAACGATGCTCTGAAGCGTTTGCTTTTGTGTGCCTATCTCTGTGAGCTCACGCTCGTACTGGGCGATTTCTTTATCCAGTTCTTCTATCTGCTTGTTGTATTTAGCAATGTCGCTCTCAAGTTCTTCCCGCGTTTGCGCTGAAACTGTGGCGAAAAGCAAAAAGTACAGGAACCAGGACACAAACAAAACACAAACGATTAAAAACACAAAGCACAAACTGCTTGTATTCGTTTGCGTTTTCGGTTCCTGTGCTCTGTATTTTGTTCGTACTTTGTGCAATCTGTGTTTTTTGTACTTTGGCGTCATTCTTTCAGTATATCAAGCGCCACGTCTATGCGTTTAAGTGTTTTCTCTTTGCCGAGTATTGTCGCAATAGCAAACGGATCAAGTGAGCGAGTGCGGCCGGAAAGCGCGTAGCGCAGAGGCCACAAGACCGCCCCCCTACCCTCTTTTGTTGCGTAGTCCCAAACAGCCGTTTTCACTGAATCAGCATTTTCGAAAGATGCTGTTTTTAACATGTGGCCGAGTTCTTCAAGATGCCGCGCGGCGCCTTCCGCGTCCGTGTTTTTTCCGGAAATTTCCTTAGGGTCAAGAGTCGGAGGTGCATAGCAGTATCCATATTCCCCAGCCAGATTTTTGAGGTCGGACCATGTGTGGATACGCTCTCTCACGAAAGGGGTAAGTTTTTTTGTCATTTCCCAATCTAGCGTACTGGTGCGTTGGCGCACCTCATCTTCAAAAAGCGGCTCTGGCATCTCAAGTAAATACTCACGGTTTAGCCATTTCAGTTTCTCCATATCAAACATGGCGCCGCTCTTGTGAATATCGGAGAGTTCAAATTCCGCAACCATTTCGTCGAGCGACAATTTCTCTTTTCCGGAAGGCGGGGTCCAACCAAGGAGGGCGAGGTAGTTCAGAAACGCTTCTGGTTTGTAACCCAAAATTCGATAATCGTTTACGGAAGCCGCAAAGTTCCGCTTTGACAGCTTTGAACGATCCGACCCAAGTATAAGCGGCATGTGCGCATATACCGGGCGTGCAAAACCAAGCGCTTCCATTATAAGTATTTGGCGCTGCGTATTTGATAGATGATCTTCGCCACGGATGACATGAGTAATTTCCATGTCGTGATCGTCTATAACGACCGCGAGATGGTAGAGCGGCTCTTCGACACTCTTTGCGATTACAAAATCCTTGAGCTCGGTTGTATCAAACGACACATCGCCGCGAATGGCGTCGGAAAACGTAATCGTCGTGTTCGGATTTTTGAACCGCACCGCCTTCTTTGCCGGGTCGCCTTCCGAGGGTTCGGCCTCGTATGCCGCACCCGATTCTAAAAGTTTCGCGATGTACGGGCGGTATTTTTCCAGCCGTTCCGATTGCCGCGTAACTTCCGGCGCATACGATATGCCGAGCCATGCGAGTCCACTAATAATATCATCTTCGTATTCGGTTTTGCTACGATCCCTATCTGTATCCTCAAACCGCAGATGCATTGTACTGCCGTGTTTTTTGGCAAAAAGATAATTGAAAAGTGCCGTGCGTGCGCTCCCGATGTGAAAAAAACCGGTCGGCGATGGCGGAAAGCGAGTAATGACATGCATAAATAATTGGTCACTTTCTATTAACCACTCTCTACTTACTAATTTTCATGTTCCAAAGCTGTCTCAATGAGAATTTTAGCGATTTTTTTTGCGGCGTCGGGCCGCGCGAACGACGCGGCTGCTTCCCGCATTTTATTCTGCAATTCCGCATTATCCAGTATGCGCGCGATTTCTGCAGTGAGGAGGTGTGGAGTCAGATTTCTCTGTTCAATGACTACTGCGGCGCCAGCTCGCGCGTATGAAAAAGCGTTTTCTGTTTGGTCATGTGATATTTCAGTCGGAATCGGCACAATTATGGAAGGAATGCGCCATGAAGCAATCTCAAAAATGGCTCCGCTTCCCGCACGCGACACAATAAGCGAGGTGATGCCGGCGGTCATGCGGAGTGCAAGTGTGTTCAAAAGGCCGAATATGCGGTAGCGATTTCGGTGCGGTGAGTCCTTAAGTATAACGGATATGAGTTCATTTATTTCCTCAACATTCGCGGAGCCTGCCTGATGTACGACATTATAGCGCTCCAAGAGTGTGGGGAGCGCATCCAAGACAACGCTGTTGATTGCCTGCGCACCCTGCGAACCACCGAGCACAAAAACAGAGGGAACCGAAGGATCAATCTTTAAAAACTCATGTCCGCCCTCTGGCGCCGGATGCTCTATCGCTCTTCGTATTGGATGCCCCGTATTCGCTATTCTTTCGTATAACGACTTCGGAAAATGTTCCGTCGCTTCTGGGTGTGCTACCGCAATCCAGCGCGCAAATTTTGCAGACCACAATGATACGCGTCCGGGCGTTGCATCGGCATCGTATATGATGACTGGAATATTCAGGATACGAGCCGCATACAGTGTGGGAAATGCGGCATAGCCACCGGTAGAAAAAATCACATCTGGATAGAGTCGGAATAGACGGATAAGTGAGTGGACAGTACCGAATACGATTTTGAGCATTAAGAATGGATTCGGTATTTTTGAATCACGCGGCATCTTTCCCGCCGAAGAGTGGACGTAGGTGATGTTGTGCTCAAGAAGCGCAACTTCATCAAACGGCGCGGGGCCGATATAGGTGATTTCCGGCTCTATCAGAACGCGCTCTTCCACAATTTCCTCAATTGCTTCAGCAACGGCAATAAGCGGGTAAAAATGTCCACCTGTTCCTCCTCCGACGAGAACGATTTTCATTTTGATATTGTACCACGAGTCAGCCGTCGGCTCCGCAAAACACTTGCAATTGCCGAGGGGGGTGTGGTATAAAGGGGATGGGTAGTGAACGCCCGTTCACGACAAGAAGAGGAGAAACAAATGAGAAAACTGCTGGCGAGTACTGAAGACATCTGCCACGCTCTTTGGAAATAGTCGCCAAGAAAACATCCTGAGTTCCTGACATGCTCTACGCGTAATTGTAAGCCGAGGACACCCCTCGGCTTTTTCTTTTTCCAATTCAACGCGCGCGACTAGTCCGACCTGCCCGCCAATGCCAGAGCGATAGAAGTTGATATTATAGTCCTGGTGCCTATACACAGTATCATTTATATAACCACGCACAGCGCATTAGGCGATGGCAGGCGGGGCGACGCCGCAAAAAAGGTTATTGCCTTTATTTGCTAATTCAAGCAAATTAGCAAATAAGAAAAACCGTGAGCGTAGCGGTAACGTGGTCTACATTCGAGCGGTAGCTCGTTTTGAGATGGATAAAAGAATGCCAACGCTTCCGAGCGATACGAGCATCGCTGTGCCGCCTTGGCTGAAAAAAGTGAGTGGAATACCCGTGAGGGGAATGAGTCCGAGCATCGCGGCAATGTTTATGAACGCCTCTGCGGAGAGGTAGCTTGCTATGCCTATTCCGAGAAGCATGCCGAACGAATCGCTCGCTCGCACAGATACCGCAAACCCTCGGAGTGCCAGAAGGAGAAAGAGCACAATAATAGACACACTGCCCACGAAGCCGAACTCTTCCGCGGCAACGGCAAACACCGAATCCCCCATCGGCTCGGGCAGGTAGGTGAATTTCTGCACGCCCTGCCCGAATCCTCTTCCCGAAAAACCACCGGAACCGATGGCGATGAGCGACTGGCGAATTTGATATCCTTCCGCTTGGGGGTTTTGCGCAGGATCAAAAAACGTTACGATGCGGTCCTTAACGTAGGGCCTGGCGAAAGCAAGTGCTCCTATAAGTAATGCTCCAATGAGCGCCACAAGCACCAGGTGGCGTATACGCGCGCCAGCAGCAATGTATACGGCTCCCACGGCGACTATAACGATACCGAGCGTACCGACGTCTGGCTGTAAAAGAAGAATAATGACTGGAAGCACAAGAATGGCGAGGAATCCACCGAGCCCATAGCGCATCGTTGTTATACGTTTTTGATTGACAGAGAAATATGCAGCCGCGAGAATGATAGCGCCTATTTTTATCATCTCTGCCGGCTGAAAAGAAAAGAAGCGAAAATCAAGCCAGCGCGTTCCGCCCGCATGTTCAATGCCGAGTGAGGGAACGAACACAAGCGCGGTTATTCCTAGAGAAAAGAGATAGAGAGGAAGCGCCCAGTGCCGCCATGCACGGTGGTCAATTACGGACGTCGCGATGAGGACAACGAGACCGATGCCGATGCCGAGTACCACGTGATTAAAAACCACAGATGTTATATGCGTCTCACCTCGCGCAAGGAGACCGAACGCGCCGGACGCAAAGATCAGCGTGCCAAAAGTAACAAGAGTACCAACGAGGAGAAGTAGCCAGCGATCCGCGTGTCTTCTAACAGCGCTCATATATACAGTATATATCTATGCCACACTCTAGCCCCTCGCACATGAGAGACTTCCATTTTGCTAAACTGCAACGAGGGCGAAAATGACACCGAGAAATGCAAAGACCATAGAGAGCACCCAATAGCGCATGGTAACTTTATAGCCGGGCCAGCCGAGCGCTTCAAAATGATGATGGAGAGGGGCGATAAGAAAAAGTTTCCGCCCGAAGAATTTTTTCCAGACAACTTGCAGAACGTCTGAAGCAACGGTGGCGACGAGTAGCGCGCCGACAATGGGCAGAACACTGATACCCACTCCCCCGCCAAGGTTATCGGTCATAAACGCGACAACCGCTATGGTGAGCGTGAGCCCCATGGTGCCCGTGTCGGTCATGTAAAAACGCGCCGGCGGAATGTTGTACCATAAGAAAGCGAGAATTCCCCCAACGACAGTCGCGCAAAATGCGGCAAGGTCTATTTGCTGTTGCGAAAATGCGATAAGTGCGTACGACGCAAACACCGAAGCAAAGACTCCGCCCGAAAGTCCGTCTATGCCGTCAATAACACCCGAGGCGTAGAGCGCTAAAGACACGAACACAAAAAGCGGCACGATAAAAATTCCTATTTCAAATGGAGAGGAAAAAGGAATATTTATGGCAACGACATCCAGTTTGTCGTAAAACCACCAGCCGATAAAAGTGGATAGTAGAACGACGACACACAGACGGAGCCAGAGCGGCACGCCTCTGCCGTTTCCATTTAAACGGATAACCGCCAGGTCGTCTGCGAGGCCGACAAGCGAGCCGATGAGAAGAGTCGCAAGCGGTATCCATGTCTGACTTCTCGTTACAAAATTCAACTCGGTAATTTCAAGAAGCGCGATACCGAGCGCCACGAGAACAACACTCCCCCAGACAACGATGCCGCCCATGCGTGGCGCGCGCACCTCGTGCTTTTCATGAAGGCGATTAAATTCAGAAGCGGAAGAGCCGTCCAGAGCAATTTTTCCCGGGGTCTTTTTCCACGCCTTATATTTGTAGAGGTAGTGGGTGAGGATCCGCGCGCCAAACATACCGACACAAAACGCCGCCGCCGCCGGCACCAGGACGCGCACAAGTTCGAATATTTCAATTGATATCATAGGTGCGTATTTAAAGCATGTTTGAAAACTTCCGCTCGCTGCATATTGCCCGACCCGAACAGGACGTGGGGAACAAAGGATTCTGTATCACTACTGCGAGATGTGGCAATAGCTTGAGAGTTTCCTGCGCGATGTTCTCTCGGGCAATATGTGCGCTCGCTTTCTGTAAACAGGTTTCAAACATACTCTATAAGGAATCGCGGATGCGGCGCACGAGTTCTTCCATGTCGTGAAATCTACCTTCTTGCGTACTCCCGAGTACCACAACCGCTATCGCGTGCGCGGGTTCCGGTTCAAACACAATCGCAAGATTCCCGCCGGCAAGGTCAGTAAGGCCGGTTTTGCCAAGGATAAGCCCGGGGATGACCGGCAGGGCCTCGTTGGTATTAAACGCGACCGCAGCTTTTCCGCCTCTCGCCTCCCAAACCACCAGTTTTTCTTGCGCGGTACTTGAAAAAAGTTTTGGAGATGCAAGAGCGCGTGCGAGAAGTTTTGCTACGTCTCGTGCCGAACCATACGCGCCCGACACGATGCCGTCTTCATCTAAGCCACTCGTATTCAAAAAGTAGGTATGTTCAAGACCTAATTCATCGACAAGCACGTTCATAGCGTACAGCGTCGCCTCGTTACTTTTCGCATCCGGATACAACACGCGGAGTGAGGCGTCGGCCGCCGCCGCGAGAGCGATACTACCGCCGTTGGAGGAGCCGAGCAGAGTGTAGTCAATCACGTCTTTCACAAGCCACCGCTCTCCCGCTTCCAGATGGTCCGAGCTACCAACTGAATATGCCCCGTTCGCGAGCAGAATGTACTCTTCAGGGTCCATTACCGGAGCGATGGAGAGAATCAGAGCAATCTTTGCAATTGAAGCAAGCGGAAGTTGCACATCGGGATTTCGTTCGTATAAAACTTCTCCACTCCGCAGATCAACTGCTATGGCACTTCTTGCCTCCAACATCATTCCGAAAAATGGGTCGGGTACATCTTCTGTCGCGAAATCCGCCGCCGCAACAGCGGCAGGGGTCTTGGGGAACGATACGTCAGTGAAAAAAATTGCTCCCGTAAGTGAGGAAAGGATCAGCGCCGCAATGGCAAGTTGCGGAGTTGAAACGGCCGATTTTGGCTCGTTAGACCGGCTCTGATTGTTCTCCTGAATTTCCATCATGCTTATTATGAGTGAACGCGCTGTTTTCTCTCTCAAACGCGGCGAGTTCGGCGACTATTGTAGCATGCTCCGGTAGATTTTCTGCTCGCGTAGCGCCGAGGTGCGCGAGAAGGTCAGTGGTTGGGCGGTAGAGATATTCCCGCGCGTCTTTAGGGTTGTTTGTGCGTTCTATGAGGCCGCGCTGAAGAAGAGTGCGCATGGTAGACGAAGAATTGACGCCGCGGATGTAGTCAATTTCTGTGCGCGTTGAGGGACCGCGATAGAGCACGATGGAAAGCACCTCAAGCCCCGCATCGCCGATGTCGCGCTCAAGTTCTGCCGCATACGACTCTTCAAGCTCACGCGAGCATGAGGCGGATACCGCAAGCGCCGCTTCTGTTTCCGTGCGCACGAGCACCATTCCGCTTCCCGCAAGGCGGTCGCCGAGAGCCGCCAAACCCTCATCAAGTTCAGTGCGAGAAACATCTAGCATCTTTTCCATCCTTGAAAGCGTTATCGACGCGCCCTCGCTAAACAGCCGGGCCTCAATGCGGGTAGAAAGCGTGGGTTTTGAGTGGTCGGCATGTGGCATATAGATGTAATTGTATCGCAATTTTTACCCAGCACTAATCCCGCCCAGGCGGGATTAGTGCTGGGTTGACAACAAAAAACCGCATGTTGCCATGCGGTTTGAGAGAATCTTCTCGTACGAATCAGCCGAGTTGTTTGCTAATCGTTAAGAGGAGAGCCCACGCCTCTTTGTCGTCAAGCTCAAACTCATCCCTAAGCTTTTGGATGGTCGCGAGCACAATCCTTTTCTTCAGATCTGAAACGAGAATGGAATAATTTGGGCTATTAAGAAGCGCCTCCACGCTAATCCCATTTTCCGCAGCGATATGTTTGTTTACCGTCGCAGTATCATTGGGCATCGGAAACACTGCGTGGATCTCCTTATTCACTTTCTCAAATTTTTCTTCAGAATACTTTTCTTGACCAAAATCCATACCTAAACGAGCAATCATCAAATCCAGCTCGCTGTACGGGCACACCATGTCGAATTCTTCCATCTCTGGTTTCTCCTCTGCAACTAATTAATACCCTATCATGAAACATGATAACCTGTCATAGGTGACGATAATTAAAGGTATGTCTCGCGTCCTATTTGCTAATTCAATTGAATTAACAAATAGGAAATATGTTCTGCGCCGTCCGAGCACCAAAAATATCACGAGGAGTTTTGTGAGAAAAAACGCATGTAGTGAGTACGCTCTTGTGTGTTTATGAACCACCGTACACGCGCTGATTTTGATGCTGGATTCCGCTCTACGCAAAAATAACAAGGGTTAATTCTCAATATGTGTGTTTGGGACTACCGTTTATACTACGGCGGTGTTCTACGCTCCATATTTTGGGGTTGCGAGAGACTCAGCTTCAAGGGTAATGTCGCTGAAGAGTTTCTCTTGCGTTGCGGAAATAGAGCCGGAGCGGACGAGCTCAAGCGCGGCGAGAAAATATACGATTACTTCGTGTTTATCTGCTTTTTTTGTAAGCTCGCTGAAGCGTGTTTTCATGGCACTCCGTAGGCGTTCGTGAAGGCGTTTTATGACATCTTCAAGCGCAAGAACTGGTGCGACAACGGCCTTTACCATTTTTTCCGCCACGGGGAGCAAGGCGATGAGTCGCCGAATTGCATTTCCGAGCGTTTCCACGCTCACTTCTCCGGGCGCAAACCTTACTTCTCGAAGCGGCGCGCGTTTTGGAAATATGAGCGGTGCCCTCCCCCACTCACTCCGTAAAAGTTTTGCGCCTCTACGGACGAGACGCAGACGCTTAAGCCGCCGTTCCAATTCATCCACACTCTCCTTTTCCTCTTCAGAAAGCGTTAGAAACGGCAGAAGTGCGCGCGATTTGATGAGGAGAAGTGTGGAAGCAACAAGCACGAATTGCGATGCTTCCGCGAGAGGATATGCAGGCAGTTTTTCAACATGCGCAAGATATGCGTCAGCTACCTCCGAAAGCGACACTTCTGATATGGGAAGCTTCCGTGCCTCTATCAAGTCAAGCAAAACCTCAAGGGATCCCGCGAACGCGCGCGTGCTCACGGTAAATGCCGCATTCATGTTTCTTCTTCCGTATTTTCCGATAAGCGAGCGTCAATACGGGTCATATCGCGCGGGAAGAGAGTGGCTTCACGAATGTTTGCAAGTCCCAACATGCGCGCAGTTAAGCGCTCTAGGCCAGTGGAGCACCCGCCGTGAGGTGGCATGCCCACTTTGAATGTTTGCAAATAAAAAGCGAATTTTTCCGGGTCTAACCCCTTTTGTCTAATGCGTTCCACAAGCACATCGTGCTCATGCACGCGCTGACCACCGGAGTTTATTTCGAGCCCGCGGAAAAGCAGGTCAAAATAACGTGTATGGCCGGAATCTTCCGGGTCTTCATATGTATAGAACGGACGCTTGGATGTAGGAAAATGTGTTACAAAAACAAAATCTGAGTCGTGCTCTTTAAGCGCCCACTCGTGAAGCAGTCGTTCCTGCTCGGGTTCAAGATCTGGCTCATGCGGTACGCCGAGCAACTCTTGCGCCTCTTTCAGTTTGAGTATCGGAAACTTCTCATTAGGAAGCTTGGGCAATTCAACATTGAAACGCTGAAGTGCGTCGGCGTGCTTGTGGCGCACGACCGCTACCACATCACGCATGGTGGTTTCAAGCGCATCCATCACATCAAAATGGTCTTTGATGAATCCCATCTCAAAATCCATTTGTGTGAGCTCGGAAAGATGGCGGGGGGTAGCGTGTTTTTCCGCCCGCCAAATCTTCGGTGTTGTGAATACTCTCTCAAACGCGCCAACCATGATCTGCTTATAGAGCTGGGGACTTGTGGCAAGGTACGCCTTTTGGTCGTAGTAGTAATCAACCTTAAACGCGGCGGCGCCACCCTCGGCATCGCCTCCTACGATTGCCGGTGCCTGAAATTCAACGAAATCGCGTTTACGGAGCGAGTCGCGAAACGCCTCTATGATGGTCGCCTGCAGGGCAAAAATATCTCGCGCCCGTGGCGAGCGTACGGTGTATGGCAGATGGTCTAAATAGGTATCAAGGTTGAGCTCGGCACCAAGCTCAAACGGTGTCTCCGCTTTAGAAAGTATCTCAATTTCTTGTATCTCAAGCTCAATATCGCCATTTTGTACATTCGGGTTCACATTTTTTTCCGGTCGTTTATTCACTTGGCCTGATATGGAAACGACATACTCCGGGCGCACCCCCTTTGCCGCCTCAATGGCATCGGACTTTGGCAACACCACCCCCTGTACGCTTCCAGAACGGTCGCGAATCTCAAAAAATACGAGTTTTCCCTGGTCGCGCCGTACCGATACCCAGCCGCTTACCGAGACGGCTTTCCCGATATTTTCCGAGAGATTTTTTATGAGAGTACGTTCCATACTTGACATAATAAATTCCAAATTACAAATAACAAATTCCAAACAAATTCAAATCACCGAAATAACAAATTCAAAATGGGTACGTCGTGTTTAGTATTTAGTAATTGGAATTTAGATATTGTTTGTGATTTGGTGCTTGGTGCTTGGGATTTTAAATCATAACACCAATCTTCTTCCGCACCTCGGTCATTTTTTTACTCGCGCGCTCGCGCGCTTTCTCTGCCCCCTCGGCAAGTACGGTGCGCACCTCGTCGTCTGAAATTGATTCACGGCGTTCGCGCATAGGAGCAACCGTCGCTTCAATGTCCTCAACGAGCGCCTCTTTGCTCGCCTTGTAGTTTCCCTTATTTGCCTTGTATAGCGCCCCAAGCTCTCCCCTCTCTTTGAAAAGCGAGTGAATGTTGTATACGTGCTCTGGGCTCTCGCCGGACGAGTCGGTAACAATACTCATCACCGCTTTCGCGATTTCATCTTTTGTTCCGAAAAGAGGAATGGTGTTGCCATAACTCTTGCTCATTTTTTGCCCGTCCGTGCCCGGAACGGTCGCAACTGATTCCAAAATGCGCTCTTTCGGCTCTTTGAATGTTTCTCCGAATGTTTCGTTAAACTTCGCCGCCGCTTCGCGCGCATATTCAATGTGCTGACGCTGATCGGCGCCGACCGGCACTACGTCAATGTCGTATAAAAGAATGTCTGCCGCCATGAGCATTGGGTAGTTGAAAAGTCCGGCATTCGCTTCAAGCCCTTTCGCCACCTTGTCTTTATATGCGTGCGCCTGCATCAAAAACGGCACGGTAACGAGCGTCTCAAAAATCCACGCAAGTTCCGTATGCTCCGGTACGTCCGATTGCTTAAAAATGGTCGCCCTCTTCGGGTCCACACCAACTGCGAGATAATCCTTCACCACGTTCACAATGTTCTGCCGAAGTTCCTCTGGGTTTTTGAGCGTCGTCAGAGCGTGGTAATCCACCACCAAAAGAGAGCTCTCGTAGTCGCCATACAAATCAACGAACGGTTTCAACGCTCCAAAATAATTCCCGATGTGAAGCGCGCCCGAGGGCTGAAGTCCGGTCAAGAGTCGTTGCATTGGTAGATTATAGCAAACGAAGCGGCCAAGCACATCTTGTACTTGGCCGAAATTTTTCTCCTTAACTTTCGAGAAACAGGGTGTCACGCCGCAGTTGGCAAGTCAATCACGAACCGCGAGCCCTTTCCTACGCCCTCGGACTCCGCCCAGATTTTGCCGCCATGTGCTTCCACGATTTGCTTTGCGATGTAAAGACCAAAGCCCGTGGAATGCACGTTTACTTTGATGGAATCCTGACCATGTCCGCCTTCGGTGAAAAGTTTCTCCATATCCTCCGGTGAAATGCCGACGCCGGTATCTTCAACCACCATACGCACCCTTCCCCCTTTGCCGCCGAGAAATACCGACACGCTTCCGGATGGTGTGTAGGTAATGGAGTTACCGATAAGATTTCTAACGACATGCTGACGGAGTTTCTCATCGTCCCCCATCACGGTATACACGCCTTCGGGCGCGGTGAGCGAGAGCTGAAGGCCTTTCTTTTCTGCCGATGTGCGCATTTCACCCACGATCGCTTCCACAATCTTTTTAAAATCAAAAGGTTCTTTTTTATACGACACCGTGCCTTTTTTCAAATTTGACGCATCTAAAATACCCATCACTACCCCTACCCCGGCGCGCATCTCTTGGAGTGCGAGTTTCGCCATTGTTTCAAGACCTTCCGAGACGCGGCCATAGGCGCCGTCTATAATAGCCGCAAACCCCGCTTCGCCTTTTGCCAAATACCCCTTCACCTCATGACTCAAAAAGTGCAAAAGCGCCTCCTGCTCACGATTCACCAGCTCTAGCTCCTTCTCTTGCGCTTCTATGAGTTCACGCTGTGATATTTCTTTATATACACCGCGTATAAGGAGCGCGCCGGAAAGCAAAATGAGAAGGAAAATCACGATACGAAACACCATGATTGCGGTGTCCTCGGCGACAATAATCTCGGAAACACTGATTACAGAAAGAATAAATATGAGTAGCGCGGTAGCGGCTATTTTCACATTAAAGAGATGGTGTCGGAGAATCGCATATGCAGTAAGTGCTATAAGCGGAAGTTGGAATAATCCGCCAAACGGAATAAGGTCGGCAATATTAAAAAAGGCTGGAAGAATAAAGTTGAACGTAAGAATAAAGAAAAAGGTGATTGCAACTCCCGCGAACACAAATTCGTACTGCCGCCGCTCTACCCCGCTCGTTCGTAGTAGTTTCTGTGCAAGAAATACGACGCCTGCCGAGACATATACGAGCACTGTCGAGCCGAACACAATAATTCCCCATCCCACCGAGGTTTCTATGGAGGATGGACCGATGAAGATCACCCGTTCGTATACAAACGGAGTCATAACGAGCGCAGAAACAAGACCAGTCCATCCCGCAAGCGCCGCAAGAGCCCATCCTTTTGTTTTGTTCACCTTGTTCGGAAATTCTAGAGCTAGAAGCAAAAATGCATATGCGTGCCACGAAGCAAAGAAAAGGACGAGGCGTATTGCCCAAAGGATATGCACTTCATCGGTTAGGCGGTAGCTGATGAAATTTGCCAAGCTCCAGCCAATCGTTACCGCGGAGTATAAAAGAAGCGCTTGTGCTGTGGCGGAGCGCGAGTTGGATACGTATACCACAAGCGCAAGCATTGCGGCACCCGCCACAGCGGCACCAACGAGCATAAGGTCTATATTTACTACTTCAGGCATGGAGATAGAGAAAACGAGTAACGTCCGGAGGGCATGTTCCCACCGCACACAATGGTCCGCACCGCTCGCGCGATGGCGGCGCCACGCATAAACGACGACTCGGCTATTTGCGGAATGCCCACGAGAGTGTTTCCTATCTCTGCAAACGAATCATTCAGGCGCGGTTCGAGATATGAAGTTCCGATGAAATCATGGGCAAGTTTTATCTTTTTTTCCGGCGACATTGACTCGGCGGAACGAATAGCGTCCTCAACCGCTCGGTCAAGTAAGCCGTTGAGAAGCGGCGTATTACGGTCAAGGTCATACCTCTCAACATCAAGAAGCACGCCATCTCCGATACCCGTCACCATAACAACCGGTACCCCAAGCTTTCGCGCCTCGTCCCGGATAAAAAGTTTCAGCGGCAGAGCGTCCATTTCTTCTACAAGCACTCGCGCTTTCGGTTCAGAGAGAAATTGCATGAGCGAACCGGACGTCAATCCTTCGGCTGAGACGGAGAGGGTGTAGTAGGGGTCTATTTCAAGTATTTGTCGTGTCGTGAGTTCCGCCTTGTTCAGACCGACATCCGGCAATCCCGCACGAAATCTGTTGAGATTCGCCGTTAAAAGAATGTCCGGGTCCGCAAGCGACATGGAGCGCGCGCCACCTTCAAGCGCCACGCACACGGCTCCCGGATTGCCAACGTTTAGACCTGCAAATGCAATATGCGAAGTCGCAAAAATAGACTGCTCCTCTGGAGTAATAAGGTTGTGGTTTCTTGCGGTGCGCAATTCTGAAAAAGCGTGTAGTTCAACTGTGCGAATTGCCGTGTTACGCCACGGATACTCAACTATCCTATCGTCGGGCAGAGACGTAAGGGGAAGCGGCTTTTTTCCGAATGAGCGGGGGTCGCGAATTTCCGCAAGTTCCGCACACTGCATATCGTAGAGATCATGGTACGAAATCTGGCGCTCTTTCAGAGAACGTACGTATGCATCTCGTTCGGGCTCACCGCCAAACGAACGTATGGTAATAAGCGATGCCTTTCCCATTTCACTATTGTACCGTACGACCGTATTAACGCTCGGTGAGTTTTTGCGATACGGGGACACGAGGAGTGCACCACGACACATTGCCCTTAAGTGCGCCGGTTGCAAATAAAAATTGGAGCGGATGGGAAAATCCGAATGCGCGTCCCGCCTCTCGGCGCGTATCGTCATACTCCATGGCCGCTACATATACAGAAACGTCAAATCTTGCGGCAGTGAGCGTAAGTGCCGTATGTGATGCCTGAAAACCAACTCCAATCCATGAAGAAACCGTGTCGTCTCCGGCGAATCCAAATACACATGGTGCGGAAGAAATAGACGTGACGTTTAACTTTGAGAGAAATCTTCCAATGTCTATAAAACGAATAATGTTCGGCAAAAGCCACGAAAGTATCGCGGGCTGGTTCAGCGAATAGCCGGGAATACCTGTTTTTCTCCATGAGCCTGTTGGTGTAATCCATGAGGCCATTTCTCGACGGAACGCATTTGAGCGATACGCTCGCCGCATGCCCTCGGCCGTGCATGATGCAATACATGCAACTGTTCTCCCACTCGCGATGGCGCATTCCGGCTTTGCTAGTGCGGCGGGAAAAAGTGGAGAACGTGCAGACGCCGCCTCAAGCGTATTGTGTGGTATCGCACTGTCGCGCTCAAATATACCGCGGCGATTCCGCCTGGAGCACAAGGCGTTTATTAACGGAGCGATGGTAACGTCAAAAACTCCATGCTGTGTGTGGAACTCTATTTCTGCAATAACCGGCGCTCGCCCAAGTCGCGTCATCGTTTGCGTGCCACTGTACGCCGCAAGCAACACGATATGATGAATAAGATATCCAAAGCTAATGTGCCGATAGCGTCCGAGTGCGTCACTTTTCGGCAACCGTATCGACTCGTCGTTGATAATAGATAGTCGATTTCCCGTGAGGATAAACTTCCACGGCTGACTGTTGTGCGTAGACGGCGCACGGATAGCATACGACAAAATATGCTTAATGCGAGCGTTACACGAATCTTTACTCTCAAAATCTTTTTTATACGTCTCTGCACTGAATTTTTCTGGCATAGCGTGGATTTTAAGACTTCACGACCCATTTCTGTTTCGTATCCGGCCGAAAGTATGTAGGGTCTTCATGCGGCCAGAATATGAGTCGCGGCTCTGTACGTTCGCCGAGATGCAAGGAGAGCTCGTAAAATTCTGCACTTTTTAGTTTTAAGTTTTTTACGATCTCCGCTTTTAACTTTGCGGCAAGCGCTTTTTCAACTTCTGCCCCACGCCGTTGTTCAACGTTTATTTCCAGATATTGATTTTGACGATCATCAAATTTTGTTACAAGCGTTAAGCGTCCCGTTAGACGTTGTACAAATCCACTCTGGAGCAATGTCTCGCGAATAATCTCCGGATATATCTGCAAGCCGTATAGTGTTGTGGAGAGGTCAAGACGTTCGTAGACAAACACAAACGGTAGCTTAGCGGTTTTTGTCGCGATACCCGCGCGGGCAAGTTCTTTTGTAAGATGTACGCCGTGCATTTTGCATATGCTTGAAATTTCATCATAGGTGTACACGCCGCCGCGATCTCCTATCGCATATCGTATGAGTGGCGTCGCGCTGTCTCCGGTTACCAATAACTCGCCTTTCAATGCCTCAAAGGATGTGAAGTGTGGGATGTACTGCGCAAGCGTCGGTGTTTTATCTGTTCCACCAAATAGGGCTCGGAAAAGATCGGGATGTTTACATGCAAGTCGTCGGATAAGTATGGACACGGGCGTCTCAAACGCCATGGTCCCCAAATCTGCACTCCCGTAAATGTTCATTGTGTCTGTCAAAACATTTCGCACATTCGCTTTTTTTGCAACGTATTCACGAAATGATTCCGTGAATGCTTCGGCTGCAAACACGAGTGCTGTTTTGTGTTTTCGTATAGAGATACCATTTTCTTCGGCCTCATCGAGCACGTCTTTAACAAATGGCGGATAGCCGGCAATAATAAGCTGTTCGTACTGCGGCGCCAACTGCTTTAGCGCCTTAAAAATTTCTTGCTTGTTAAGTCCCGGAGTTATTACGGCAACCGGATAGCCGCGCCGGCCCATAAGTTCAAACGCCTCGCTCGTAATGAAACCACCTATCCATACACCCATCCCAAAACACACAATAACGAGTGTTGATTTCTTTGAGGAAAGCGAGCACGAAGTAAAGAACAGTTCATGGATGGCGGATGACTGATCGTTTACCGAGTGAGAGCGTGCGAAGTACACAGGTTTCCCCGTCGAGCCAGAAGTCGCTGTAAGCATGTGGGGCGAACTGATTACCCCATCCCAAAATAAATCGGGGAATAAAGATTTTCGAAGATAATTGTCTTTTGTGATTGGCGGGATTGCAAGAAATGTTTGTGCCGTTGGAGTTCGTTGATGCGCTTTACTGTTTCTTAGAAAACGCGCGTATGCGGGAACACGTTTCGCAGCTCGTGTGAACAAAGTGCACATGTACTTAGTTTGAATCTTAGACCACATATCAGATGTGTGCGTACGCAATTCTTTTAGTACCATGTGCATATATTATAACACTACTTAACTGAAAATACAAGTTTGTATAGGATCAGCTCTGGAGCAATTGGCTACTTACGTACAAAAGACAGGGTGACGAGTCCGGCAAAAAGCCACCAGAAGCGGTATGTTTCGCCAAATAGAGCTATAATTACGGCATTCGGCTGCCAGAATTCTAAAAGTGGCGGGACGCTAAGCCACGAGACTATGACAACGACTGTAGTTGCTACCCCTACGAGAGCCGCGTGAAGAAAGCCTCCTCCATCGTAAGAGTCGGTAAATCGTGTGAAAGAAAAGAATAGCACAAGAGCGAGTACTAGAAAGGCAATCGTCTGTCCCGTTGCGCCAAGAGACACCACAAGCTCTCCGACACCCCGCGCACTTCCGATGGAGATGTGAAGCAGCGCGGCGATTGGAAATGCGAGAGCAAGCGCCGCAGCGCGGCGCGAGCCGCTCCGAAGTGAATCAATGCCAACGAGTGCCACAAGGCCGCCGAGGATTAACCAATCCATGGTGACAAAAGGAAGCCATTCGCTGATGGGTAGGGAGTCCATGGCAATATACTACTACGAAAATTATGGCCGATCTGCAAATGATACGAATACTACAAGTGGTTACAAATTTCTAAAAAGCACCAAATTCCAAGTACCGAATCACAAAAAATATCAAAATATCTAAATTCTAATTACTAAATACAAAACACGACGTACCAGTTTTGAATTTGTGATTTCGGTTATTTGAATTTGTTTGGAATTTGAGGTTTGTAATTTGTTATTTATTACGTCAGTGGTATTATAATCCTTCTCTTTTAAGTTGTTCAATCAACTCTTGTGCCTCACGCGACAGTTTTTTAGGGAGTCCTATTGAAATACGCACCAATAAATCGCCGCGACTTCCTCGTCCATAAGGTACGCCAAGCTCTTTGATGCGAATAAGTTCCCCGTGAGCCACCCCTTTCGGAATATGCACTTTTTCTTCGCCGTCAAGCGTTTGAATTTTATACTCCGTGCCAAGGAGCGCATCGGTGAGTTTAATGGAAAGCGACATGAGGATATTATTGCCCTCGCGCGAGAACGCCCGATCTGGCGTCACGTGCAGTTTTACATACAAATCACCCGTTTCTCCCCCGCTTATCGCTTCGCCCATCTTCGGCATGCGTATCATTTCGCCGTCTGAAACACCGTGGGGTACGGTTATACGGATTTCTTCTTCGCGTTTCAAGACTCCCGCACCGCGGCATACCGCACACAGCGCATCCGGCATCTCGCCTTTTCCACGACATTCGGCACAAACTCTGCGCGACGTGAATTGTCCGAAGAAGGTAGAGCGTGTTTCGCGCACTTCACCCTTACCGTTACAGGCCTTGCAAGTGTGCTTTTTAGAGTCGGCAGCAGCGCCACTTCCCTTGCATACGTCACACACTCCCACTTTTGCTATTAGAACGCGACGTTCGGTACCGAAAACGCTCTCGCGGAATGAAAGTTCAATGTCTATGGAGATGTCTCGGCCCCTCGACTCTGCTCGGTGTGAACCGCCGAAAAATTCCGAGAACACATCGCCGAAGTCAAACTCCACGCCTCCACCTCCGCCAAAATCTTGTGTAAACTGCGAAAAATCAAATCCGGAAAATCCGCTTGCGCCCGCGCCAGCGCCGCCCGCGAATGTTCGGCCATACGTATCGTATTCCGCACGGCGTTTTTTGTCACCCAAAACCGCATACGCTTCGGATGCTTCCTTGAAACGACTCTCGTCGCCCCCCTTTTTATCAGGATGATGCTGATGCGCGAGCTTGCGAAATGCACTTTTTATTTCCTCCTCGCTCGCTCCTTTATGGACGCCGAGTATGTCGTAATAGTCCTTCTTCATGCGCGATGTTATTTAGATTCTGCGGACGGCGGCTGATCCCCGTTCGAAGACGATTGTTCACCTCCTTCTTTCGGCGGTTGATTTTGCTGTTGACTCATCGCTTGGCCGATTGCGCTCATCGCCTGCGAGAGCGCCTCGGCAGCGGATTTTATGCTGGCCGTATCTGTGCCGCCGCGTGCCGCTTTAGCGGCGTCTATTTTTTCCTGCACGTTTTTCTTAATGTCATCGCCCACCTTGTCGCCGTGTTCTTTGAGCGCTTTTTCGGCGGCATATACAATCTGGTCAGCGGCGTTTTGCTCTTCAATAAGTTCGCGTTTCTTTTTATCCTCGTCGGCATGCGCGTCGGCATCCTGCCTCATTTTTTTAATATCCGCTTCGGAAAGTCCCGAGGATGCTTCAATGCGGATGGACTGCTCCTTGCCGCTTGTTTTGTCGCGTGCTTTTACGCTCAATATACCGTTCGCATCAATATCAAAGGACACTTCAACTTGCGGTGTTCCGCGAGGCGCCGGCGGAATGCCGTCTAAATTAAACCTCCCGAGTGATTTATTATCTGTGACCATGGGCCGCTCGCCCTGCACCACGTGAATTTCCACCGACGGCTGGTTATCTGAGGCGGTTGAAAACACCTGCGAACGCGACGTGGGGATAGTCGTGTTGCGCTCAATGAGTTTTGTCGCCACGCCGCCAAGCGTTTCAATGCCGAGTGAGAGCGGAATGACATCCAAAAGTAAAACGTCTTTTACATCCCCCTGCATGATGCCGCCCTGTATCGCGGCGCCAATTGCCACCACCTCATCCGGATTCACACCCATGTGCGGTTTTTTTCCGAAAATCCCCTCAACCGCCTTTTGGATAGCCGGCATGCGTGTTTGCCCACCCACAAGTATCACCTCGTGTATATCGCCAACCTTGAATGGCGATGCGTCCATCGCGCGTTTCGTTATAAGAACGGCTCGTTCAATAAACTCTTCCGTGAGTTCCTCCAGTTTCGCTCGCGTACATTTGATAAGAAGGTGTTGGGGGCCGGCATCAGTAGAGGTAATAAACGGAATATTTACTTCCGTTTCAAGCGCCGTAGAGAGTTCAATTTTGGCCTTTTCCGCCGCCTCATCCAAACGCTGGCGCGCTAGCGGGTCTTTGCGCACATCCACTCCAGACTCTCTTTTAAATTCATCCGCAAGCCAGTGCATTATTTTCTGGTCCACGTCTTTGCCGCCAAGATGTGCATCGCCATCAGTAGAGCGAACCTCTATCACATCATCCCCGACTTCCAAAACGGATATGTCAAACGTGCCGCCACCAAAGTCAAATACAACTATTTTTTCGTTTTTCTTTTTGTTGAAACCATACGCGAGCGCCGCGGCGGTCGGCTCATTGATTATTCGCTTCACGTCAAGACCGGCAATACGCCCCGCGTCTTTCGTTGCTTGTCGTTGAGAATCGTTAAAGTACGCCGGTACGGTAATAATCGCCTCTGTAATCGTTTCTCCAAGCCGCGCCTCCGCATCGTGTTTCAATTTCTGCAGAACCATTGCGGATATTTCTTCGGGACGGTACCACTTAGCTTGCCCTGAGCCTGTCGAAGAGTCGCCCATTTGTATCTCAATGCCGCCGTTGGCGGACTTGCGCGTTTCAAACGGTACCGCCTCTCTATCCTTTGCTACCGCCGGTTCGTCAAAAATGTGCCCGATGAAGCGCTTCATTTGATAAACAGTATTTTTCGGATTCGTTACTGCCTGACGCTTCGCAAGAAGTCCGACCAAACGCTCTCCGGTTTTTGAGATCGCAACGACAGATGGCGTCGTACGAGCCCCTTCAGCGTTCTCAATAATTTCAGGCTCGCCTGACCTTACCACCGCAATCGCGGAGTTTGTGGTACCGAGGTCTATACCTAATATTTTGGACATGTTAGAGATTCTTAATGAATGATAATGAATTTAGAAGCTCTTACACCCCGTGAAATCGCCGCGAAGCGGCGAGCGCCGAAGGCGCATTTCACTGGGGTTAGGTAAAACATAGTCGCTACGCTCCTTGCTTTTCTAAAGATTTTACTACCACCTGCGCCGGACGCAACACTCTATCACCAGCTCTGTACCCGAATCGCAAAACGATAGCAATACTGCCCGCCTCACCGACGACATCGTCTTTTTCCTCCGCAACATCGTGAAGCGCAGGATTAAACACGTCGCCAACCTTGCCAAATCGCTCAATACCGTGTCGCCGCAGAGCGTCAATAAGCTGGTCACGCACAGCCTCCATACCCGTTTTCCAGCCATCGTTCACTTCTGTCCATACCTCGCTCCCCGCCGCCATATCAAAACTATCCAGTGCGGGAATAATATCGTGAACGAGCGCTTCGCGCAAAATTTCAGCGCTTCGCGCCACTTTTGACTCACTGTCTTTTCTCGCGTTTATAGCATCCGCCTTGCATCTCTGCCAGCCATCCAAATATTCCGTGCGTTCTTTCTTGCATTCTTCAAGCTCCACCTTGAGCTTTTGTATTTTTTGCTTCAGCACGCCAAGTTCTCCCAGCTCTTCGCTCGGTTCAACAGTTATCCCGTCCTCGCTAGAGAACAGCTCGCCTTCATCTTGCCGTTCCGTCATTAAAGAACATTATACCAGAGATATTGCCGGATGCAAAAATGCGGCCTAGGAACTAGGTCGCTGTAGGACCCATAGTCCGAAAATAGGAAGCTAAATTTTCATATCTACCGCTTAGACCACTGGGGAGCTCGGCGCGCCGCCTTTAGGCCGAATTTCTTGCGTTCCTTGGCGCGCGGGTCGCGTTTCAAAAATCCCAACACCTTTAGCTGCTTTCTTTGTTCGCCATCCACCTTCACGATTGCGCGCGCAATTCCCATACGCACGGCTTCTGCCTGTGCTTTATGACCCCCACCGGAAACATGCGCGGATACTGCATAGTGGGCATTGAGAGAACTCAAGGGCGCATAGGCAGTCTTTACCATAGCGGCAAGCGGAAAGTATTCATCCGCTTTCTTGTTGTTGACGATTAGCGACGCGTTTTTTGCTTTTTCAATACGCACACGCGCACTCGCGGTCTTCCGCCGTCCAATCCCCTCCGTATATGTGTGTTCTTTCACCATACTAGTGTGTGTGTCAGATTACTCACTGACGATAAGTTTTTTCATTCTCCCCACTAAAAGACGGTTGCGCGGGAGCATACCCTTCACCGCTATGCGGAGCGCTTCTTCTATGCCGCGGCGCCCAACAAGCGCGCCGAGAGTTTCTCGTTTTAAGCCACTCGGATAACCGGAGTAACGCGTGTTAATGTCCCGCTTTCTCCGTTCCGTCATAAAGATTTTAGCGGCGTGCTCTATGGTAACACGCACGCGAGAAGGAATGCGCGGCGTATATTCGGCGCTTGTTTTCCCAATGAGCGCTTTAGCGGCCTCGGACGCAACACGCCCGAGAGATTTCCCTGTTGCATTTATTTTGTATTCAAACATAACAACAAGTTTAAAATTTAAAATGAAAATCTAAAAACGACAATGAAAAGTTAAAAACTGCCGAGAAGCGTGTGTGCCGTTTTACATTTTAAATTGTCGTTTTTCATTTTTCACTTTTAGTTTTTAATTTATACAAACTCTATCCTCGCCATTTCGCCCACACGCTTACCTTGTGTCCCGAGTTTTACAATGCGCGTATATCCGCCTGCGCGGTTTATGAAACGTGTCGCGTACGTTTCGTAAAGTTTTTGAGTCGCTTCACGTGAGCTAGCCAGCTTGGTCGTCACGGAACGACGTGAGGCAAGCGTCTTCTTCTTACCATCTGTGACAACACGCTCTATGAACGGACGAAGCTCTTTTGCTTTCGCCTCGGTAGTCACAATGGCGCCGTGAAGCACAAGTGAACGCGCCAAGCCGCGTAAAAGCGCTGTACGTTGCCTTTTTGTGCGACCCAGTATTCTGTTTTTATTGTGATGACGCACGGTAGTAAGTTAAAAATTTAAAATGAAAATCTAAAAGTTGCAATGAAAAGTTAAAAACTGCCGAGAAGCGTGTATTCGGTTTTACATTTTTAATTTCTATTGCCTCAAAGTGAGCCCTAAATTTGAAAGTGCTCTCTTAATATCCTGCAACCCCTTTTGCCCCAGTCCCTCTATCGCCAGAAGGTCATCTTCACGCTTCCGTACCAATCCGCCCACTGTGCGAATAGATGCTTCATTAAGCGCATCCTCAACACGTGCCGAAAGCTTCAGCTCCGATATGCGCGTTTTTAAGAGCTCGGCGTCAGCAGAGAGTCTATCTTCTCGCACGGCGGGCAACTCGCCGGCCGCAACCACTTCTTGCGGCACCTCCTCTTCTTCCTTAAATCCAACGACCGCCTTCAATTGGTGAATCATGGTCTCAATAGAGCGCGTGAGCGCTTCGTGCGCCGTAATGGTTCCATCCGTTTCTATAAAGATGCGCAATCTGTTGAAGTCCGTTCTATCACCAACGCGCATGTTCTCCACCTCGTAGTTTACGCGGCGAATAGGAGAGAACACTGCATCAAGCGCGATAGTTCCGATATCCACGCGCTCTTTTTGGTGCACCTCTTTAGGCACATATCCCAAGCCGCGCTCTGCATGCAGCTCCATCTCTAGCGTTGTCTTGCTACTTATGGTTGCTACGTGCTGTTCCGGATTCAGAACCTCCACTTGCCCCGGAGTGGTAATATCTGCCGCAGTGGCCTCTTTGGGACCCTTTACTGATAGTGTGAGTGTTTGCGGTTCATCGGAAACAAGACGCAAACGAATTTTTCGTACGTTGAGAAGTAAAGTCACCACATCTTCGCGCACTCCTTCTATGGTGGAAAATTCATGCGAAATCCCAGGGATTTTTACATGGGTAATCGCGGCGCCGGGTAAGGAAGACAAAATAATCCTCCGCAAAGAATTGCCGAGTGTGTAGCCGTATCCTGGATACAAGCCGTCTATTTCGTATGAACCGCTGGTCTCTGACTCAGAGACAATGCGCGGTTTGCTAGGTAGGGCGATGTGGTAGTCAGACATGTGTTAGATTTTGTTATGAATAAATACGAACTAAAGTGAGTATGTATGAGTTACAAAAACTTACACCCGACACCTTTTGTGCGGGTTTGCACATTAAGAAACCATCGTAACATAGCATCCCATGTTGTGCAAGGTAGTAGATATCATAGGTGGATAGAAAAGGTGCCGGGTAAGGTTGTTTCTAACTCACTCCGCTCGAAAGAAAATCTTATCTGCTGTAGTACTCAAAGACAAGCGGGTACTCAAGGCCTCCCTCCGTTTGAGTATATTCCGGCAGAGACGAGACGGTCGTCTGGAGGAGAGATATGTCTACCGAAAGCCAGCTCGGTATCGCGCGAATATCTTCTCCCTCGTTTGAAGTAAGGGCAGAAAAGAGCGGAGACGCTCTCGTCTTTCCCTCTCGCACGGCGACCACATCGTCCAAGGACAGCTGAAACGAGGGAGTCGTCACGCGTCGCCCATTCACTGTGAAGTGTCCGTGAGAGGTACTCTGGCGCGCCGAGCGCCGCGTGTGCGCGAACCCCGCGCGGTATACTACGCTATCCAGGCGCAACTCAAACGCTCGATGAAGCGCCTGCGGCGGATTTGGATCTTTCATAGCGCGTGCCGCATAATTTGAAAGTTGGCGCTCCGAAAGACCGTACGTGTAGCGAACACGCTGTTTTTCCAAGAGCTGTTTACTAAAATCTGAACCGGCACGTTTGTGTGATTTCTGCTTTTTTGTGCGCGCTTCGGAAAGCGCAAACTTCTGCGTTTGCGTTTGCGGAAAGATATGCGCGCCAAGGCGCTTGGCGATTTTGTATTTTGATTTGATGGGCAACATAATAACAAGTTTAAAATTTAAAATGAAAATCTAAAAACGACAATGAAAAGTTAAAAACTTCCGAGAAGCGTGTGTGTGGTTTTACATTTTAAGTTGTCGTTTTTCATTTTTCACTTTTAGTTTTTAATTTAAACTCTGCGTGGCTTCGGCGGTCTCGGCCCATTGTGCGGAATGGGGGTATTGTCTCTTATGCGCGATACGTCAACTCCTTTTGACGCAAACGCGCGCAAGGCCGATTCCCTACCTGCACCGACGCCCCGAATAACTACATCAACCTCTTTAACGCCGATGATATTTGCTTTCTCACCAATGAGCTCTCCAACTTTCGCCGCCGCAAACGGTGTTCCTTTCTTTGCGCCGGAGAATCCGAGTGCTCCGGAAGACGACCACGCAACCGTGTTGCCCTCCTTATCGGCAAGCAGTACCTTTGTGTTGTTGTACGTTGCCTGAATATGAAGAGTACCGGCGAGCATGTTCTTTTTTGCAACACGAGCTAACGACCTCGATTTAAGGCCTTGGTCTACCGAGCCGCCGCTTTTTCGAATTATGCGTTTTTTACCCATAGATAAGGAAAATAACAAATTACAAATCCCAAATTCCAAACAATACCGAAATTCTAAATCCTAATGTCTCAAACGTATTTTGTTTTGTATTTTGTATTTTGTTCATTGTGATTTGGTGCTTGGAATTTGGTGCTTTTTGTAAATTCGTAGCCATTTGCAGGTTGAAATATATTTGCAGATTGGCACATATTATGTCTTTTCTAATTTGCGTTTGCCTGAGGTCATCGTCTTTCGCACATTGCCGCGCACGGTGCGCGAGTTTGTTTTAGTTCCCTGTCCCCGAGCCGGAAGTCGTTTTGCATGGCGCCCTCCTCGATACGCCTTGATGTCTTTAAGCCGCCGAATGTTGGCTGAAATAAAACGCTTCAACTCGCCCTCCACCTTATTTTTCTCTACCGCCTCTCGAAGCGCGCCTTCCTCTTTTTGTGACAAATCCTTCGGGCGCGCGCCCGAGTCAATACCAAGTAGCGCAAGTGTGGCGCGCGCGCGTGGCCGCCCCACACCATACACCGCCGTGAGGCCTATCTCAAGCCGCTTATTTTCTGGGATTGTAATACCGGAGATACGCATAATGAATAGCTTCTAGGTGCTAGCTTTTAGCTTATAGGTTTTTACTTTGTGCCCCTGACTTGGAGCTTCCAACCTCCAGGTTTTTCCTAGAAGCTAGAAGCTCAAAGCTAGAAGCTACCCCTGTCTCTGCTTATGCCTCGGATTCTTGCAAATAACCCGTAATCGCCCTCGCCGGCGCACATGGCGGCAGTGCTGACAAATTTTCTTCACCGATGCTTTAACTTTCATGCATAAACCCAATCGGACATGGGTACGAGAGAATGTAACCTGAAACCGCAAAAAATGCAAGGTTTCTTTGTCACCCGCAGACACGTATGCAATTCTGTATCCAACCACCCTCAGCGGAGGAGGCACACCTGTTTGGGAGACTTAACCGTAGTGGAGCCTCGCTCCAGTTTTGCTGAAAGACAAAACTGGAGCGAGGCGTGAGCGGTCTCCCAAACAGGTGTGCCGACGAAGCGCCCCACTATAGGCGCTTCACTATTCTCGCTCGCCCGCCATACGGGTCCATTTGGAGCTCAACGCGATCACCAAGAAGTACGCGAATTCTGTGGAGACGCATTTTGCCGGCGAGGTACGCAAGCACGAGTTCACCCCCTTCTTTTAGCTTTATGCGAAAAAGAGCGTTCGGCAGCGCCTCGTCTACAATTCCCTCTTTTAGTTGCGGTTCGGTCATCGGCAGTAACTATAACTCTAGCGTAACAGAAACAATACACGATATCAATTATTCGGATGCCGATTCCAATACAATGTTGATGTCGGCAGGATCTTTTGGAAAAGTGCCGGACCAAAACGGACTCACGCGAGCGCGCGCAGTTTCAATGCCGGGAAAACTCGCAGAAATCGCCTCAAATGCCGATTTCTCACGCCCTGCGAGCGCGTTTGTAAGCGCCTCCGCATCAACGTTAAAAACGATCCTGCCTTGCCCGTTTAGTGAGAATGGGAACGACCCAGATTCAAGTGCTCCGAGTGCGGAAGCGTCAGCTATCGCAGAAAAGGCAGCGCCGGGAGTAAAACGAACGGACGCGTTCTCTGCGTCTGCCGCGATGCTACTCGCTACCACAGCAGAGAATGATTCCGGCGTGAACACGGGATACATCACCACCGCCTTTTCGTGAATACGGACTCCGCCACCGGCTTCGGTGGTCTGCGACTCGGACACGAATGAGATGCGATACAATCCCGGAAGCAAAATCCCCGCAATGTCGGTGCTTTGCACTCCTACAGCTTTTTCTTCCAAACGCGCGCGCACATTCGCACGAGCACTTTCGAGAGTCTGAGGCGCCACACGCGGACGCTCGCCGATGAACCCGCCGGAAAACGGTGTATCTGATTTTGCGTACACCGCAGAGTACATGTCGGGAGACGTTTTTAATCCGGGAAGTGTAAAGCGTGCTACGGGTCCAACATTGTACTCCTCCCCCGGAGAGTCGGCGTACACTTCAATCGAAATAGTACCGGCTTTCGACGCGCTCTTTCCTGGAACGGTAACGGTATCTGGAACCCGAAATACCAGGCCTGCCAGGGTTTGGAAACGGGTATTTTTAATGAGTCGTACGGACGATGCAGAGTGTTCGTTAAAAATTGTAATGGTGCCGTGTGCTTTTTCCTCCACACGCTCCACTCCTTCGGCGGGCACGGCCGCAGAGTCCTCAAATTCAAATGTTTGCAGCGTGTACGCGAGTGCGCCCGCTTCTGCACTGGCCGCCGGGTATCCGGTATAGCGATGGGATGCGTCAAAAACTACGGTGTGGGAGCGTGGCACTACCGTTACGGTCGTTCCGCGATTCGCAAACAACAGGACACCTCCAAGAAGTAAGAGTGCGCCGAGAGCCACAAGCCACAGCCACCAACGCGAATGTTTTGTTACTGCTTGTGCCATACCTCCAGTATTCCACATATTCGGCGGTGGGGAAACGGGAGGAGGTGCTTGGCGAAGACGCGAGCGCGACGACGCGATATTTCGTATAGAACGATCGCCCACACCAACAACGGGAGACGGGGGAGGTGGCGCGGAGCGCGGAAGAGCAGATTTTTGTTCTCTGGATTTGATTGAAACAGACGCGGGAGTCAAGGCAGTAGACGCCTTCTCGGCGGACTTTGCGAGAGGAGGAGCGATGTCTTCAAAGTAATCCTTCGGCATTATGTGTAGTATATCACGACTATGTGGAACAATGGTGAACGCTGTGGACACTGGGAATTTGTTTAGGAAAACAAAACACAGGAACCAGAACACAAAAACACGCATGCAATAACACCAGAGTAAGTGTCGAGGGCTTGCTGCGGGGATAGACGGCGCGGCCTTGTTTATTTGTGCTTTGTGCAATCTGTGCTCTGTGTTTTTTGAACATGCACTAGATGTTTGCCTCAAGCGGCACGAGCGCAGAAGCAATTTTTAACGATGGTTCCACATGCACCCCCTCGCCGAGAGAAACGAGCGTATCAGGAAGCGTGAGAAGCCGCACCGAGTACGGCTGAACAGTTATCGTAAACTGCTCAAAGTCAATGCGTGAAAATACGTTGGAAAGCCACTCCGCGATGCGTGCATCCGCGTGAAGCACCAAACGCTGCGGCAACTTTCTTCCGTCGCACATTCCCGCCATACTTTCTCCGGCCACGCGCACGAATTCCGGCTCAAATTTCCCTAATGCCTCTTGAAACGCGGCGCATGCTTCCTGACTGCACGCTTCCTTTTCTGTAAGGGAAAATAAGCTCAGTGTTTCCTCCGGCGACTGTTGGGGAGACACGCGTTTCAATATCTCATGAAGCCCCATAGGAATAACGGCAGAAATAACAGGCACCCCTTCGTGCACGATTAAAAAGTAGAGGGAGCCGTCGGTGAGATGCGCGAGCACATACTCTTCGCCCACATCCGCCATCCTGCGCGCTGCAGAGAAAAGCGCGCGCGCGCCGGAACGTAAAACCGGATTATCAATGCCAAACGATACAAGCACTTCGGTTGCGCCACGAAGTACGGTTGGTTCGGCACTGGAGACAATGGCGCGAACGGCAACATGCGCCGCATACTTTCCCGCCGGTTTTGCCGTCGGATAGCCGTTTAAAAGAACACGCACAGTCGTTGCTTCAAATGTACTATCGCGTGCCACTATCTCTCTCGGCGGCTCACATTCGCTCGCGATAGCTTCGCGCGAAATTTCGCCTAAGATTTCGTTTGTTATCTTTGTTTCCTCTTGAAGCTCCCTCTCCGCTCCGACAGCACAGGTCTCTGACCATGGCGACTCCAAAACGACATATCCGATATGTGGAGTTCCATGCATGTTGAAGACGAGGGTCGCCGCATATGCCGCGCGCGCTTTCTCGGACGCTTCGCGGAGCGCCGTCTTCACCGCAGCGATTGTGTGTTCGCGCGTACGATCAGCAAGCGTCGCTTCCACGGTCTCTGATGCGACAATATGAAAAGAGTTTTCGCGCAATACGCCGAAGGCTACACCTGCCGAGGCACCCCCGACATATACAACAATCGCAACGCGCTCGCGTTTTTGCAGAAAGGGAATGGAGAACATTGTCTAAATTATAACGCGTCACGGCGTGTTTAAACGGGGCGCACTATCATGCTGTGAACAAATACAACCCCATAATTTTATGGCTATTTTGTATCGCCATTGTCTGTGTATAGACTTTTTATGCCATGGCATAAAAAGTCTATAAAGATTTACGCGAGTGTCGCCTTGATACGGCGTATACCGGCCGCCACGGCCTCCTCTTTCAAAATTTTGAATGTACCGAGTCCGCCGGTATTCGCTACATGCGGCCCGCCGCAAAATTCTATGGAGAATACGTTGTCTGGTTGGCCGACTGAATACACGGAAACGCGCTCCGTATACTTCGCACCGAACTCATGTTCCGCGCCAAGTTGTTCCGCCTCCTCGCGCGCCATCTCCGTGCATACAACTGGCAAGGCCTCCGCGATTTTCTCGTTCACGATACGCTCCACTTCTGCGATTTGCTCTTTTGTCATTTTCTCTCCATGCGAGAAATCAATACGCAAACGTTCTTGCGTGATGTTGCTCCCACGCTGTTTTACGTGCGGTCCGAGCACCATCTGGAGTGATTTGAGCAAAAGGTGGTGCGCGGTGTGGAGGCGCGTCGTTTGCTCCGAGCTATCCGCGAGCCCGCCCTTGAATTTTTTCTCTGCACCCGCACGCGATGTTCCTTGATGTTCCTTCATGAGTTTCTGAAAATCAACCTCATCCACCTCTATTGCGCGCTCATGCGCCAACTCTGCCATCATTTCAAACGGAAAGCCGTAGGTGGTGGTGAGGAGAAATGCCTGCTCGCCCGAGATATGCCCATCGGCGGCAATTTTC
Source organism: Candidatus Kaiserbacteria bacterium RIFCSPLOWO2_01_FULL_50_24 (assembly GCA_001783335.1). Classification (GTDB taxonomy): domain Bacteria; phylum Patescibacteriota; class Minisyncoccia; order Phycocordibacterales; family UBA2100; genus UBA10103. The sequence continues at coordinate 41,038 of MFLU01000010.1, read as the reverse complement.
TCAAACTCCCGCATGCCGCGTGTAAGTGTTTTTGCAAAATTTCTTTCCTCCTCCCACAGCCCATTCGTTACCGTAGCATACATTTCTTCGCCAGCGAGTTCCGGATATGCCTGCCTGTATTTTTCAAGATATATGGTGGCACACCGCACGAGCGCGGAATCCTCTTTGTCTTTATCCACAAAATCAAGTTTCAAAGCGTGAAGCGCCGCACGGCGAATAAGGCGGCGAAGCACATAGCCGCGCTCGGTATTGGACGGCCGAACGCCGTCGGCCAGTATGAAAGTGACCGCCCGCGCGTGGTCTGCAATAATGCGAAAGCTACGCGCGTAACGAGAATCAACATAATGTTTTCCGCTCATGTGCTCCAAAAGCCGTATCGGCTCAATAAACACGTCGGTTACGAATATATCCGGATTATTTTCCGAAGCCGCCGCGATACGTTCCAGTCCGCCTCCGAAATCAACATTTTGTTTCGGGAGCGGCTGAAACCCGCCTCCAGCAATTTTCACGTACTGCATAAATACCGAGTTGCATATTTCAAGAAACCGCCCGCAGTCGCAATTCGGATGGCACTCGTCGCCAAATTTTGCATCATGTGCTACTTGTGTAAATTCATAAAACACCTCCGAGTCCGGCCCGCCCGGCTCACCTTCCGGCATTTCGGAAGGAGCACCCGCGCGACTCCACCAATTCTTGGCTTCATAGAAACGTATGTGATCTTCGGGAATTCCCAATTCTTTCCAGATTTCCGCCGATTCCGTGTCTTTCGGTATTCCTTTTTCCGTATCACCTTCAAAACAGGTGACCCATAGGCGCTCTTTCGGAAATCCGAGCTCTTTGGTCAAAAATTCAAAACACCATGTGAGCTGTTCTTTTTTCCAATAGTCGCCGAACGACCAGTTGCCCAGCATTTCAAAGAATGTCGTGTGGCGATTGTCCCCCACTTCTGCAATATCTTCCGCTCGAAACGACTTTTGCACGTCGGCGATTCGTGTACCGCTTGGATGCGACGCTCCGAGGAGATACGGAACCATCGGCTGCATGCCGTTCCCCGTAAAAAGCGTCGTTGCGTCTCCCTCTGGAACCAGTGACGCCGATGACACTATTACATGCCCCCGCGCTTTGAAAAACGCCAAATATTTTTCTCGTATTTCATTTACCTGCACAACACAAAGAATATCACCCCCGCGGCGCGTGTGCCACGAGGGTGAAGAATATAGTCGGTCAAACCACTCATAATCCTAGAGGCGACGCCTCTAGGGTTTTTGGATGCGCGTTACGCAACCAGTTGCTCAAGTTCCGAGAGGTCTTTTTCAATTTCCGCGATGCCCTCGCGGAAAAACTCCTCGTTTACTTCAATGCCGATGTCGGCAAATATGTGCTCGGGCTTTTGACTTCCGCCAGCAGAGAGAAACCGATCTACCTGCTTGATGTACGCAGAGTCATTTTGGACCCGTCGCACGAGAGCCCGACTTATCAATTGACCATACGCATATGAATACACGTAGAACATATAGCGGAAGTGCGGCACGGTGATGAAGAAATAGCCGTCTTCGTCCCGCAATTTCATCGTGGGGCCCATGTAGGCCCCCGTGTGCCTGTTGAGCATCCGCGCGATTTCCTCTTTGGTAACCCAACCGTCTTCCCGCACCGCGCGATGTAATTCTTCCTCAAAGTTAAAGAAGGCGATTTGTCGGAAAATGGTTGCAATTTCACCATTCAGCCGCTCGTGAAGCGCTATCGCTTTCTCACTCGCATCCATCTCTTTCATCGCTCGGTTAAACGCGAGGCCCTCAAAGAATGTGCTGGCCGTTTCCGCGACCGGTATCGTAAATTGTTGATACATGGGCGATTGGACCTTTGAGCGTTCATAGTGGATGCCGTGCCCCACCTCATGCGCCAACGTAGACAAGGAGCGCAAGTTGTCCGCATGATTCAAGAAAATGAAGGTCGGCAGATCTATCGTGCCCGCGCAGAATCCGCCACTAGCTCTGTTCGCGTGCGGAAACACATCTATCTGTCCGTGTCGAAGATAATCCCTAAATATGTTTCCGTACCTTGGATCTGCGCGGTCAAGGGCATTTTCAGTAATCCGCACCGACTCGGTAAATGAGTAACTACGCATCTGACGGCCCGGAGACACGCCACGATCGGCATATGTCAATTCCGGCAATGCAAGCATGCGGCACTTGACCTCGAAGAATCGCTGGCTTACCGAAAAATTCTCGGTTACCGTTTTTACGAGCGCCAGCACGCTTTCTCTTTTGTTTTCGTATCCGAGGATTGTCGCATCGTACGGTTCCTTGTACCCACGCAATTCATCGTTGATTTTCTTGTCGGTGAACACGGCGTTAATTTCGCTTTCCGCAAAATCACCTAATCGCTGGTACCCTTCTATGACCGCACTCCACAAGGCGCGGCGCTTTTCGGTATCGTGTATCGTTGACACTTTACCTTCAGCTTCATTGAGAGGAATTTCTGTGCCATCAAACGTGATAACCTGCTTGTTGAGGGTGTTTTTCACGCCCGAAGTCCACATTCCGCTTGACGTATTTGCTTTCAGTGCAAGAATTTTCTCTTCCGGCTCTGTGAGTTTGTGTCGCGCTTCCTCAAAAAGTTTTGATAACCAATACCGATACGGCGCCAGTAATTCCCTTGCAAGAAACGCCTCCTGTGCTTCTTTGGAAATTTTTCCAAGTGATAGCGGGAAAAATTTAATGCGATTCCCAGCACGCACCAAACGTTCTGTGATTTTTTGCTGGAGCGCTTTGCACTCTGCGTTTGTGCTATCAAGCGTGTTTACAAACGACAGATAGCGTAAGGGTTTGTAATTACCCACGCGCCAGAGAGACTCGTAGTCCGGGAGCGCTATACATAGTGCGACCACATCTCCAAGATACGCCGTGTCGTTCCGATACCGCCTTTCAAAGTCCTCAAACGCACGCTCGTGTTTTGATATATCTTCCTCTATTCTTGGGTCCGTCAGCGAATCGTATAGAAGTCCAAGATTCCATTTGGTCTTAATCCAAGTTGCCTCAACCGTCATTTCGTTTCTCCCTTTCTTCTCTGTCGGCACTATATAGGAAAACACACAAAATACAACCCCGATTCCGAATACGCCACGCGTGTGGCGTGTTGAAAGCATAATCCTGTAATCCTAGAGGCAACGCCTCTAGGATTATGTTATGGTTGGTTAGTATGGGATATAGACGCACTCCTTTCGCCATCAACGAGTGGTATCACTGCTTTGATCGTGGCATTGACAAACGTACCACTTTTGAAACCGGGGATGACTGCAACAGATTCGTCGAGCTAATGTACTTGTCGAACGATACGAAACCAATTGTTCGCGGAAATTTTCAACATATGCCCCATCACGATATCTTACAACTGCCTCGTGAACAAAATATCGTCGCCATTGGCGGATACTCCCTCATGCCAAACCACTACCATATTTTAATGCAAGAGATCGAAGACAGAGGCATATCCAAATTCATGCAAAAACTTGGAACCGGATATGCAATGTATTTTAATGAAAAACGCTCGCGCGTCGGCAATATATTTGTGAAGCCGTTTCGTTCCAAGCATGTTGACGACGAAACGTACCTACGTCATGTTCTTCAATATATTCATCTGAATGTGGCGGAAAAGTTTGAACCTAATTGGAAACATGGAAAAGTATCTGATTTTAAAAATCTGGAACACAAACTTTTAAATTATCCTTTTTCCAGCATGCCGGACTACTGCGGATTGGAACGCGTAGAACGAGCGATATTAGACGACAATGTATACAACATATTGGCAGACGGTCTTCCAAAACTTTCATCTGTCTTGCGTGATGCCGCTACCTATTACACGGAGACTGAGAGTTCGTTCTGATAAATCCTAGAGGCGACGCCTCTAGGGTTTTACGGGGTTTTAAGCTCTTGGAAGTCCTTTTTGAGGGTTTCTTTGAGAGACTGATTATAGATGGCGGCGGCGGGGTGGTAGAGAGGAATGATTTTAATCGCGCCATACGAGGCAAAGGCATCGTACATTTTGCCGTGGGCCGCGCTGATGGATTCCAGCTCAAACACGAGCTCAAACTTCCGCATGATATATTCCATGGAAAATCTGCCAAGCGTTGCAAGTATTTTCGGCTTGATGATATCAATTTGACGGTCTAGAAACGGCGCATAGAGTTCAATTTCAGACGGTAGCGGGTCGCGATTTTCCGGCGGCCTGTCTTTCACAATGTTGGTAATATACACATCCTCGCGCGGCACGTTGATGGAAAGGAGAAGGTCGTCCAAGATACGCCCGGCCGCGCCACAAAACGGCCGGCCGGTTTTTGCCTCATTTCTACCAGGTGCCTCGCCGATAAACATAATGTTCGCATCGTGGCTCCCCTCTCCCAAAACCGCAAAATAATTATTCTTTTTTCTATATTCCGCCAATTCGCCGTCAAGCGAGAATACCTCATCGCGAACTTTTTTCATTTCAGTGTATGCATTTAACATAATTTAAAGTGGGGCATACTTCAAATTATAGTCCGGAACTATACCGAGGTGTGTATATTTTGATTTCAATTCATTGGGCAGATATTTAAAATCCCGAACCTTACCGCGACATAGCGCGTTTGCGCATACACAATCCAATTCCCAATCGTCTTCATCCATTGTGGTTGAGTAATCCCAGGTAATTTCTTGTCCTTTAAATATATCCCGTTTGTACATAGTGGTCATCTACAGCGCTGTATGGATTTGGCAAATCCTGCATCCTCTTTTTTGGCCCGTGGAATTCAATGATTTTTTCGCCACTCTTAATCAACCGACCGGAGAAAAGCCCCTTGCCATTTTTTGAGTCACTTACGTAGATTGTGTTCTCGTTTTCCATGACACCGTCGATATTTACTCCGGTGGTCAATTCATTGTGTTGGGGCTCTGAATTTTTTCGCGCATAAGTAAAATTCTTTTTTGTTTTGTGCCACCACGATTGTAGCCGCCTAAGTTTCCGTCCACACACACACACAACGCGATGGCATGGAATAGCGGGGTCGTAATTTGCGCGCATAATAGCTCCGACCCCTCGACACGCTCGGGGCTTGCCAGCGGCCCGCGCCACCTCGCCATAGGTCATAGTTTTCCCTATCGGAATTCTCCTCACAATGCCACACACTGTCTCAACAAATGTGTTCATAACCCCAACGTTTCCTGTTTGTCCTTTTTCTTCTCAGTGCCTTTTGTTGCATGCGCCAAGAGCTTTTTCCTAGCCGCTTCGCGATATCGGCAATGGTCGCAATCCTCCGATGCGGTCGGGATCGTTTCGCTCTCAAGACACACATGAATATTTTGGATAGCACCCTCCACCCACGAATCGTCGCCCTTGTACGGCACAAGCGTTACTTCAAATTCAAGTACGCCATCAAATGCTTTTCTATCCTTAGATGCATTCGCATACACAAAATAGCCGGTGTCGGAAACCTTAAAATCATTCTGGCGAAAGAGCCACTGATATATTTCCATTTGCCGCTTATAGCCATCGTGCCACGCCTTATCAAGCGCCTCTATTTTCTCATCCTTGCTTGTCGCTTTGTAATCCACCACGATAAGTTCGCCGTTCGGCTTGACCCAGACGTCATCTACACCGCCACACACGGTAAAACCGGATTTGTGTTTGTAAACCACACCGCCGCGGAGAGAATCGCGCCACCCATCCATGCGCGGGTCGTCAAACGGCACGGCGTCCACATCATATTGCTCCATCAAAGGATGCCTTGTGCCATTCGCACGGTGCGCGTCAAATTCTTTTTTGAAAAGCGCGTCCACAGCGCTATTTAAGGCAAACGGATAGCCGGGCGGGCGCGCCGTGCCGAGCTTGTTGTCTATATAAAAACAACGCGGACAATCTAAAAAGAGGCTAATTTTCGAGCGCGAGAGCCGAAAGCGCTCCCCACCATAATTCCAATTTGGATTTCTATCCGGCTTATAGTAAGACGACATTCCAACCACTATAGCACTTCATTCCGAAACTTCCGAAAACTCCTTTTTAAAGTGTTGCTCCACATGCCACATGCCAAACAACACGATAAGCATAATGACTGTTGTAAAAATGGCGATTGCGTACAATCCAAATCCGACGGCAATTCCGAGCGCCGCGGCTACCCAAAGACCCGCCGCAGTAGTGATGCCGTGCACCGTTGAGCCTCGAAAAATCATGATGCCCGCGCCGATAAATCCTATTCCCTGCACGATTGCCGCCGCAACTCGCGTCGGGTCAAACTGCGTGTATCCCATATAAGTAATATCCACATACGAGGATGTAAGAATAAGGAGACACGCGCCGAGCGACACGAGCCCGAATGTGCGCGTTCCCGCCGCTTGGCGCGCAACAACACCACGCTCCGTTCCTACAAGCGCGCCAAGAAACGCGGCCAACAAGAGCTTCCCAAACATGATCAGCATTGGATCGTTGAATTGTTCAATGCCCATGGTATGTAAATTAAAAAGTAAAAATGAAAAGGTAAAAATTGCAGTTAAAAGTTAAAAGTTAAAAGTTAAAAGTTAAAAGTTACATTCCGTCGGGAGCACCCTTGAGCCTAACTTTTAATTTTTCATTGCATGCCCCGTACCAAAATCTGCGAACGTGGTTTGAATGCATAAAGAGGAATGGTGAGATTTTTGGTGCGGGGTCGTTTTTCATTTTTCATTTTTAGTTTTTACTTGTGGTACCCCATTAGTATATCACGTTCCACGCCCCCACACCTATTGAGGCATAATTGCCCTCTGTGTTTTCGTGCGCCAAACCTCTATATCCGCCAATGCTTTTGAAACAAGTTTTAGTGGTTAACCCACGATTGGCAATAAAACACGATGCCTCAATAGGTGTGGGGGCCGCACAAGCGCCTTGCTTCGTCTAGCACTTCGGGAATGCGATTTGGCTGTACGCCGTGTTCTTTCAACACATGCGGAGTTTGAACGCTTTTACAAAGTACCACTCGCTGATCCAGTAGCCGTTTTTTCTCGCCTTCTGAAAGTGTGGTAAGGCATGTGAGTGGGTGTACGTGCGCCTCTTCTATGAGCGTCAATAAATTCCGCGAACGCGGATAATCCCAGCCTATGAGATTCAGATTGGAGCACTGCGCGTAGCGTATGGCGTTTCTGGTAAAGCGAGTATTAGTAACTAGCCAGTATTCGTCTGTTCGCGAAGAGTTCTCCGGCGCACTGTGAAGGTCGTCAAAACGGGCTTTCACATAGAGCGCGTCTTTGATGTCGGTCTTACCACCAGCGTCGTTATGAAATTTCGCCTCAACGCCGACGCGCTTTCCATTTTTCTCAGCAACAACATCCACCTCGTGCGGAGCACAGCGGCCGGTTAAAGCAACTCCCACGCGACATACCCACCCATGTGCGCGAAGCACCTCTGCAAAAAATTGTTCAAACGGAAACCCAGAGGGGCCGAGATCCAAAATCGCCCGTTTTATGGAATACCGAGCCGCAATCGGTTTCTCCTCAACACGGCGTAGTTCGTCAAACGCCTGCCGATAAATGTCTCCTGTTGTTATGTGGGGACGCAGAGTATTGGTAATACGCTCCACGATATTGTGTTCCGCATCTTTCGACGCGCCCGCGCGCCGAAGTGATGTGCGTAGTTTATCGGGGCTAAATGGCTCCTGCTCTCCGTCTGCTTTGGTGATAAGCATGTATGACATGGCAATATGAAATTTTAAATTCTTTTTCCGGACACCGGAATGACCACAAACGAAACCGGTTCCCCATCAACGGTCGCAATAAATTCCACATCGGCCGTTGATTCAAACACAACGATACTGAACGCGCGCGGTACTGGCTCGCGAACGCATTCAACGTACGGCGTTTCCCACGTTGAAAACGCAATATGTTGTACTTTGTCGTTACGTTCTTCCGTGCGCACAGAGAGCTCATGGCAACCGGTCGGCACAAACACCATACCGCTTATGTGATGTGCGCCGCGGTCTATAATGTCGCGTGCGACAATGCGCTTTAATTCCGCGTCGGCTTTCGCTTGAATCGCGCTACCTGCCATCAAAAAAACGCCATACGCGATTGCACTTGAAATGACCGACATCCATAGAAGACGAAGTAAAACGGCGCCCATCCTTTTATTGTACCGCGCCATTCCGAGACAACGAGACGGTGCGCTCGTTATGTGTGGATGATTCCGCCACCAAGACATTCCTCACCGTTAAAAAATACTGCCGCCTGGCCGGGTGCCGCAACGCGCGGCTCAATGATCTCCACACTAACGCATGTTTCTTGCGTTAGTGTGCGGCACGGCGATGCTACTTCGCGATAGCGTATCTGTACCGCTTTTACTCTAGTCGTGTCGTCACTACCGGAAATCCAATGGATATCGCCGACGGTGATAGCAGATACCGTTGCGTCCTCGCGCCGTGGCGACACGCGCACGATGTTTTGGACAGTATCAACACTAACAACATAGTGCGGAAGGGCGGTCTGTTTCTCATGTGAAAATCCGTGTCTTTGCCCTATCGTGTAAAGTGCCGCGCCCTCGTGTTCTCCAACCACACGCCCATCCAGATCAACCACATCGCCGCGCTCTATAGCAATATAGCGAGATAAAAATTCGCGCATGGAAACATCGCCCACAAAACAAAGTCCTTGGCTGTCCTGCTTTTTTGCAACCGGCAAGCGCAAACGCTCCGCCGCGCGACGCACCTCGCGCTTCGTCATTCCGCCCACGGGAAACAGAATGTGTGCAAGATTCTCCTGCGTCAGCGCGTACAAAAAATACGACTGATCTTTTTCTTTGTCTTTTGAGCGTATGAGTCGGTGTTGATTTTTAGATTTTATATTGTCATTTTGATTTTTGATTTTTGATTTTTGCATTATCTGTGCATAGTGACCCGTAGCAACAAAGTCGGCTCCCTCCGTGCGCGCCCAGTTGAAAAACGAACCGAATTTTATGCGCTCGTTGCAAAGTGTGTCGGGGTTCGGCGTCTCGCCTCGCGTGTAGCCGGCAATCATTTCATTGATCACGTGCCGTTTGTACTCTGCCGAGAGGTCAATCTCACGGAACGGAATGTTGAGATGCGCGGCCACGCGCATTGCGTCTAACCTATCGCGCTCCCATGTGCATTCAATAAATTCCGGCTGCCAGATTTTTATGAATACACCGACGACCGTAAATCCTCGCTCTTTGAGGAGCGCCGCTGAAACAGCGGAATCAACCCCACCCGATAAACCAACATACACGGTGCTGGCTTGACTTGCCATAGCAGGCATGATATATATCTCTTCAGGAGTAGTATAGTGGAAAAAAGAGGAGCTGGCAATGGAAATCGGTATAATAAACATATTCCTGTTTGTCATTTCGGGCTTTGGTTGTTTTTTGCTCTGGGTGTCGCTCGACAATGCGTGGTCCAGATACCCCACTAAACGCGACCTTTGGGCCCTTCTTGTCATCGCCGCCTTGGTAATGCCCTTCAATATCGGCGGAAATGTCTGGACGATAGCAGGAAACGCCCGCTCGGAAAATGGCGTGTACTCGCTATTCTCCGTGTATCAGAGTGCAGAGAGGGACGCGTTCGCTATGGTGAACGCTGGATATCAAAGCGCGGGGACGAATGCCGGACAGTTTCTCGGCATCGCGGTCCAAAACGCGGGAACGAGGGCCGTACAGTTTTACGGCATCGCGTACCAAAACTCGGGGGAAGATGCCGTGCATGGTTTCGGCATCGCGTTCCAAAATGCGGAGGCAGATGTTACGCAGATGGGCGGCATCGCGGTCCAGAATGCGGGAACGGAGGCCACACAGGGTTTCGGCATCGCGTACCAAAACGCTGGTCAAAAGGCAATAAATTCTGTCGGTCTCGCTTTTCAAAAAGTACCGGGGAAAGTATTTCGACCCTTCGCCGTTTTCTCAACGCTTGAGGCCGAATAGTCATGTATGCCCCACGGAAATCCGTGGGGCATGTTTTTTAGAAACAAAAGAGCCCGCGAGGTGCGAGCTCGAAGAGAAGCAGTGAGGGCAGATGTTTGGAAGGGAGGGTCGCACGCCGAAGGCCGAAGCCTGATGGTCGTGGGAGTCATTCTTCCGGTGCTCCACCCTCACCAAGAGTAAGAATATGCCAAGTGTTGGCGATGACGCAAGATGGGGGTGTGGATATCCTTAAGTAAATCCAAATTTCAAAGCCCGAAATTAAAAGTAATTTCAAATGTCAAAATCCAAAGGTCAAACAAAGCCCAAAATTCAAATGACTAAACGCATCCCACTCTTTGCGACGCGGGTTGTATTTGATATTTAAGTTTTGGATTTTATTTGACATTTGAACTTTGAAATTTGGATTTAAACTGTGTGGATTTCTTCGTGATATTTTATTTTTACATTAACTTCCCAGGTACATCGCTTTCTTCCGCAAATGCTCCTCATACGTGCGTGAGTAATACGTCACATGGTTTCGGTCGGCGAGATAAAACAAATAATCGTGATTTTCAGGCATTACCGCCGCGCGGAGCGAATCAAGCGACGGGCTTCCTATCGGCGTCGGCGGAAATCCTTTATACCGATAGGTGTTGTACGGAGAATCGGATGCGAGATCCTCTGTGGTGAGCTCAAACGTGGTCCTGCCGAGCGTGTAGAGAAACACCGCGTCTACCTGAAGCGGCATGTCGCGCTCCACGCGATTCCACAGCACACCCGCTATTTTTCTTCTATCCTCGGTGTTATTCGCCTCTCGCTCCAAAAGTGACGCCATAATGACAATGTCTGAAAATGGCTCGCCGAACGCCTCCACTTCGCTCGCGATTGTCGCGGTTTGAGCATCAAAATTCTGCTGCATAGTGCGTATCACCACCGCCTCATCTACATTGGGAAGGAAAAAATAAGTATCTGGATACAAGTATCCCTCATACTCCGTCGCTTGCGTTATAAATTTCTCTGGGTCAAACCGCAAAAGATAGGTGTCGTATATGTGCGCCATATCGCGCACTGTCGTACCCTCCGGAATGCGAACACGCATCGGCTCAAGCCCATAAACGCCACGCGACACGATGCGCGCCATGGAAAAAACATTTTTAGGTTCTTCAAAGAGGTAGTCGCCCGCTTTCACGCTGCGCGCGGAACCAAAGAGCGGCACTAGTGCGCGAAGCGCGAAAGACGAGCGCACAACGCTCTCTTTTTCCAGTTGCGCCGCAACAGAAGAAAGTGTGGCGCCCTCTTCGATGGTCACAAGTACATGTAGAGGAAAATCCTGCGGCGGCCGGATGAATGTGATATACAAAAGGAGCGCGATAATACCGAGAACACTCGCGATGATGAGTGTCTTTTTGTTGACTTGCTTATCCCAACGCCTAAAGAAGTTTTCCTCCGCCTCTTCCTTCCACGTAAATGCTCGCTGCAAAAAACTCGTCATGTCGTTTGGTGCCATAGATAATTAGATTGTAGCATTTGTTTTCGGAATTTTCAGGCAAAACTTTTCTTGTTATCAACCGCCTTCAGCGAGCGTGGGTAGTGCTTCTCTGGAAGCTCGCGGAGGCAAATTGGCATGGTCCCAGCCGCAGTTTTGTGTAACAAAAACTGGGACTGGACAATTTGCCGAGCGGCAATGGCCGCGCCCCGCAGGGGGCGCGGACCATGGTTCCAGAGAAGCACTACCAAGCGAGTGTCTCACTTGGGAAGATTCGCGGGCGCTTCCGCCTTGGTGGCCGAGATGCGTGCAAGACCGGGCGCCTCAATTGTGCGGCTTGGCGGATGAAAAATCGTGGCGAGTATCTCGGGTGTCATCACCTGCGTTGGTCCTACATACGGCCTCGTCAAATATGAACGCCTGCGGTACGCATCAAAGTAACGTTGTGTAACGCGAAGCCAACGTATTCTCTTCCAATCCTGCCATGGGTAATCAAAGATATTCATGCCACGCGTGGGGCGCAGTTGGTTCAAGTAACCTGGATTATTAAACGGCCGCCAAATCTGACGCAAGGAGTTAAGCGCTGGTCCGCTAAATACTTTTTTATCGGCAATGTAAACACCACGAATCCCGACATCAAACGGCAATTTTCCAAGATTACGCTCCATGGTCTGCATTTGTTCCCGCTGTGACCATGTGGGGTTCGGAAACCCGCGCCGCTCTATACCAGACTCGTCCATCCACGGCGTAGCTGAAGCTCGACGAATTAGTTCAACCTCGTCTTTGACGTCATTCTCCCAGCGATTTTCCCATCGGAGCCACGCGCCCTTCTTGCGGCGCTTATCCCGCGCGTTTGCCCAGAAAACGATTTGGAGCCACATGCTTTCGCCCTGCTTCATTGCGGAGAGCGCTTCAAACACCTGTGCGAGCGGGTCTATTTTAAATTCCTCCTTTGGGTCTTTGTCCAATTCGTAATCAATGTAGGTTTTAATTGGGTATGCGTCACTACGAGGCGTGTATGCGTGGTCTGTGCAAAAGCAAATATGTGTCTCGGGATTGAATTGATACACGGATGCATAATCCTCCACCTCGTACAATTCTATGTCTGGATACTGCGCATACAGCTGTGACTCCACAACCGTACGATACTGTTCCCATACCCATACATACATGTGCACTTCGCCGTTAAATGAAGCAAACTCAAACGAAAAGAACGGGCGCGTAGAGCCGGTCCAGTGTCGTTGAATATAGGTAATTTCGCCGGATGTAATATGAAACCCTGTGATGGCGATTTCCATAGCGCGCGGTGACTTCATAATGTCGCGCGGAAGTTTTATTTCCAAAAGCACCGTGTCTAGCTTGGAGCGCCACAAATTCTGTATGTATGACATCCACACGCCCCATGCGGCGAATATAAGCATTATAGGAAGCCACACCGGCGCTGTTCCTATGAGCCATCCTGTTAAAAACGAAGTGAGATTCGGAATGAATATGGAAAGAATTGAAAGGAGGCCTATGAAAAGGAGTGAGAGAAAAAGTGCGCGGGAAATTCCCCAGCCGCCGACCCACTCAACCCAACCGCGGAGAGCAAACCAGTATCCAAAAAAGCTATCTTTCCTTCCGGCTGCCATACGTGGTTTATTTTACCATGCACGGTGACGTTTAAAACAAAACCCCGCCCGCCACGCTTGTTCACGGCAAGACGACTCACGGCAAGGCGAGGCCTTGCCGTGGAACAACAATCTCTGTTTCAGATTTGTCGGATTTACCACCTAGAGCGGAGGGGGGGGTGACCTTTGCCTCGAGAGAATCCACGCACCAAATGCTTCGCATCACAAAAGTATACCCCGCACCACTTCGGGATTTTGTTACACCCAAAGTGGTGCTGTGGCTCGCATTGGTACGGGGCATGGATCGCCGCACAAGCGCAAAAGTTGGAGCTGGATTCACCGCCTCCAGCGAGCGTAGGTAGTGCTTCTCTGGAAGCTCGCGGAGGCAAATTGGCATGGTTCCAGCCGCAGTTTTGTGTAACAAAAACTGGGACTGGACAATTTGCCGAGCGGCAATGGCCGCGCCCCGCAGGGGGCGCGGACCATGGTTCCAGAGAAGCACTACCAAGCGAGTCACTTTTTGGCGCGAAGCGCATACTTCCCCTCTGGCGTGCGCATAAACATGTTGCTCTGGAGATTCACCACAATAGTTGCGTCTTTCACATAACGCTCGCGCTTTACGCGTTCAACTATTTCACTACGATCCAGTGCACCGCCCTCGCGTAGAAGTACGCCAACAATAACGTCTTTCACGATGCCGGGCGCATATCCCCATTCTTTGAGCGCATAGAGACCACGGCCAACCAACACAAACCGATTATCTTTGATGAGTTCGTTGTGTGTCGTCGCTGGATGCGCCTCTCGACCAAACAACTTTTTTATACCACCAGCAACTTCAGAAAAATGCATCGGCGAGCCGTGTCGCTTCAGCGTGAGATATGCAAAATCGCGCGTATTTTTGACACGCACATGCGGCGATTCCACTCTCCCCCACTCACCCAAAGGATTTTTACCGATGCGCTTGGAAATAGCGAGCCAGCGAAGAAGCACATCGCTATCGCGAGTTTTCACGCCCTCCTGCTTTAGCATTTTATCAAACAACGTGATGCACTCCGCTTCCGACATAAGTGTGTCTATTGCGGTTTCCTTGTAAAGCGCCATGAGTGCGCGCTCCACTTGTCGCGCCAACTGCTCGTCTATGTGCCAGCGGCGCTTGAAATCTACGTCCTCGCGCACATCATTGAAATGGTGTCCTACCGTGAGCAAAAAAGCCACGTGATTACGGTCAACGGGCATCTTTGGAATTTCTACAAAAATAACGTCTTCTGCGACCACCCCTCCAAGTGTGTGAAGTGCCTGCTTAAGGTTATCCCACACCGACATATGTTTCGTATACGAATCCGCCTGCCGAATAGTCGTGATGCTGTGGTTTTCTATTTGGCGGATACGCTCGCGCGTAATGCCATATTCCTTACCAATGGCATCAAGAGTCCGCGACTCTCCGGAGAGCGACAAGCCGAACCTATCAACAAGCACTTTCCGTGACCTGTCCGGCAACTCCACAAGTAATTCCTTGGTAACAACACGAGGTGAAAATGTAATCATGGTTTGACTAATATGACTAGTGTTGCGTAACTTGTAGCAAAGGGCTGCAGGGTTGTCAAGTGCTATGGTTTTAAAGGTTGTCCACACTCTATACACGAAGAATGAGATTTGCAACTAAAAAGCGCTCGCGCAAGATTTGGTAGAATTGCGGAATGGCAACCTCGCCCACCCGTATTCCCCCTCATGACATAGACATGGAGCGTGCGCTTCTCGGCGCACTTATGGTAAGCACGGAGACGATGTATGAAGTTGCTGACGTCGTCAGTGTCAATTCTTTCTATGCGGGAAAACACCGAACAATTTATGACGCGATACTCTCGCTTCACGCGAAGAGCGAACCCATAGACGTCGTCACCGTCTCCGGAAAACTGAAAGAGAAAAAAGTTCTTCAAGACATTGGCGGGAGCGCATACCTCTCCGAGCTTACAGGTACTGCGGCGAGCCCCGGAAGCGCGCGGCACTATGCGCACACGATACAAACAAAATTTCTTCTGCGCTCTCTTCAAGATGCGGCTGCGAAAATCGGCGAATTGAGTTTTGCAGAAGATCGGGAAATTGAATCGGTATTGGATGAGGCGCAGATGGCGGTCTTCGCAGTTTCCAACGCTCCGATGCTCCGCAACTTCTCAACAATCAAAGAAGCACTCAGTGAGGCATGGGAGCGTCTGGAGCATTTGCAAAAGAATGAGGCGGCACTGCGCGGCATTCCCACCGGCTTCGCCGCGCTTGATAATCTCCTCGCGGGATTCCAAAAATCAGACCTGATTATTCTTGCCGCGCGTCCCTCATACGGAAAAACATCGCTCGCCTTAGACATCGCCAGGAACACCGCCACTAAGCACGGAACGCCGGTCGGCATTTTTTCACTTGAAATGAGCTCCCAGCAATTGGTGGACCGCATGCTCGCCGCCGAGGCAGGCGTTAACTCGTGGAACTTGCGCACTGGTCGTCTTTCAAAAGACGACGAATACGAGCGCCTCCAGCGCGGTATTGCATCACTCTCCGACGCTCCGATTTATATAGACGACAAGCCATCCTCTACCGTTCTTTCCATGCGCTCCGTGGCGCGCCGCCTCAAAAGCGAGAAATCACTCGGGCTTGTTATTATTGATTACCTTCAACTCATCACGCCGACGACCACGGGTTCCAATATTTCCATAGTCCAGCAGGTAACGGAGATATCCAGAATGTTGAAGGCGATGGCGCGCGAGCTTGACGTGCCGGTCTTGGCGCTCTCCCAGCTCTCGCGCGATATAGAAAAAAGGCGCGGTAGACCGCGTCTTTCAGACCTTCGCGAAAGTGGCTCGATTGAGCAGGATGCAGACGTAGTGATGTTTATTCACCGCGAAGACAAAATGAACGATAATACAGACCGCCCCGGCATAGCGGAAATTTTGATTGAGAAGCATCGTAACGGCCCAACCGGAAAAATTGAATTGCGATTCGACGAGGAAAAAACAACCTTCGTGCCGATTGAAAAGAGCAATTTCGGCGATTTCACTCCGGAAGCGGTAGTGACGACGGCGGATGACGAACCGTTTTAAATAGCTTTTAGCTGATAGCTGTTAGCTTATAGAAATACAAGGAGAATTTTAAAAAGCTAGAAACTATAAGCCAACAGTTTTCTTAAAGCAACATAACCGCTACAATAACAATAATGTCCGAGAACGCGATAGATAGACTAACTGAGATATTTAAGAGATTTCCTGGAATTGGTCCGCGTCAGGCGGGGCGATTTGTGTATTACCTTTTGCGCTCACCACCGTCACTGCGCCGAGAACTTGTGGATGCCGTACGCGGCATTGCGGAGGCCGCCAAGCAATGTCCAACATGTTTCCGGTATCATTCCGATAAACAGAAAGAGTGCAGTGTGTGCCGAAGCGCAAGCCGGGACACATCACTTCTTATGGTCGTCGCATCGGACGCCGATCTCTCTTCCCTTGAACACTCCGACACCTACAAGGGACGCTATTTCGTTCTCGGTGGCACCGTGGCGCTTGGCACAGACAAAAATCCCACATTGCGCACAAAAGAACTCCTTGCGTCACTTCCCATGCGTATTGAAACGGGTCTTCAAGAAATAATCCTTGCCTTCCCTGCGAATCCCGAAGGCGATGCGACCGCCTTCCTCATCCGCAACAAAATCCTAGAGGCGACGCCTCTAGGATTCACGCCTCTAGGATTCAAGATAACGGCGCTTGGCCGGGGACTCTCCACCGGGAGTGAGCTTGAATACGCTGATCCCGATACACTTCGGAATGCGCTAGAGAATCGGAGATAGACGTTCTAATCGTTGTATACGTTATAATCGCCCATGCGTTTTGCGTTTAGAACGACTAGAACAATTCGTGCGGTATATACATTTAGAACGGTTATAACACCTACAACGTTTACAACGCGAGCATTACAGTGCTGTGATGCGAACCTTTGTATACGGCTGTCGATGTCCCTTCCCCGTTCACAATTCGCCCGTCTGGTGCGGGCTCAATGTGAGGGACTTCGGCCACCAACGATATACCGCACCGAAAACGTTACGATAGTTTCGTAATCTTAACCTTGGAGTATGGTTGTCTGTGGCCTCGTTTCTTAAAATAGCGGCTCTTCTGACGGTAGCGAATCACGACAATCTTTTTGTGTCTCCCACCCTCCACAAACTCTGCTCCCACTTTTGCGCCGGAAATATAGGGCATGCCCACTTTCGTCTCTTTCCCGTCATCAAGAAGCAACACCTTGTCAAAAGTAATCTTTCCACCCTTGACATCAGAGAGTTTCTCAATCGTAACTACGTCGTTCTCCCGAACGACGTACTGCTTGCCGCCTGTTTCAATAATGGCCAAAATCATACTTGAAATGAAACTATACGGCATCGCGCGCGATTTCGCAATACACACCCATTACTAGGACTACTACCCCAGGCGGGAACACAGTTAACAGCAGAAACCCCGCAAGAAGGAGTGTGTCATGCAAAAATGCAAAAAGCCGCACGACTTTTACGGGGAACTTGGTGAAGACCCGGATCACAAACCGGGAGATAGCGGAGAGCAGAAAAAAGACGACGCGCGATGTGTATCAATTTGTGCCGCAAAAATATTCGGCATAGGTTTTCTAATTCTCATACTTCTCGTTGGACTGGCCAGTGTCATTTACATAGCATCCCAACACACCTTCTAAAAAGGCCCGTCGCATTCGGGCCTTTCTGTTTAGAATATGTTTGAAGGCCTCACTTTCGGCAAACAGTTTTAAACATACTCTAAACTACTCTGCTACTTGCGGCCTCTCCAAAAGTGGCGCCTCTAGATTGGCAGATTCTCCGGTGATGCGTAACACGTCTTTATCAATCTTTCCGAGCTCCTTCGTGCCCGCGTTGTAGTGGTTCACGGTTGTGGAAAGCGACGCGCCGACTTTTTTGTAATAATCCTCATACGCTTTTAAGTGTCGCGAGAGACTTTCAACATTCTTTGCAATATCTTTTGCCGTCTCTTCTATTTTAAATGCTTTGAATCCGTAGAGAACCGATTGTAAGTACGCCGCAAAGGTCGTCGGCGATACGATAATCACTTTCTTGTCGTTGTATGCGTAATCTATCAAATTGCGCGTATTCACCTTTACCGAACCGACCTCATTCACCAACAAGTCGTAGTAAATCGCCTCCGCCGGAATGTACATGAAAGCGAACGGGAGCGTGCCGTCTTTCACACGCACATATTTCGCGCATTCATCTATGCGCAGTTTCAAGTCGTTCTTGAATTGTTTTTCCAACTCTTCCCGCTGTTTTTCGTCCACCGCGTCCACCAAACGTTGGTAATTATCAAGTGAAAATTTTGCGTCAATCGGAATAACGCCCTCTTTGGTAACCACAACAGCGTCAACGGTCTCACCGCCGGGAAATTCGTACTGCATTTTATACGAGCCAGGCGGCAAAATATTTCCGAGAATAAGCTCCAGCGACGCCTCGCCTAGATTCCCGCGCTGTTTCTGGTGCTTCAAAACCTTTTCAAGATTCGCGAGCTGTTCCGCGATTCCCATAAAACGCGTTGTGGCCTCGTTTGTTTTCGTCTGCTCACGGGCAACCTCGCTCAACTGCTTAGCGACAAGGTCGCGAATATCGCTCGCGAGCCGCTGACTCTCGCCGAATTGCGTTTTCATAGATTCGAACATCCGTGTCGTCCCCTCGCCAAGCTTTCCTTCAAGCGAACGTGAGAGTTCCTGGAGCTGGTTTTGCAAAAGTACGAGACTTTGAGAATCCTGCGAGCCGGCTGGTTTGCGGAGAAAAAGGAACGCCAAAAGCGCGAGATTCACTATGAGAAGTCCTGCAATAATCCAATCCATGCTGAGATTCTAGCACATGCTATACTGGACTACATGTTTCCAAAACGTATTAGAACCGACATGACCGCCGCGATGAAGGCGCGAGACGACCTGCGCGTGCAGACGCTCCGCGGAGCGCTTGCCGCATTTACGAACGAACTTGTGGCGAAAGGCAAGAAGCCTACTGATGAACTGCCTGACGCGGATGCGATAATCGTGCTAAAGCGCCTCGCAAAACAGCGCAAAGAAGCGGCGGAGCAGTATGAAAAGGGCGGCCGCGCGGAACTCGCTCAAAAAGAGATGGCGGAATTAAAGATTATTGAAGAGTACTTGCCGAAAATGGCAAGCCGTGAAGATATTGAAAAAATCGCACGAGCGAAAAAAGAAGAACTCGGTGCTATCGATGCTTCCGGTATAGGAAAATTGACCGGCGCCGTTATGAAAGAACTCGGGGGCAATGCCGATGGCACCGTTGTAAAAAAAGTCGTTGCCTCATTGTTTTAGTGGTATGGCATCACCGGAAAAATTCGTTTCCGGATTGCCGGACAAAGAACCGAGGCGCGAACCGACACTTGAAGAGATTATAAAAAAGAACGAACCCGGCATTCGCAAAGAAGCAATCCGCCGGAGAATCCGCGTACCGCACGAAGGCGCTCCGGTCCCCAAAGGTGTGCGTGGAGCCACAAACCGCATGCTCGGTGAACGTGACGAGTAGTTGGCAGTTTGAGATTTTTAACATACTACAAAAAGTGTCCTATCGGACACTTTTTGTAGTATTGCGTATTGTTTGACAAGATATAAGACTTATAGTATCTTATCTTCTGACCATGGTGGTCCTTGAGAAGGGAAAAGAATGAGCAAAAAGGATTTGCGAAAAAGCTTGAGCGCGCACGTGCTCGCACCGGAACATCTGCGCAGGACGGAGGTCGCATGCGCTAGCATGATTCATCTCATGCCGTCCGCAAACGACCACTCTAGACGCTTCAGGATTGACGATCTCACCGTTGAGTTTGAGGTCGTAGGGAGCGAACTGGTAGGCACCATCCACAGGATGCGTCGCCAACAGCGCCTAGGCGACGAGGCACGCGATCTCGCGTGGCATCGTGCCGCTGAAGAGTTCCTAATTATGAATGAGATGGAGCCACTCCCGCATCCTTCTGCGGGCATGAATGGCTAAATCTTTTAAGACGCCGCCAACGCGGCGCCTCTTTATTGCCAAGCGATGTGAGAGAAGTGAACGTGTACTCACGTTTACTTCCGAGAGAGCGCGGGCAAAAAACGGTTTAATACTGTTTATTCTTTGAGTACGAACCGCCATTCCATATTCGCCCACTTCTCTCCCGCATAAGAAACACCGACGCGCGCGGTTCGCAAAATTTTTGAGTCCGGTACGCGCACGCCGCGCTCAACCCATAACCCGCTCGCTTTTGAAGCGGGTTTTTTGTTAAGTGCGCGCGTAATATTCAATGCCTTCGTGAGCCGCGCGGGACCCGAAATTCCCGCCACTCCGCGAATTAAAACTGCCGATGGATACCCAGTAGCACCGCATACGATATTTAACATCTCATGCATGCCATACACCAAATACACGTACCAGTGTCCGGCTTTACCAAACATAACCTCTGTGCGCGGCGTTTTCCCGCGCGAGGCGTGACTCGCGCGATCGTGAAAGCCGTCGTACGCCTCGGTTTCTATGATTTTATAGCGCCGTACTCTGCCGCTGTGACGATGCACAAGGTATGCGCCGAGGAGCATGCGGGCAACTACAGGCGCTTTTCGTGCAAAAAACACATGTCCCAATATCATGTTGAGTCAGCGAATCTCAATAAAAAGAGTACAGAAACCAAACGAACGCTAAAATTCCAAGCACCAAGCACCAAATTCCAAACAATGTCTAAATTCAAATTACTAAATACCAAACACGACATGCCTGTTTTGAATTCGTGATTTTGGTGATTTGAATTTGTTTGGAATTTGGGATTTGTAATTTGTTATTTTCCTTGAGCTGTCTGTGTTCTGTGCTTTTAATCGTCGCTCAACACCGCGAGGAACGCATGCCCTACTAGTACTCCATTACATTAATTCTCAATCCTGTTGGATCGTACACTGAAGTATGTTTGAAACTGTTTGCCGAAAGCGAGCGCACATAGTGCCCGAGAGAACATCGCGCAGGAAACTCTCAAGTTATGACCACGCCTCGCAGTAGTGATACAGAATCCTTTGTTTCTTGCGTCCTGTTCGGGGCGGGCACTATGCAGCGAGCGCAGGCTTTCAAACATACTCGGAAGATAGGTTGGGAATTATGGTAATGCGGTATCAAAACACCACACTTCTGCGTCTCGTGAGCAACACGACGCCGGAGAAAACGGCGACGAGAACAAACACAATAGCGAACGCGGCGGGAATGGATACATGCAGAGCAAGCACGGCAAACATGAGTGCGGCGATTACTTTTCCAATCGCCGCACCCATTTCTTTCAGAACGGTATGCTCATCAAGATATACCCCCTGGTCGGCGGTATGTTCAAAGGCGAGTATGTCTGTTTCTTCGCGGTCACTCCCGTACGCGTGCGCATACACACCGACGGCAATAATGGCAATTGGCGTGGCCGCAACAAGGCGGAATATCCATGCGGACACTATGTGTGCCGCGCGTACCGATGGCGTATGAAGTACCGAAGACTGCGACGAGAAGCGACGCAGGGTGAAACGCACAAAAAGCACCGTGAGCAAGGTGAGAGAAAACACGAGTCCGAGAAGCGCGTAAGAGCGTTCAAGGAGCATGAACACGGCAAGCGGCCAGATGAGGAACAGCGCGGCGGAGTGCGCGCCATCTATGGCGGCGCGTAGTACCACAAGGCGGTGATATGACCTGAAAAACTCTCTGAATGTTTCCACCGCGCCCCACGGGTATCGCTCCACCACATCAGGAATGCGCAGATGGGGTACGAGCGACAAGAACACCAAAACCGCCGCTGCAATAAGTATCACACTTGGATTCGGTGCGAACGCGGCGGCGTATCCGAACACAAGCGGCATAAGCGCAACTATAATTTCATATGCGCGCCCCTTCGCACCGACTCCCATGTGTGCCCGATACGAAATCCAATACAGCGCACGATACACGCCAAAGAGAATCGCGAATGCAAAAATACCCCACACACCCGGCTGACTAACGAAACCCCATAGGGAAAGACCGAGGAGTATGTATGCGGTAGAGAGAACCAGAGTCGCTTTTGCGGTCGGAGACTTCACGCCGTTCCTGACCGCACGCGCAGAGAATGGCGTGAGCACATACGCAACTGCGTGCGCAAGGCAGAATGTCAGCGCCGTATGATATGCGGCTTCCCCAAACGAACCGAGGCGAGCGAAATATTCAAATATGAAAATCCACGCGAATAGAAGCGCACCGGATTGCGCCAAGCGAAAAAGTAGACGATGCGCCGAGAGTGCGTCAGTCATACCGTGGCACTATTTATAACGCCTGTAAGCGATTTTCCCAAGAGGTGAAACGGGGAGCAAAAAGAGGTACCACGACGACTAGAATATAACCGGCCCATACATGCCAATCGTAGTAAATCTCCCAGCCGGCAAAGGGCACCGCGAACACGGCATCCAGGAGTAGAACTATGATTGCCCAGCCGATAGAGTATGGCACAATATCAGACCAGCGCGGCAGACGGAGCGCTCTACCTGCGATAGAAGCAACGGCTACGAGCACGGCAATATTGAGACCGATGGGAAGATACCCTTCCACAATCCCGTATGTAAGAAAACCAGTCCACGCCAAAAACGCAACGGCATAAATAACTATCCCCCACCCGACTAGTTGAGAGTACCTCATGTATGGTAAGTATACATCACACATATGACGAACGTGGTGCTCTGGTGTGTATACCGAATTTTCAATTTTCAATGGCCAATTTTCCCCACACCAAAAATCTCACCGCAAAACTTCTTATGTTCTATCGTGTACCACACATGGGTACATGTTATATGTCCGTGTTCGGAAACGTGCTGATTTTGGTACGGGGCAGGCAATCAATGTTTTAATGATTCAATCTGGGAACGAAGAGTGAGAGAAATGCATTTGCATCCCCCACCTCCAGCGGAGGCGGCGCGCCCTCTCGGAAGGGTTAACCGTAGTGGAGTACAGCCCGGTTTTGCGTATGCAAAACCGGGCTGTACGTGAGCGCCCTTCCGAGAGGGCGCGCCACCGAAGCGTCCTTTACCAACGTCCACCTCCGCCTCCGCCTCCGCGATCACCGCGATCCCCTCCTCGGAAATCACGGCGAGGGCGTTCCTCGAGAGGGCGCGCCTCGTTCACTGTAAGCGTTCGACCACCGAAGTCCTTGCCGTTCCACAGATCAATCGCCGCTTGCGCTTCCTCGTCGCTCGTCATTTCCACGAAACCGAAGCCCTTTGAGCGGCCGCTCATCTTGTCAACGATGACGACGGCGGACTCAACGGTCCCGGCTTGTGCAAATGCGTCTTTCAATTCGCTGTCAGTGGTTGAATAAGGCAACCCACCAACGTAGAGTTTCTTAGCCATTGTATTGTAACGTTTTGTGAAAATTGCGAACTGCTTTCTCGCGAAAAATTCCACGTCGTGCACTTAGTCAATTTTCATCAAAACTCAATTCTTCTTAATAATCATTAATGTAAACCAACCCTCCTCTTTCTCTGGCTTGAAACCCTAGAAAAGCGGAACCTTACATTCACTGGGCATTATAGAAAATGTTCACAAACAGTCAAGCGTATGTTAATAAGATATCAGCGTCATAGAGGTCCAAGGAGTGTGGGATGCAAAAAAGCACAACCAAAGAAATTGAGGAGGTGAACGTTCTTGTGCGCTCCGCGCGCGCCCAGATGCAGAAGCTTATACAAAGTGGTAAAAGGGTACATGTGATTTGGGACTTTGATGGCGTTCTCGCAGACAGTAGAAGCGATGATATATTCAAACTCACCGGGAGTGACATCAAAGCATACTTTGAGTACGAAGAGCGTTTGCTGTTTGAGAGCCCTGGAAAAGGTTCGTGGCTTCTGCCCATCGCGCATAATTGCGGCTCACTTCCGCATTTTCCGCAGGAACGCTTCACGCAAGACATCGTTACGGCACGCTCAAGCACACTTGCCTTGCGCGCATACAACTTCTGTACAAGTTGGGCATTGCCAGTTCGTTGGATGCTGTGTTTGGGTCATCAACCAAAACAAGAGTCGTACCGCATTATTCTTGAGTCCCTAAAAAACGACCCCGATTACCGGATTTTCTGCGTGGACGATAATGCAAAACATGTGGAGGCGTTTCAAGACGTGGCGCGAGAACTTGGAATGGAAGATCGCGCATTTGGTATTGTGTCTCCCGCTATACGCGCATACACCGAGGACGAGTTGCGTGAATATTATGCGCGCGTTATGGGCGCAGTCGGAGATAGCCCGATACGCGTGCGCGATCCGTCAGATGATTTCAAAGGATTTCTCGTACTCCCGAAAGGATTGGAGCAATACCGAAAAATAATGGGCTCGGTGGAGAATGAGCAACACAGTAGGGGCTATGACGAGGAATTGCGACAGATATTCGTGCGCGTGAATGGCGAAGTTGGCACCGGCCGCTTCAAGACGGAGGAAGAGCTGGAACAAGCCATGAGGGAATTCGTTGTCGGGCTTCACTGCCCGTGAGTGCATAGTCCAGCCCCAGTTTTGCCTTCAAAAGCAAAACTACGGCTGGGCAATTTTTTATATACAAACAACACGCTTTGTATTACTATTATTGTCAACTGGGCCCTTAGCTCATCTGGTAAGATTCGTCGCGCTTCGCGCGAACCAGGCGAATCTTTTTGGAGAAGTGCAGGCCGCCTGCTCGGTTTAGTGCGCGTGCTACGCACGCACACCATATAGAGCGCCTCATTTGTCCCTATACTGTTAAAATTCGTAGAATTTTATACAATATGAAGTGTCCTCGAAAACAAAGGTGGGCCCTTAGCTCATCTGGTAGAGCGCCGCATTTGCAATGCGGAGGTAAGCGGTTCGAGTCCGCTAGGGTCCACCTTTGTTTTCGGGACAATGAGGATGTCAGCGGTTCGAGTCCGCTAGGGTCCACTGAGAAAATAGCAATTTACTTTTAGTTAGGTTTCAACCATACTGTAACTATGGAGCGCGAGCGTATTCCAAATTTTGATGACGCAATTAAAAGGCGTCTTAAAAGAGCATTGTTTGGGAGAGTCGTGGGTGAATCCGCACAAGAGATGTCACGCAAACTTTATAAAGAACTTCACGCAGAAGGTATTCCACTGGCACCAGAAGAAGAGACACCTGTATTTGTATTTCCAGATTTTTCAAACGTTGAGGTGCACTTGAGCTCTGGTAGGTCAATTTATGCCAACCTTCAGCCATAGACGATGATTCGAAGAAGGTTAGAAAACGAAAAGTGATATCCATACAAACTCTTCGCGGTGCTACTTTTCCAAGATATTCGAAAGCTGGACTATTTCCTATGCAATGCTGTTCCAAAATTAAACCCCGGAGTCCACACGTGTCCCGTCATTATTTATCGGGACAATGAGGAGGTCCGGGGTTCGATTCCATGCTGGTCCATAAAACAATACTTCCGCGTTTTTCAGAGAGGATTGCCTCGGGGCTTCGCCCACCGGCTTGGTGGCTTTGCGCCTTGCGCAAAGCCACATAATCACACGTCTCGAAAAGAATTACACACGGAACAAATAAGAAAAACCGACCAAAAGGCCGGTTTTATATCAATGTTTTTGGCGCCCGCCGTATTCTCCAAAGGAGCGATTCGATAATATTGATTCCAAAGAGCACAAGAACAGACGGGCGAATGCCTTCCTTAAACCTTCTAAGAAGGTAGAGAAACGCATTTTCATGGTTTCCCCACGGCATATACATGCAATTTCCGTACCCCTCTCTTGCAAGACGTTCTTGATAAAACATTCTGACACCAAAAAGCCCTTGAATTGCCACGAAGTTTCCATTGGAAAGTAGCGGCTCAATAATGTTTCTTTTGTCGTGCGTTCCGGCAGCGGTGTCAATGCCGAGTCTTGACGCATTTTTGACGAGTTCAATAAAACGCGCCGTGATTTCATCTCTGTTTCTGATTTCACCTTGGTATGCGCCCTTAACAATTCGGATTTTAGAACCACATTTTTTTATTATGCCGAGATATTGAGCCGAACATTTTTGATTTGCGGGAAGCGCGAGACGTGGGGCAAAACCTCCACAGGCGTATGCTTGCAACGCTTTATTTTTCATAATATTTTCGACGAGCTTTACTGTCATATCCATTGTTTCAGGTCCCTCCATATCTATTTCCAGTCCAATGCCATGAGAAAATGCTTCATGGGCCGTATCCACAAGAAGACACTCTGCAAAAGACGGGCTGATATTCATCCCGAGCGAACTTAATTTAAGCGAAATAGAAAGACGAATGTCCGGATAGTGACCGCGAAGATTTTTTAAGTTTCGGATATGCCGGACATATCGTTCGCAATTCGCGAGAGCCGCTGCCTTTGTCGTTATGTCTTCTCCTAAAATATCGGAAATAACGCCGAATCCCAGTTTGTGAAGAACGGACACCATTTCAAGCGCTTCCTCCTCGGTTTCTCCTGCAACGTAGCACTTAAAAAGAGAGTACTTAAAGCAGAAAAAAAATATTCGTTTAAAAAACCGCGACTCAAGAAATGAAAGTTTCATCGTCCTCTCTGCCCCGCCTTCGTGTCAAATCATCATCTTTGTATAGAGTATGAATTTAAATAGCGTTGTCAACCCGTTTCATTTCCCGCGTAGAGCGACAAACACGCGCGATAACGTGCGTGTTTATTGGCGTGTAATACCCCGTAGCTTACCCCCACACACTTACTTTGATGTTGTGTTTTTTATTGCATGTCACGCACGTTTTCAAAAGTTATTTTGTAAAGAGACGGGACGCTTAAAGCGTAAGTTCCAAAACACGCATGCAATGACATCAAAGCAAGTGTCGGGGGCTTGCCTCGCGGATCGACGGGCGACCTGTTTTATTGGTCTACGTCCTCGAATATCCCGCCCCTCCTGACCGAACAGATGGGGGGGTCCAAGGGGAGAAATCCCGCACCGTCCTTTCTTCAAAATCGCAGCTAAAACTGCTACACTGAGAAAGTGAAAGTTAATAAGAGAAAATTAAGAGTTGGAATCGTGAGATTCCCCGGTTCAAACTGTGATTTTGATACCCTCAATTTTTTCAAAAAAGCTAAACATAGCGCGGAGTTTGTTTGGTATCGAGAAATAAAACTACCGCAGTATGACCTCTTGGTATTGCCGGGCGGATTTGCCTTTGGAGATCGCCTCTACACAAGAGCGACGGAGCACTATCGTATTGACCCCGGAGCTCTTGCCGTGCGTTCTCCTGTACTAAAAGCGATAAGGCAAGCCGCCCGTTCTGGCCTGCCAATTCTAGGTATTTGCAATGGTTTTCAAATCCTTGTGAAGGCGGGGCTTTTGCCGGGTAAAATACTCCGCAATAATTCCAAGAAATTTTTTTGTGATTATGCCGCCTGTAAAGTAGTCGGCGGTTCATTTTTTAGAGACAAATCAATGCAGGAAAAATCGTTTACTATCCCGGTTGCTCACGGATACGGCAAGTATGTGGTCTCAAAAAATGAACGGGGGAAGCTTGAGCGAAGCGGACAAGTGTTTTTGAAGTATACAAAGTTCAATCCAAATGGCTCGGTTGCAAATATCGCGGGTGTGAGCAATCCTCAAGGAACCATTTTTGGCATGATGCCACATCCGGAACGCTCATCAGACGCAAGATATTTTATGCGAGCAATAGAAAAATATGTCGCAAAAAACTGAAATACCAAAAATACTTGCCGAGGCGATGGCAAGCGAACATACGAGTTATAAGAGCACGAAGAAATTTCTCTCAAAATTACACACCGCTGGCAAATACGTCATACAGGGCCCTGGCGAAAACGCTGGAATCGTAGACCTGGGACGTGGATGGGCACTTGTAATGCGTATTGAAAGCCACAACCATCCCTCATTCATTAAGCCGTACCACGGCGCGGCAACGGGTGTGGGAGGTATTTTGCGAGATATCTTCACCATGGGTGCGCGCCCAATTGCCTTACTGGATATTCTTCGTTTCGGTACCGATACCCGCGCGCGCCGTCTTTTGCCCGAGGTTGTGCGTGGTATCGCTGATTACGGAAATTGCGTTGGAGTTCCGGTCGTTGGCGGTGATTTGTATTTTGACAGCACCTATAACCATAACTGCTTGGTAAATGTTGCGGCCTTCGGTCTCGTTAGGAAAAATAAAATTATTTACGGACACGCCTTGACACCCGGCAACGACCTTATCTATGTCGGCGCACGCACGGGGAGAGATGGAGTTGGTGGCGCGCAAATGGCCTCAACCAACTTAGATGTTCACGACGAATCCGCCGTCCAAAAAGCCGACCCGTTTCTTGAGAAATTACTACTGGAAGCGTGTTGTGAACTTGCAGATACAAAATGGATTGAAGGAATGCAGGATATGGGCGCGGCGGGATTGTTGTGTTCAACCTCGGAAGTTGTTTTGCGTGGACGCAATAAAACTCGGAAAAACCTAGGCGCAAGAGTGTATTTGAATCGAGTGCCGACAAAAGCGAGAAAAATATCTCCCGTAGAGATGTTGCTTTCAGAATCGCAGGAGAGAATGCTTATTGTCGGGCATAAAAAATATCGAAAGGAAATTTTGAAGGTGTTCAAGCGATGGGATTTGGAAGCCCGCGTCATTGGCAACGTAACAAATGACGGAAAATATACGATTGTCTACGATACGTCGAGCAAGAAAAATTTGGTTCTTCCGATGGAATTCGCCGATATTTTTCCTGATGTGCGAGAAGAGTGGGATGCGACATTGTGGAAATCACAGAACACAAAACATCAAAAGGCCTCACGTCGTATTACACAAAACATTTGGCATCAATACGATTGGATGGTTGGCGTGCGAACTCTCAAAGGTCCAAACAAACCCGGACATTACGCCATCCTTGATGCTCCCGAGGTCGGAAAGAAAATTGTCATTGCGTGGAGTTCCGACGAGGGACTTTCTGATCGTAATCCGGCGCGAGGCATTGAGCACTCGTTTGATGTTTGTAAAAGCCGGATCCGCTCACTCGGTGCAACTCCATTGGGTATCACCAATTGCCTCAATTTTGGACATCCAAAAGATTCAATTCGTGCATTTGCCGAAACAATCGACGTGCTTACGGCGCGATGCAAGAAATTCAAAATACCAGTCGTGGGCGGAAATGTGAGTTTATACAACGCGCATGGTTCACATTCTATAAAACCGACACCTGTGTTAGTCATGGTTGGAGTGAGATAACCCCGGCCAGCGGCGATAGTCCTGCCTAGGGACGCAACTATCTTCCACTTTGGGCGAGAGCAATTCCGTGCTGCAAATACTCCCCCACTGATGAACCGACTGATTCGAGCATGGGAGGAAGAGATGCGCCGTCGTACAAACCCGGTAATGCGTTTATTTCCAAAAGATACGGGCCGCGGCGCGTGAGAATAATGTCGGCACGCGACATATGCGAAAGGCCGAGCGCTTGGTGCGCCGCGCGCGCGATGTCAATAAGCGCAACCTTTTCGTGGCGCGAGAAGTTACTCGGCACCACGTAGCGCGCCGTCGCATTGTGGTGCGTGTCAAAATCAAAATGCTTTACACCTTGCGGCAATATCACGTGCGCGGGCGGAGGAGCGTACAGCGCGTCTCCGCGAAACTCTTGAATAATGGCGACTGTTGATTCGTCACCAATAACATACTCCTCTACAACCGCAGCACCATGAGAATCCAACACGTCGCCTATGGCATCTGACAAGTCAATGACGGTCGCGGCATGTTGTATGCCGTGTCCTGCTCCCTCCAAAGCTGGCTTCACCAAATAGGGCGGTCCGAATTCCTGAAATACCGCTCGCGCCATTTCTCCCGTTGGAATGGAAGTGCTGTGCGTAAAGGAAACTGCGCGTGGCATGCGAATACCCGCGCGCTGTAAAATTTCTCTCGCGCGAATTTTATTGAGCGCAAGCCCGGAAGGAAGCGGGCGAGAGCCAACATACGGCACGCGAGCTCTTTCAAGCACGCGCCCAACCGTGCCATCTTCTCCCACGCCACCATGCATGCCATTCAACGCCACGTCTACCTGTGAAAGCGCGCGCGCCGGATCCACTGGTATACCGCGCACATGCCACACGCCGCGTTTGTCTACGAGAATATCTTTCGTCTGGTAACGTTCTTCAGGGAGCGCTTCGTGCATTACTGCTCCTGTTCTTAACGAAAGAGGATATTCACTTGATGTACCGCCGCGCAACACCCCGACAATTGTCTGTGTCATCTCATGATTGTAACATCACTTCAGCTGCCCGCGTCGCCTCCGGTGGAAACGAAGGGCAAACCGATGCGCCTCGTCATTGGCCAGCAATACCGCCCGCTCGTGTTTTTTCCCTGCCTCGTCGCCTATGATGTCCCGCGGACGATGGAATTCGTCTTTTACTACACCGGAAACCGGAATTACAACACCGGCGTGTGTTAAAACGCGGCACGCCGCGTTTACCTGCGCCCTACCGCCATCTACCACCATAAGCCGCGGTAGAAGCCACTCCGGATGTGCGAGCCGCCGCGCAAGCATTTCAGCAAGCGCTTTTGTGTCGTCATTTGAGACGCTGTGTATCTTGAATGTGCGATATTCGGCTTTCGCAAGTTCATCATCTTCCACCACGGTCATAACCCCGACGGTTTCCGCTCCGGCAGTATGCGCCACGTCATAGGCCTCAATACGAAATATACTGCTTCCGATTGAACCTCCGGATACGACACGACGCTCGTGTTTAATAAGAGAGACATCGCGAATATGTTCTAATGCGGAAACCTGCCGCCGAAGAATTTTGGCATGCTCAAAATCTTCCGCTTTCGCCGCCGTTTTCATCTCTTTCGCAATCCTCTGCTTGAGCCCTTTAAAATTGCCACTGAAGATATCGCAAACGTTGCGAATTGTTTTTGCATATTCTTTTTCATTCACCTCGCCGCTACACACGCCCGGACACAGCCCGATTTGTCGGTTGAAACACGGAGTGCATGTCTTTTTGGCCACTCCATTATTTGCTAATTCGTTTGAATTAGCAAATATGAATGCGCCGGAATCGGAGCGCGGAGTGCATGTGTCACGAAACGGAAATATCTTTCTCACGATGCGGAGCGCCTCCTGTAGTTGTCCGCCATAGGGATACGGCCCGAAAATAGCTTTTAGCTTACAGCTTCTAGCTTCTAATGAATTCAGAGACAATTCGCGACCGCGGATGAGGAGAACGCGTGGAAAAGTTTCTTTCGTGATAACAACATAATTCCAACTTTTGTTATCTTTTGCGCGAATGTTAAACGGTGGCTGATATTTTTTGATGAGATTCGCTTCAAGAATAAGTGCTTCGAGCACCGAATCTGTTTTCTGCCATGTGAGCAATGTAGACTTTTCTATCATTCCAGAAATTGCCAAAGAGCGCTCTTCTGCTACATCGCGCGAGAAGTAACTCCGCACCCTATCACGAAGCGACCCGGCTTTGCCGATATATAAAATCTTTCTCCCTTTTTTAAACAAATACACCCCGGGAGTGTCCGGAAGTTTCTTTGCATTTTTTTTGAAATCTTTCAGTGTCATTGGAGCGTCACTTTTTATTTTTCAGCGCGCACTTGAGATAGTAGCCCGTATGCGAACCATCGGTTTTTGAAACCTCCTCTGGCGTGCCTTTTGCCACCACTCTTCCACCACCTTCTCCTCCGTCAGGACCAAGGTCAATGATGTAGTCGGCGCATTTAAGAACATCCAGATTGTGCTCAATAATCACAACCGTGTTCCCGCGGTCAACGAGTTTCTGGAGAATTACTATGAGTTTTGCCACGTCGTCATAATGCAACCCCACCGTCGGCTCGTCTAAAAGATATACTGTTTTACTCTGAAGCGGCCTATATAATTCCGACGATATCTTCACCCGCTGTGCCTCGCCGCCGGAAAGCGTTGTTGCGCTTTGGCCTAGTGTCAAATAATCCAACCCGACATCGGAAAGCGTTTGTAGGCGATCTGCTATTGCGGGAATGTCCTCGAAAAATTTCAGTGCCTCCTCAACGGTCATGGAGAGAATGTCGTGAATGTTTCGCTTTTTATATTTCACCTCCAGCGTCTCTTTCATAAATCGTTTGCCATTACAAACATCGCAGGTCACATAGACTGTTGGTAGAAAATGCATTTCTACCGCTACAAGCCCGTTCCCTTGGCATGCCTCACATCGCCCGCCTTTCACGTTGAAGCTAAACCTCCCCGGCCCCCAGCCGCGCGCCTTGGCTTCTTCGGTCATCGCAAACATATCTCGAATGTGCGTCCACGCCCCTGTGTAGGTGGCCGGATTAGAGCGCGGCGTGCGCCCTATCGGCGATTGATCAATGAGGATTGCGCGCCCAAGATATTCAGTACCGGAAAATTCTGCCGCGTTATACGTTCTTGCGCTCCGATAGCGTTTGTCAAAGCGCGCCTGTAAATTGCGGTGGAGAATCTCATAGAGAAACGTGGACTTGCCACTTCCCGAAACACCTGAAACAGCAACAAACTTTGCAAGCGGTACATCCACGTTGAGTTTTTCAATATTAAATTTCCCGGCACCGCGTATTTTTATTTTTCCGCGATCCGCCGTGCGCCGTTTTTCAGGAATCGAAATTTCCTCTTCACCGCGTAAATACGAAAGTGTGCGCGAATCGCTTTTGTTTATTTTTGCCGTCAGTAAGTCCTCGAGCCATCCATCAACCACGATCTCGCCACCATGAACGCCCGCTCCGGGCCCCAAGTCCACGATGTAGTCGGAAGCGAATATCGTATCTTCGTCGTGCTCAACGACTAACACCGTATTTCCAAGATCACGCAGGTGCTTCAGGGTTTTTATGAGTTTATCGTTATCGCGCTGATGTAGCCCTATGGTTGGCTCGTCAAGAACATACAACGCCCCCACAAGCCCGCTTCCGAGCTGTGACGCGAGCCGTATACGCTGTGCCTCGCCGCTGGAGAGCGTGTTCGCTTTCCTATCAAGCGTGAGATATTCAATACCCACATCAAGCATAAATTTTAGCCTATTCATAATCTCTTTTATCACCATCCGCGAAATCTCCTCCTCTTTTTTTGTAAGTTTCAAATCCGTAAAAAATTGCATCGCATCCGCAATGGAGAGCGAAGACAATTCCACGATATTTGTCCCCACGTCGGGAGATCGTATCTCCCGATATCGGGAGATACGATCTCCCGATTGAGTGCCGAGCAACACATTCAACGCCTCTGGACGCAATCGTTTTCCTTCGCACACCGGACACACCTCATCGCTGAAATAATACTTAGTGCCAAGTCCTTTGCATTCCGTACAGGCACCATAGGGAGAATTGAACGAAAAGAGCCGTGGCTCGACTTCGGGGAATGAAAAACCATCATGTGGACACATGAACTTCGCGGACACAATGCGCGACTCTCCACTCGCGTCCGTTATGCGTACCAGTCCTTCCGATTCGTGAAGCGCACGCTCTATCGCCTCACTCACCCTTTCGCGGGCGCCTTTTGGGTCATCTTTGAATTCAGAAACGAATACCTCGTCAACAACAATATCTATATCATGCTTAAAATATTTTTTGAGCTCTATTCGCCCGCGCAGAGATTTTTCCTTGCCATCTACCACCGCTTTTTCAAAACCCTTGTTCAACATATCGTAAAGCAGTTGGTAGTATTCGCCCTTCCGCCCTACAACCATGGGGGCTGATATGCGAATTTTCGTGTTTGAAATACTATCTGTGAGTTTCGCCTTCACGGCAAGGCGAGGCTTTGCCGTGGACAAGTTTTTGGTTACGTTCTCTACTGTACGCAGAACGGTTTCTAGAATCTCCTCGTTAGAGTGTTTGCGTACTTCCCTGCCGCACTTCAAACAATGCGGATTGCCAATACGCGCATACAAGACACGCAAGTAATCATAAATTTCGGTAATGGTCGCGACAGTGGAACGCGGATTATTTGAGCGGCTCTTTTGGTCTATGGAAATTGCCGGCGAGAGGCCGGTGATTTCATCTACATCCGGCTTTTGCATCTGCCGCAAAAATTGCCGCGCGTAGGCGGAGAGCGATTCCACATATTTACGCTGCCCTTCGGCAAAAATGGTATCAAACGCCAAAGACGACTTCCCGCTTCCGGAAAGTCCGGTGAAGACAATCATTTTGTTGCGCGGTATTTCCACCGTGATGTTTTTTAAGTTATGGGTGCGCGCTCCTTTTACGATTATTTTTCCGACCTCCTCTTTGTTTTTTTGTGAATTGCTCATACAACAAACCAACCCACGGTTCGCCCGAGGGGTAGGATGGGAATACCTTATCACAACTGACACTATAGCACTACCGCCTCCTCTTTGAGCTCTACGCCGAATTTTTCTTGCACTGCGTCTTTTATTTTTTGCGCGAGTGCGAGAACGTCTTTTGCCGTCGCGCTACCGTAATTCTTGATGTAATTCGGATGCTGTTCGCTCGCAGAGGCATCTCCGACACGCGCCCCCTTAAGGCCCGTCTTTTCAATGAGCCAACCAGCGGGGACTCTTCCTTCACGCGACTGCACACCCTTTTCTTTCTCAAACATTTTCTGTATCTCGCGTGATGCGACTGGATTCATAAAGTACGAGCCGGCGGCTTGCACATTCTGGATGTGTCGTTTCTCTCGCTCCGCAATAGTTTCCTCAATAATCCGCATGCTCTCCTCCGGCTCTACCGGTGAAAGTTTGATCCACGCGCACAGAATTATCCACTCCGGATGTTGCTTGAAAAAACTCTGCCGGTACGCAAATGTACAATCATTGTTTTCCACTAACGCAACTTGTTGCGTTAGTGAGTTAAGGGCTTCCACCTTTACAACGAAGTCCTTGATTTCCGGCCCGAAGGCGCCCGCGTTGCCGCGCACCGCGCCGCCGATAGAGCCAGGAATTCCTGCGAGCTTCTCCCAGCCGCCAAGCCCATGCTTCCCCGCTTCCCGAATGAGCATTAGCAAATTACAACCGGCATCTGCGGTGAGTGTATCGCCATCAAAAGAAAAAGCGCTACCGACAATATGAATGACGAGGCCGTTTATTCCCTCGTCGGGTATGAGCACGTTGCTCTTGCCTGCAAGAATAACAAAACGCACATTACGCTCGCGAGCCCATAGAAGCGCCTCGCGATGCTCCTCTTCGTTTCGCACGTTCACAAAATACCGCGCAGGTCCGCCTATTTTGAAGGTCGTCAGAACACCGAGCGGCACGTTTTCTTGGATATGTAACGTCATGCTTTTTTATTTTTTTTCTCTAACACCCTAATCTCGTCCCTTAGTAAGGCGGCTGTTTCATCCCAGTACCATCCGCCTTCGGCGGAGCTACGAGACTTCGACTCCAAATGTTGCACATTTCGATTCATTGCTTTTTCCTACCTTCTAATGTCGCGAGTTCGTCTCTTATTAACGCCGCCGTCTCGAAATCCAATCGGTCGGCCGCGTCATGCATTTGGCGGCGTTTTTCGCGCGTCAATTTTGCTTTGTCTCCACCATAAAGAGATACATCCATTCTAGCAAGATCTGAAACGGCGCGCTTCCGCGTGCGCTCTATGTCACCCACAATGTCGTGTATGCGCTTTTCAATCGTCTTCGGCGTTATCTTGTGTTTTTTGTTGTATGCAACCTGCACCGCACGGCGTCTGTCCGTCTCCCCTATCGCACGCTCCAGGGAACCCGTAATCTGGTCGGCGTAAAGAATGACGCGCCCATTAACATTTCGCGCCGCACGCCCCATTGTTTGGATAAGCGATGTTTCGCTCCGCAAAAATCCCTCCTTATCCGCGTCCATAATCCCCACAAGCTCCACTTCGGGTAAATCCAAACCTTCGCGTAAAAGATTGACGCCAACGAGCACGTCAAATGTGCCTTTCCGAAAATCCGTAAGAATTTCAATGCGCTCTATCGTTTGCACGCCGCTGTGCACATAGCGCGCTTTGATGCCGCGCTCAACAAGAAACTGTGTTAAATCCTCCGCCATTTTTTTGGTGAGTACGGTGACCATCGAACGCCCGCCGCGCTTCGTCACCGCTTCCGCTTCCGTAATAAAGTCCTTCACTTGCCCCGTATACCCACCTTCATCAAGGCCGGACCTTGATGAAGTTACGATCGGGCGAACGATTATCTCGGGGTCTACGAGCCCTGTCGGGCGCACCACCATTTCAACGGGTTTGCCACTTTTTTCAAGCTCATACTTCGCCGGTGTTGCCGTGGTGTAAAGCGTTTGTCCTGTGCGTTTCAGAAATTCATCAAAAGTAAGCGGGCGATTGTCTACCGCGCTCGGCAAACGAAACCCGTGCTCCACAAGCATATTTTTGCGCGACCTGTCGCCCGCATACATGCCGCCGATTTGTGGAACAGTTACGTGTGATTCGTCAATAATCGTCAGAAAGTCCTTTGGAAAATATGACAACAGGGTGTGGGGTGGCTCGCCGCTCTTCCGCCTATCAAAATGCCGCGAATAATTCTCTATACCATTGCAGTAGCCGAATTCGCGTATCATGGAAATGTCCTGCCGCGTTCTTCGCTTCAATCGCTCCGCCTCAAGAATTTTTCCGGCATCATTTAATTGCTTGAGTCGTTCTTTTAACTCCGCTTCAATATCTGTGAGTGCCGCGTCTACAACGTCTTTCGGCGTCACATAATGCTTCGCCGGAAAAATGAAAGTTGCTTTGTGCGCCGCGTTTATCTCACGTGTCGTCGCGTCTATCTCTTCTATTTTCATGATTTTTCCGCCGGAGAGATCTAGCCGCAGAATAATGCGCCGACTCGCAGGCATTACTTCCACACGGCTTCCGAGCGCACGAAAAGTTCCCGGCGACAAATCGCCGGTCGTTCGTTCAAAGTAAAGTGATATGAGTTTGCGCGTCAAGGTTGCCCGTGTCATTTGTTCACCCTTCGTTAATTTCAGATTTATCTTTTCATACTCAACCGGCGAGCCAAGCCCGTAGATGCAAGAAACAGAGGCGACCACGATAACGTCTTTGCGCGTCAGAAGCGCTTGCGTTGCCGCGTGGCGCAAGCGTTCAATGTCTTCATTTATCTGCGCTTCTTTTTCAATGTAGGTGTCGGTTACCAGCACATACGCTTCCGGCTGGTAGTAATCGTAGTAGGAAACGAAATAGTGCACGGCATTTTTTGGAAAAAATTCCCGATACTCCGCCGCGAGCTGTGCCGCGAGTGTTTTGTTGTGCGCGATTACGAGCGTCGGCTTTCCGTGTTTAGCGATGACATTTGCGCACGCAAAAGTCTTTCCGCTCCCCGTTACGCCCAAAAGCGTCTGGTCGCGTTTGCCAGACTTGATGCCTTTTAGCAATGCGGAAATTGCCTGCGGTTGGCTTCCGGCTGGCTTGTATGAAGATTCCAATTTAAACACGGGCATGCTTGACATTCTAGTTGATTTGTGTACAATAGTCCACGGTGCAAGGAGTGGTCGTGCTTAAGGTATGGCGGACCCGGGGGCAGTACCCGGCGCCTCCACCATCGAGCGCAGATAGAGTATGTGTCCTGAGCCAGAGGGCTGTGACGGAACATGCTTGAAAGGGAGGCGGGCGCTGAGTCCGTCGAGTTCCTTTCTGCGCTTTATTGTGGGGGCGAAACAGGCTCGACGGTATGTCGAAAGCCGGCTAGGGTCCCGCGAGGGAAAACCCAGCTTCGAAGCGCCATTCAAACGCCAACGACAATGCGTTTGCGCCGCAGGCGCTCGCTGCCTAAGCAGCATGCCTAAAGCGGGGTTCGGGGGCACCTGGCAACAGAAGCTCCCACTTAATTCAGTTCTTTCGTTAGAAAGAAGCCGCCAGCGCATGCGCCGGTGGTCTTTTGTTTAATGTACACCTAACACCGTTTATCACGCGGCGCTAGACTCGCACCAAAACGCAAACACTCCGCTTGCCGCGCTTCAAAAGCGCGCATCCTTGGTGGAAATCTTCTCCTACGAGCGCTCGTTCTAAATCTGTAATCGGCACGCCATTCAGCTCTACCGCGTTTTTTGCAATGAACTCCCGCGCCTCTCGTTTGGACGAGGCAAGCTTGGAGTCAATGAGGACATTAATCACCAGCGCGCCATCTTTTACTTCGTGGGTCGGCGCCGTTTCGCGCAAGCGCGTGAGCGCGTCTTCGGAAAGCGAGACGAGAGGCACATCTCCGAAAAGCACTTGCGACACCACTTCCGATTTTTCCGCCTCATCCACCCCGTGCACAAGCGCCGTTACTTCGCGCGCCAAAAGCTTTTGCGCGTGGCGCTCTTTCGGGTCGCGCGCGTGAAGCTCCATAGCTGCGCCGATTTCCGGCGCGCCGAGCATGGTCATTTTCAAAAGATATTCTTTTACTGTTTCATCTTCCGTGTTGAGCCAAAATTGATAGAAATCAAAAATACTCGTCTTTTTCGGGTTGAGCCACACGGTGCCTTCTTCGGTTTTCCCGAATTTTTTTCCTGTTGCTTTATTGATGAGGAGCCCATGTGTCGTGCCGTATACCACCGCTCCCGCCTCACGACGAATGAGATCAATGCCTGAAACGATATTCCCCCACTGGTCAGAAGAACCGTGTTGCCAGTCGCACCCGTATTCTTTGTGTAGGTGTAAAAAATCGTACGCTTGAAGAAGCATGTAGGAAAACTCGGTGTATGAAATGCCTTGCTCGCGATGCTCCAGGCGCTCGCGCACCGCGTCTCTCTGCATCATCGCATTCACTGAAACGTGCTTTCCTACATCGCGCAAAAATTCTATGAGATTTACGCTCTTCAGCCAATCTGCGTTATCTACAACGCGAAAATTATTGGATGAAAAAAGATTCTTCGCTTGCTCGGCTATTGCGGCAGCATTCGCGGCGATGGTGTCTGCGTCTAAAAGTACTCTCTCTTCACTTTTCCCCGACGGATCGCCTATCATCCCCGTACCCCCGCCGACTAGCAAGATAACATTGTGCCCCGCTTCAAGTATGCGGCGAAGCACGAGCATGCCCATCAGGTTCCCCACATGCAACGAGTCGGCTGAAGGGTCAAAGCCCTCATACACCGTGCGCTTTTCCACGTCGGTAATTTCCTCAAGCCTTTCGCTTGAGTGTTGATACACATATCCACGCTCCTTTAGAACTTCTGATAATTTTCCCATATTACACCACTATACCATGCGGGAGCGCGGGCGGCAGAAAGGTTTTTAGAACCTCGCGCAGTCCCGCCCCAGTTTTGCAAGGTGAGTTCCGTAATGGCAAGGAATCAAACGCATACATTCGCGCCATCAAAGTCGCCGAGCGCGGAATGCAAAACTGGGGCGGGACGAGCAGAAGAATTTTTCAGCAGAAAAATATCTGTGCTCTAAAAACCTTTCTGCCGCAAAGCGCGATGATCCCCGATACCTCTCTCGCGCTCTCTCCTTTCTACTCCCTCTTCATCTATTCCAAAATGGTGGGCAAACTCGTGCCAAATCGTGTCTGCTATTACATCACGAATATCGTGGCTATCCAGAAGTGCGGTTTCTTCTATCGGCTTTTGGTAGAGCGTGATGGTGTCTGGCAATACGCCGCCCACACCATATTCCTCGCCGCGCGCGGAAAGCGGTATGCCTTTGTAAAGCCCAAGCAAAGTCTCTCCATCTGAAAGATTATTTTCTTTTCTATCGTTCTCCGACGGCTCGTCTTCCACCAAAAGCGCGACATTTTTTATTTTCTCCCGCACCCACTCCGGCAGCCGCCCAAACCCCTCCTCAACCAATTTTTCAAATTCCTCCCGTTGCATTTTGTAATAGTACATCACCCACTAAAACAGCCGAATTGGTCGAAATATTGAAAACTCCATGGGGGTCGTTTTTGCTAACATGCGACTTAGAATTAGAACTCGCGCTTGATATATAATTCTTCCTGTGCTAGCATACTGACAGTTCCGCACAGACAGGAGAAAAACATGAAGAAGCTAGTGGCAGTGGGCATTTTCGGAGGTTCTCTCGGACTCATGATCTCGGCGGTGAGTCCTTACTCCGCGACCAATGGTTGGCAGTGGTGGGCAGCTTTTGTACCCGTGTTGCTAATTGGCGTCATCTACGGCAACATTCCGAGAGACTAATGTACTCCCAGTGGATTGGGCCAGCGCAATCGCAACTGGCCCTTTTTCTTTCCACTACACCCAAGTACTTTTCATACTCTTTCCACTCCAATACGACATACCAACATTCTCAAGTATGTTGGTATGTTTGCTTTCCGTGACATCTCATATACTTCTCCCAGTGACCGTTTTATCACAGGGATTACCGGGGCGATTGTTGACATAATACAGAATTATATGTTAGCATAATGGCGGTACAAACAAATTCAAGGAGGTTGATCATGCTACCAGAAGTTAGGCCCGATACCTCAAAGGGGGTATGCGACTTTGTATGGCTGGATGCGGAATCATACGGACCAGTTGATCCTACTTGCGGTGCCACTTCGATTGTAATATTGGTATATGGTGATATCGACTACGAAAGTCATCGTTGCGCCTCGCATGCGGCTTACGATCTTTCAGAAGATCTTTGCAAACAGTTAGGTGTCAAGAGAACCGATGTGTCGCGAGAGGCATTCAAATCGCTCTGCTCCTTCTTCGAATCATATATTGCCTCAAGGCTCCCAGCCACAACAAACGCGCACATCACCTAATATTCACCTTCTCAAGCCTGTCGAATTCGATGGGCTTCTTTTTTATCCCTGTGTCATGTGACACTTCTACTACTTATTTACCAGCCCGCAGGAGCTTAAAATCCATTATTTTAACTACTGTATCCATATCAACCTTTTCCCCATAATATTTCTTGTACTGTTCTAACATTTCCTCGTTGCTCTGATATTTTTCATGCCCTTCAAAATCTTTTTCCTCTATCTCGCCTAGTTTCTTTTCTCGCACTCCTGTAATTTCCGCTCTGGCAAAACTTTGTTCTGATTCCCAATCAATAAGCTCGATCCGATCTCCTGCCTGTAAATTCTTATCGTCGAAAAGCCGCCATGTAAGGTTTAATAAAAGAAATTGGTGCTTGACCGCGCGCGAAATCACAATCCAAGATACGCCCGAATCACTTTGAAGCGTCGGTCGAGTCGCA
>MFLU01000009.1 GCA_001783335.1 Candidatus Kaiserbacteria bacterium RIFCSPLOWO2_01_FULL_50_24 | reverse complement strand
GCACCTTTTGACTCAATCAAGGGGGCAGGAAGTGTGTTCCTAAAGTGTCTACTAAATGGGGTACGCATCACGGGCTCATCCTCGTTCCTTCGGATTCCGCCCTCGCACAACCCCCCTTCTCGTTTTCATGTCCGCGTTTTTCTCAAGACTCTTGATTCTATTTTGCAAACTAACGGCGGCGCTCATCCAAGGGCGTGGACGCCCTAGCGGAAATGTCCAAAGGCGCAAATGCCTGTGCACTTGACCCGCCCTCCCGTTCGCGTGCACAAATCCGCGCCGTCTCAAAATGCATTGAGTGAGACGGCGCGGGCTCCCAAAGAGCAGACCAAATCACAATTTCTTAGTCTTGAGTCGCAGCGAATTGCCGACGACCGAAACGCTTGAGAATGCCATCGCGGCTCCTGCGAACACGGGCGAGAGTGTCCAGCCGAAAAACGGATAGAACAGCCCGCCTGCAAGCGGAATGCCGACGAGATTGTAGATGAACGCCCAAAAGAGATTCTGCTTGATGCCGCGCATAGTCATTTTCGAGAGCTTGATGGCCTTCGCGAGTTTCGATATGTCGCCGTGCAAGAGCGTGATACCCGCCGATTCGATTGCGACATCGGTTCCGGTTGCCATGGCGATACCTACATCTGCCTGCGCGAGTGCAGGAGCGTCGTTCACACCATCTCCCGCCATCGCGACGACATGTCC
Source organism: Candidatus Kaiserbacteria bacterium RIFCSPLOWO2_01_FULL_50_24 (assembly GCA_001783335.1). Lineage (GTDB taxonomy): Bacteria > Patescibacteriota > Minisyncoccia > Phycocordibacterales > UBA2100 > UBA10103. The sequence goes on along the minus strand of MFLU01000009.1, from coordinate 18,126 downwards.
TTTTGATTGCAATTCTTTTACGGCCTTCAGTTTTTCCTCGGGCAACACTTGCGCGATCACCGTATCAATGCCGACCTCCCGCGCAATGTGCTCGGCCGTGTTCTTGTCGTCCCCCGTGAGCATCGTAACGGAAACACCAAGCGCATGAAGTGCGCTGATTGCTTCCTTTGCGCCATCTTTCACCGCATCGGCGACATACGCGACGGCAAGAACATGCGTTTTGTCGGTGAGAATAATCGGCGTGCGGCCTTTCTTGGTCTCCGAAGTGAGAAGTGACGTGTCGAATAGAATACCAAGTTCCTGCACCAGCCGCTCATTTCCCGCATAGTAAGTAGCACCGCCGATCGTTCCCGTTACACCTCGACCTTTCATATTCTCGAATCCGGCGACCTCCTTCTTTGGTATGCCATGTTCCTTCGCATAGCTCGTGATCGCATGTGCTATCGGATGCTCCGACTTCTGCTCAAGCGAGAGAAGAACCGATAGCACGTCTTCGTTCGGGAGCGATGAGTGATTAGTGACGTCCACAAGCTCCGGTTTTCCTTTCGTGATAGTGCCGGTTTTATCCACGACAACTGCCGTCACTTTGTAGAGTTTTTCAAGTGTTGCCGCGTCTTTGACAAGGATTCCCGCCGAAGCGCCTTTCCCGACTCCGACAATGATTGCCGTTGGGGTTGCAAGCCCCAGCGCGCAAGGGCACGCGATGACAAGAATTCCCACAAACGAGGCAAGTCCGAGTGAGAGCGCTACGGAGAAGCCAAGGTATGACGTTCCAACGCTTAGCCAGACTGTAAGAGAGAAGAACGCGAGCACGAGGACAATCGGAACAAAAATTGCGGATATTTTGTCCGCAAGCGCCTGTATCGGCGCTTTGCTCCCTTGCGCGTCCTCGACCATTTTGATGATGTGTGCGAGAAGTGTTTCCGAGCCGACTTTCGTTGCCTTGAATACGAGTGAACCGTCAGTATTCACGGTACCAGCGACGACAGCATCGCCAACTTTTTTCTCGACCGGCATCGGTTCTCCGGTAATCATGGCTTCATCGATAAACGAAGACCCCTCAACTACTTCTCCGTCTACTGGAATGCGGGAGCCGGGCTTCACCACAATTTTGTCGCCATGCACGACTTGCTCGACGGGAATCTCTACTTCATTTCCATTGCGGACAACGAGTGCCGTCTTTGCCTGAAGCGTGAGCAGTTTTTCAATAGCATCACCAGTTTTGAGTTTCGCGCGCGCCTCAAGATATTTTCCGAGCGCGATGAACGTTATGACGACGATGGTTACGTCGTAGTAGGTGTGTTCGACATTGAGATACGCCGAAAGCGGCTCCGCGAACGCACTCACGGTGAAGCTGTATAGATACGCCGCCACTGTGCCGATGCCGATTAGGGTATCCATGTTCGCCTTGCCGTATCGGAAGAAGCGATACACGCCGAGCAGGTACGGTTTGCCTACGACGAACAAAACGTATGTAGCCATGAGCGGCAACAGGTGGTGAACGACCTCGGTTGCCGTATGAGGAAGCGCTGGGAGAAAGTGAAACTGCACAAGCACATCAATTCCCATCACGAGAAAACTGAACGCCGCAAGCGGGAGCGCCGAGAGAACCAAAAGCCACTGACTTTTGAGTTCGCGCAGTTTCTCCTCCTTCTGATGATTCACGGTAATCGCTGCGTTTTTCTCCACTTCCGCGTGAAGCGTGTATCCAAGCGGCTCGACTGACTTTGACATCTCCGTCGGCGAGATGTGGCGCTCGTCGTAGGAGACACTTGCTCGTTCCGTGGCATTATTCACTTCCACTTTTTCAATACCTTTCTGCTTCTTGAGTGTGCGCTCAATGATGCTCGAGCACGAGGCGCAGTGCATTCCGGTGACGGTAAGTGTTATGTGCTGCATACGGATTGTTTTTTTATTCGTCATGTTTTCCTCCCGAGAGAACCGACAGCTTCTGCCACGTATCGCCGCCGTCGGTACTCTTGTACACGTTGTTCTTCTCGGTCAAGAGATATGCAATGTCGGGATTCTGGCGATAGTGCGAAATGTAGAGCGGTGTTTCCCCATTAAATCGCTCGGTGATTGCTGTCCACGTTGTTCCCCCGTCCACGCTTCGCGCAAGGCCGTACTTTTCCGATACTGAAAGAATACTCTGGTCGCTTGGATTCACTACACTCGTCGCGACGAAGCCATTAAAAAGCTGTTGCCACGTCGCGCCGCCATCGATGCTCTTAAAGAACCCCTGGGGACTCGACGCATAAAGCATTTGAGGACCTTTCGTGTCCGCAGCAAAGTGGACTACGGGAAAATCAGTTCGATATTTTTCCCATGTCGCGCCGCTATCTTTAGATGTTTGAAGATTCCCTTGGTACCAGCCATATATCACATTCGGGTCCGCTGGACTTACGGCCATCGCGTGGAAATCAACAGGGCCGCCGAGGCCGTTTGATATTTTCTTCCATGTGAATCCGCCATCTTCCGATTTCTGAAAGCCGATGTTGCCGCCGCGGGCGGGGTGGCCGCTTGAGAAGAAGACGCTTGAATCGGTCGGATGCGGCGAGAAGCCCATGTAATCATCGCGCGTGTTCCCGACTTGGTAGAGATTCTGTTCGTCTTCGAGAAGAAAGAGTCCGTAGTGCGTCGCGATATAGAGTTTGCTCGCGTCGTTGGGGTCGACGGCGAGTCCGTGCCCGTGCGAAATCGCCTGCACGGAAATCAGCTCTTTCGCTCCCGCATTCGGGCTTCCGCCATCGTTTGTCGAAAGCCACATCGCTCCTGCAAAAGGAAGTGCGATAACGGCAATGGTGATGATAAGAGTTTTTGTTTTCATATGTTATGAGCCAGTTCTACCTTGTAATCTCCCGCGCTTTCAATTTCTCTCTTGAGTTCGTCCCAGTTCAGCTCATCGGTGTGCTCGATGTCGGTTTTCCCCGTTGCGAAATCGACCGTGCACGACGCAATTTCCTTGAAATCGCTGCACACGTCCTCGATAAGCGCCTTGCACGCCTTGCAATGCGTGCCTCTGATTGTGATGGTGGTTTTCATAGCATTATGTGGCCGCATGCTTTGTAATTTCCAAGTTGCAGCTCTTGTGTTCCTTGCACCACGCCGCGCACTTTTTCGCCCATTCGGCATCTCGATAGGAGAAGCCGCATTCGGGACACACAAAGAGCTTCTCCGCCGCAGGTTTCTTGCGATCCATCATCGCCATCATGAGAATCATCGACAAGGGGCAGACGAGCGCGATCAAGACCCATGAGTATTGCGCGAGTTGCGGTACGAAGAAGTATGCGAGAGCGATCGCAATGCCAACGCCGATAATGACTTTGTAATTCAGACAACATTTCAGCATTTCCAAGAATTTCATACTGGTTTGCGAGCGATTAAGAATCGACAACGTTAAACTGCAACATTTCTATCCCCATACTGCATGTAGCGTAGACAGTCCCTGTTTTCGTCGGCGTAAATGCGAGCGTATTTTTTCCGAGCTTGAGCGGTAACGTCACGTCGTACGGCGCGACAACCATGACCGACATGCAACCGCCAAGCGGCACCTTCGCGTCTATGTCGACTTCGATGGGCACGTCTTTCTTGACGGTAAACGTGTTGGGATAGAATCCCTGTTCGTTCGTGACGGTGAGCGCAAATTTCTGCGCTTCCGGTTTCGGAAGACATGTAGTGAGATTCGGATCACATTCGGGGATGATTTCGGGATCGCCCGCGTCAACATCAGCAACCGCTCCGGTTGTATTTGGCACGACGGTAAAGCCCGAGCCACGCGACATCATGCCCATCGAGCAATTGAACGGAATCTCGCCCGTCTTCTCTGGCGTGAATCGCACGATCGTTACGGCGTCTTTCGAGAGATACTTGGTGAGACCGGTCGTCGGTATCACAAGCACTTGCCCGCAACCGACCGCATTCCTGCCGTCAATCTGCCATTCAACGGGTATTCCTTCTGTCACGGTGAAGCGGTTCGGCGTGTAGGTGTAGCCATTCACAAGCATTCGCACCACCTGTTTCCCGTCAACGATCGGCGTGGTCTCTGCTTGGGCAATGCCGCTGCTTCCAAAGTTTGGAATGTGGACATTGAGACCCGCAAGCGTTAGGCCGTTATTGATGTTGAAGACCGCAAGCAGAACGACAAGCACTCCCGCGAACTTGAGGAAGTACCGTTGGAACGCGCCCTTGGCGAAACTCGTAATTGCAGAAAGCGATACAAGCGCGGGCAGCGTGCCGAGCGAAAACACAAACATCGTGAGCGCGCCTACTTGCCAATCGCCGGTCGCAAGGACGTACAGCTGCAACGCCTGCGTGAATCCGCACGGCAGGAAGAACGTTAGTGCCCCCAGCGTGAACGGTGCGGCCTTGCTGTCTTTTCCGCTCAAGTCGTGGATTTTGTGGCTGATGAATTTCGGCATCTTTGGAGTGAGCCGCCGCATCCACGGGAAGAGGTGCAGAAGCTGGAATCCGAGGATGAGCATAACGATGGAAACGGCGATGATGAGGTAGCCGTTCGCCGTCGCCGAAAGCGAAATGACGGAACCGAGAGCCCCGACAGCGGCACCGAACATCGTGTAGCCGACAACGCGGCCGGTGTTGAAGTAGATGTGGGGTTTGAATTTCTGGAAGCCGGTAAGTTCGGGATGCAGTTCGCTGTATTTCTCGGCGACCGCAAGAAGAAGACCCCCCACAACCGCGATACAGGTAGACGCGGCCGCAACAAGCCCAATCAGGAACACCACGCCGTAGCTCATGTGTTCCGTCACGGCAAACGTCGGCAGAAGGTCGAACTGTTTGAGGATGTAGTACAGAGACACCAGAACGAGAAATGCTCCGCCGATTTCAAGGTAGTCGGTAATGCTGTTCTTGTGCGCGCCAGCATGAGCGGCATGGCGCTCATGCCACGGCACAACGCGGTATCCGTCCTTCTGTATGAGACGCTCCAGCTCGTGCATGTTCGGCTTGTGCGTATACCACACTTCGGCTTTGCCGGATGCGTGGGTTACATGTACTTTCTCAATGCCTGGCACTTTTTTCCACGCTCGCTCGACCAACACTTCGCAACTCGCGCAGTGTGTGCCGTGGACTTTGAGCTTTAATTTTTGTAAGGGTTGATGATCCATATTCACTTGTCGTTAAGCGCGGTTTCGATGAGCGCCCGCACATTTTCTATCGGTTGCGCACCAGAGAGCGGATACCTTTTGCCGCTTGGGGCGATGACGATGCTCCACGGTGTTCCTTGGCCGCCGCTCGCAGCTGCATTTTGCACATCTTCTTCGATATGCGCGTCGAATTCCGTGCTTTGAAGACAGCTCGCGAACTTCGCCGCGTCCAGTCCGATTTCCTTTGCGATTTGTGGCAAAACTGTTGTGATGTCAGTTTGATTGTTTGACGGAGTAAGCTCGAAGAAGCGGTCGGCAAACTTCCAAAAGGCCTCGTTGCCACCGAGCTTCGCCGCACATTCCGATGCGACAGCTTCTTTGCGCGCCTTCGTGTGGAGTTGATCCAGCGGAAACTGACGATACACCCACGCGACTTTACCATCGTATTCCTTCACAATTTCCTGCATGGTGAAGTGGAATCGCTTGCAGAAGGGACACTCGAAGTCGGAATATTCCACAATTTTGACTGGCGCATTCGGGTCGCCGCGCACATGGTCATCCGCTGACACGGCACGCATCTCATCAAGCGTCGCACCCTCGAGAGCGGCGGCCTGCGGTTGCGACGCATTCGTGGCGACATTTCCGGGCGCTCCACTGCCGAAGTACAGCGCGAGAGCGATAAACGCTCCGGCTATGACAATGGCAACTGGTATGCCAAGATTATTTATTTTTGATTCCATGGTCTACTAGTAGTTTTCTCTTTCGAGACTTGTAAGTTTGCTGGGATAACAGCAAAAACTGCACCGGCACTGTCCGTGGTGCAGCCAACAAACAAAACTAGTAGAGCTTGGGATTTAGAATCCCGTTTGAAAACAGTTCTTGGAGCGCATTAAAAACAGGTATGTATTCGCGCTTCCGTCTCGAACTGTAAGTCACTGCGGGGCGCAGGGGTATAAAGGGTTTCCAAAAAACGGCAAGTGCCAATGCGCCAGCCACCAAAAGCATAAGGAGCAAAAGTGCATCTTGTTGTTGTGGCAACGTTGTGAACAAGCTTTGAGATGCAGAAATCATCTCAAGAGGTGACATGTTGCAAATGGCAACACCGGGAGTAAACGGACAGTCGGCCATTTGACCGTCCATCCCCGTAGTCATTCCAGCGTGCGAAAAGCCAAAGGTGCCTAGCAGCAGGAACGCAACGAGGGCGAAAGATAAAAGTGTTTTGGCGGTGCTGCCCTGTATTGTCATTGCTAAGGATTATAACACAATTGTCTATGCAATATCCACCTCGCCCCCTTCCGCCCCATTCAATTCAAAAATGCATCCCCCCGCGAAAAAGAAAAAGCATGGAGAGGCGGAACGGGGCGAGGGAGGACGCGCCGAGTCCGCGAGGCGCGGGCGGTGTCGAGTTGGCACGCGAGCGGAGCGTACGAAAGAATCTCAAGTCACCACGCACGCGGAGCGTGCGAAGTCAGTCGCTTTGCGACTGGAAATAGGTTCTAGCGGCGCGGTATACTCTCAAAAAATATAATCGCCCGAAGCTATGCTTCGTGCTCGTTATTTTTTGACCCTACGGGGAATCGAACCCCGCTTCCCGCCTTGAGAAGGCGGTGTCCTAGCCGATAGACGATAGGGCCGTTGAATAGCTTTAAGCTTTTAGGAACTAGCTTCTAGCTTAGAACTATATAAAATCTACCGCATAATACTACCGCATTCAATGTCCCTAGAAGCTAAAAGCTACCAGCTGAAAGCTACCTTGTGATCCATTCTTTGTTCTGCCGCACGAGGAGCTCGGGAGCGCGGAGGGGTTCCGCCATTATTTCACGTACTACGCGTTCCATGCGCATGGATTCCGAGCCCTTTACCAGGACCACGTCTCCCTCGGAAAGTTCTTTTTCCAGTTCGCGTCCCGCACGCTCCGATTCAAATTGTTCGTACTGCTGAATCTGATACTCGCCCATCCCCGCGTCAAGCGCGCCTTCTGCTATGAGACGCGCGCGGAAACCGACGGTAATAAGAAGGTCGGCACACTCCGCCGCCATCTTCCCTACCGTGCGATGCGCGTCCGCGCTTAATTTTCCGAGCTCTAGCATGTCAGCGAGAACCGCAATACGGCGTTTTGCGCGCACTTTTTTAAGCGCGTCTAATGCAAAAAGTGTCGCTTCGGGCGAAGCGTTATACGAATCGTCTATTATAGTGGAGCCTCGAGTGCCCTCAAGAATGCGCATACGCCCGGGCGGTGGCACCCATTGCAAGAGCGCTTCTGCGACGGAAACCAAATCTCGCCCCTTATTCTCACCCACCGCCGCCGCGGCAAGAGCCGCATACACATACGCGCGACCGAGAACGCCCGAAATAGTAATCGGGACCGAGGCGCCGCTCCTGTTTATACGGAACCGCAGACCTTTTGGAACGTCGTGTGCATATTCAATATCCTCATGCGAACCTTGTATGTCATTCGTGCTGTCACATCCGTATGTGATCACCTGGCGCGCCTCTTCACGGCATGCGGTAAGAAGGCGCACATCGTCGCCATTCACAAACACAACTCCCCCAGAGCGCATGCATTTCACTAACGAACACTTTTCCCGCAAGAGCGCCTCTGGAGAATCAAAAAATTCCACATGAACAGGCATCTTGGGAACACTCGTCATTACCACCATGTGCGGCCGGAGCCATCGCGCGACGCGTAAAATATCACCGGGTCTATCGGCGCCAACTTCAAGCACTAAGAGTTTCGGGTAGTGTGATTGAAGCATGGCGACGGCACCGCGCACGAATACACCAATCCACGCCAACGGATTATTCCATCCGGAAGCAGAGCCGAGGATCGCGAGCGGCACGCCGAGTTCGCTGTTATAGCTCTTTTCGCTTTTGCGCGCACTCATAAAAGAAGAGAGCGCCGCATACACGGCATCCTTCGTTGTCGTCTTTCCTACATTTCCCGTCACCGCCACAATCTCCGGCTTGTGCCGCCAAAGCACGAGCCGCGCCTCAAGTGTCAAAAGAAATACGATAAGCTGCTTTAAAAATGCCATACTAGTGACGAACTTCCAAATGCTCTAGTAAACGTTTGTACTCCTCGTCATGGGGCACGATTGCCTCTCCTTGACCAGCTATCCACTTCTTGAACTCGGATATGTCTAGCCAGCGCACTTCTTCTACCTCATCGGGAGGCAATACCAAATCTTCGATAGAAATATCAGAGTGAACTAAAAATACGTCTTGGAATTCGTTGTTGACATACGTTCCTTTGTTAATAACTTCCCGCACCCTCCTCACGGTAAACAAATATTCGTATGCCTCGTCTAGCAGAGTAAGGCCAATCTCTTCTTCCGTTTCTCGCTTAGCGGCTTCTATGCTCGTTTGGCCAGACGACGCATGTCCGGCCACCGAAATATCCCAGCAACTCGGGTGTGCAATTTTGTTCTTGGATCGTTTTTGCAAAAGCAACTGTTTTTTGGAATTCAAAAACCACACATGCACGGCCCTGTGCAACAATCCGATGCGATGCGCCTCGGCATAACTGCGCTTTTCACCGGTCTTTTCTCCGCGCTCATTAAGAATGTCCAGATACTCTTCTGTCATAGCGATGTATTTTTACCGGTCGGGCGGTATCTCGTAATAATTAATGAGAAACTTGGACATTTCCAGAAACGGCCGCGCAAGCGTGCGCGATGCATAACGCTCCCCGATCGGTTCCAGGGCGTATAAGAAGATGATAAATCGCGGTTCATAAGCAGGAAAATAGCCGAAAAACGCGTGGAGATACCTGTCCGTATAATAACCGCCGCCCGCGGGATTCGCTATCTGAGCCGTGCCCGTTTTAGCGGCAAACGAATAATGTTCCTGCTTCAATGCACCTTCCAAAAGCGCCGTGTCAAACACTTCCACAAGCATTCTTGTTACGGTCTCTGCTGTTTCCTTGCTGATTACGCGCTCCGTCGGCTCACGCGACACTTTTCGCACCACGCCACTTTTCTGTCTGATACCGCGCACCACATGAGGCTCCGGAAGCATCCCGCCGTTCGAAAGAGAAGCGAGAGCGCGCACCATCGCAATCGGCGTTGTTGCGATCCCCTGTCCGAACGAGGCGGATGCATAATCAACTTCAACGCCGTTTTCAAGCGAACCCACAAGACCGCCGCGTTCGTTCGGCAAATCAATGCCCGTCTCCGCGCCAAGACCAAACGCGCGCACATACTTGGCAAATGTTTCGTGCCCCATTTGGTCCACCACGAACGGTGCGCCAGTATTGAGTGATTGATTCAATACTTCCTGCATAGAAACAACGCCGCGCCCCACGCCGTCAAAGTTTGATATCTTGAGACCGCTCTTCATAATGAACCCGCGATCGTTGTACGTTGTTTCCGGCTTCACTGCGCCCGTATCAATACCGGCAGCGAGGGTTAGGGGTTTCATAATGGAACCCATTTCGTATACACGATCTGTTATCGGATTTGAAAACACTGCCTGATTTTCAACTACATTATATGTGTTCGGATCAAAGGTCGGCAATGCCGCAAGCGCAATGAGTTCTCCCGTACGCGGATCCATCACAATACCCCCCGCTTCTTTGGCATCGTACTTTTCGACAATAGTGCCGAGAATGTATTCAAGCCGTGCTTCTACGGTTGGCTCTATAGAGGTAATAAGATCCCCCGCGAATACGGTTGGTTCTCTCGTCAAAAGTGCGCCGACATTGGTGAAAAGCTCGGCGAACGGGTTAACATACAAAAAGTTTTCTCTGCGCGAGAGCGTATCATCAAAATATTGCTCCAAGCCGTACGTGCCCGCACGCAGATTGCCACGGAATCCCCAAAAGCCGATAACATGCGCCGCAAGAGAGCCCGCCGGATACACGCGCCACTTATCTTCCACCAGGAGAACGCCAGAGAGTTTTGCCGCGCGCACTAAAGCGGCATCCTCGTTTGAAACGCGAAACGCAATCTCTTCGTAGGGGTCGTCTTTTTTTGCGGCACTCGCACGATACCGCGCCTCGTCCAGTACCACTATTCTTTGCAGTGTCGCAAATGTAACATCGGGGTCGTTAATATCTCCGGGCAGAATTGCAATACGCCAGCCCGATTCCATCAACGCTGCCGTCACCATGCCACCGTCCTTATCGCTGAAAAAAATTTTGCCTCTGTCTTCCGCGCGATAGGAGGTTGCTTCCACATATTGTCCGAGCGCGTGCGCAGCGTATTCCTCCCCATTAATGATTTGCACGAAATACAGTCGCGCGCCGAGGATGAGTGCGACCACAATAAAAAATGCGGAGAGTATCCGCGCACGGATAATAACGCTCGCTTTCATTTGTTCATTATATACTCCATGCAGTTAGAGCATGTTCTGAAACTGTTTACCCGGAGCGAGGAGGCGTGCCTCTTCGGGGTCTCTCGCAGACTGACGAGTCGAGAGTGAGCGCTGGGCTAGCAAGCCCAGACAGCGACCCCGAAGAGGCACGCCTCACGAAGCGGAGGGTTTTCAGAACATGCTCTAGAGCATACTCCAAAATTTGCCTTATATCCCCGTTTGGCGAGGAGTAACGCCCACCACTGCGTTTTGACTCTGCACGTAGGTGGTTTTTGCCACGGGCACAAGGCCGAGGTCACCCCCGCGCTCGCGCGTTACGAGTTCTGTTTTTTCAAAAAAGCTCTGCTCCAACGAAGCGACGACGCCGGAAAGACGTTTAATTTCCGTGTGTGCCTCCCCACTCCCCATCACATGAAATACTGAAGCGGTGACAAAATACACATACGCGCACACGAGCGCGATAAAAAGGCCCGCACTTGCGCGCAGTAGCGTATGCTCCAGCGAATACTCGCATGAAAGCGCCGGAATATGCTTTGCTGATATTGAAATTGATATGTTTTTCATAAGGGTATGAGAGCTTATTCGCAAGCTCTGAAAACGCACAGAGAAGCCATGTATGCTCTAGAGCCTGTTTGAAACTGTTTGCCGAAAGCGAGTGCACATAGTGCCCGAGAGAACATCGCGCAGGAGACTCTCAAACTATGGTTACACCTCGCAGTAGTGATACAGAATCCTTTGTTTCTCGCGTCCTGTTCGGGACGGGCACTATGAAGCGAGCGAAGGCTTTCAAACATGCTCTAGACTTGTTTTTCTATTACTCGCAATGTGGCGCTCCGCGAACGAGGATTTTTTCCCACTTCCTCCACAGAAGGCATGACTGCACGCTTCACAATAAGCCGTCCACCCCGCGCCTTCACTTTCTCGCGCATGAGATTTTTCACCAGCCGGGCCTCAACACTGTGGAACGTAATGAAAGCAATGCGCCCATCTTTCGAAAGTGCGTTCCATGCGGCTTCAAACCCTTCTTGTATCGCGCCGAGTTCGTCGTTTACCGCGATGCGAAGCGCTTGGAACGTGCGCGTGGCTGGATGTATTTTTCCATGCCTGTATGCCGGCGGCACTATGTTATATATCGCATCGGCGAGTTCGCGTGCGGTATCAAATTTCTTTTTTTCACGCCGCAAAACTATCATCAGTGCAATGCGCCGCGCGTAACGCTCTTCGCCAAAACCCGTGAGAATATCGCGTAGCGTTTCTTCGCTCCATTCGTTCACGACGTATGCCGCCGTGAGAGTCTTGCTATGTGGCGTATCATCAAATGTCATCCGAAGCGGCTCATCAGTGCGGAATGAAAATCCGCGACCGGAAGAAAGTTGCGCAGAATTCCAGCCGAGATCAAATAGCACTTTGTCAACCGTCTGAATATTAAGTGTTTCAAGAACCGACGTGAGCATGCGAAAATTTGCCTGCACAAAATGAGTCTTTTTTTCTTTCACACTTGCAGAAAGATTTTTTTGCGCTCGCCGAAGAGCGCTTCCGTCCGCGTCAATGCCGATGTATACGCCTTGGGGTCCGAGTTGTTTCAGTATTTCTCGCGTATGCCCCCCTTCGCCAAGCGTTGCGTCAACAGCAGTGTCGCTTTTTTTAATTGCAAGTAACTGTATGGCTTCGTGTAAAAGAACAGGAATGTGCGAGGTGTCGGGTGACGACACCGAGTTGCTGGAGGAATGTTGGCGTCGCGTGCGCATGACGTTTTGTACTTCCCCCAGCCACTCAGAGTCACCATTTAAAGCGCGCCGATTTCACCAAGTTTTTCTGCCATGACATCGGCCTGCTTCTCAATCCGCGCCTTATATTGTTTCCAGAGAGCGGCATCCCATATCTCCACACGGTCAGACACCCCTGCAAACACTACGGCCTTTTTCAAACCGGCGAATTGTTTATGATGATCGGAAACGAGAATTCTTCCGGCGGAATCGACCTCCACTTCCACGGCTCCCGACAAGAGAAATCTATTGAATCCACGCGTGTTAGCTTCGGCAAATGAAAGCGATTGCAACTTCTCCGCCACACGTTCCCACGCATCCCGCGCGAACAAGAACAAACACGAATCCAAGCCGCGCGTCATGACGAGTTTTTTACCGAGCGTTTTTTGAAACGCCTTCGGAAGCGACACGCGCTTTTTTTCATCCAATGTGTGCTCGTATTCGCCAATCAACATACAAATTTACTTTTCCATGTTTCCCCACTTTATCCCACTACTTACATGATATACACCACTATACACCACTGCAAGACAGTTATCCCCAGGTACGAACTTTGATTTAGTCGGTATCAAAAAGCGTTATTTCGTATTGCAAATAGTGGGCAAAAGAAAAGCCACCGTAGCGCTTTGCGCGACGGCGGCTACCTATTGGTCTCCTAGTGTTTTCGGCTTTCGGGTGATTCCTCGTTATCCGAGAATTCCGACCAAACTACCACCCATCCTTTCCGGATGGCAAATTCCACATCGTGATGTTTTGACAATCGCGGATACATGTACCGCAATGTCGCGGCGAGCAGAAAGAAAAATAAGTTGTGCAGTCGCTCTGCTTGCATGGCTTCGAGCTCCATTTCCGATCTCCGCATCCCCCAACTATCCTTTTCTAGGCGACTCTCAATTTCAAGAGATCTCCAATGGTAGTACTGACTCAGACCGCACAACAGTTTAACTTCTTCAGAAGCAATACTGTCATTCCTATATTTGCCTACCGTTCTTTCTCCCTTCTGAATATCAAGAACAGGAGCAAAACGCTGTATTAGTTCTCTGTTACCGGCCATTTCAAACGCTTCCTCAATAAGCGAGATGCATTTCATTTTCTCTCCTCTCCAAGTTGATACGCGATTGCCCTAATAGCGTTGTACCATATAAAAATTGTTTTGCAAAAAATTCCCGATGATTTGATTTGCAAAGATGTGAATCTTGTTGTAGAAATATAAACAGTCCTTATCAAGGAGAAAAATGAAATGCGTCTTACATTAGGCAGGCAATCGGTCGTCGAAAAAGGCCACTATGCAAATGGTGAGGAGATCAGAGAGAGTGTAGACACCGACCCGTTTATCGGAAGCGCACATTATACATATCATGGTGAAGAGCACGTGTTGTACAATCCGGCGACAAATGACCCGATTATGTCTATCGTTATCTGCGACAAGGGTGCCGTAAACGACGCTGTTGCTTTTGCGCGTGAAGCGTTTGACCGTGGGCCATGGTCCAGGATGAGCGTGGAGGAGAGATCGCATATACTCATGCGCTTTGCCGACCTCATTGAGAAAAATGCGAAATTTCTTGGAACCATTGAAGCGTTGAATGTCGGGAAACTGCTCAAGGAGTGCATCCATACCGAAGCGGCTCGCGCCGTTCAAAATATCCGTTTCTTTGCCAAAGAAATTTTGAATTGGAAAGAGCGCGAATTCGGGAAAGATGTGACGTTCTTGAGTCGAAAAGGTATGATGGTGAGCCGTACGTACCACGACCCCGCTGGAGTGGTCGGTATTATTGTGCCCTGGAACTCGCCGCTCACGCTCGGTACGTGGAACATCGCGCCAGCTCTTGCCGCGGGCAACACCGTAGTGTTGAAGCCATCGCCGTGGGCACCGCTGTCACTTTTACAGTTGGGAAGACTTGCTAGCAAAGCGGGAATCCCGACAGGCGTACTCAACATCGTCCCTGGAAATGTAGAGGCAGGCCAGGCACTCGTCTCGCATCCTGTTGTGGACCGTATCGCGTTCACCGGAAGCGTCAATGTCGGCCGAACGATTCAGATTGAAAACGCGAAAACGCGCTTTGCGCCAATTCTTTTGGAGCTCGGTGGTAAGGGCGCAAATATTGTGTGTGAGGATGCGGATGTGGATTTTGCGGTCAAGGGATGCCTTATAAGCGCCCTACGAAGCCAAGGCCAATCGTGCGTCGCAGGTTCTCGTATGCTCGTTCATGCGTCGCTCTATGATGAGTTTGTAAAAAAACTTGTCGGACAAGTTTCTGCCCTGCGCGTGGGAAACCACATGGACAACGAAACCGACATTGGTCCCCTCATCACCAAAGAACACTTGTCGCGGGTGATGGTATACGTGGAATCCGGAGAGCGTGAAGGAGCTCGATTGCTCTATGGCGGCAAAACGCCGGAAGATTTCAATCTCAAAAACGGAAACTTCCTCATGCCGACAGTTTTCGAAAATGTAACACCGGAGATGACTATTTTCAAAGAGGAAATCTTTGGCCCGGTGATTACCCTTACATCGTTTACGACCGAAAAAGAAGTCGGCGTACTCGCCAACGCAACTCGCTTCGGTCTTTCGTCTAACGTGTGGACACATGATGACAAAAAGTATGAGCGCATCGCGCGGAAATTACGGGTCGGCATGGTGTGGCAAAATGCCCATTTTCTACGCGATCTCAATGTTCCGTTTGGCGGACAGAAAGAAAGCGGTGTGGGAAGAGCGGGTGGACGACATAGTTTGGAATTCTTTTCAGACACGCAAGCAGTGCATAAGGTGCATTACCTTGCATAAAGGTAGTAACCTTTTTTGCGTCTTCGCTCGGACGAAGTGTGAGAGAGCACTCTCCCACTTCGCTCCTCGCTAGCCACAATAGAAAATGGCCATCGCGCGCTCGCGCGATGGCCTTTTGTTTTTCTATTCTATTTCAAAACAACGGATGCAATCAACTCACGGAGTTTGGGGAGCGTGCTCTGGAGTGTTGCATCAAACTGCGCACTGTCCTTGGGAGACCTATACGGACTACGAGGTTCGCCCATATTGATTCCCGTCACAATAGACGCCGCTAATTTGGTAGAGCCGATGTGCCGTTGGTTGTCTTCGCCACCGCGCGGAAAGACCTCGTTTGTCATATTCTGAATTGCTTCAGCTTTCTTCCACATTGCTAAGGAATCATCCTTTACAGACTTTTGCCACAGGCGCCACATAGCCACACATGGCTCGAGTGCAAAGACGTTGATAAAGCCACCGCCCGAACCGAGCATAAGACCGGTCGTGAATGCACGAAATGTCGTGAAGATAGGCACGGCGCCATTCACCTCTTTGAAAAGTGCCTCTAGGTGCACTTGCCGGTCTGTCTTCACTTCCTTGATTCCAACTATACCGGGGATACGCGCAAGTGTTCCCATAAATGCGGGGCTTATATTGAATTTCGAAAGCTTCGGATTGTGGTAGACGACAACGGGTAAGCCCATCTCCGCCACTCCTTCGTAATGGGCAAACACCTCCCCCGAGTCCGGAATCCAATAATACGGTGGAATGACCTGTGCTGCCATATACCCCAAATCTTTTGCAGCTGTGGTGTGCATTGCTATCTTACTAAGACAGGTGTCAGCAGTGGTTGCGATCAACTTGATGTGATGATAATTATCACGCACGTGTTCTGCACACACGGCAAAACACTTCCAGCGTTCATCATACGATAGGCACGCAAACTCACCAATACTCGGAGTCACCACGATGCCATCAGTTCCCTTCTCGACCGCCCAGTCAATCTGCGCACGGAGTGCGCCGAAATCAATATTCTCGTTCTCGTCCATCGGCGTCACCAGCATCGTGTAGATGCCATGAGGCAGTTTGTCGAGC
This sequence comes from Candidatus Kaiserbacteria bacterium RIFCSPLOWO2_01_FULL_50_24, assembly GCA_001783335.1. Lineage (GTDB taxonomy): Bacteria > Patescibacteriota > Minisyncoccia > Phycocordibacterales > UBA2100 > UBA10103. The sequence goes on along the minus strand of MFLU01000009.1, from coordinate 2,089 downwards.
ATGTGCTTCTCCTCTAGTTACTCCTCAACAACACTACACTTTTTTACTTTCCTGTCAACAAAAAGCCGCCCTAAAGGGCGGCTACAACAACAACACTGAAACATTAATCACTTGTCGGCGGACGTGTTTCTATGCTTGGTTTGCGCGGTGTGATAAAGCACCCGTCGAAGCCTTTCACAAGCATACCCTCTTCAAACCAGCTTTTCGGGGCAGGCGTGCCCCAGAAAGTCGCGTATTGCGGATCGTCCGTGTGCCACGTGATGACCGGATTATCCGGATCAAAAATCGGATAGTCGCCGGTAAAAAGCTCTATGCGATTGCCGTCCGGATCTCGGAGGTACACGAAGAAAGCATTTGAAATGCCGTGTCGCGCGGGCCCACGCTCGATCTGCCCGTGCATGCCACAAGCGGCGAGAATGTCGCACGCGTCAAGAATGCTCCTCTCGTCGCGAACCCAAAAAGCAATATGATGCACACGCGGACCCCTTCCGTTCGTAAGCGCGATGTCATGCACGTTTGATTTTCGGTGAAGCCATATCGCAAACACATTGTCTTCCGATGTCAAAAGGCGTTCAGAAGTTCGAAAGCCGAGGTTCTCACAAAACCACCGTTCGCTTAAAGCAACATCGGGAACAAACACATTGAAGTGGTCGAGCCACATGGGCCGTGCGCCGTGATGCTTGTCGTACTGCTGAAGCAACATCTCGTCGCGCTCCATTTCGTGGAAGAAAACGATCGGCATGCCGTTTGGATCTGCGATACGCAACGCGCGGCCATGATACGGTGAAATCGTCATCCAATAATGTGCGCGATTCGAAATAACTGCCTTTAGTTCAAGCGCCTCCAGGTCTGCATCGCTCCCCACGCGAAATGCGATATGCGAAACGCCGGGCATTTCGGCCTCTTCGAGCGAAAGCACGCATGCATCTTTCACCGCAAGAGTGCGTAGGTGTGCTGTATTGGCAAGTAAACCATCAGCACTTAACTCTAAACCAAGCACCTCTGTGTAGAATTCAAGCGCCTTTTCAAGATTGGTTACGAGAAGTCCCGCATGAGCGGCGCGGAGGATGTTGAAGGATGTCTTTTGCACTTCCTTCTCCTTTGTCCCCTAGTTACACTGACTAATACAGTGCTAAACTTTCTTTGACTTGTCAATATATAAGAAAAGGCGCGGGGCTAATGCCCTGCGCCATAGTTCAATGTTGTTCATGTACTTATTTCCTGTATGCCAGGAAAATTTTGGACAGTGCTTCAGCGGAAATGAATGATTTTCTTTTTCCACTCTTTGCCGCCGCTTCCACGTCTTGGAACAACGCCTTTGCAAAATCGTCGGAGAAACTATCTCCCGATGTAAATGAAGCGCCCTTCTGCGGACGTTCCACAAACTCAAAGAAAGGAGCTTCGTCGGGATCAAGCTCCGGATCAAACGGCAGTGCGAAAATTTGCTTCACTTCCCCGCCCCACGTCGGATCTTCGCGTTGTTTAAGTTCCCCTAAAAGAGAAACACCTTTTCCGCACAAATCGCGCATGAACGCCTCAATGTTTCTGACGGCAACTGCAATGTGCTGATAGCTGTGGTCGCCATGCTGTGCAACATATTTTGTCACCTGCGACACTTCCTCGCGATCAATACCCTGAATAAGTGCCAGGGAAAGACCGCCAACTTTAATGCCGCACAGCCGCATGCTTGAAGGTCCATCCGGATTGGCGTCTTCAATTTTGTAAAAGCGCTTTCCGCCACACCCTTGCACATAAAACGCTTCCCAAACATCGATATTTCTGACCGCAATCGCAACATGATCAATTCCCAAAATTTCCCAATCCTGTTCCCTGCAGCACTCTTTTTTCATCAGAAACACTCCGTGTGATATTGCTTCTGTGCTCACTATACCAGCTTTGACGCTACACAATAATTGACTTTTTCAAACAAATAATTCTGATATCCACGTCCCAATGTGGTCGCAGTCTACGACTACCCGTTATTTTGGTGGCGCCGAACCGGTGATGTGGCATTCTACAAAAACATAGTTGCTCCGCTCTTTATTTTTTGATACAATGACCACCAATCCGAATTTGATGAATGGCGCGC
>MFLU01000008.1 GCA_001783335.1 Candidatus Kaiserbacteria bacterium RIFCSPLOWO2_01_FULL_50_24 | reverse complement strand
CGCACGCTCGGACGTATCCACGACGTACGCTTTCGCGGAGACGAACTCTTTTGCGCCGGGCGCATGAAAACGTCCGGCAAACGTGAAGAGCGGATTGCTACTCGGGACCTTGAACCCTCTCCTTCCCTTATTGGGGTCAACGAGCACGAGCTTGTCGGCGAGAAGAAGATCAACCCCGTCATCCCCGCCGATTTTGTTCAGTATCGCCTCAAGTGGGCCGAGGGTTTTTGGATGCTTGATTTTCATCGCTTACTCCTTCCCGGCTAGTTGCCGGTCAGCTTCCCGCTACCCGCGAGTTGAGGGGCTGCGGCGGGTTTGCCACAGCGGAAAAATATCAAGGTCCGGCCTTGATGAATATCTTTCCGCTGTGACAAAGGTTTTACGCTTTCAAAGAATCGAAAAATAGCGTATCATACAGAATCAATCTTGTCAATTTTTGCGGCGAGAACAAAGTCGTTTTCCGAGAGCCCGCCGATTGCGTGCGTGGAAAGCTCCACGCCAACTTTGCCCCACGAGACGTGTAGGTCTGGATGGTGGTTTTCCACTTCGGCAATGGCGGCAATTTTATTCGCAAACGCAAACGCTTCGGCGAAGTTTTTGAATGCGAACTCGAGTGATATGGATTTTTGGTCTTCTGCAACCGTCCAGTTTGGTATTTTGGCTTTAAGGTTGGCGATCTCCTCCGCTGTAAGCGGCGGCGTGCCTCCTTCGCAAGGAACACACTTCTTTTTGGACAATTTATTCATATGGGATAAAGTAGAACACAAAACACAAATTGTGCAAAGCGAGCGCAAACGTCACAAAAAATCCAAATTACAAATCCCAAATTACAAACAAATTCAAATCACCAAAATAACAAATTCAAAACTGGCATGTGGTGTTTTATAATTTAGTAATTGGAATTTAGATATTGTTTGTAATTTGGTGCTTGGTGCTTGGAATTTCGGCTAAACATTCATTATGAATCTGTTCAAGATGGCGCAATCTCTCCTTGATATCATCCTCCCCCGCCGCGAACGCACGATGCGCGCGGAAATACTCACGATTACCGACCTACACATTGCACCGAGCGCAGAAAGCGCATGCGGTATTGAGATAACGACGCTCATGGACTACAGAAGTCGTGCGGTAGAGGACTGCGTTCGTGCGTTAAAGTACGACGGCTCGGCGAGCGCCACGACACTCCTCGCCGAGGCGCTCGGCGACTACCTGCGTGAAGAAATTGCCCACATACAAATATTTTCCACAAAAAAGATTTTACTAGTCCCCATGCCGCTCCATACTTCGCGAATACGCGAACGCGGATTCAATCAAATAGAGCTGGTGCTCGCAAAACTGCCGGATGAGTTCAAAAACGGAATACTCTCTACACTTGCAACAGGCGTGCTCGCACGTACGCGCGCAACACCTCCGCAAACGCGTCTCTCGCGCCGAGAACGGCTCACCAATGTTTTAGGTGCATTTGTCGCGGTTGCCGAAAAAATCCGCGGCACGCACATCTTTCTCATTGACGACGTAACAACTACCGGCGCCACTCTCGCCGAGGCCGCAAAAACTCTGGAGAAGGCCGGTAGTATTGTTTCGGCAATATCCCTCGCGCGAGCGTAATGAAATCGGTATACTGGCCTTTATTGGAGAGGTCGCATAGTGGTCTAGTGCGGCGGTTTGCTAAATCGCTATACGGGTAAAACCGTATCGAGGGTTCGAATCCCTCCCTCTCCGCCAGTGATCTGTACCCCATAAAGTGGACACGGGGTACAGATCAAAAACGGTGTAATCATATCCTTTGCGCGAACCTTTTTCGAGCGGAACTGAATGCGCACGCTCCGCGTGCGTGGTGGCTTGAAACTGCATTGTACGCTCCGATCGCGCTGGAAGCGCCTCGGACGCGCTCCCTTCGGTCGCGCGGCAAACCCAAAAATTTCCTTGCTTTTTTGCGGCTCCCCCCTGACCCCCCGCCGAAAGGCGAAAAGCAGAGGAAAGGAAATTTTTGGTTTTGCTTCGCCGTCAATATCACCCTTATACATAATAAACCATGATGGTATATTCCACAATCGGTTATATCATGCTAATATATCTATGGCGACAAAATACAGAGTAAAGTATCAAAAACTCACCGCGAAACTCCGTTCCGCTCGCCTAGAGGCAGGTTTGACACAAGTAGAAGCGGGTAAAAAACTCAAGAAACCACAAGCGTATATTTCCAAGATAGAACGAGGCGAGCGTAGGGTTGATGCGGTTGAGTTGGCGGAACTAGCGAAAATCTATGCTAAGCCTATCGAGTATTTCCTAAACTAAAATTTATGAACGGCAGTGTTTTGCGCTCTTAAAAAAGATTAGGAAATTGGAATTCGCCAACAAAATGTAATCGGCGAATTTCTGATTTCTATTCCTTTTATATCCAAGCCTGAGCCGCGCTATCTTCTACGACATTTGCGCCAACCCAATTTGCGATAGATTTTTCCAAATCACTTTTATTGTAAGGATACCCCTGTGCTTTTCTCCTAATATCCGTCTCGGCCGCTTTCTGCACTTCTGGTAACTGGTTAGCTTCTTCTAGTGAAAGTACATTAGCCGAAACCCATTGATCTCTTGTAGATACAAAATCGTTAAAATTGTAAGGATACCCCTGTGCTTTTCTCTGAATTTCAGTTTCTGCACTTTGCCGAACAACCGGCAATTCATTCGCTTCTTCTTTAGTTAATACGCCTGCCTCTACCCACTGGTCGCGAGTATAAATAAAATCTTTGAAATTATAGGGGTAGCCACTCGCTTTACGCTGAATTTCATTTTTTGCGCTCTCTTGAACTTGTGGGAGATGATTTGCTTCTTCCAGAGCCAAAACTCCAGCGTTAACCCACTGTTCTCGTTCGGAGAGAAAATCTTTAAAACTGTACGGATAACCACTTGCCTTTCTTTCAATAATGATTCGTGCGCTTTCTTGAACATGAGGTAATTTGTTTGCGTCCTCTGAACTCATAACGCCCGCCTCAGCCCATTGGTCACGCGTTGCGACGAAATCTTTAAAACTGTACGGATAACCATCAGCTTTGCGTTCCAGTTCACCTCGTACCTGATTTTGAACTTCTGGCCATTTATTTATTTCGTCCGGTGAAAGTTTACCCTCTGTTGCCTGTGCCCATAACTCGCGGGCTTCAGTAAAAGCTTTTGCGTCAATACTATATCCGTATGTCGAACCAGCCATTGCAGGACTATGCAACATATGCCACTTCGCAAGCACTTCACTTTCTCTATCTTTATTCCCTTCAGTTTCCTCTGTCACAAATTCCTCAAGTTGTTCAGCATATCCTGCGGCAATATCTTCCTTACTCACCTTTTTCATGCTGAGCATTTTCTCCCACCATTTCCTTTCTTTGTTTTTATATTTTGCCTCCGCCTCAAATTGCTTATGCGCGCGTTCAAGGTTCGATGAGGGTCCTACGACTTCCGGCCGAATAGCCGCGATTTCTTCTTCGGTTTTCTGGGAGTTACCTGTAGGTATTTTTTCCATAACTATAGTTTACTACAAAATTGAAAATTTATGCAAGTCAAGTAGTGTATTAGCTCACAAGGGAGCCATCCCCGCCGTTTTATAATTTCTCCTAAAAACGGCGGGGATGATGTGTGCGCACGGGAGGGTGGGGCAAACACATATATGATTTGCGCCTCGCCATTCCTTAAAGGAATTTTGTATGGCGAGGCTCCACTTTGATGAGTTAGCACTTTCGCCGTCGAAGGCACAGAGTTTCGAGTTACCACTAAACGCGGATACGAGAGCGCCTCGGTCGCCGTTTCAGTCTCCGAAAAGAGCAAACAAAAATGTTAAAATAAGATTGCTCTTTTCGGAGACTGAAACGGCGAAGCAAAACCAAAAATTTCCTTTCTATTTCTTTTTCCGCTTCGCGGCGGAGGGGTGGGGGGAGGAGACGCGAGAAAAATGCAAGGAAATTTTTTGGTTTTTGCGCACGCGAGTCCGCGAGCGTGTCCGAGGCGCATTGGTTCGTTTCCCCACGCAATCGGAGCGTATGAGGCAGTTTCAAGCCATCACGCGCTCCGCGCGTGCGAAGTGGGTTCGCGCAAAGGATATGATTTCACCGCAGATTGAAACTTTGAACCATGAAAAAAGAAGAAGTTTCTAGTATAGGAGACCCGATATTGCCTGCCTCGCATTAATACAGTACAGTGGCGTGCAGATAGAGATTCCGCGTTGTGTGGAATCCAGAACATAGGAGGAGATACGATGAAACGTGTGGTTATTACAGGATTTGGTGCGGTGAGTCCCATCGGAATAACGCGCCAAGAGATCGTTGAAGCTCTTAAAAACGGGACATCGGCCGTCGTCACCTCCCCCATCTACACGGAACTCAACTTTGGCTCGCGTCTCTGGGCACCCATCACGGCGAAATTGCCGGAATTGGATCGCCGGCAGATGCGTTTTATGGGCGAGGGGAATACACTCCTCTATGGCTATCATGCCATGCTTAGCGCCGTTGCAGATAGCGGCCTTTCCGAAGACGACATCCGCAGCCCGGAAACGGGATGTATTGTGGGCACCGGCGGACCTTCTACGCTCGACCAGTGCAATTCGTGGGACATCGTGCGCGAGCACGGGCCGCGCAAGCTCGGCGCCTTCACCGTCGTGCCAACGATGAGTTCCGGCCTCGCGGCAAAACTCGCAACAGATTTCGGCATCAGAGGTATTAGCTACGTCATCAGCTCGGCATGCGCCACGTCGGCGCACTGCTTAGGCGAAGCCGCGCTAAAGATCGCTCTCGGCTATCAGCGCATCATGTTTGCCGGCGGCTCGGAGGATTGTCATCCCTCGAAAGCATGTGGCTTCGACGGCATGCGTGCGCTTGCATCGAAGTTTGACGACAATCCGTCAGTCGCAAGCCGCGCATTCGATGCCGACCGGTGCGGATTCGTTGACGGCGCAGGTGGTGGCATTCTCGTCCTGGAGGAGCTCGAGCATGCACTAGGCCGAGATGCGCACATATATGCCGAGATCGTGGGCTACGGCGCAACGTCCGATGGATTTCACATGACGGAGCCGTCGGGCGAAGGTGCCGAGCGCTGTATGCGCCAAGCGTTCGCGGGTATAAACCCCGATGTGCCTGTCCTGCCGATTGACTATGCTAACGCGCATGGTACGTCAACTGTAAAGGGCGACTTTGCCGAAGCGGGTGCATTCGCGCGCGTCTTCCACAATGATGCGATGCCATGGATATCATCCACGAAATCCATCACCGGACATGCGCTCGGCGGCGCAGGTGCGCTCGAGGCAATCTACTGCCTCCTTGCGCTTCAAGAGGAGTTCGTGCCTATGTCCGCACACATTGACCGGCTTGATCCTGAAATTGAGGCGCTTCCGTCCGTGGGCAAGCATATAGCTCGCGAGACCTTTGATGCGCCACTTGCAGCGGTTATGTCGAACTCTTTCGGCTTCGGCGGCACCAACGCAACATTGGTCCTTCAGCACTTTAACGGCTAATGTGGAGTACTGACTCAAATGACCGCGGCGGGTTCTACCCCGTCGCGGTTAAATTATTTTTTCGAACGCCGGAGCGATGTTTCGCCAGCAAGCGAAACCGCGAGGCGCGGCCTGTGAGTTTGCCGAGTGGCGACGAGGCAAAACTTGTAGGCGAATCCCTCCATTTCTGCGACACTATCACTTTTTCCTCCGATATGTGCGAATGGTCTTCTTTTCCTCGCCGAGCAGCGTCTTTAGAAGCGCCATGCGCACTAACACTCCATATCCGGCCTGCTTGAAATACACGGCGTGCGGTGAATCGTCCACTTCTGGCGCAATCTCGCCCGCGCGCGGAAGCGGGTGAATGAGTATGGCGCCTTTTTTCATAGAGTCGGCCATTGGGAGGTTTATCACATACGCGCCTTTGAACTGTTCATGTTCTTTCTGCGAGGGAAACCGCTCTTTTTGGACGCGTGTCTGATATACCACGTCCGCCTCTTGCATGACCCCTTGAAGGTCTTCCATCTCTTCAATGCGGACGCCATGCTCTGCAAGATGCTGTTTGATATCATCTTTCATTTTGAGCGCCGGTGCCGAGACAAACGTCATGCGTACGTTGTCGTACTTACCAAGGAGGTACGCAAGCGAGCGCGCCGCGCGGCCATACTTAAGGTCGCCCACGAATGCAATATGAAAATCATCGGTACGGCCTATCTCCCGCTCTATGGTGTAGAGGTCGAGGAACGCCTGCGTCGGGTGCTGTCCCACGCCGTCGCCGCCATTGATGATGGGGACTTCCGATACGGCCGCCGCCCGAGCTGCCGCACCCGCTTCCGGGTGGCGCATGACGATACTATCTGCGTAATTATCGACTATGCGGATAGTGTCCTCTATGGTCTCCCCTTTTGTCGACGATGATGACTCGCTCGCATTCTCCATCGAAAGCACGTTGCCTCCCAAACGCAACATAGCGCTCTCGAAAGAAAGCCGCGTACGCGTAGACGGCTCATAAAAAAGCGAGGCCAGTATTTTGCCTCGCAAAGATTCGTCTCGCTTGCCTTCATAGATGCTGGCAAGCCGGAATAATCGTTGGAGCGCCTCTCGGTCAAACTGCTGGGTCTCAATTAAATGGGTCATATTACTTTTCCGATAGAAATTGCTCTGTACGTATCGACATAACGCTTGCAATGAATCCCGCCCCGTAGCCAAACCCGAAGGGTTTGTGGTACCGGGGTCTCAATGAGGTGAATCATCAAGGGAAAGTATACCAAAAGTTGAGCCTCCGGACATCGGTCAATGAATCGAGAGCTCGGGGGCGAACCGACGCCGAGAGCCGCGAACGCTCTCCCTGAAACGTCGCGGATGAATGATTTTCCCCATCCCGCGCACCAAAGCGCGTTGCGTGAGCGCCTTTTCAAGCGCAAAATTGCGCTATGCATGAGCCTTTTATGAAGGCGGGTTTTCGCGGCTTGCCTCTGCGCTACGCGCAAGCAGGTTTTTCTATACTTGCGAGTATTATCCTTCTCGCGGTCGCGGGGAGTGTTGCGGTTACGCTCGACTCAATTTCCCTCTCGACCCAAAGCCTGCTTGCTGCCAGTTTGACGGCGGCGCCTGAAACCAACCTAACGTCCGCATACACCGGATCGGGAGGTCTGAACGATCCAAAAGAAAAAACCACTGTTTCCGATACATCAACCGGAGGGGGAACGGCGTTATGCGTGGGACGAACCGGAACCGTAACTACCACACCTATACAATACGCCTGCTTCCAAAAGGGAGACGTGAACCGAGTGAAACAGTTCATACAATCTACTCCGCTTGGTTTTGAAATTTCCATCACCATCGACAACAAAGGAATACTAGAAGTGCGCCCGAGCCCACTCGCAACGTTATCTTCCTATTGCGCTCCGCAAAATCCTCCGTCGTGTACAACGGGACCTGCGGTCGTTAGTGCGAGCACGGAAAAAAGTCGCGTGAAAGCGGACGAACCCGCAAAAAGCGCTATCCTCGATACACTGCCAAATATGAGCGCGACGGAATCAAAAGAACTCATACGAAACGAGTTTTCGGGTTTTATCCCGAAAGCGCAACAGGACGCTCTTTTTGCCTCGTTCGATGAAGCTATAACAAAAGAAGATTTTCTCAAGAATACTGCGGTTGAAAGAGCAGACATCGCGAGACAACTCTTAGCCGTAGACTGTCCCGATCCTTTTTGCCCTGAACGGCAAGCTCTTGATGCAAGAGATACTCAACTGGTTGCCCTTCAAGGAAGTCTTCAGCGTCAGTTAGATGTTCTAAAGGATAATCAGGTGCGACTTATTGCTCAAGAGATATCTGATCCGGTTCCGTTTTCTTCGAGTGTCGATGACCCCGGATTGAGATTCCCGCACGGCGAATCCACATTTGAAACATCTTCTTTTGACGACGTACAAGATCCGCAAGAAGAAACAACAAACTGGTGGGAGAGCGCGAAAAAAGGTGTCCAATCGTGGTGGAGTTCTCAAAAAGATATGTCCGGTGATGCGGGTCTTGCCCCTCCTGTACATTCAATCCAGTCAGAACAAGGAGTACTCGCCGTCATTGCAACCGAACGTGATAGAGCGCAAGCTGTCCTTGATAAAGCGAACAGTGATGTCGCCGTCGCACAAAAACTCTTAAACGATGCCGGAAGAATTGACGTTGATCCGACCTCATACATTCTAAATCTAGAAGCTCGCCAAACGGAGGTGGATATCGCTACAGCGCGGCTAAATGGTGTACAAACGGATTACGATGCCTGCGCGGCAGGAAATTGTCCTGCACACATAGTGGACGATCAAACACGCGCGGCGAAAGGGGAAGGTGTCATTTCAAATTTTCTTAGAAATACCAACGATGCTTTCGCTGCTGATAGAGCTGAGCGCGAAGCACGCTTATCACAGGCAATTGATCCGTTTAAGAATCCTTCCGGCTACTTATGGAAAAGCCTCGTCCAAAATCCTATTGATGGAGTGGGGTGGGTAGCTGATGGAGTTGTAGAAACGCTTGCCGGCGGAACACGAGCCATTGCGCAGAAAGTGCTCCCGACTCCCGCCGCTGACTTTTTAGAAATAAGAGGAACGCCTGAAGAAGTATTGGGGTGTAGCACAAATCCCGGCAGATGCACCGACGAAGCAGCTAACGCAGGCATCCATATTGGGCTTCTGGTTGCTCCATTCACAAGTCCGGTGAGAATTGGAAAAGCAATCGTCACTCGCGTAACCGCTGGCAAACCTCCCATCCAGCCCGCAACTAATCCTATTGTTGTAGCAAACGACAATATTTTGGGAGTCGGAAAACCTCCTGTCCTCCGAGAAGCCATAGACACTGATTTCGAAAGAGTGGCCACCCTAAATAACGCCCGTCCGCAAATCGTTCCCCAGTTCCCTCCGTCTTCGTTGCCTTTTTCTTTTCCTGCCAGACCCAGTGTCATCGCGACTAACGAGAACGTATTGGGATCTGTAAAACCTCCTCAGCTACCGCCCTCCGGCTTTCGCCCTACTATTGTCGCGGGTACTGATTTTGAAAGAGCTGTAGTCACAAATACTCCTTCCAAAACGAGTGTTCCCGCCGGCACCCTCCCCGGATCTTCATTCACGATTCCTTCCCCCATCACACCTGCGCAATCCCCAATCACCCAAGTCATACAGAGAACTCAAGAAGTACCGAAGCCCCTCGTGACTTCGCCCGCAACGCCGCCTATCAGTACGATTGCCGCGAGACCGCTGTCGCCGATTGGGTCATTCCCCGCGGCGCCGTTTGAATCGCTCGTGACAACACGCCCTGAAGTGGTTGGATCGTTTCCTGCGGC
>MFLU01000007.1:76670-102722 GCA_001783335.1 Candidatus Kaiserbacteria bacterium RIFCSPLOWO2_01_FULL_50_24 | reverse complement strand
AACGTCCGCATGAATCGCTTGGAATGCTCGCGCCTCTCCAGTACCATGTGAGGACATTATCCGCTGAGGAGTGCCAAATGTGGTGGACCCGTACACACTTTTGCCAATTTACTTAAAAAACCGTATTATTGATTGGCTTTCGGTTTTTTTGCTAGAAGCTGGAAGCTGGTAGCTAGAAGCTGTCCACAAGGCCCCATCGTCTAACGGTTAGGACGTGACTCTTTCAAGGTCAAAACAGGGGTTCGACTCCCCTTGGGGTCAGAGAAAAAGTTAGTGTTGGGCAAGGAAGAAGCCCCAAGTGGGTGAACCACGAGGGGCTTGATGAGCTGAGGCCGTGTCCTCAACTCGGTGGAGCTTGTACACGACACGACGCTCGCGTGGCTAGGTGATGCTACTGCTCATATGCATCATCCGCGCCACCGCCCAACTCCGATGGGTCGCCACGGAAGTCAATGTCGGGGAGAATCGTTTGGGGCTTGAATATGACCCTATAGTGGTAGAGGCTCACGTTCGCCCCGTCGATCTGCTCGACTAAATAGGTCACGTTGTCGCTCAAACCAAGAAAATGCTTCTTGAAGGCCTTGGGGCCGGTCTTGCATGTGACCGTCAGTTCCTTCGGACCGTCATTGTTGCCGAGGGAGCAGAGTCCTTCTATTGTCAGCATGTAGCTATCCGTGATCCCGTTGTAGAACACAACTCGACGGTTGATCTCGAACATATCCGCAGCCTGCGAGATGTTGCGCGATGCCACATCAGCATCTCTCGCACAACCTGCCAGCGCCAGCGCAATTAGGCTGATGCCCACTGCGCCATATTTGATGTACTTCACGTGCTTCATGTCTTTCCTCCGTTCGTGCCCACGGCTTGTCGCCGTAGGTGTAAATGCCGCAACACCGCGGCGAGTCACTACTCAACATGAGTAGCGCGCTAAATACCTTTGTTTTAAGATACCCACCGCACTACCCACAAAGCGACGACGTCAGAGAAATTTGCGCTAAATTTCGTTTATCAAAGAGCTAATTTGGGCGACAATTCTCAATTCTATATAGTATAGAATGTACTCTACGTCAATGGTTCGGTAACCTCGTGGAGAATCAAATTACAATCTCACGACAATTCTTTTCTACTTAGTCGGGTGTATAATCCGCCAATGACATACGAGGATAGCATCCTGCGAAACATAGATAGGCAGCGGACGGCACAGAAAGCAGAAAATTCACAAAAGCGATTTGAACGCAAAGAGACGCTTCCCGTTATTGAGCGTGCACATGCGCGCGCGAAGCAAATTTTTTCAGATCGCACCCATGCGATACAGTCCCCCGACTTCTTCTCCGTTTACGGCGAAGACGGCGTGAAGGCGGACATGCGCGAGGTGATTGCGCTTAGAAAACGCTGGGAACAAAAAGAGACCAACTACGACCGCGTGACCAAAAAAATGGGCGATGTGCTGGAAGCAATCGTGCTTGTACACTCAAAACAAAGCGACTGGCTCGGCGGCGCAGACGTCATGAAAACATCCTCCTGGGACGACTACAAAAATAAAACGGATATGCTTGCGGAATGGTATTCCCCCGAAGACGGCTCACGACTTCTTGCGCTTGCTATTGATGTCACGTTCGGCAAAATCGCGATAGAAAAGAAACTCAAAAAAATACGTGAGGAAATAGACCGCGGGGAACTTGGGAGCATAAAGTATTTCAAAGACCGACGCGGTGACTTTATGGGCACGCGAAATAATGTGCCTCGCACCGTTATCGGCGTAAGTACTGGGGTCGTTGAAGAGTTGGCAAATGCATGGATGAAAAACGACGATGCGGCTCTAAAAGATCACGCGATACAAGTCGTGCTTGTTGAAGAAATCCTCACACAGCTCACCGCAATGCAAGCGTATGCGAAAAGAAAGCATAAAGATGCCGTCGTCGGTGCATACCAACAAGCCTTGGTCGTGGTAGGACAATTACGAAAGAAGAAAGCGGAAATTCCAATCGGGCGTCTTGCGCACGACCCAATTGCAGAGGAGGTTAAAAAGAAAACAAGAGATGTTTTCGGGAATTGAAATATTTTAGTACACTCTGCATACGCGCGGTTAGCTCAGTATGCCCAGCACTAAAAAATTTGATGTGGATTTTTACACCACACGTACAAAATGATATGCTCTAGTTCGTTGGGCGGTTAGCTCAGTTGGTAGAGCGCAACATTGACGTTGTTGATGCCACAGGTTCGAGTCCTGTACCGCCCACCAAAAAGAAAAATGCGGATCCTTGCTCGCCGCCGTATGTATCACTGCTTACTTGCTAATTCAATTGAATAAGATTGTAACAAGGTTTTGTTCTACATGGCAACCTTGACAAAGGGGATACTGTATGATAAACTTTATATTAAGAAAGTTGAAGACAGCGTATATTAACAATTTAATCATAATATAACATTAGGAGCAGAAATGATATATTTTTAGTGTAATTACTCTCGTTTTTATTAAAATGTTTTAACTGAAGTAAGGTTAAGTATTAAAATCTTGGCATAATATAGAGTATGAAAAAAATCTACAAATCAAGCGCAGTAGTTATTTCTTTATTTTTAGTTTTTTCCTTACTCCCCGTTGCGGGACATAACGCCGTTCTTGCCGATTACGAAGGCGAAGACAGTGAACTTTTGGAAAGTGTCGTGGGAAAGCACGGCGAGGAATATGCCGTCGGGGAACTCATCGTTAAATATAAGGGGGACCATAAACCCTTTCGCGTGGCAAAGATCCCGACTGGAAAGTCGGTCCGCGAGGCGAAATGGGAATTTGAGTCCCGCGATGATGTTGAATACGCCGAGCCAAACTACATTGCCCATGCCTTTATGGTTCCCAATGACCCATTTTATTCATATCAGTGGAATTTCTCAAAGATTGGAATGGAGAGCGCGTGGAATGTTTCTAATGGGTCGGGTGTTACTGTAGCAATTGTTGACACCGGTGTGGCATATGAAAATTACAGTCAGAGCCGTAAAACAAAATACTATCTTGCCCCTGATTTAACGAATACCGCTTTCGTATCTGGATATGACTTCGTGAACGATGACACTCACCCCAATGATGATAACGGGCACGGTACGCATGTTGCCGGAACAGTTGCGGGGTCCACCAATAACGAACTCGGTGTTGCCGGAATTGCATACGGCGCCTCCATTATGCCGGTTAAGGTCCTGGACAGAAACGGTTCCGGAACTTACGCCGACGTCGCCGATGGTATTCGCTTTGCGGTGGATCATGGCGCTAAAGTCATAAACTTGTCTCTTGGCGGGTCATCTCCTGCCGCCTACCTTGAGGAGGCAGTTGCCTACGCACACGACAACGGCGTAACTGTAATAGCCGCAACCGGTAATGACGGTTCAGTTAACACTTCTTACCCCGCCGCCTATGACAATCATGTTATTGCGGTCGGCGCCACCCGCTACGATGACACGCTGGCGTATTACTCAAATTACGGTCCGAGTATTGATTTGGTTGCGCCGGGCGGAGATTTGAATGTTGACCAAAACAATGATGGCTATGGGGATGGCGTGCTTCAGCAGACATTCCAAGGGAGGACAGACAGTTTTACTTATTGGTTCTTCCAAGGCACTTCAATGGCCGCACCGCATGTTGCCGGAGTTGCAGCTTTGGTAGTAGCGAATGGCAACGCCGCCACTCCAGATGAGGTACGAGCGGCTCTTCAGGAGTCGGCTACAGATTTGGGCGCAACCGGCAGAGATAACACTTATGGCTATGGATTGGTTGATGCGACCGCTGCTTTGGGATGGGCCGCTGGACCAATTGATAATCCGCCAATAGTGAGTATAACCTCGCCCAGCAATGGCGCCGTGGTTTCTGGACTTGTTAGCATTACAGCCGAGGCAACAGATGATAGTGGCGTAGCACAGGTTGATTTCTACATTGATGGCGCGCTTTTGGGCTCAGATATATCAAGTCCCTACGAATGGTCGTGGGATTCAACGAGCGTGAGCGATAGTTCATACTCCATTGGCGCGACTGCGGTTGATACCGCCTCGCAAACCGCAAGCAATAACACGAGCATCACGGTTAATAATGTAAATGATCCACCGGTTGCCAATGCCGGACCAGACCAGACCGTTTCTGACGTTGATGGCACGGGAATGGAAACCGTCACCTTGGATGGTTCAGCTTCTTATGATCCTGATGGGGCAATTGTTTCCTATCAATGGACTGAGGAAGCTATGGTAGTAGGAACAACTGCTATAATTAATTCTGATTTTTCAGTAGGTAGTCACACGCTGATTTTAACTGTTTCTGATAATGAAGGAACGATAGCTAGTGATGAAGTAATAATCACTGTCAGCGCTAATCAGCCACCAATAGCCAATGCCGGACCGGATCAATCAGCTTATGTGGACGATATTGTTTCTTTTAGCGGCTCTGGTTCCAATGACCCAGATGGAAGCATCGTTAGCTACCAGTGGGCTTTTGGCGACGGCGCAACCGCCAGCGGAATAACTGTAAGCCATGCCTATGCAGCGCTGGGTATCTATACCGTAACTTTAACCGTGACTGATAATGGCGGCGCGGTAGGAACCGATGCTGCCCAAGTAATTATTTCCGAACCGCAGGATTCTCCCACTGCTTATGGAGACATTGTTTTATCTGTTTCTGGTTACAGGTCGTGGAGAGCGACAGCGCTGGTCACACTGAGAGAAACTAACGCCTCCGGTTCAATGATACAAAATGCTATGGTAGAGGGCTATTGGAGCGGCACTTATGCAAAAAAGGTCTCCGGCACTACCAACAACGAGGGGCAGATAAAATTCGAGACCTACCGCATAAAAAGTTCGGGCGCGATTAATTTCACTATTACAGGAGTGATAAAAGAAGATGGAACAGAATATATCCTGGCCGGCGAAACAACTGACTCCATAATCGGTGGGAGCAACAACGATTTCAGAAAAAGATCTTCACGTGATTGATACGAGAGTTTAAACAATGAGAAACATCCGGAAAAGTTACAGTCCCGGCGTACCGGGACTGTGTAGTCATTTTTCTTCATAATCGCTCATTGCTTCAAGTGCGCCGACCATCGCGGTCAAAAATTTGAGCGCCTCCGCGCCTGTTACAACACGATGGTCAAACGTGAGCGAAAGCGGCAACACCTTGCATGGCTTAACGTGACCATCCAACACACATGCCTCTTCAACAATCCGGCTCGCCACAACAATGGCAACTTGCGGCGGAACGATAATAGCAGAGCCACCCTCGTCTTCTCCCACCGTGCCAACATTAGATAAAGTAATAGTGGGTTTTATCAGCGGCGAAACCTTTCCTGCGCGAGCGTCTTTGATAAGCGCATCCAGAACTTTCGGCAACTCCTCTTCGGATAACGTATCCGCACACTCCAAAACCGGTACCACCAGGTCGCCTTTTTCGGTATCAACCGCAACGCCGAGATTTACATGCGGATGCAGCATACGCACACCTCTCTTGCTGTCGTACCAGGCATTAAGAGCTGGCGCTTCGCGGCAAGCGGCAACAAGCGCACGAACGATACGCACATTTGCACCGGATATTGTTTTCCAATGTTCAAGTTTCGCCTTTCTGAACCGGAACACCGGAACAATTTCCACATGAGAGCGCGCCATATTTTCCGCCATCACCTTGCGCTTGCCTGTTAGTAACTCTTCATTTTCGCGAAGCAACATACTAGCGGTCACTCCGCTTTCTTTTACAATACCGACCGCCTCGTCAATATCACCGCGTGTGATGGTGCCATCCGGTCCAGTGCCGACAACGTCTGCAAGTTCAACGCCACGCTCTTCGGCATACTTGCGCACCATGGGAAGCGCACGAACACTCGGTCCCATGCGCACTGCGCTTTGGCTCGGCGATTCTTTTTCTTTCGCTGGAACCGGTGGTGCGGATTCCGCAAGCGTTTTCGGCATTGGCTCAGATTTCGGAGCATCTGTTTGCATAATGTCGCTTTCTTCTGTTTCAACCTCAAAAAGTACTGTCCCCACAGTAACTTCATCACCAACATTCCCGTGGAGCGCAGCGACTTTGCCTGCCCATGGCGACGGAATCTCAACGGCAGATTTTTGCGTCTCAACCTCAACGACGATGCCGTCAACGGCAACGATGTTTCCAACCGAGACGAGCCATTCTCTAATAATCGCCTCATGCAGGCCCTCACCGAGATCAGGAAGCGTGAAGGATTTTCTCGCCATTTCTCCTACTCCCTTTTGACTTAAACTACAATGTCACTCTTGGGGGATTTTGCAAGCAGGGGGGCGCTCCGTCAGGGGCGACCTTTGCCTCGCCCCGAACGACATACGGTTCAATCGTTTGGGAGATATCACTACTGCGTCAACGTTTTGGTGGCTAGTAAATCTACTGCGCGATGTCCTCTCGAGGCAAAGGTCGCCCCTTCCTCCGCTAAGGTGGTGGGAATACGCCGCGCGATGTTCTCTCAAGCAATGGGCCCCTACGCTTGAGGCGGTGGGTACAAAATACATCACAGATTGTAGATTGAAGGTGTACTATATGAATGATGAATTACGGAGATATTGAGCACAAAAACGTCGTGCTACCATGAAAGTTCTTGCATTTGAAACTTCGTGCGATGAGACCGGTATAGCGCTGGTCTATGGAGAGAAAATCCCTGGGGGCTTCGTTTTCAAGACACTGAAAAGCGCTCTCCTTTCGCAAGCCGCTCTTCACGCGCCATACGGCGGCGTGTATCCAAACCTTGCCAAGCGCGAGCACGAAAAAAATCTGCCTATGTTGTATAAGGAATTCGAGAGCGAACCGGCAGACGCCATCGCGGTAACGCAAGGTCCGGGGCTTGAACCGGCGCTTTGGCAGGGCATTCAGTTTGCAAAAAAAATTGCACGGGAAGGCACCTTGCCGCTTCTCGCCATCAATCACATGGAGGCACACCTTGTCTCGTCTCTCGCCCAACCAAAAATACAACATTCTAATGTTCTTAAGAACATTAGAATGTTTGAATTGCGAGATACGCAGTTGCCTGTTTTAGCTCTTCTGATTTCCGGCGGACATACGGAATTCGTGTTGATGCGAGAGTGGTTTACCTACGAAGTAATCGGCCGAACGCTTGATGATGCTGTTGGAGAATGTTTTGACAAAGTGGCGCGCATGCTCGACCTTCCCTACCCGGGTGGCCCGGAGATTTCGCGTATTGCTCTGGAAGCGAGAAAAAAGAAACTAGAAGCTGAATGTAGATTGCCGAGGCCGATGATACACAGCAATAATTTGAATGTTTCGTTTTCCGGTCTTAAAACAGCGGCGCTATACGCTCTGCGCGACAAACAGCTAACCGAAGATGAGAGGGCGGCGTTCGCGGCGGAATTTGAGGATGCAGTAGCAGATGTGTTCGTTTCTAAAACGCAGAAAGCACTGAAAGAAACCGGCGCGAAGACGTTTGTAATCGGTGGCGGGGTTGCCGCCAACCACTACATCCGTAAACGCCTAGAACGGCTTGTATTAAACGATTTCCCCAATATTGAGTTTCGCCTCCCAGACCCCTCCATCACCGGCGACAACGCGATAATGATAGCCCAATGCGCGCTCGCACATTTGACTGCTGGACACTGGAATCTGGAGACTGAAAGCGCGGGTCAAGAAATCAAGGCGGTTGGAAATCTTTCTATTGCGGGCTAAACATCGCTTGCGCTTGTTTTCAGGCTCCTCGGCTCGGCAAAGCGCAAAGACGTTCTTTGCACTTTGCGCTCGCTCTACGTCGCCTGTAAAATGAGCCACATGTCCGCTCCTGAAATTTTTCTCAAACCCTATAACCCGAAAGAGCAGGAGGCGGAAGTTCTCGCGCTGTGGGAAAAAAGCGATTACACAAATCCCGATACCTGTGTGAAAAGGGGGGTAACAAAGCCCGATGCCGAGGCCTACTCCATCGTCCTCCCGCCACCGAATGTCACCGGAGTGCTCCATATGGGTAGCGCTCTCATGGTTGTTATAGAAGATATTTTGATACGCACCGCCCGCATGCAGGGGAAACGCACGCTCTGGCTCCCCGGCCTTGATTCCGCGGCAATCGCGACACAAGCAAAAGTGGAGACGGACATATACAAAAAAGAAAAGAAAACGCGGCACGACCTTGGTCGCGAGGAATTGCTAAAACGTATTACGCAGTTCACCGACGAATCAAAGGCAACCATCATTAACCAGTTGAAGCGAATGGGCGCATCGCTCGATTGGAGTCGCTATGCCTACACGATAGACGAAGCGCGCAGTGCGGCCGTTGCCGAAGCATTCGTGCGCATGTACGAAGCGGGGCTAATATATCGTGGTGACAGAATAGTCAACTGGGACCCAAAGGGACAAACGACCATCTCGGATGACGAGATAGTCTACGAAGAACGCCGAGCGAAACTCTACACATTCAAGTATGCCAAAGACTTCCCTATCGCCATCTCGACAACGCGTCCGGAAACAAAAGTCGGCGACACGGCAGTCGCGGTGCATCCTAACGACGAGCGGTACGCGCAATTCGTTGGCAAGGAGTACGACATTGTTTTTTGCGATGTTCCTATCCATATCAAAATCGTAGCCGACGAGAGCGTCGAAAAGGATTTCGGTACGGGAGCTTTGGGCGTAACCCCAGCGCACAGCATAACCGACTGGGAAATTGCCGACCGTCATAACCTTCCACGCCCGCAGGTCATCAACGAGTACGCGAAGATGACCGTTGAGGGCCGTCTGAAAGACCTGAAGACGAAAGATGCTCGTGAGGCGGTTGCCGCGTGGCTGAAAGAAGAAAAATTGCTCGAAAAAGAAGAGGACGTGCCGCAAAACATCTCAACCGCCGAGCGCACCGGAGGCATTGTGGAGCCTCTGCCGAAACGGCAGTGGTTCGTCAACGTCAATGTAAAATTTAAAAATCAAAAATCAAAATTGGGGAACGTGAAGCCCGGACAGGAAGTTACGCTAAAGGAGCTGATGAGAACTGCTGTCGAATCGGGTGCGATAAAAATTATTCCAGAGCGTTTTGAAAAAAATTATTATCACTGGATAGACAACCTGCGTGATTGGTGCATTTCCCGCCAAATTTGGTTCGGACACCGTATTCCCGCGTGGCATCACGAACAAAAGTGTATCCCGAAACAGGGTCGCGAGAGTGATGTCGGGAAATGCATTCCGCTCGTGGTTAGAGTGGAGAAACCGATATGCCAATTTTGCGATGCGGAATATGAGCAAGACCCCGATGTTTTAGACACATGGTTTTCGTCTGGCTTATGGACGTTTTCTACTCTCGGATGGCCTCAAGAAACGAGTGATATAAAGACATACCACCCAACAAGTGTCTTGGAGACCGGCTACGACATCATCTTTTTCTGGGTGGCACGCATGATCTTGATGTCAGGTTTTCTTGTGGGCCAAGTCCCCTTCCGAAAAGTACTCCTCCACGGAATAGTGCGGGATGGTCAGGGACGAAAAATTTCAAAATCACTCGGAAACAACATTGACCCTCTTGATATGGGCGAAAAGTACGGTATGGACGCCGTGCGCATGTCCCTCATTGCCGGCATGGCGCCGGGCACAGATAGCAAGATCTCAGAGGAAAAAGTCCGCGGCTACAAGCATTTTGCAAACAAGATATGGAATATCACCCGATTCGTGCTGGAAAACGCAAACGGACGCGGAGATAACGCGGAGATAACGCGAAAAGAAGATCGCGCCCTTATCGCGGAGGCCGAGACGATAGCGAAACAGGTCTCGCAACATATAGACACATTCCGTCTGGATCTGGCCGCGGATGCGATATACCACTTCGTGTGGCACCGTTTTGCAGATGAAATTATTGAAGAATCCAAGTCAATTCTCAAAGGCGGTGGCGAGGTCGCCGACTCCCGTCGTTCTACTCTCTACTCACTACTCTCTACCTGCTTGAAACTCCTCCACCCCTTCATGCCATTCGTCACCGAAGCGATATGGAAAGAACTTCCCCACAAAGACGCAGAACTCCTCATGATTGCTCGGTGGCCGCGATATACTGAGTAGTAATGGGTGAATATATTCCCATACTAGGGGCGATTGCAGGCGGACTCTTTCCCGCCCTTGCCTGGTTATGGTTTTGGCTTCGAGAGGACTCGGCACATCCGGAGCCGCGCCGCCTTATTGCACTTGCATTCCTCGCGGGCATGGTTACGGTGGCCGTCGTTATTCCCATCCAAAAGTTCGTCGCTGGTTTTCTCACCACAACGGTGGCGATATTCGCCGCGTGGTCGGTGATAGAAGAGGTGATGAAATACCTCGCCGCTCGCATTACCGTCCTTAAGCGGCGCGAAGACGACGAGCCGATTGACCCGGTTATTTACATGGTCACCGTGGCACTTGGCTTCGCGGCAATTGAAAATGTACTTTTTTTAATGAGCCCGCTTGCAGGCGACACCCTGGCGCAAACGGTCATGACAGGCAACCTGCGCTTCATTGGTGCTACGCTTCTTCATGTGTTGTCTTCTGCCGTTGTCGGTGTGGCAATCGGTCTCTCATTTTACAAAGGGGAACGCGCCCGGCTCCGCTATGCTTGGATTGGAGTTATCCTCGCATCCCTTTTGCATAGTGGCTTTAACTTCCTTATACTTTCTGTATCGGAGGAGCACTTATTGCGTACCTTTGCCTTAGTGTGGCTTGGTCTGGTAGCACTCCTTGCCATTCTTGAATATGTAAAGAGGATTCACCCAAAATTACGCAGTCAAAATACATAATTATGTCATTCTTAAAACCATCGTTCTTCACTCGACTCCTCGGCTCGGATGAGTACGAAGAGGGCGGCACGCCTATTCCATTTGAGGGCGGGGGCGACGAGCGACATTCGCACGCGCATATTGCCGCGCGCGAAGATAATGCATTTCCCGAAGAAGCGGGAGAACTTGCGGTAGACATTTATCAAACGCAAGACGCAATTGTTGTGAAAGCGCTGGTTGCGGGAGTTCAACCAACATCCATTGATATTGCGCTCTCGCGCGAAATGCTCACCATTTCCGGCACGCGCGAAGATGAACGCGAGGTAAACGAAGAAAATTATTTCCAGCGCGAACTATACTGGGGCTCATTTTCACGCACCATCTTTCTTCCGGAAGAGGTAGACGTGGACATGGCAGAGGCATCCGAAAAACACGGCATCCTCATGATACGACTGCCGAAAATCAACAAAGCACGGCAAACCAAATTAAAAGTGCGGAGCCGCTAGAAATCCACTCCCTCCGCGGCAAATCCGCGATAGTCAATGGTCATCTCCTCGTCTGGCGTAATATCGCAAAGAGAAAAATTGATATCTTCTTCAACATCTTTTTTGTATTTTGTGCCAACATTGGGTGTGTTGGAATGATTAAAGTATCCAGAGTGATCTCCGAAATAAATATAGCGACCCGTTTGCTTGCTCACATACGAGTGATGCAAGCTTAGAATTTCTGAACGTTTTGGTTCCTGTAATTTCTCTACCTCGTCTTTTGTGCGCACCTCGTCCTTACCGGGGACAAAACGCCATACGATAGTTCCTTTTGGAATAAACTCATCGGCAAAAAGACCAATACCGTGGATTTTGCTCGGTCCGATTTTTGTTTTGACGAGAAGCATATTACCCTCCAAAACATTTTGTGCCGAGGCCCGGGCTCGAACCGGGGACCCTTCCGGCTTCAGCGGAATGCTCTACCAACTGAGCTACCTCGGCAACTTGTGGACTATATCATACCTACACTGGCTTCTCACACCTTCAATTAAGCCCATGATCTCGTGGAACTTTGGAGTATCATAAACTCCCACCTGTAACATGCCGTATGGCAACCTATTAAATGGCCGCTTGCGTTGACTGGCCAGACTAACGAGACGAGTAGTTGTGCGGAAATTTTCTTTCGTTAGATTAGTCACCTTCATCCAGTAACGGAGCGCCTCTTGTTCGTTAATGTGATCGTAAAGACGCATAGAGAGAACAATATCGCCAGAAACAATATTCAAAATATCCCTGAGAAACTTGATAAATAAGCGCACCATATCCTCGTCAGCGTTAACAAAACTGATTGGATGCGAAGTTATTTCTCTTCCCCAACGTACCAGTGGTCGCTTATAGCCCTCTGCCCAATAAAGTAATGCCCCAGCAAGTAGTAACTCTTGATTTGTGAAGGTGCCGATTCTCTGTTGCGCGAAAGTGCGAATCAGATGAGCTCGTTGCCGCGCTTCATGCGTTTGCATCTTGTTCCTTTTTATGAGGACGAGTGAGCCAATTTTTAAACGCTTAGCGAGACGTTGGCGCGCAGAGTCAGAAAGCACTATATTTCTTAACCAATTGGCAAGGGTTGATTTAGGAATCCCGAGCTTTTTGTTTATCTCATTGTAACTATGTCCCTTCAATCGTAATTTTACTGCTTCCGCACGAGCTTGGTTCATACCCAAATTGTACTCTCGCTGGTACAAGTTGAGAACAGTAGGCTGTTGATAAAGACATCACCGCCCAATATACTGCGCAGGGTTGAGTTTTTGGAGTATTTCTTGGAACGCATTGAGTTGATTTTGTGCTTCCGCACCAACGCCTTGAACCTGCCCTAGAACGCCCAGCGCGTTTTCTGCGATTGGCGCGAGGTATGTAGCGTAAAGCCAGAGCGGCAAGACAACGAGAACCCCTAGGTAAAGAAGTATCTTAATGATTCCCCAAATAACCGCATTCCGCCGCATAGAGCGCAGAAGACGATTATTGTCCCGCACCAAACGATAGACCTCCTTGTCTTCCCTTTCTTCCATAATGAAAAGTATATCACGCCAGCAATAGCCTAGAGAAACCGTTGCTGATTCGCTGAAAATCAACAGGGCGCAAAACGTGTGAGCAAGTTGTACTTACCACCTCCAGCGGAGACGCCTGTTGTCCGAGAGAACCCACGCACCAAATGCTTCGCATCGCAAAAGTATACCCAGCACCACTTCGGGATTTTGTTATACCCAAAGTGGTGCTGTGGCTCGCATTGGTGCGGGGCATGCATCTCGCAGTGTTTGCATCCCACCACCTCAGCCCCGAAGGAGGGCAAAGCTCCCTACGGGGTAGACTCCGGAGGCCGCACCTGTTTGGGAGACTTAACCCCAGCGGAGTCCAGCACCACTTTTGCAGTGAGAGTTCTGTTGTGGTACGAAACGCAAACGCAAGCGTTCGTATAACCGGAGTTACCGAGTACCAAGTGTAAAAGTGGTGCTGGGCGTGAGCGATCTCCCAAACAGGTGAGCCGACGGAGCGCCCCCCCCCTGTATTTGCATCCCACCACCTAGAGCGGAGGAGAGGGCGACTTTTGCCTCGAGAGAACCCAGCACCAGTGCAAGCACGGTGCAGGGCATGCATCGCGCAGTAGATTTGCTAGCTACCAAAACGTTGACGCAGTAGTGATATCTCCCAAACGATTGAACCGTATGTCGTTCGGGGCGAGGCAAAAGTCGCCCTTGACGGAGCGTCCCACTATCCTTTGTACTGCCACCCGTGCCAGGCCATAAATCCCCCCACCGCAACTACGATCCAGGAGCCCCATACGGGCACTGCGAAACCTCCGATCTCCGCATCCCATCCGAAGAAGACACGTGCGGCATGGAGCACTGCAAAAACGCCAAAAATAACCGCCGATACTAAAAAGTATGTTTTTTTATCCATACGAAAATGGCTAATGATAATACTTTAATAATAGCGTGTCCTTACACTCCGTCTAGAGAGGGCTGTGTAAAACCCCCACACCAATGCTGATGTCGTTGCCTTGTGTTTTCGTAAGACTTTAGTTTACTCGCGCATGTTGAATGAAAAAACGTACGTTTTTAGCTAGCGCTGGGTTTGCAACAAAAACACCACATCAGCATAGGTGGGAGGTAAAACTCAGAACACATTGATGGTTTCCGGACGCCGCACCGTATTTGCTTATTCAATTGAATAAGCAAATACGGTGAGAAAGAGCGGTAATCTTTGACTCGCAATTTTCTGTCTGGTCCCCGCGCCAGGACTCGAACCTGGAGTCTTTCCCTTAGGACGGGACTGCTCTAATCCTTTGAGCTACGCGGGGTAGAGAGGAACAAAATAAGAATATAACATATTCGTATTTTTTCCGAACGCCGCCCGCGAAAGCTTTGCTTACGCGGGGTTTGATTGCACTATAGCAAAAAGACCCAGGATAGAACACGTTAAACGGCTCACACGCGTGTGAGCCGTTTAGTGGAATAGTCGATTTAGTAGGCTAAATCCCGAGAAGCTCCTTCAGTTTCGCCTCGTCAAAACCGATGACCACCTCCCCGCCGATGAAAATCACCGGCACGCCCATTTGCCCGCTCTTGTCTATCATCTCTTTGCGCTTGTCGGCATTAGTTGAAACATCGTAGTCGGTGAATGTGATGTTGTTCGCACCGAAAAATTCTTTTGCGGCGTGACAAAAGTGACACGATGGCGTGGAGTAAATAACAACCTCTTTTTGTTCGTTCATATATAATTATTGAGCTCAATAATCATAATAGTGTACCATGGTGCGGGTACGGGGAGTCGGACCGGTCTCAACCCTTGTCCCGTTAGAAATCACGAAGGTTTTTGTGCGAAATAGGAGAATCGAACTCCTGCCTAATGCTTGGGAAGCATTCGTTCTGCCATTAAACTAATCTCGCATCCTATTTCTAACGGGATTGGCAGTCGGTCGCATCATACCGTTAAACCATACTCGCGAGACACAATATGATGCTATGTAATTTTAGGTGTGGGGGCAAGCCCCCACACCTATGCTGGTGTAGTGTTTTAATTGCCAACGTAACGTCAATTGTATGTGGGCGCTTCTATAGTGTCTGGTCAGAAGGAAATATTTGGATACGCGGCAATCGTTTTATTTAGCGCATCCGTATCTCCCAGCATTCGCAGTGCTTCCGCAAACAAACGCTGGTCCGACATCTGACTGTGATGATGTTCCACATCCTTCGGTTTATTATCAGCGCGCAACGCCGCGTATAGATTTACTCTTGGGTCTCCGGAGTTCTTCAAAACAATTCCGGCGTATGTGGCGATATTTTTCGCTTGTTGAACCAGAGTTGTATTGAGTGTTGCGGTTTTCTCGGCTCTCCCTAAAGCGCTTGTGTAATCTTTCTCATTAATAATGCCGCCTAACGTCCGATAATTGTCGTAAGCATCGTTTTCTTTGGTTTGGCGCTGCATGTTTGCGCCCGCTTCAAAAGACCGTTCGTTCATACAAGAAGCTTACCCCCTCCATCTCAATTGTGTCAAATCGCTATTGTTGTGGCGTTGAAACTACCAATGCAACAATTGCGTAAACCAGTTCGCGAGATACGAGTTGTTTTCCGCAGTAATTTCTTGAGGTGGGCGATTGACGATTACAATCAACTTCTCGCCTTCGCGTGCGAGTGAAAACTGCTCGCGTAGCACCGTTTCCAAGCCATATTCTGTATCAAGCGCTTCCGTTCTTGCGCGCAAAAGTTCTTCTCTCCCCTGTAGTTCTGAAAGCTCTTGCGTCGCTTCGTTTTTTAAGATACGCGACTCTCGCTCCTGCGTATACACTTTCCATACCCCCGGAACCAGGAGTACAGCTCCTGCAAAAAGCGCCAGAAGCAAAAGTCGCTTGCCAAACAGCCGAACAGGATTGTGCCTTTCCCGATACATATCTATATAGTACAATACTCCTCATGTCGTTTTTATTTGACAAAAAGAACAAAAAAATAATCAAGATTATATGGGGCGTAGTCGCTATTCTTGTGAGCGGCAGTATGGTCCTCTTTTTTGCTCCGGGTCTTTTTTAGAGCAAAGGTGGTTGTGCGTGAGAGTTCAACTCCCACACGTGCCTGACGATTACGCTCCGTGACACCTTTGCTTTTTCAATAACCAATCGAGAGGACTTGTCCTGAGCTTGTCGAAGGATTTCCCTTACGGACTTTCACGCATTACCTAGTACCGTTACAAGTTAATTTTCACTACTCCATACTACAAAAAGATGACTACGGGATAGTGTGTCTTTATCGACTAACCATCGCATACATTAACTTGTAACGGCACTGGCAGAAAAAAATGAGATACTTTTTGCCCCCGCGAAGCGCTCCGCAAAATAACGAGCGGCCTCGCGACTATATTTTGCGAGAGTGCTGAGGTTCTGCGAAGTACTGGAGGCAAACATACGACGAGGTGTAGCCGCAGCGGAGTGGGGAGTATTTTTGCCGAAGCGCGAGCCCTCCTTCGCCAAGGCTACGAAGGTCGGAGAAAGCTACGGACGGGCAAGGTAGGGGGCGAATATAGCCGTTTTTGGCGCTAGGTAATTGTGTGAAAGAGAGTAGGTCATCAAGGCCGGACCTTGATAAATGTCGCTTGACTTGGTTCATTTTTTATCCGATTATCTGGACTAGAGAGCACTTTGACAGAACAGGAGAAAAAGCGATGAACGGTGCACAAACCCTCTGCGAATCCTTGCGCCATTATGGCGTGAGTTTCCTGGTAGGCATTCCGGGCACTGACAACACTGATGTCTATGATGTCTGCGAGACGTATGGCATCCGGCCCATCGTGGTGCGCAACGAAATGTTTGCACCCATGTTTGCGGACGGCTATGCGCGCGTTTCCAGGAAAACGGGAGTCGTGTTTTCTATTCCGGGTCCGGGAGCACTCGCTCTTATGAGCGGTCTTTTGGAAGCATATGGAAGCTCGACACCCATGCTCGCGATAGTAACTGACATCCCTCAAGAATTCTTGAGTAAGGAAACGGGACATCTTCACGAAGTCTCTGAACTTGCGTCCTGCTTTCGCAGTGTAACAAGCCGACGATCATCAGTAACCTGTGCAAACGTCATTCCACGCGCGATGCACATGGTGATGGAACATGCAGTCGGCGAACGGAAACGTCCTTCCCTACTCCATATCCCGACGGACGTGTATCGTGATATGCGCACTGAAGACGATTTCCACCCAACGCCTGCAAGACCTACTCCGAAAGCAGACGTGAGCCGCGCTGTCGAGATGATAGCTATGGCAAAGCGCCCGATTATATTCGCCGGCAACGGCGTGTGGTGGGCGGACGCAATGGAACCTCTCCGCACGCTTGCAGAAAGGATGCTTGCGCCCGTTTTTACCAGCGTGAAAGGCAAAGGCATTATATCTGACCATCACTGGTGCGGTTATGGGCAATTGGCCGGCGAACCGGAATTTCGGGAATGCATCGCCGAATCGGATCTCGCCATTATCGTCGGCATGCGTTGGTCACAGCGTTCGACAGACAGGTGGACGCTGAAATTGCCGGAAAACGTCATACGCATCGATTGCGATGTGGAAACGAGAAAACATCCGCGCGGAGAGTACATCTGTGCAGATGCGCATACCGCGCTCACCGCTATCGTGCAAGCGCTGCCTCTAAGCAAAGTTGAGAGCGGTCGTTGGCGAGCCCGATTCATGCTATGCAAAAGCAAGGCAATCGAGCGCATAAGAACAGAATCCCCGTTCGAGATGGGGCTGATATCGGCGCTTCGTGCGGCGATACCTGAAAATGCCATCGTCGTCAATGATTCTACGATAATGACCTTTTGGACGCGCCGATATTTCGAAGTTACAAATCCGGGGACGTTCCTCTGGCCGATGGGATCCGGCACTATCGGATGGGCACTGCCCGCGGCGCTCGGCGCAAAGCTTGCGGTGCAAAGAAACGGTACGAATCGTCCGGTGGTGGCTATCGTCGGCGATGGAGGATTCCAATTCTCCATGCAAGAACTCGGTACCATGGTGCAGGAAAAACTTCCCGTGGTCATCGTGCTCTTCGACGATTCGGCATATGGCATGATACGCTACTTCCAACATACGCGTTATGGAAAAGAAACGCACGCAACGAATTTACATAACCCTTACTTCGGCGACATAGCTCGTGCATACGGCATGCTGTATCATCATGCGACCTCGCCGGAGGCTGTGGAATGTGCTATTCGCGATTCCCTTTCAAACGGGGGTCCGGCTCTCGTTCACTGCCCGATGCAACTCAACCCGCCAAGGAGACTCTGATGAAACAGCAACCTGACCAGCCGCTTGCGGAAATACGGATTATCGAACTCGGCGGCGTGCTCGCCGTCCCGTATGCATCAATGATGCTCGGCGATATGGGAGCAGAGGTCATTAAAATTGAAAAGCCTGGCGGCGATGATACGCGACATTGGTTGCCTCCTTCTATCAATGGCGAGAGCGCGTATTTTCTCGGCGTTAATCGCGGCAAGAAAAGCATCGTGCTCGACCTCAAAACCGACAAGGGAAAAGAGGTATTGCGCGCGCTCGTACTAACGGCTGACATTCTCATCGAGAATATTTCGCGCGGCTCGCTTGAAAAGCTGGGAATGAGCTGTGCAGAAATGCGCGCACTCAATCCGCGACTCATCACTTGTTCCATTAAAGGATACGCTCGCGGAACACCCAAAGAAAACGACCCCGGCTATGATTTCATCATACAGGGGCGATCGGGGTTCATGAGTATCACCGGCAAAGAAGATCCGATGAAAGCGGGATTCGCCGTCGCAGATATTGTCACAGGTCTCTTCGCTATGAACGGAATACTCGCGGCGCTCTATGCACGCGAGAAAGACGGTGTCGGCGTACACATAGAAGTGCCACTCTTATCGGCCATGGTCGCGTCCATGCCGAGTATCGCCATGAACTATCTCGTGTCGAGAGAACTTCCCAAACGGGTCGGCAATGCGCACTTGAACATCGTTCCGTACGATTGCTTCAATACGCGTGACGGAAAACAAATCATCATTACCGTCGGTAATGAAAAGCAGTGGCGGGCGTTTTGCGAGGCTATCGAGCGCGAATGGCTGCTCCATGATTCAAAGTTTGCCACCAATGCGGACCGGATTGTTAACCGCGAAGAGCTCACGGCATACATTCAACAGGAACTTCTCGCGCGGACGCGGGATGAATGGATCGCCCTTTTCGAGGCGCGCAACATCCCCACAGGACCAATCCAGAACTTTGAGGAGGTATGTAACGACCCGAATGTACTGCAGGCTGGCATGCTCACGAACATGAAACATCCGACCGCAGGTTCCATCTGGGGCATCAATTCCCCTATTGAGTTCGGAGAGGGTGGCGTGCGGCGTGCTGAATCTCTACCGCCACCACTCTTAGGAGAACATACAAACTCCATCTTGCTAGAACTGGGTTACTCTGAGGACGATATTGCTTCCGTAGTGGGTGAAAATATTGTGGTGTGATATACAACGCCCGGCATTGCGCCGGGCGTTTTTACTGGTATGCGCCGAGGGCGCGCCTCGGCTTGCCTGCCTGCCGAAGCTTCAGCGCAGGTAGGTGCGCAGGGATTTGGACGAGCCGACGTTTTTACTGGCGATGTAGGGCGAGTAAAGTGCAAAAGCGCGCTTTTGCACTTTCGAGCCGAGGAGGGAGACAACTGGCGCAAACGCCTGTGGTGTCGGAATGAGCCAGTTTACATCTCCGCGAGGATAAAACCTCACAGCGTGAGGTTTAGCCTCACGGCTCATTTTAACGGGGCGATTTTGAACGCTTGTCGTAGCGACAGTTACGGAAAGATATTTTTTGGGAAAGGTAAGTGAGCAGGAAAACAGATCGGTTGAGTGCAGGGGAATAAAGTGAAGGTCAGTAATTTCACTCGCCGCCTTTCACCACTTTGAGAAACACCTCGTGGGGTATATCCACTTTCCCGCGCGCAAGCATTTTTTTCTTGCCGCGCTTTTGTTTTTCAAGCAATTTCATTTTCCGCGTTACGTCGCCGCCGTATAGGTAGCCGGTAACGTCTTTGCGAAGCGCTGAGACGCGGCGCGCCGCGATGATGCGCCCGGAAACGCGCGTCTGAATTTTCAATTCAAAAAGCTGTCGCGGTAACAACTTTTCCAGCCGTTCCACCATCGCTTCGGCTTCTTCTTGTATCCGCCGCCGCGATATGATGCGCGCGAACGCGGGCACCGCCTCTTCCGCCACCAGAGTGTCAAGCCGCACCACGTCGGCGTCTTTCAACCCCGCGAGTTCATACGAAAGCGAGGCGTACCCCGAAGAAACACTCTTGAGACGGTCAAAGAAGCTGCGCATGAGCTCGCGAAGCGGCATTTCCGCCCGAACCTCAAGTTTCCCATCGGGAAGCGTCGCCGTGTCCCCCACCACCGCTTCGTGATCATACAAAAGCTGTGAAATGCCGCCCATATACTCCGGCGGCGTGATGAGTGATATGTGCGCCCATACTTCGCGAACGCGCTCGGCCACCCCGTCGTCTGGAAAACGCGTCGGCGCGTACACGCTCTCAACCGCCCCATTCTTGTGTGTCACCTCATACATGGTTGTAGGCTGTGTCACCACGAGTGCAAGAGTGAACTCGCGCCGCAAGCGTTCTATCACAATCTCAAGGTGAAGCATCCCCAAAAAGCCACAGCGAAATCCCTTGCCCATAACACCGGAGGACTCCTCTTCGTAGGAAAGCGAAGAGTCGGTGAGACGCAAGCGCTCCAGAGCCTGCCTAAGCGCCACAAGGTCATCCTGGCTTTCTGGATACACTGACGCCCAGATGACCGGTGCGGGAGGGCGATACCCGGGAAGCGCCGACGCGATGACGCGTTTTGAGGTAACCGTATCACCCACCGATACAACGCCTGGTTTTTTGACACCGGTTACAATATAGCCAATCTCTCCCTCCAAAAGTTCCGGGCGCGACGATTCTTCCGGCGTCAGAACGCCAACCTCCTGCGCTACAAAACTTATTTTCGCCGCGGCGAACATAAGCGTATCGCCTTTTTTAACCACGCCACCAAACATGCGTACATACAGAATAACACCGCGATGGTCCGAATAATCAAAATCAAAAATGAGCCCCATTGGAGGTCTTGCCTCTAACGGGGTGAGCGCCTGCGCACTTTCAGTCCGAGGACGAGGCGCGGGTATCCGCTCCACGACCGCATTCAAAAGAGGAGCGACACCTTCTCCCGTTTTTCCCGACACGCGTAAAACCAACGATTCATCGCATTTGAGAAGGAGTGCGAGTTCACTTACTATCACATCCGTGCGCGCCGTTGGAGCGTCTATTTTAGAAACGACGGGAATAATCACAAGATTTAATTCTTTTGCTATACCCAAGACCGAGAGCGTTTGCGCCTCCACTCCCTGTGTAGCATCCACCAAGAGGACAACGCCCTCAACCGCAGACAGCGCCCTCGACACTTCGTATGCAAAATCCACATGCCCTGGAGTATCGATCAAATTCAGAATGTATTCCGAATTTTCATTTTTTGATTTTGCATTGTCATTTTGAATTTTAATATTTACATTTTGATTTTGAGGATGCCAAAGCATCCGCACGGGGGTCATTTTTATAGTTATCCCTCTCTCCTGTTCAAGATCCATCCTATCGAGCACCTGTTCGTGCATTTTTCGCGATTCAATCGTGTTTGTGAGCTCAAGCATCCTATCTGCCAAGGTACTCTTACCGTGATCAATGTGGGCGATTATAGAGAAATTTCTGATGTTCATGTGCGGTCAACACCTGCCCCGTAGTCCCAGCACCTTTCGCGAAAGGTGCTGGATGGTACTGGGGTGGGCAATAATGGAAAAATTTCTAATGTTGTCAGACATACCCGGTTAGTGAGTTATACAAATTAAAAAGTAAAAATGAAAATCTTAAAACGACAATGAGAAGTTAAAAACTGTCGAGAAGCGTGTGTTCGGTTTTACATTTTGAACTGTCGTTTTTCCTTTTTCGTTTTTCAATTTTAATTGTGCGCTCATTCGCCACAATCTACTACCGGGCATGCACAAGAGTATGGCATTTTTATTAACCACTTACTATCTATTATTCTTCCGCCGAGCCAACAATCCGCTCCACAGACAACGCTGGAGATGTCGTCCGTCTTATGCGAGTGTGCATAGCAAACATCGTCTCCAAAAACTCTCTGTTCTGAAAAACGTAGTATACAGCGATTGCGGCGAGAACGCCCACAGCGCCGGAGGAGGCGGCGTGAACGACAACGGTCAGAAAGGTGGTTGCCGATGTTAGTGTGCCAAGCACACTAAGCGCCGTGTAACTCACCGCACCAGTAGCAAAGGCGGCGGCGAGTGACTCTCCTGCCGTGCGCCGTATCTGCGCGAGAAATCCCCCGAAACGCAGTTCAAAGTCCACCGCGAGCGCGAGCGCGCCAATCACGGCAACAAGTGAGCTTGCAAATGCGAGCGCAAGCACTTGCGTTCCCGGCAATTCGGAAACGCGCAAAAGTCGCTCTACGAATTCAAGAATCGCTGGCGATTCAAGCACATACACGAGTCCATACGACAATACGATGGTGCAAACCGCCATTGCGCTCCAAAACACAAGGGGTACGAAACTCCGCCCCGCCGCGTAGTATGCACGCGCGAGCAAAAGAAGCATGCACTGAGCCGTAAGCGCAATAGTGAAAAGTGCGAGCGCCGCCGCGGTAATGCGCGTGTCGGTCCAATCAAACGCGCCACTCCCCAGAATGGCCCGCACGATGTGTGCACGGAGCACAAGCATGAGCGCAATAATGGGAAATGACCAAAATATAATATGCCGCGCCGCGAGCGCGACGTTCTCCACGAAATCATTCTGTTTGCCGCGCGAAAATGCAGCAGCAAGCGTCGGAAACGCCGCTACGGAATATGATGCGCCGATGATTGCGAGTGGAACGCTATATAAATTGTACGCGAACATGAATGAAGCGATTGAGCCAACCGCGAGTGTCCCCGCTATGACGGTGAGACCGAGAAAAGTAAACTGACTCATGGCGAGCGCAAGAGAGCGCGGCAAAGACGCGCGCACCGTGCTCCAAAGCTCTGCAGACGTCGCAAAAGCCGGAAAGGTGAAAAAGCCGTCTTTCAGAACGGTGGGCACTTGCACAAGCGCATGTAGTGCAGCTCCCAAAACAACTCCCCACGCGAGCCCCGATAGACCGATAATAGGATACAAGACTAGAACACCGACAATAATGCCGACATTGTACAGAATGGGCGTGAGCGCATAGAGCATGAAGCGGCGTTTCATCTGCGTTATGGCAGCAAAGATGTTTGAGAATCCGAGCAGTGCCGGCTGAAGAAGCATGATGCGCGTCAGCGCGACAAGCGAATCCGCATAACCGGCCGCTGAGAGCTGTGGAAAAAATGTAAGAAGAATCTTTGGAGCAGAGAAGAAAGCCCCAAGAGACACGAGGATGGCAAGTACCGAAAAGCCAACACATATGGTATCTATGTACGCGCGCTGGTCGCTTTCACTCCTTCGAGAAAGCTCCGGCACAAGAACATACACGGACACAAGAGCCGTCAATGCGACAAAAATGATATCCGGTACGCGAAATGCGGCATAGTACACATCAAGCTCAACGCCGGCGCCAAATGTATGCGCGAGGAGACGATCGCGCAGAAGGGCGAGGAGCGAAGAAAGAATGGCAGACGCACCGAGAATATAGGCCGCCACATGCATGCTTTGGACTTCCAGTGAAAAAAGACGGAGTGCGCGTATCATAGTACCCCGCTAGTAAATGGCGGAAAAATAAAAATGTAAAAATCAAAGTGGAAAATGACAAATAAAAATTTAAAAATGGAACCGGGTCGCGATCTTATGATTTATTGCTGTCTGGTGGCGAGAATTAATTTTGGCATTTTGCATTGTCATTTTGATTTTTGAGATTTACATTTTACATTACGCCGGTCGGCGTGTTCCTACTCATCAAACGGAGCCAGACCGTTTTGCATGTTTTCTATGACGCGCTGAAGTAATTCGTGTGTAGGTTCAAGTCCTTGTAGTATTTCCAGAATTGCGAGCGCCTGCTCTTCATTGCCGAGCTCGTAATGCGAAAGCGCCAGCACAAAAAGGGCATTTGCGTAGTTCGCCTGGAGCGCCACGGCACGCTCCAGCGCAAGTAACGCCGCCGGATAATCTTGGCTTGCATACAGTATGGTGCCGAGGTTATACCACGCAAGCGGATCCTCCGGCACAAGTTCCGCAGTTGCGACTGCAGCTTCGCGCGCACGTACAAGGTCGCCCGCCCCCGCATCAATTTGTGAGAGCAAGAAGTGCGCGATAGGGAGATTCGGTTTGAGTTGAAGTGCTCCTACAAGCAACTCCCGAGCGGCATCAGTATTTCCAAGCATTAACTCCATCTGCGCAAGTCCTAAAAGCGGCATGGGGCTCGTCGGGTTTGTCTCTCGCACACGATCATACGCTTGCCGTGCATGTTCCTCCGCCCCCTCTATTTGAGAACCGGCGAGCACTCCATACAACTGCGCGAGCGTAAGCCAATTTTGATAATTCCCCTCCTCTGCGACAGTCGCCGTCAGCGCATGCGCTATGGTGCGTGAAAGTGTTCCTTGAAGCATTCGCCCCGCCTCTTCAGTTTGAACACCTTCGACCGCAAGGGCGCGCAATTTCAGAAGTCCAAGCTCTACAGCCGCCCGATTCACCCTATCGCTATTCGGATACATAGAATTTGCGAGGGCGACATCTCGAACTACCATGTCAATATCTCCGGTCGTTCTATACTCAAGTATGCTGCGGTTAACGAACGCATCGGAGGCAAGCCGTCGCAAGGATTGAACGCTCATCCCGATACTAAAGAGTACGAGCGCACACACTATTACCAACGCAACACCCTCACGAACCGTGGTAATACCTATAGGCACGCTCCAGAAAGCGCCGGTATTCCGCGCTCTATAAGCAACCAAAAGCGCGTACATAATAAATGTCAAAGCCAGCAATGTGATGCCTGGTGTATAGAGCACTTGGTACGCCGTGAGAAAAAGCGCCGCCATAGTGAGTGCACATCCCGCGTGGTCTTTCCACGTCTCTCGGCGAAACATTAAAAAGAAAAGTGAGCATATAATAAGCCCCCACGCGAGCGCGCCGAAAAGGCCAACAGTTACAACGGAAGTCGGCACCGTCCCCACACCACTGGTGAAATCAACACTCCAAAATTCCGTGGCATTTACGCCTTGAGGCTTATGTAAACTCCAATCCCGCACAAACGTATTCGGCCCTGTGCCAAAAAATAACTCTCGGCCGGTGAGCGCGCGTTCTCCAACAGCGATAGTGCCACGCCACGAAGGTCGCACCTCCATATGAACTACCTGAAGCGACTGCGGAAAGCGCTCTTGCGCCCACGTGCCGCCATACCCAAATAGAAGTAGGGCGACAGCAATTGCGATACACGCTCCCGCTTTGCCGAGGATAATCGCGCGCCACGGCACAGCATTACTGCGAAGTGAGTACGCGTACAGCAGTCCGTATGCGCTAAACAACGCCGCGGTGCCATACCACAAATCTCTGAAATTGTTAACAATCAGCATGAAGCCGGCGACGCCCGCAAGCACATAGAGCGCAAGTCGTATATATCGCTTTTCGGTAACCGCATGTGCCATCGTGAGCGCCAAGAATATAAAAAGTGCCAAGAATATGCCTAGGTCGTGCCAACTGCCTATGGCGCTCGTAGCGACACCGGTGAGCACTCCACCAAGATTTGTCCACTCATGTGATACCAATAAACGCGTTGTGGAAAATAACGCGAGCACACTGCCGCTTATAAAAAGTGTGAAGAGAAGCGCCTTCGTATTCCTGTTGGCCCACAGAGAGGTAATAACCGCAAACAAAACATAGAATGTTACGGCGGCCGCCACCGTATCAACGCTCGTTGCGTTCCCAATGTACGACTCCCACGACGCTCCAGTGAACACCGCTGACACGATATATGAAGCGGGCAAAAGCGCTGCGACTATAAGCAGAGCACTTTTTGGAACACGCACCACGCCTTCTGCTACAGACCCAGCAACCCAGAAAACTGCCGCGAGAATGAGAGTCGTGCCTATTAGAAATCCTTTTGACTGCGCAACCACTACCCAATCTACCAGAATTACAAATATGGGAAGGAGCGCGACAAGGGTAATCATTGCCCATCGAGCTACCGTATACAATGTATCGTGCAGGTTTTGCATCAAAGAAAGTATACCATGCGCATCTAGCGCAGCAAAAAAGCGGATTCCCCCGCTTTTTTGCTGCGCCTATGAGCCGGATTCTGTACTACCCTAGAAACTGGAG
>MFLU01000007.1:76199-76654 GCA_001783335.1 Candidatus Kaiserbacteria bacterium RIFCSPLOWO2_01_FULL_50_24 | reverse complement strand
AGAACTGGAAACGCGAAATTCAATTTTGCATTTTCCAGCTTCTAGCAATCAAGTATCCAGCTTCCAGAGTGCCAGTGTCCAGCCTCCAGTAATCCAGAATACGACAGCTATTTATCTGGGATTGTCGTTACCGACAACCTCTAGCGGCACAAACTGGACCGCTAGAAGCTAGATACTAGAAACTGGATATGAATTTCCAGCATCCAGTGTCCAGCCTCCAGCTATCCAGAGTACGGCCTTGCATGTACGTAAGGGTTTAGCCGTTTCAATTTCGTGTTGCCACGAACTTATCCCGCTAAAGCGGGACTCCTCCCCTTTCGGTTTGGACGTCACTGCTCGCACCTCTCGCCTCTCGGCGGACGGGTATTACCCGCTACGGTCCTCCAGCCCCAGTTTTGATCGACTGAAATTTCAACAAACCAAAACTGGAGCTGGACATGTCCGGACTTTCCTCA
>MFLU01000007.1:49733-76178 GCA_001783335.1 Candidatus Kaiserbacteria bacterium RIFCSPLOWO2_01_FULL_50_24 | reverse complement strand
ACTGGAAACGCGAAATTCAATTTTGCATTTTCCAGCTTCTAGCAATCAAGTATCCAGCTTCCAGAGTGCCAGTGTCCAGCCTCCAGCGATCCAGAGTGCAGCTGCCCGGCGCAGAGCCACATTGTAACATATTTTGTCTACAATTCAACGTCATCACCAACCACCACGCCATGTTCCACCATCCACCCAGCCGGAAGCTCCAGCACATAGCGTGCTGGCACTTGCGGCGCGAATGAGTATTCGGGATAGGTGTCGGGCGATACATTGTGTTTAATATCCACAACTTCCCCACCCGCACACTTACTTTCGGTTTGCGCTTTGCGCGTTCGGGCTTTGCCCGAACAAACCGAAGGTAAGTGTGCGGGCCCGCTCTCAGAAATCCAAACAATGTCTATCGGAAAATTCATGTCTTTCATCCAAAACGTGTGATGTCCATCTTCGGAAAACACAAAAAGCATTCCCTCACCGTCTGAAAGCGCTTCCCATCCGGAAAGCCCCTCGGCACGCGCCTTTGGGGTATCGCGCACGTGCGCCTTGATGCGCTCACCGCCGATTTCTATCGTCACCTCGGTACGCCACCACTCACCGACAAACCACGAAAAAGGATTGGTTACGCCGCTTATAAACACTGTTGCGTACAAAGCACCGAGTACTGTAAAAATGACGAGAGCTTTTTTGAGCATAGGAATCCAGATAAGAGCACAAAACACAAATAAAACACAGAACACAAACTACCAAAAGCACAAACACCGAGATTCACATTCTCCTCCCCGTTTTCGTTTGTGTTCTGTGCTTTTTTATGTTTGTGCTTTATTTGTGTTTTGCCTGCCTGCCGAAGCCTCGGCGCAGGCAGGTGCAATCTGTGCTCTGGGCATGTTTTTCATTTTGTGTTTTAAAGCACCAACACTATAGCCATTACTATCATCGCAACTAGCCAGTAAAGTGTGTTTATCAGATACAGCGTAAAAGGCTTTTGCTCCCAAAGCACGTGGCCTAGCATAACGGGCGCCACAAACCCAACCCAAATCCAAAACGCGAGCTCTACGGCACCAACAACGTCAATAACAAACCACGCGGCGCCAAAATAATTTATTACGTACGCCGTGAGCATCCCCGCGAGAAGCGCCACGAGGAGCACGGCGGGCATGCGGCGTTTGCCGCTCTCCACCATTTCGGGCGTTACCCCAGACAGACGCGTCCATACACTCCCAAACACGTGTGGGCTGTACCACACAAAGCCAATAATCATGTTCGCGATACTGGCAATTAGTATCGGAAAAAAGGTTACATCTAACATACCTTTATTATAGCACCCTCGAGCTCTGCGCACGTCGTGTGTGGATTTTCAAATATTTCTCTGTGTACCAACTGTGTATTGCGCCAAGTAGGGATGCCGCGAGCTCTGCGCAAAGATGAGCCGTTTTTTTCTGCACGTCCTTTTTGGGCGCTATTTCCACAAAGTCCATGCCAACTACGTTGCATATGTCTCCAATATGTTTCGCGAGGTGCGTTATTTCACGGTACGTAAGACCGCCGTATGCCGCCATAGGAGATGCGGGCGCATCGTTCTTGTCAACGACATCAATGTCCACACTCACCCATACATACTTCTTATGTTTCGCAAAACGCTGAATATTTTTTACACAATCCGCAAGCCCGTTTTCCGCAATGTTCCCCATCGTAACCACGTTGAGTTTGCGTTTTTTAATCAGAGTGATTTCTGCCATATCGGCATCACGAAGACCGACGTGTAGAAGATTCTTCGCTGGTAACTTCTTTTTAACCAGACGGGTAAGCGAACGATTGCCGACACCAAGAAGTGCCGCGAGCACCATGCCGTGCACATTGCCGGTTAGTGAGGTCTCGTGCGTATTTAAATCGCCATGCGCGTCTATCCAAATCACTCCGAGCTCGTTCCCGAATACTTGGAGGGCGCCGCTCACAGAGCCGAGCGCCACCGTGTGCGTGCCGCCAAACACAATACATTTTTCTTTACGCCGAAGAATTTTTGCCACGGAGTTCTGCACCGAGCATATCGTGCGCACAAAATCTTTCTCTCGCATTACTTGTTCTTTAGTAACAACAGCGCCGAGCGTGAAGAGCGCTCGCGAAAAACCGTTTTTCTCTACATACGACGGCGCACCGACAGTGCTATTAATCCCGCTGTTGTTCGCGTCAAAAGGAACGGGGACGATGGATATGCGCATGTCAGAAATATTCCTCGCCAAAAGATGTTCTATATTTTTCATAACGGAAGGGGGGAGATTCGAACTCCCGGTGAGGTTTCCCCCACGCATGCTTTCCAAGCATGTCCATTAGACCACTCTGGCACCCTTCCTTCGCCACTTGTTATAACACACTCACTTTACTGGCGACATAGAGCGAGTGAAATGAAAATGTACCCATTTGCATTTCCGAGCCGAGGAGCCAGAAACCGGTGTTTAACGGTTTACACCCGCATCCCGACCAGCGCTTTGACACGTTCTTCCACGGGCGGGTGCGTTGAGAACATTTTTGCAACAAATTTTGCTCCCTCATGCGCCCCAAATGGATTTGAGATAAAAAGGTGCGCCGTGGCGTGGTTTGCTTTGCGCATTGGCGCGTTGTGCGAGGAGATTTTGCGCAAGGCGGAGGCGAGACCGTCGGGATAGCGCGTGAGAAGCGCGCCAGACGCATCCGCGAGAAATTCACGCCTACGCGACACTGCAAGCTTTATGAGTTGCGCCGCTATCGGCGCCAAAATAATCACGGCGACTCCCGCGATGAGTAGGAGCGGATTTTTGTTATCGCGCCCGCCCATGCCACCGAAGAATGTCATTCGTAAAAATATATCCGCAACAATCGCCACAAATCCGGCAAGCACCACGGCAACCGTCATCACCAAAATATCGCGATTGCCGATGTGCGAAAGCTCGTGTGCGAGCACTCCTTCAAGCTCACTTCTATCAAGCTTCTCAAGAAGCCCGGTCGTTACCGCCACAACGGCATGATTAGGGTCGCGGCCAGCCGCGAATGCGTTTGGAGCGGCATCGTTAATTATGTAGAGTCGCGGCTTCGGGAGCCCCGCAGTAATCGCAAGATTTTCAAGAATGCGATGCAATTCAATATACTCTTTCGGGTCCGCCTCTTTCGCTCCCGTCGCTCTAAGCGCGATTTTATCTGACCACCAATACGCTGTTATGTTCATCACGAGCGCAAATCCGATAGCGATATAGAGAATAAACGAGCTCTCGTATATCTGCGCGATGAACCATCCGAGCGCAATCACCACCACCAAAAACCCCGTCATCAAAAACCAGGTTTTGCGAATGTTTTTACTTTGTTGCGTATAAAGAGAGGCCATAGTGGTTTTACTGTTCACGCGCCGAGTGACGCGCGTGTAGAATCGCTACTCGTTTATTGTGAACAATATAGTACACGACATATGGATAATTCATAACGACGATTCGACGTACTGAAGGCGTATCAGTCATGCGCCCTTGATGCGGCAAGATTTCAAGATTTCGAATGGAACGCCGAATGAAGGACGCGACAACCCAAGCGGCTTTTGGATTATCTTTTGCTATGTACGCACGTATATCCTCAAGGTCTTTGAACGCACGTGGTGTGTACACGACTTTCATAGACCGAAGCGCCGCCACATAGCCGCAACTTCTTCGTCCGTCGCATATGCCCCTTGCTGCGCCTGCGCAAGCGACTCTTCAATCGCAGCTCTCTCGTCGTCGGATAGAACATATGGATGGAGGTCTTCAGCGGCTACATCTATAAGCATCTTACCAAGCTCATTTTGCCTCTCCTCCGGCAAAAGTGACAACTTTTCCATTGCTTCTTGCAATAATGTGGTCATACGGAAACATTATACCACGATTACTTTTATGTGGCTAGAATTGCACCTTCATCGGCTGGCGAGCGGCCTCCTCCCCTTCCGCGAGTTCAAAGAACTCGCGTGTCGTAAATCCGAAACCTTTGCCGACAGCGTTCGTTGGAAATTGTTCCAGCGCATTTTTCAATTCTTGCACCACAGAATTGTAGAAACGGCGCGCGGCCTGAATCTTATTTTCCGTGTCGGAAAGTTCACGCTGAAGCTCCACAAAATTCGCGTTCGCTTTGAGGTCGGGATAATTTTCCGAAACCGCGAAAAGTGTCTTCAACGCGCCCGCGAGCATGTTCTCCGCTTCCGCGTGCTCCTCCACCGTCTGCGCGTTCATCGCGCGCGTGCGCGCTTCAGTTACACTCTCTAACGTCCCACGCTCGTGCTGCACGTACCCCTTAACTGTTTCAATAACATTCGGGATAAGATCGTAGCGACGCTTCAACTGCACATCAATATCCGCCCATGCCTCCTTCGTGCGGTTGGCAAGCGTTACAAACCGGTTATACGCCCAAATTGCCCAAACAATAATTACTACTAATACGCCCAATACAATATATAAAGTACTCATGTGTGTAGTATATCAGATTCCCACAAAACACAAGGGGACGCGAGTTCTAATTCTAAGTGCAACGCTTCACAATGCGTTGCATATGAAGGAATACAAGCATTCAAGGGGAGATCAGCGTGAAAGACTGTGCGAGCTACGGTTCGGAGCGCCTGAATATCGGATATGAAAACGCATCCGATCACGTCCGCAA
Source organism: Candidatus Kaiserbacteria bacterium RIFCSPLOWO2_01_FULL_50_24 (assembly GCA_001783335.1). Classification (GTDB taxonomy): domain Bacteria; phylum Patescibacteriota; class Minisyncoccia; order Phycocordibacterales; family UBA2100; genus UBA10103. Next base: position 71,546 of record MFLU01000007.1, on the reverse strand, counting down.
GCTCGCGATTGCCGGTCTTGTGATGAAGCGAAACGACGGGCCGGCGGTTCGACATAAGCTCACCGAGCGCGGAGATTCTATTCTAGTGTTTTGCAAAACATTGCAATAAGGAGTTGGGGATGGCGAGGCGCAGAAACACGACGAAGAAGACATTCAAACGTTTTGCCTGCCCGCCGAAGCCTCGGCGCAGGTGGGCAAAACGTTTGGGATGTTTTGTGTTTGATGCCGGCATCCTCTGCCAGCTCTTGACTTGAAGCTGACAGCTAGAAGCTAAAAGCTACACCGGTTAATAGTCCGCCTCTCCCCCACCCATTCCACCCATCGCAGGCGCTTTCTTTTCTTCCGGTTCGTCCGCCACCGCCGCCTCCGTGGTGAGAAGCACGGCTCCAGCCGAAGCCGCGTGCTCTACACACATACGCGTTACTTTGACAGGGTCAATAATTCCCGCTTCGTACATATCAACTATTGCCGCGTCAGAGCTTTCGCTTGCCGCATTGAATCCCCAACCGCTTCCTTTTGAAACCACATCGCGCAAAATTACCGTCGCGTCTTCGCGGCCAGCGTTTTTTGCTATTTGGAGAAGTGGCGCGGAAAGCGCGGAGATAAGAATACGGTAGCCAATGGTGTATTCGTCGTGCGCCTTCTCGTCAACTTTTTTCCCGAGCTTGTCGGCAACTTTCGCAAGCGCCGCACCTCCGCCCGGCACGATTCCCTCGGCAAGCGCCGCCTTCGTCGCATTAACCGCGTCTTCCACTTTGTCTTTAAGATATTTCATTTCTGTTTCCGTCGCCGCACCCACGCGAATGACTGCTACACCGCCAGAAAGTTTCGCGATGCGCTCTTCCAATTTTTCTTTGTCAAATTTTGAATCCGTATTTTCCGCCTGCGTGCGCAGTTGTGCCACGCGCGCGTCAATATCGGCGCGCTTGCCTTTCCCGCCAACGATAATCGTGGAGTCCTTCGTCGCAACCACGCGAGTCGCGCGTCCAAGCACGGAGAGATCCGCCTTTTCAAGCTTCACACCCATGTCTTCGGAAACGACCTGTCCGCCAACGGTTACCGCAATGTCAGCCAGCATTTCTTTCTTTCGGTCGCCATAGCCTGGCGCCTTCACCGCGAGAGCGAAGAACGTGCCGCGCAGTTTGTTGACCACGAATGTCGCCAGCGCCTCGCCGTCTACGTCGTCCGCAATAATGCAAAGGTCTTTCTTCCCCGACTGCGCCATTTTTTCCAAGAGCGGGAGAATATCTTTTATAGTTGAGATTTTTTTGTCGGTGATGAGGACTGACGCATCTTTCATTTCCGCTTCCATGCGCTCCGGGTTCGTTACCATGTAGGCCGACACATACCCCTTATCAAATTCCATTCCTTCCACATAATCCGATTCTATTTCCGTGGACTGGGATTCCTCAACGGTTACGACACCGTCTTTGCCCACCTTCTCCACAACCTCCGCGATTTTCTTTCCCAAATCCTCCGACTCCGAGGAGATGATTGCAACCTGCCGGATGTCTGTTTTGCCCCTTATCTCGCGTGCGATTTTCCGCAGTTCATCAACCGCATCTTTCGCCGCCGCCTCAATGCCACGGCGAACGCGCATCGCATTCGCACCAAGCGAAATGCGCCGAAGTCCCTCGTTCACAATGGCCTGCATGAGAATGACTGCCGTCGTCGTACCGTCGCCGACTTTGTCGTTTGTTTTTGTGGCAACTTCTTTCGCAACTGCCGCTCCCATATTTTCAAACTTGTCTTTGAGTGTTATCTCTTTCGCGATTGATACGCCGTCATTCGTAATGACGGGAGAACCCCACGAGCGATCAAGTGCGACATTCCGCCCTCGCGGCCCTAATGTTACCTTTACCGCACTCGCAACGATATCAATACCGCGTTTCAAGGCACTGCGCGCCTCTTGATCAAAAATTACTTTTTTAGCCATAGTTTTCTTGTTTTTCTTAATGAATGATAATGAATTTAGAAAAACATGACCCCGTGAAATCCGAGCGTAGCGAGATCATTTCACTGGGGTTGTTTCTCATAACAACTACTTAATTACTCCGACGATGTTTGATTCGGACACAACATAGTATTCCTCGTCGTTTATTTTTACTTCGTCGTATCCGTATTTTGAAAACATTACCGTGTCCCCCACTTTCACAGAAATAGGGACAACTATATTGTGCTCATTGCGCTTTCCTGGGCCAACTGCGACCACAACGCCACACTCCGGCTTCTCTTTCGCAGTATCGGGAATAATGATGCCACCTGGCGACTTCTTATCCTTCGCCTCTTCGGGTTTAACCAAGACGCGGTCCCCGAGCGGCCGAAAGCCTACTTTTCCTGCCTTTTTTGCCATACATTAGTTTTTATTAACGAGTAATAACGAGTTTAGAAAAACTTATGCCCCGTGAAATCCGAGCGAAGCGAGGTTATTTCACTGGGGTCGTTTTTCATCAAAATTACTGTCGCCACGACTATGGCACTATAAATGAGGTCCGCGTGAGAGTCAAATCCTCAGACCCTTGACATGTTTATTATCCAGTGTATATTGTTTCTTAGCAGTGAAGGTTAATGGAGAAATGGAAATGGAAAAAGACAGGAAGAGTAGAGTCATTCTTGCAATTATTGTTGCCTGTGTGTTTTTCGCTTTCGCGGCGAGAGGCGCTACGGTAGGATTGCATCCCATTGTAATCGTAGCGCTGGTCGGATTCGGTACTCTGTTTTGTTTTCTTTTATGGCGATCGTCGGGCTTATCCACTGTGGAGCACAGCAAGACAAGAGATTAAACGTTTGATAAGTATCATCGAGCAATGAATCGTCCACTAGCCGCACTCGCACTTCCCGCGCGATTGTGGGGAGTGCGGCCGCGAGCACGCGAGCGTGAAAGACGCACAAGCCGCTCCATGCGCCTCGCGGCCACCGCTCTCAAGAGGCGACACGAGTGCGAGCCGGAAAAGCATCCGCGAGGACTCGCATTCTCACGGCGCTCAAAACAAAAAACTGATAAATCAAAGTCCCGCCACTAGCGCGGGATTTCCTTTTTGAATCTGCCACCTCCACTACCCCATCACGAAACTATCACGGAACGACATGAGGACTACGTGGCAGGGCATACCTTTCGCAGGGGTTGGGTCGGGTCTGGCCTGCGGAAGGTATGCCCTGTCAGTAGTCCACCACCAACTTGCGAGATAGAAACGACCATGATATACTTCTCCCTAACGTATGGAACTCCTGAATTCCATTCTGCCCTATGTGCAGATAACCCTCTCGGTGCTATTAATCGGTGCCGTGATACTTCAGCAAACCGGCGCTTCACTTGGCGGCGCTTTCGGCGCAGACAACTTTGGATCGGGCTTCCACACGCGGCGCGGCTTTGAAAAAACTCTTTTCCGCGCTACCATTATCCTCGGTATTCTCTTCGCCATTACGGCTCTCATTAACTTATTCACTTAACCCACACGCATACACTCCTCGCCCCGAGGAGGTTGGTCGTGCGTTTATACAACCTTGAACTCCGATTTTGAATCCACACCTCCCCCTTCTCGCTCTTCAACTGCAGAACCCGTTGCGGCCTCCGTGCGAGAAACGCTTTTTAAGCGTAGGCGCTTGCCACGTGCGCACGTGCTGGAAGAAGTCTTGACGAACTTGCGACCGAGTGAACGACTACTGCTCTACATACTTGCCGCAATGCTCGGTATTAGTATTCTTATTCTTCTCGTTGCAGTAAATCGCGAAGCAACAGTGGTGGTCCCTTCTCGTGGCGGAAGCATTACTGAAGGAATGGTCGGCTCCGTGAGGTTCATTAATCCGATTCTTGCAGTGTCGCAAACAGACAACGACCTCACCGAGCTCGTATTTTCCGGGCTCACAAAAACACTCGCTGACGGAACCACCGCGCCCAATCTTGCCGCTTCATACGACATATCCGAAGACGGCAAAATATATACTTTTATCCTGCGCGACAATATAACATTTCATGATGGAGAACCCGTCACCGCACCAGATGTAGTATTCACTGTGCGCATGGCACAGCATCCGGATGTAAAAAGCCCGCGTCGACCCGATTGGGAAGGCGTATCGGTCACCAGCCAGGACGAAAAAACAATCGTGTTCTCATTGCAAAACGCCTATGCTCCTTTTTTGGAAAACACCACGCTTGGAATCCTTCCCGAACATGTATGGAAAAATGTCCTTCCGGAAGAGTTTCCGTTCTCTCCGCGGAACACAAACCCCGTAGGCTCTGGAGCGTTCCGGTTCAAAAGTGCAAAAACCGACCGCACCGGCGCCGTAACCGAGCTACGACTCGCGTCATTTCCCGATTACGCGCTTGGAGTACCACATCTACGCCGTCTGACGTTCCGTTTTTATCAAAACGAGGAGACGCTTCTCGCGGCACATAACGCCGAAGCCATTGATATGTTCGTAGGAATAGCACCGGAAAAAATAAACACACGCAGAAACAATTTAATTGAACTTCGGACGACTCTGCCACGCGTATTTGGCGTCTTTTTCAACCAAAATCATCTGGCTCTGCTTGCTGATCCATCGGTTCGCGCCGCACTCGACGCTTCAGTGGACAAGGACGCTCTCATACGTGACGTGCTGGGAGGGTTCGGTACACCACTCTCCGGCCCCATTCCTCCGGGTATTCTGACAGAAGAGCCGGAGCGCGAGGCAGAAGAAAGGGGCAGCGACGCAGAGGAAATCGAGAAGGCATGGATAGAAACCTCGCACGCAATTCTAAAAAAAGGCGGTTGGTCGCTTGATGAAGAATCCGGAATATGGCACAAAAAGACTACCCCTCTTGCATTCACACTAGCAACTTCGGACGCGCCGGAATTGGTGAAGACCGCGGAATACATCGCCGAACGATGGCGACAGATTGGCGCCGATGTTTCCGTGCATGTATATACATTGTCCGAACTGAACAATACCGTAATACGACCGCGTGCGTACGACGCGCTCCTCTTTGGAGAAGTTGTAGGAAAAACGCTCGACCTCTTTGCATTCTGGCATTCCAGCCAAAGAAACGACCCCGGATTAAACCTTGCGCTCTACGCAAATACGCGTGCCGACTCGCTCCTCCAAGAAGCGCGCGAGACGGTGGATAAAAAGAAGCGCGAAGAGTTGTATAACATATTCAGAGACATCGTACAAAAAGACACGCCCGCGGTATTTCTGTACGCTCCGCAATTTATGTACGTAATTCCGACATACGTGCACGGCGTAGAGCTCGGCGTCGTTTCAACTCCCAAGGATCGCTTCGCCGAAGTGCACACATGGTATGTAGATACCGAGCGTGTGTGGAATATATTCGCCCCGTAAAGATATGTCCGAATCTATGAATGACTACGAATTTACAAAAAGCATTAAATTACAAGCACCAAATCACAAACAATATCTAAATTCCAATTACTAAATACCAAACACGACGTACCCATTTTGAATTTGTGATTTCGGTGATTTGAATTTATTTGGAATTTGGGATTTGTAATTTGTTATTTTCCTCTAGAAATACATTAATCGCATAAATAATTATTCGTATGTTTTCTCCACACCAACACAGCGCGCATCGCGGTAACGAGCGCCAAGGCGAGCGCCGCGACACGCGTAGTGCTCCTCCACGCCGCCGCTCTCGCAGTTTCAGCACGCGTCCGCCCCGCAGTCGCGGAAAAGTGCGCCTTGCGCACCAAGCGCCGAGCGAACACCGCCGCACGAACGGCACACCGATCCCGCCGCTTCCGAAAGACGTCGTGCGCATTATCCCGCTCTCCGGCGTTGAAGAGATAGGACGTAACATGACCGTCGTTGAAGTGGGCGACGATATTTATATCCTTGATTGCGGATTCCAATTCCGCGAAGAAGAAACACCCGGCGTGGATTATATATTGCCAAATACCGGTTATCTTGAGAGCCGGCGCGACAAGATACGGGCTATTTTTATATCTCACGGCCACTTGGACCACATCGGTGGCATCCCCTATGTGCTTGACCGCATCGGCAACCCCCCTATTTATACTCGCCGCTTGACCTGCAAAATGATACAGAAACGGCAGGAAGAGTTTGCGCAAACAACGCCCGTAACCGTCAACGTGGTTGAGAGCGGAGAATCAATAAAAGTCGGTGCTCACACGATACGCTTCTTCGGCGTAACACACACAGTGCCGGACGCCATGGGCATCATTATAGAAACCCCGTGGGGAGACGTCGTATTCACGGGCGATATAAAGCTGAATCACATGGACGGCACGCCGTCGGAAGAAGAGCTTCGGGAGTTCGGTATATTCAAAGACCGGAAAGTGCTGTGTCTCCTTATGGACTCCACGAACGTATGGCAACCCGGCTTTTCCATTCCCGAGCAAACGGTATACCGTACTCTTGAAAATATTCTTCGCGACGCCAAGGGACGCCTGGTGATTGCCATGTTCGCTTCACATTTGGAACGACTCATTCGGGTTGTTCAGTTTGCCGAGAAATACAACAAGAAGGTGGTGATAGACGGGCGCTCCATGCGCACAAACATTGAAATAGCGCGAGAACTTGGACTCATAAAATACAAAGACGACACGGTGGTCGCCGTTGAAAACATGGGTGACTACCCGCCAGAGAAACTGGTGATTCTTGCGACCGGCGCGCAGGGTGATGAATTTGCCTCTCTCGCGCGCATCGGCCATAAAACACATAAACACATTCACCTAACGCCGACTGACACGGTGGTCTTATCGGCATCGGTTATTCCGGGAAACGAGCGCGCGGTGCAAAAACTGAAAGATAATCTTTCTCGTCAGGGCGCGCACATTATTACCTATCACGCCTCCGATGTGCACGCATCGGGCCACGGAAACCGTGAAGAGGCGGCGTGGATACACAGGCAAATTAAGCCAAAATTCTTCGTGCCCGTGCATGGCTATCACTACATGCTACGCGTGCATGCAGACCTTGCGGAAGAACTTGGCGTGCCACATGGAAACACGGTGGTACCGGATAATGGCACCGTTATTGAAATACACGGCGGAGAGAAAATTGTGAGGACGCCGCACAAGGCGCCGTCGGAAATGCGCGTCGTGGAGGGACATACCATATCGGAACTTTCGGACGTTTTGATGCGCGACAGAAAAGCGCTCGGGCAAGAGGGTTTTTGTGTTGTTGTCGCCACAATAGATCGCAGAACGGGAAAACTTCATAAGTCACCCGACATAATCTCGCGCGGCTTTGTGTATTTGCGCGAGAACAAAGACCTTATGGATCAAACGCGGCTCATTGTAAGAAAAAGTGTGGAGGGCTCGTTTCGCCATCCACGCTCTGTAGACCTTGATAACGCACGCGAAGAACTCGCGGATTCCGTCACGCGCTTCTTGCTTCAAAAAACACTCAAGCGGCCGATTGTGATTCCGGTGATTGTGACGATTTAATATCGGGCGGACCTTTGCGTTCGTGAATTTTCTTGACAAGGGGATGTTCTTTGATCGAATCAATCGAGCCGCCAGCCCAATACTTCTCACTGTAAAGCCCATATATGTAAACGAGATTGGTAACGCGAAAAGAGAGGGGTTCGTGTCTTGATCCCTGTTTTTCAAAACAAACCACGTTGCCACGTTCATCAATACCTGCAAGAAACGAGTGTTCAACTTTTTTTGACTCTGGAAATGCCTTTACTTGAACGAGCCACAGCTCGTTACCGACATGCTTCTGTACATGCGTTTGTAAATCAGAAAACTCCTCATGCTGTTTATATTGTACATCTGGAAACAGCGGCATGCTGTAGTTTCCGAGCGCGTAATCTCTATCCAATGCGCCAATCGCGAAAAGTGCCGTTTCATGACAATTTATTTTTGAATACGCTCCGCGTATCCGCATATTTTTATCACTTTTGCGAAGTTGCTCCATCCGCAATGCACCCTTGATTACACGTGCAATATCTGCCGGAATTTTCACACCGCGCGATTCCTTATCCAAGCGCATATACCACTCGCCATCCACCTGATGGAGATGTTTGGCGTATGCCGGTTCTTGTTTGAGCGCTTCCTGTGTCATATGTATATTTTTCTACTGCGGGGTTGACCCCGTCAGTAAATTATATAAATCAAAAAGTGAAAGTGAAAATCTAAAAACGACAACGTAAAATTAAAAAATCTGACGCTTCTCCGGTTTTGATTTTTTAACTATCGTTTTCATTTTTCGTTTTTCAATTTTAATTATGCGCCCATTCGCCACCATCTACTGCGGGGTCTACCCCGCAACGTACCACTTAGCCCCTCGCCGCTCAATAAGCCCGTCTTTTGCGAGCCCTGCGAGCGCTTTAGTATATGTTCGACCTCGTAGGTCGAACATTTCTCCACATAGCAAACTTCTTAATACCTCCCCGCGCGCTTGGCGCAACGACCCTTCAAATTTTGACTGCTTCATGTAGTGCGCGCTTTTCGCGTTCAACCGCACGCCTCTTTTCTTTAGATGCGCTCCATAATCCATCAGTGCCCAGTGCCACTCCCTCGGGTCTTGCCCCTTCGCCGCCTCCGCCATTAACGGAAATATCTCTTTGTCTGACATTCTAACATTTTGCCTGCCCGCCGAAGCCTCGGCGCAGGCGGGCAAAACGTTTGAATGAAAATGGTGCATGCATGTGGTGCGAATGTTGGTTTCAATGAGAACCTCCGGCTCGTTCCATGCGAACACGCGAACGGCTTTGGCGGTATAATCGCCCACACCAGAAAGGGCGCGTAAGGCGGCCGCGTCCTTGGGGACGCGGCCGCCGTGCTTTTTAACAATCTCTCGTGCCGCGTCGCGCAAAAACCTCGCACGTCGATTGTATCCAAGCCCGCTCCAACATTGGAGAGTAGAAGCTAGAGAACTAGATGCTAGACATTTCACATGTGGAAATTGCTTGAGAAAGTTTTTATAAAACGGAACAACTCGCTCCACCTGCGTCTGCTGGAGCATTACTTCAGACACTAGAATTTTGTACGGGTCTTTCGTGCGGCGCCAAGGCAAACCATACCTCCCCTCCCTTTTCCAATACCCCCACACTACAGAGTGAAAGCGCGCGACGGCGGCTCTATCCGCAACATCGCCTGCCGTTTTTCCGTTTGGCACTTCGTCTGTCGTAGCTCTATACACACGCATACTATGAAAACCGCGTTGCGGGAGAGCCGCCGTCGCGCGCAAAGTTACAGCTCATATACCACATCTTTCCTCTCCACCACAACCCGCCACTTTTTTCTTTTTGCATGTTCGTATAGCTTTTTGTTTGGATTAAAACAAATCGGCTTCGTAACCAGTTCCAAAAACAGAATGTCGGACTCCGTATCCCCCACCCCAATTGAATGCGTAAGAGTAAGATTTTCTTTTTCAATCGCACGATGAAGTATGGTAGCTTTGTTCGCTATCACGTGCTGGTCCACAATATTGCCGGTGAAGCGTTCGCTCGCGTCGGTTTCATAAAACGTGCCGTACGTTTTATCAAACCCGAGCCGCGGACAAAATCGATCCAGCGCCGTCTTCGGAGAATGTGACACGGCAAGCAAAAAATAATCCTTTGCCTTGAGCTCCTTGAGCAAATCCCGCGTGTAGCGATACGTGCGCTTCCATTGTTCGTCCATAACCTCCTCCGCGATGTCCGCCAAAACGCCATAGTGTACGCCTCGGATATGCTCTGCAAACGCAGCAACCATCGCGTTAATGTACGCCCCGAAGTCACCTTCGCGGTCCAACCACTTCTCCCGCTGGCGCGCGTAGAGCGCTTCCGCTTTCGGAGGAAACACGCCTCGCTCTACAAGTTTATTCACTATCTGTATCAAAAGCGACGAGCGAAAAATCGTCCCGTCCACGTCAAACACTGCCACTTTTCGTTTCTTCATTAAGAACATAATACCTATTTTGTGCGCGGCCAGCGAGTCGCCGCCGGCGGCCATATTTTTGTGAGTTGGTGGCGCGCGCAATCGTGCGGACGCGCCGGGCAGACGTAGCGGCCATAGAGCACAAGGCCGTTGTTTACATACTTCCAGTCCTTTTTGGGAATAAGTTGCTCCAGGTCTTTTGAAATTTTTTTGAGGTCGGTGTGTCGTGTGAGGTCAAAGCGGCGCGCGAAGCGTTTTACATGCGTGTCGGTCGCTATTCCTTCCCACTCGTTAAAAAGTTCCCCAGCGATAACATGTGCTGTTTTGTAACCAACGCCCGGCAGTGAGACAAGCTCGCGTTCGGTTTTCGGCACACGACCGCCAAACTTTTCTGAAACGATTTTGGCGGTCGCTAATATCGCCTTCGCCTTATTCCTAAAAAACGTAACTGACGAGATTCTATGCTCAAATTCTTGAGTATTTAGGCATACGAAATCTTTTGCAGTCTTATATTTTCTAAACAAATCCTTCGTCACGCGATTCACCACCTTGTCCGTACACTGCGCAGACAAGACAACCGCAACCAAAAACTGAAACGGGGTGCGATAGCAAAGCTCACTTTTGGGTTTTGGGTACGCGCGCTTTAGGTACGCGACAATTTTTTGCGCCCGTTTCTTCTTGTTTCCTACAGAAACCATCGTTATCATACTGACATGAATTACCAACACTATCCACGAACAGCATTTTGGCGTATTTTTATCGTATGGTCTCCGGACAACAGCGTAAAAAACATATAGTCGTTATGGGCGGTGGAACCGGTACTTTTATCGTGCTTACGGGCCTCAAAAATTACCACTGTGACCTCACCGCCATCGTCGCGATGGCAGACGATGGCGGCTCTACAGGGATACTGCGCGACGAGCTTGGAGTACTCCCGCCCGGCGATGTGCGGCAGTGCCTCGTGGCACTCGCTACGGAAGACAAAGTGATGCGCTCGCTTATGAATTACCGATTCACGCATGGAACATTCCGCGGCCACAGTTTCGGCAATCTGCTTCTCTCTGCTCTTGAAAAATTAACCGGCAATTTCGATAGCGCCGTAGAAGCAACCTCAAAGATCCTGCGCATACGCGGCCGTGTCATCCCGGCAACACTTGGGAGAACACACCTGGTGGCGAGAGTGGGTAAACGCACGGTACGCGGACAGAACGCAATTCACAACACAGTGCTTTTTGGGAAACTTTCGCGCTTATATCTTTCGCCGAGCGCTCGCGCAAATCCGAAAGCACTCACCGCGATAGCATCGGCCGACGCGATTATCATCGGCCCGGGCGATCTGTATTCCAGCTTAATACCGAATTTCCTCGTCCGCGGTATTCCGGAAGCAATCAAAAAAAGCCGCGCAAAAAAGATACTGGCGTGTAATTTGATGTCGCGTGATGTTCACACTAAAAATTTCAGCGTGGCTGATTATACGCGCGTAATCGAAACGTACCTTAACGGCACTGTGGATGTGGTGCTCTACAACAACATGAAACCTTCCATACACCTTATGAAAAAATACGTCCGCGAAAGAGAGGCTCTGACGCGTTTTGACGAGCTTCCGAAACGGCATGCTATTGGTGGAAGTTTTATAGATAAAACGCCAATAGCCAGAAAACGCGGGGATTTGATACGGCGCTCGCTTGTGCGCCACGATCCGAAAAAACTGGCAGCTGCAATGGCGCGCATCGTGCACATTCCTCATAAATAGAGTAAGGATTTACCGCACACTAACTTTTAGATTACATCTCTGGGAGAGTATTGTATCGGCAATTTTTTCCGCACATGTACGTATTTCGGAACCAGTATCCAAACAGGCTTCCGGAGTTGGCAATAGAAATGTGAAATGATAGAATCGCTCTCATAGTTTAATACATGTTCTTATGCTTCATTTGTTTGATCGGAATACAACTGAGAGTGTAACGGCTGGGCACCCAGACAAGGTGTGCGATCAGATATCCGATGCGGTGCTTGATGCGTGCCTTGAGCAAGACCCGAAATCACGCGTCGCAATCGAAACATTCGGAAGCCACGGTACACTCGTTATTGGAGGAGAAGTAACAACGAGCGCAGACGTTGACTTTGAAGAGATCGGACGCCGCGTATACCGGGATATCGGCTACAACAACGATTTGCGTGTCTTGGTCACAGTCGCCGCGCAGTCCCCCGACATTGCAATGGGGGTTGACAGAGAGGGAGCCGGCGATCAGGGCATTATGTATGGATACGCAACCGATGAAACTCCCGAATATCTTCCCCTTGGAGTGGTTCTCGCCCACACACTCGCTCGCAATCTCGAAAAACTCCGTCGCGACAACGTGCTCACATGGCTACGGCCTGATGGCAAAACGCAGGTAACTATCGCGAAGGGACCGAAAATTCTTACGGCGCTCACATCAACCCAGCACGCCGAGGACGTGTCGCAAGAAAACATTCGTGCGGGACTCATTGAACACCTGTTCCAGCCGACATTGGGAAACATTGATGACGTTGAGGTGCTTGTCAATCCTACCGGAAAGTTTGTTATCGGCGGTTTCACTGCCGACGCGGGACTCACGGGGCGCAAAATCATGGTAGACACGTATGGCGGATTGATCTCGCATGGCGGCGGCTGTTTCTCCGGAAAGGATCCGACCAAAGTCGATAGAAGTGCCGCATATATGTGCCGCTTTGTTGCAAAAAATTTAGTCGCCAACGGCTATGGTAAAAAAGTACTCGTTTCCGTTGCCTATGCGATCGGACGCGCTGAACCGGTCATGGTTGAGGCATTCAACGAAGAGGGAGCAAACCTTGCCGACGTCGTCCTAAAACATTATGACTTTCGTCCCCGCGCAATCATTGAACGTTTGGACCTTAGGCGCCCCATCTATCGAGAGACGGCCGCATACGGCCACTTCGGCGTAGCCGGCCGACCGTGGGAAAATATAGAAGATATTTGAACAAGCTCTACTCTACTGTCACAGACTTAGCCAGATTACGAGGGCGGTCGGGGTTAAGTCCTTTCTGGTGGGCCATGTAGTACGCGAACAACTGAAGCGGTACTACCGAAAGGATCGGTGAGAGTATTTCTATGGTTTTTGGCACATAAACACAATCGTCCGCAATTTTTGCGATTTCTGTGTTCCCTTCCGTTGCAATGGCTATTACCGGCCCGCCGCGCGCTTTTAACTCGTGAATATTAGAGAGATTTTTTTCATATACGCTATCAGACGGTACAACGGCAACGGTGGGAAATTTCTTATCAATCATCGCGATGGGTCCGTGTTTCATTTCGCCGGAGGCATACCCCTCGGCGTGGATGTACGAAACCTCCTTCAGCTTAATTGCCCCCTCAAGCGCTACCGGATAATTGTATTTGCGGCCGATAAACAAAAAATCGCGCGCGTATGCGTACTTCTTTGCTAATTTTTCTATTTTGCCGTGATTCGCAAGTATTACAGCAACCTTTTCTGGAATGGTTTTGAGTTCCTGTGCTATTTCACATCCTGTCCTCAAAGACATCTGGCGCTCCCGTCCGAAAAAAAGCGTGAAGAGTACGAGCGCTTCAAGTTGCGAAATGAGTGCTTTTGTGGACGCAACACCCATCTCCGGCCCCGCGTGGTTATACACGCCCGCATCCGTCTCGCGCGCAATGGTGGAACCAACGGCATTCACGATACCGAGCGTGAGAGCTCCGCGCTTCTTGCCTTCGCGCACAGCCGCAAGAGTATCTGCTGTTTCTCCCGATTGCGAAATGGCGATAACGGCGGTGCGCTGATTCAACACCGGCGAACGATAGCGGAATTCACTTCCGAGTTCTACTTCCACGGGGATACCGGCGTACTCTTCAAGCATGTATTCGCCAATGAGCCCAGCGTAATAAGCGGTGCCACATGCGACGATAATGAAGCGCTCTATCTTTTTGAGTTCCTTTGCGACCGATTCAAGCCCACCAAGTTTTGCTCTTCCCTTTTCCAGAACTAGACGGCCACGCAGAGTATTCTCCAATACCTCCGGCCCTTCCATAATTTCCTTCAACATGAAATGCTTGTGACCGTTCTTTTTTACTTTCTCCGCCCCCCAATCAATTGTGGTCGCGCCTCGTTTCACTTTTGTGGCATCCAGTTTTACTATCGCGTGTGACGTTGGCATAATCACCGCCACCTCGCCATCTTCAAGAAAAATAACTTTTTGGGTGTGTGGAATGATGGGCGATGGGTCAGATGCAACGAAACGTTCGCGAGTCCCAACGCCTAAAACAACCGGCGAGCCCATACGCGCGGCAACTATTTTATCGGGATTTGCTTTACACTGCGCGACCAGTCCGTAGGTACCGCGCACTTCGTGAAGCGCCGTCAAGACCGCGTGCTCAAACTTCTTTGTGTGCGCCATATGCTCCTCTATCAAATGGGCGAGCACTTCCGTGTCGGTATCCGAACGAAATGTGTGCCCCTTGCTCTGAAGTGCTCTTTTTAACTCGCGAAAGTTTTCAATGATACCGTTGTGCGCCACATATATATTCCCGCCGCAGTCCGCGTGCGGATGAGCGTTTTTCTCCGAAGGCTCACCGTGCGTTGCCCAGCGCAAGTGCGCGATACCGCTCCGCCCGGTAAAATTTTTTGGTATTTTCTTTCGGAGCTCCGCAACCGCGCCCTTCGCACGCACTACTCCACTCTCCGGCATGAATACCCCAGCAGAGTCGTATCCGCGATATTCAAGCGACACAAGCCCCTTGAGCAAGAGCGGCCCCGCGTTCTTTGACCCAGTATAGGCAAAAATCCCACACATGTTAGAGGTTCTTAACGAGTGATAACGAGTTTAGAAGCTCTTACACCCCGTGAAATCCTCGCCGAAGGCGAGGAGCCGCAAAGCGGCATTTCACTGGGGTTAAGTGCAACTAATTCACTAACGTTCATAAGTTTTACTATATCTTATACCCCGCCCTAATTTTGCAGTTCTGCAACACGTAGCGCGCGTGCGCGAATAGCGCATCTCTAGATGGGCGAAGCGCGCTACTTCTCGTGATGCTACCGTAAGATCGTCGACCACGCCACACAAGACATCGCTTCGCAAAATTAGGGCGGGGTATGCATATCTAAAACAACACACCATCCGTGCCGCGCCCGTCCGTAGCCCAACGCGCCACAGGTGTGGCGTGTTGGGCAAAGGAGGGTGACGTATTGAAAATACGGCTAAAAACCTAGTGACAAAGGACTCTCCTTTGCATTTTGCATATCGACCTACGAGTTCGATATGGTAAGGCACCTCATAAAACCCCACCGCCCCAACTCACTGGGGCGGTTTTCTTTTTACCTATCCGAATATCTGCGCGTGAGTACCTATATCTACAAGTTCAATTATCAATTCGCTATCAAATCGACGATACACGAGCAACAAATCTCCTTTAATGTGACATTCTCTATATGCAGACATATCACTGGCGAGCGCGTGGTCTCTGCGAGTAGTGAGTACTGCTTGACCGCGCTTCAAACATATAACTATAAGTTCAAAATTTGACGCGGCGGAAGTTGAAAAGGTGCCTGACGTTTGGATTTTCTTTAACGAGCGACTGAATCTATGAGAAGACACTATGGAGTACATCTGGTCATCTTATACCAAGATCCTTGAAAAGCTCCTTGACATTATCGTATCGTTTTCCGTGCTTTAAAGCCCAATCCGCCTCTCTATCCCACTTTGCACGTAGAGCTTTAGCGTTCTTGATGGGAGCAAACGGGAGACCTTTTTCGGCGATCACCTGATGCAGAAAAATCTTTACGCCGCTTGAAAGGTCAAGCCCTACACCAGCAAGTGCCTTCTTCGCCGCCCGTTTCGTCTTTTCTTCAATACGCACGTTCACCGTTGTCATACAAGGGAGTATATACAACGTGCGCACATTGTCAAGCCCCCACACTTATGTTGGCGTAGTGTTTGCATTGCCAACATGGCGTCAGTCGCCAAAAAGCACGTTATTATCGTCTGCTGTGGCATGCTGAAAAACCTCGCTAAAACACAAGGCAATAACGCCAATATAAGTGTGGGGGTCAAGCGCTTGTGAACGGTGTCCGTCGCTATATCCGCCGCGCTCGTTGTGCTTTCTTAATATTCTTCTTTTGCGCGCGGCGCATTGCGAGTGTTGGCTTCAAGCGTTCCGGAACATTTTTTGCGTGTGCGCGAAAAATATCGCCTTTCACGTGACGAATCGGTCCTTTAATTTGCTTCAGCGCGGTACGCGCTTTCGTATCTTTTATCACCAATGTCTTCCCTTTCTTATGTGCGTCTTTTTTGCTCACGAGCCAGCTCACCGTATCCCAGCTCCCGCTCGCGCGCCTGCCCGCAAGCCGCTCCAGATGCCCCCTCTTCCCCACATCCTGCACGCGATAGGATGTAAACTTTTGATTCGGGCGCACTTCAATGCGATAAAACTTTCCGCCGCCTCCCGTGCCCGAGCGTTTGCGTTTTCTCCCTTCCGGCTGTGCGAGTGAATGTTGACGCTTCGTCATACCGCGCCACTTCGCCTGCGCTTTTTTAATATTTTTGCGTGCCGCACGCGTCTGTTTTTTTGTTGCCATATGCCGACAGATTAACCATTAAGTCCGAAACCAACGTATATGAGATACAATCCGATAACGAAAAATGGTGCGCACCACCACACGATGGCTGTTGTCGTAAACTTTTTCGCAATATTCATTGCAATCTCGGGAACATACAGGCGCATAATACCTTTTGCGATGGCTAGCCATCCGAGTACGGTGATGAGGCCACGCCAATCAAACGTCCACACATTGTGCGTGAGAACAACAAGCAGACCTACCACAAGAGCGAAAAATCCTAATACATATGAAAGCGCGATTGAGCGAGTCAGCTCGTCAACGAACGCATGCAAATGCTTCCGGTTAATAACAACAGCTGGGATAATAATAATCAAATACAAGCCCAAAACTTTCGCGAGAAATAGGGATGTTTCCATGAATGCATTGTCGCATTGCATAGAGCGGCGTCAAGGTGGTATTCTTGATATCAGTCATAAAGTTGGAGGTCGGTGATGTCACAGCAATCGCAGCAAAAGCCCCTAAAAGGAATATTGCACTTTCATGCCGAAACCGGCACAGAGGGCGGACTCTGGGCATTTATGGATAACGAGAAGATTGGTTACGCCGGATTACACATTCTCAAAGACAGGGACGTGCTAACCATCTACTCAAAAAAAGGTGCTGATACTCGAGTGTGGAGTGGAACCATAGAGCTACTCGAGTATCCGGTTTTTACTGAACATGCGTTCGGCTTTTGGATTCATTCCGATCAGAAAAATGTTGAGCGGAAAACGTGGGCAGCGTGGTTTTTTAACCATTACCCGGCCGAATTGATTCTCGCACTGTAGCATAGGAAAACGCAGTGGCCTCGTCCCGGTAAACAGGGGCGAGGCAACTTTTTTAATCACACGACTTCAATCTTACATATGGAACTTCTTGCCGAAAGTTGCTATTATGACGGCAGTTAAAATTGTCCGGAACGCGGGAGGGTGCATTGTCGTATGTAAGCCTACAGATGCTCGGATTCCTTTTGGCCGCCATGGCGGTCATGTGGAATGACTCCATACAAACCCTAGGAACCTACATCAGCAGCAATCGCGGTGCGGTGCGGTGGCAAACGTTGTGGGTTGGCGCATCGCTCGTTCTTGTATGTGTTCTCACATACGGCTGGTACATGAACGGCGGCGACATCTCCTACGGCCGTCTGAACCGCATACCGTATCAGGAAGTGCAATGGTTCCACGTCGTGGCGCCTTCGTTTCTTCTGCTCGTAACGTGGATAGGGATTCCTGTCTCCACGTCATTCCTCGTGCTTGCGGCGTTCTCTTCGGGCGTCGTGCTCGAGTCAATGCTATGGAAATCCTTCGGCGGGTTAGTCGCTGGCGCTAGTAGCGCATTTCTGCTCTGGCTGATTCTTGCGTGGCTCGTGCGTCTTGTAAGGGTCCCGATGGAACTCAGCCCTCGGGGCGATGCGATTGCTCGCGTTGCGCAAGCGTGTTCTACCGCGCTTTTGTGGGCCATGTGGCTCATGCAGGACATGTCGAATATTGCCGTCTATCTGCCGCGCGACATGCCGATTGAAACACTCGCGATTGTGCTCTCTGTCCTTGTAGGTGGCCTCGGACTCGTGTTCTGGAGAAACGGCGGGAAAATCCAGCACATCGTTAGAAGTAAGACAAACACCAGATTCGTCATCTCGGCGACGCTGGTTGATCTGGTCTACGCTCTGGTACTTTACTACTTCAAAATACTAAGTGATATACCCATGTCAACCACCTGGGTATTCGTCGGTATCCTCGCTGGCCGCGAAGCGGCGATACGAATGGTCCTACCGACAAAAAAGGCACGGAAAATATTGCCCATGCTCGTGGCCGATGTGTCAAAGCTTGTCTTCGGAGCAACCGCATCAGTCGGCATCGCATTCGCGATACACAACAGGTGGCAGGAAATTGTGGAAGTCTTCAAGGTGTACCCGATTTTGTGGTTCGCGGTAATTACCGCGACTTTAATTGCGCTTTGGGCAAACTTCGCACATCACGTCACAGATGCGCGGTCTACCGACGAGACGCCGAAAACCGATAAGACGATTCCGTAGTGAAGTAAAAAGTTGCGGGCTGGCATGTGCTACGTGCCAGCCCTCTTTCATATTGCTTCAATTACAAAACTTATGCTCTGGCAACCTGAAATCGCGTCAGGTTCGCCTCAAACTCATGCAGTATTGATTGTTCATGGATTAATTTTGGAGATGGTATAAACAAAAAGCGGCTCGACTGCGTCAAGCCGCTTTTGAATTATCAATTGTTTCTTTCCGTCCCGTCAAGATAGGCCTGATCTATTTTGGGAAGAGGCTTGTTATATATCGCCGCTTCAAAAGTCCTTAGGCGCATGTATATGGACAGCATCTCAATGATGGTCGGATAGTTGAGAACGAGGTATTGGAATGAACTCTCCACTCGCCCGAATGCTCGCACCGTCTGTTGCATAACCCCGAGCGTGAAACCGGCTACAATCGCTTCTTTGG
Organism: Candidatus Kaiserbacteria bacterium RIFCSPLOWO2_01_FULL_50_24; assembly: GCA_001783335.1. Taxonomy (GTDB): domain Bacteria; phylum Patescibacteriota; class Minisyncoccia; order Phycocordibacterales; family UBA2100; genus UBA10103. The sequence continues at coordinate 52,644 of MFLU01000007.1, read as the reverse complement.
AGAGCAAGGTTGGCGCTAGGGTCACATAAGGCACCAGTGCTCCGGCTTGAAGATACGTGAAGCGCGCAACGTTGAAGTACATATAATGAAAGTACAATCTGAAGTAGTTCTTTCGCACGTGAGCGAAGAGCCTCTGTAGCGTCATCGGAGAAGCTCGATCAAGGTTTTTTTCACCCAACACCAGCTCCTCGCGGTATGCCGCCTCAACGCGCTTGTTTAGAAAGTTCAGTTTTGGCAGGTAATATCCGGTCAGCATAAGGATAGCTGTGCCCAGACCAGACCAGATAACCGCCGCGATAACAAGACCGTGCGCGATCGGACCAATGATCGGCAATTCGGACACATGTGTCGATAGGACCCAAAGCAACGGCAAAAAAGCGAGCAGGGTCATAGCCGAATCGATCAATCCGACGCCCAAGCCCTCCATAATGTCCGCGAAACGCATCGTATCATCTTGAATTCTCTGCGAAGAACCTTCGATATGACGAACGCGCTCCCACAGTTTCGTATAGCGCTCATTCAAAGCAGTGCGCCACCGAAAATTGAAGTGTTGAATAAAAAAGCGGTTTAGGATAGCCACAAGAACATATATTCCGGCGATGCTAAAGAAAGTAAATATCCGCCCGTAGTATTCATCCGGTGTTATGGATCCGGGTTCGGCAAACATTTTTTGGACCATGTCATAAAATCCGCCGAACCAGTTGTTGATCATCACATCAAGTTGCACCTGGAACCACGTCACAAAAACAATGAGCGCAGAACCATATAGCGACCAGCGCCGCCACTCCTTCTTGGCAAAGAAGTGCCAGAATCCGAGAAAAATTCCATAACACGGCACCAGGAATTGATAGAACCAGAATGTCGTAGCACTTTTGATTGCCGCAATTTTTTCCATGACGAGCTCGACATGCTCGGCTGACGAATGTTTGCCGAAAGAACGCGCCTCTTCTTGCAACGCTTCAAGCGCACCATAATCGAGGTGGACAAAACCGAATAATTCGCCAAGTGTTAATTTTTCACCCAATGGCTGCCCGAACATGAACCATAAGATGATGCACGCAAGCGACCACAATACGAATGACCCGAAAAAGACCTTTGGTTTAGGAAAGAATGCTTCAAACATCATGTACTCCTTGTATGTTCCACTGTATCTTCGCGCATAGTACAAGGAAAAACGAAACAAGGAATTGACATCGCGTTTAAATTGTGGGAATGTTGTGCAAGTTGAATAAGGGAGTAAACAATGTATCAGCGCATTAAAGTGCTTCTTCTGCCGTTAGTCATGACGCTTCTTGTGCCATTTTTATGGTGGCGTGGACTGCGCCTGCGCTACCTACCGCCGATTATGGTGTACATGGCGGCGGGTATCGCGGGACTTACGGGCATTGTTGGCACGTTCTATGTAAAAGAGCGGCTCGGTCTTTCTGCGGAGTTTCTTGCCGCAATCGGATTCTGGGCAGGCCTCCCGTGGGCGCTCAAAATGCCACTGGGGCATCTCGTAGACCTAATGTGGAAGTGGAAGAGCGTCCTTGTGTATATCGGGGCGGCGCTTCTTGCGTTGAGCGTCCTCATCATGATAGGCCTCATTGGGTATCCGATTCGGATGGCTGAATATGCATCCGTTGAGGCGTGGTTTGTGCTCTCCACCATTCTTGGTCCTGTCGGCTACGTGATGCAAGATGTTGTGGCAGACGCCATGACCGTGGAGGCGGTGCCGCGCGTAGACGAGCGCGGCGCGCCGGTCAGCGAAGCCGACCAGAAAAAACAGCACACGACCGTGCAGGCACTTGGCAGAATGGCGATTATATCAGGCAGCATTTATGTTGCGCTTCTGAATGTGTTCCTCATGTCGGGCGTAGGCGACTTGCCCATGGAAGGCAAAACGGCAACGTACCTCTTGGTGTATCAGCTGGCTCTCATTATCCCCGCCGTATCGGTGGCGGGTGTATTGGTGGCATGGCTCATCAAGCGGCGCGATATCACACGCCTTGTGCAAGATGGATATACATCGCAAAAGGCTCGGGGAATTCTTGAAACACAACAAGCGCCGCCTCCTATAAACTGGTGGATAATCGGTGGGGGCTTGCTTTTTGCGATACTTTCGCTCTCCGTAGGACTTGGCAATGTGCCGGCCGGACAAGAGATAATTTTTGTCGGCTCAATGGCAATCATACTCTTTATGATGGTCAAGCTTATGCCGGAACTTGACCCTAAAGTGCGCGGTACGATCGTTGGTATTGCAATAATAGTGTTTGCGTTTCGTGCAGTACCGGGGCCGGGAGCCGGCTCCTCATGGTGGATGATGGACGAACTCGCGTTTGACCAAGCATTCTTTGCACAATTGAGTTTGATCGGAAGTTTTCTTGCGCTTTCCGGCATCGTCCTCTTCCAAACATTCATGGCAACGAGAAGTATTCCGTATATTTTCGGTTTTCTCACTATCGCGCTGACGGTACTGGCACTACCGATCGTCGGAATGTACTACGGCCTCCACGAGTGGACATCGGCCATGACCGGCGGACTTGTGGGAGCGCGCACTATTGCGCTTGTGGATACGGCGCTTGAGTCTCCTCTTGGGCAAGTGGCAATGATTCCGATGCTCGCGTGGATCGCGCATTCGGCGCCCGCACATCTCAAGGCTACATTTTTCGCGGTGTTTGCGTCGTTCACGAACCTTGCGTTGTCCGCATCGCAACTCGGAACAAAATACCTCAACCAAATATTCACCGTCACGCGCGAGGTGCGCGATGCAAGCGACGCCGTGGAAACTCAGGCTGACTATAGCGAGCTTGGTTGGATACTCATTTCAGCAACCACTATCGGTTTTGTCGTGCCACTGCTCGCCATTCTTATCTTCCGCCATCGGGCGAATAGGAAAACGACGGTGCACGCTACTCTCTGAAGATACTCA
>MFLU01000007.1:49138-49725 GCA_001783335.1 Candidatus Kaiserbacteria bacterium RIFCSPLOWO2_01_FULL_50_24 | reverse complement strand
GCCCTTCGGGCAAGCCCGCCTTTTTCGTGCAATGCCACTAACGCAACTTGTTGCGTTAGTGAAAGGGGTAATAAAAAATAGGGCGTGCCTCTGGTTAGCACGCCCTATTTGTTACCTGCAGCGGCCGCTCTTGCGGCACTGCTCATACCTTTCATACCTTTGCATCTCTTGGATGCCGCGAAGAATCTCGAAGAACATATTAATCCCTCGCTCTTCATTAGATCTCGGGCGATAATGCCGATGAACCGGCACACATGCGTTCCAATATGGATCGTAAAAATAATACGCTGGACATGATGGCGGAGCATAATATGGGTGGTACCCTTGCGCAGCGACTGTATTCCCGGTAGCGACTAGACCGATAAAAAGCACAACTGCAACTACAGACGCGATGCCGACTTTTTTCATTTTCAACTCCCCTTTCTTCCTTGCTCAAATATATCACGTGCTACAAAAAGTGCAAAACCGTGCGCCGCGTGAACCAACTGTGAGAAGTATACATGCACAATTCGTTTTTTCGCCGTAGAGCGAATAGGAAAACGACGGCGCGCGCTACGGTCTGAAGAGATTCACAGATGCGGGCTTGC
>MFLU01000007.1:0-49101 GCA_001783335.1 Candidatus Kaiserbacteria bacterium RIFCSPLOWO2_01_FULL_50_24 | reverse complement strand
GTGCACAGCACCAAGCCCGCTCTTGTTTGTCCCACTAGTCATGTCCCACTAGTCATTCAACCGCTTCGCGATCACCATGTGCTGGATATTATTCGCTCCTTCATAGATAAGGGTGGGGAATATATCCATCATGCGCGCGAGATGCGGCAAATCTTCAACTACAATCGAGCCGCCGAAATAGGTGGCGAGCTTCGTCCCAAAACGCCATGCCGTTTCCGTCGCCACCAGCTTTGCCGCCGACGCAAGCCGTGTAATATCTTCCCCACGATCGCGCGCCGCTGACGCCTCCATAATGAGCGCCCATGCCGCCGCGATATTTGCATACGCCTCGGCAAAATCAAACTGGATTTTCTGATTTTCCCAGAGGAGCTTGCCGAACTGCTCGCGCGTGCGCGTATACGCAAGCGCTTCGTCGAAAATACGCGTTGCCATACCAATCGCCTGCGCAGCTATGTTTATTCTGCCGCCATCAAGCGTCTTCATAGCAATCGAAAATCCTTGCCCTTCTTCCCCGAGAAGAGCCTCTTGCGGCAAGGTCGCGCCGTCAAAGTAAATCTCACAAAAATCACAGCTTTTCAAGACGCGCTTGTGCATGTGGCGCACCGTCACATGCGGATAATCAAGGCCGGGATTTTTCGTGTAAAGAACGAAAGCAGATACACCCTTCCGCGTATGCGCAAAAATAATCGCTACCGACGCGCGCCTGGCATTGGTTATGAATGTTTTTGTGCCACGCAAAATCCACCAACCGCCTTCATTCAGCTCCGCAGTCGTCTGCATTGATTGCGCATCAGAGCCGGCATTCGGCTCCGTTAGTGCGTAACAACCCAGCGCCTCGCCTCTCGCGAGTGCCGGCAAAATGCTTTCCTTTTGCTCTTCCGTACCGGCAAGTTGGATCGGGTATGCGGCAAGCGAACTATTGGCCGTCCATATAAGATGAAGCGAGGGCCAGAAGTATGCGAGCTCGCGCGCCACGTATGACGCCGCGACCGTGCCCATACCGGAGCCGCCGTACTCTTCGGGAATCGTGAGGCCAAAGAGCCCCAGCTTCCCCATTTCTTCCACTACGGCATCCGGAAACTTACCCTCGTCTTCATGTGTCGCATAGGTTGGCTCTACGACTTCTTTGCCAAATGTACGCACCATATCCACCACGGCACGCACTTCTTCGTTCCTCGGCTCTTGCCAGCGCATTGTACTCCTCCTGCTTTTTCACTATGTTTCTGCGCCCTTTGTACCACTTGCCGTCAACAAAAACAACAGAGCATCTTAATACTACACAAAATGTCCGATAGGACATTTTGTGTAGTATTGCGATTGGTGTTGGATTCACTCCAAACCAAAAAATATCGGCGTTTCCAGCGCATCGTCATGCTCCGGCAATCCGGAAGCATTATTTTTCTGAAGTATCAGCGTACCGCGATTGGCATACGCGCCCGATATCTGCGACACGTCAAATTCGACCGTCGCCACAAATGGGACAAACTCCGTCGTCATCCATTCACCCTCGGCCTCGGCGTACCCCTGCCCGATGATTTTTCCGTCCCAATCAACGATTACAATTGGAAAGCTCGCCTCAAAAAACCAACTTCCGCGCGCCTCTCCCTTGATTTCAAGCGGACTTAAAACCACAGCGTTCGGGCGCGGCGACTCAAGGCGAATAAGATCCATTTTTTCAAGTTCGTTCCCGATGTTCTCCACAAACAACTCGCCTCCGTGCCGGCACTGGCGCGGGTAGCTTTCCATCACAGGATTTCCCCTGGCGACACACTCTTCAAACGTTGTCACCATTGCGGCGCTCTCTGCGCCGCGGTTTTTGAGCCACATTACCCCGGTGGCGAGAACCAGAATAACCGCAAGAACAATAAAAATATTTTTCATGACTTTTTACCCGAGCCGATAACGTCAGACATACAGCGCAGACATGCCGTTTGTCCATCTCTCGTTTTTACATATTTACTTTTGCACTTGCACACTGAAACCGCCACCTTGTTTGGATTATCAATCCACTTGCCATCCTGCATGAAGTTTTTGGACATGCTGATAAGTTAAAAAGTAAAAATGAAAAAGTAAAAAGTGCAGTTAAAAGTTAAAAATTATCGATACATGCGAGCTTTGAGTTCAACTTTAAATTTTTCATTGTCGTTTTTCATTTTTCGATTTTAGTTTTTAATTAAAAGGTTGTTTTTTCAATCTTAATCATGTGCTTGTTCGCCACCCTCTACCACAGAAATACAAAGTATTATTCGACAAACGTAAGCGCCTGACCCATACGGCCCGCACGACCGGTGCGACCGATACGGTGCACATAGTCGTTGTAACTATTCGGCACATCGTAGTTAATAACGTGAGACACTTTCGGAATGTCTAATCCGCGCGCGGCAACATCCGTCGCCACAAGAACACGCACCTGATTTTCCTTGAATGCCGTCAACGCGCGCTGACGGTGGCTCTGCGTTTTATTGCCGTGAATAGACGCCGCCTTGAATCCGCGTGTGACGAGTATTTTGGAAAGTTTCTCAACGCCGTGTTTCGTGCGACCGAAAATAAGCACTTTGTCAAACTCCGGCCGAACGAGCAGTTCATGCAACACATCTATCTTGTCTTTCCCGCGAAGTCGCACGACATTCTGATTGATTGTGTCCGCAGTGTCGCCGGTTTTAACCGAAACACGCACAGGGTCCTTCAGAAAATCTCCGACGAGCTTTTCAATGTCACGCGAAAGCGTCGCGGAGAAGAAAAGCGTCTGCCGCTCGCGCGGCATGTAAGAAACAATGTGGCGCACATCGGCAATGAACCCCATATCAAGCATACGGTCGGCCTCGTCCAAGACGAGCGTCTGAAAACGCGAAAGGTCAATCGCGCGACATCCTATCATGTCTTTTAGGCGCCCCGGCGTGCCTACTACAAAATGCGGATTGCGCCCCAGTGTGCGGATCTGTGTTTTCATATTCGCCCCGCCGACAACACATACCGATTCAAAGCCTGAACCGCGAGAAAAACCGCGATACTCTTCTTCTATCTGAATTGCGAGCTCGCGCGTGGGTACGATGATGAGGACGCGCTCACTACGCGATTTCACCACTTTATTGAGAAGCGGAATGAGAAATGCGCCCGTTTTTCCGGTACCGGTATTCGCAATGCCGACGATATCGCGCCCGGAAAGCACATATGGTATTGCATGGTCCTGAATCGGGGTCGGTGTTACATATCCCTTCTTCGCAACGTTCTCTTTGATACGCGCATCCACTTCAAAATCGGCAAACCGGTGCCGTGACTCGTACGTTTCTATCGCTTCAACTGCGTCAACGATATTGACAAATCGTGAAATATCAATTCGCTCTCCCCTCCCGCCGCCGCGAGGCCGAGGCCCGCCATGGCGTGGCGAAGGCCCTCCGCGGCGCGCACCCTGAAAAGGCCGGCGAGCGTGCGACGAATGGCGCGCACCAGAAAAGCTCCGCCCGCCGCCGCGAGGCCGAGGCCCGCTATGGCGTGGCGAAGGCCCGCGCGCGGACGGTTTGCTGTGTCTAGAATAAGTACTCATATATATGCCCGATGTACGGGCTATGGCCTAAAAGGCCCTAAAATATTGTCGAACTATCCCGGAATAGGTTCGCCTCGTAGCTTGCGGGCGGTCTTGGCTATCCCAAGACGTCAACCGATGGAGAATGTCTGACAGAAACTATGATACCAGATGGCCCTATTTCTGTCAAGCAAACCGGCGAATATGTTATTTAAAGATAACCCCAGCTTCTTAATTTTTTACTGTCTGCTGACCATCTCAAACCGATGTCATTTCGATAGAACATGCTTGGTATTTTTATATTTCTGATTTCTTTGTAAGCCTTAGCTCTGGCTCTATGCACAGTGTGACCCACTCCGGTTACAATCAAACACCATCCGCTTGCTCCGGCTATGCGCCAGATTCCATCAGCATCCCTTTTAATATCACCGACGTGTACATTCTTTGATTCTTTCCCATTCTTAAAACGTATACTTATGTCTCTAAAAATTTTTACGATTTCCGCATCCTCTCCCTCTGACAATAACGGTGGTGTTGCCACCACAACTCCCACTTGGAAACCTTTTTTTGTAGACAATCGAAACTTGTTACCCATCGCAAGCTTTAGTAGCCATTCTCCTGCTTCATCCAGTATCCCGGCAAGTTGAATTTGAATGGTCGGGTATCCAAATCGTGAGGTAAATTCCAAGGGAAAAATGCCATCTTCATTGACAATACAATTTAGGTCAATATATCCAATGTACTTGGACTTCTTAAGGTCGGGCTTCATTTTCGCCAGTGTTGAACGAAAAATTTTGTTCACTTTAGACCAAAACATAAGCGTCCCCATCTCGCCAGTCATGGGCCCTAAATTTTTCGCAAACAAATTTTTATGTTCAAAGTTTACATTTATTGGGTATATAAAATCATCTCCATTGAAAAAAGCCCCGACGGCAATTTCAACGCCCTCTATAAATTTTTGTAAAACAAATTTCTTGTTTTTCTTTTCTAGAACTTTTTTATTCTGGGTTAGAAATTCCACCAGATCAGATCCGTCTTCTCTCTGTGATATGAGAACGAGCCTTTTATCACCAGATTGATTGTTACCGCTAGGTTTAAAAACATATCTTCCCGGATTTTCCCGCACAAAATTGATGGCTTTGTCGTATGTGCTGAAATTCCACATAGGCGCTATCTTGACACCGTTTTTTTTCAATTCTTTTTGCCCAAAGTTTCTATTGATTTCCAGCTTGTCTGTATATTTACTACCGCCAATAACCAGTTTCTTTTTCTTTCTCAATCTATCTGCATAGGAACCAAAATTCTCATCATCAAAAATTACGACATCCGCCCATCTTTGGTACTTTTTCCAATTATCAACTTTATCCACAAAACCATCATATACATCTTTGCTATTCTTATCTTCAAAATAAAATTTTACATTGTGTCCCTCTTTTAATAAGTGGACTGCAAGATCGCCACTCAAGCTGTCTTTTGATACAAAGAGGAAATTTTTAGCGTTCATACATTCTTACAATTATAGGAGTCATCTATGCCAAATTTCGTTGCTACATCATCAAAAAAATCATACGCTCAAACTTCTGAAAATCCTTGAATCGGTCTAACGGGTTTAATCTGTCGAATGGGCATGTATCCATTATGCCACAACCCCGCATATTTTGCGGGCGGCGCAAGCATGAATAATCAAGAACATACTGAATCCTCCTCATTCTCATTCTAACGTTTTGCAAAACGTTTGTATAAATAAAATGGAATAGAAATTCCCTCGCGAGGCCTCGGGATGATTGAAAATCTAATCCTGCCTTGGCGGGAAAGATTTTCTGCTGGCTGCGGGACTTGGATTCGAACCAAGGTGACGACTTCCAGAGAGTCGCATCCTACCACTAGATGATCCCGCAATACGCCTAACCGTATAGCAAAAATGGGTTTTATTCAATCTGCTAGCTCATTCCACTGAAATTATTTTCCACACGTACCCGTACAGTGAATGACTTTTGTGCGGTGTGTGTATATCATGATAGTTACAAGTGCCTTCGGGCCCACCCCTCGTAAGAGGAGAGAAAAGCAAAAAGCCGTCAGAATAATTTCTTGACGGCTTTTTGTACGACTGCAAATAATCCCTTATTAAGCACCGCCAGGCGCTCCGTGAAGCGTCGCGTATCGATCACACGCAGTTGCGAAATAATCGCATACGCCTCTTGCTCTCCCACCTTGCCGAGTGGAATACGCATTGGGTGATTGTCACCGGAAGACGTCGTGAACGGAGCAACTATACACGTGTGCGAGCTCAGGCCCCTCACGATTAACACGGGGCGCTGAAACAAATACCCGCGTCTGTCCTGTTCAAAACCCACATTCACGCCGAGTGAACACCACCACACCTCACGTTCGTGATAAAAACGCCCAGCACCGTTATGTGTAACCTTCTTCTGCTCATTCCACCCATCAAAATCTTTGCTCATATTTCGGCCATTTTAGCCGAAATGGCGCGGTTATTCAATTAGAAACTTCCGTGTGTGAGTGGACGCCCCAATTCACTAACGCAACTTGTTGCGTTAGTGAATTGGGGCAGTTGTGCATATCAGGACTATACGACCATGCCCCCTAGAAATACGCCAACGAAAAATGCGATTGTTGCGGCGGTGCCGCCGATGAGCACGGTACGAAATACGACTATTAACGGATTTTTTCCTTCGGCAACCCCGGAAACATACCCCACTGCCACAAGAGCAAAAATAGTCGCCCCGATTGAGAGCGCAACTACGAACTCCGACAGTGTGGGAAACATGAGCGCAACGACGAATGGCGCGAGTGGCACAGCGCCGACGGACGAGAACGAGAAAAATGTCGCGAAGGCCCGCCGAAGCGGTCGCTCAATGCGACCTCCCGATATCGCTGCCTCTTCCGACTCCGCCGATAAATAGCTGGACGATGCCATTGAGAATGCGTCCGCAAACACGTTCGCAAATCCGATAACCAAAATAATGCTCGCGGAAAAACCGGCTCCCACCCCCGCCATCACTATCGCAAACGTCGTGATAACACCGTCCACGCCACCGTATACAAACTCTGGAAGATAGCGAAAGTGCCGATACATAACCTTACTTTTTCTTTTTTGAAACAGCGGCTTTAATGAACGCCGTGAAAAGCGGGTGCGGAGAGAGCGGACGCGCGCGGAATTCGGGGTGAAATTGCGTGCCGAGAAAAAACGGATGTTTGGACTTCGAGAGCTCTCCGATTTCCATTAAGCGCCTGTCGGGCGACTGACCGGAGAAAACAAAGCCCGCTTGTTCAAGCTTCTCCACATAATCAGGGTTTACTTCAAAGCGGTGGCGATGACGCTCGTGAATTAGCTTATAGGTTTTAGCTGTCAGCTTATAGCTTTCCGAATTTGAATATGCGTTATATGCGATAGTCCCTTCTTTCAATACACAGGGGTACGCGCCGAGGCGCATCGTGCCACCGTATTCGCGTCTCATTATCTTTTCCACCTGCTCCGGCAAAATCGCAATAACCGGATGCGGTGTTTTCTCATCTATCTCCGTCGTATGCGCACCCGAAAGCCCCGCAACATTTCGCGCATACTCCACTATCGCAAGTTGGAGGCCGTAGCAGAGGCCGAGGTATGGAATTTTATTTTCCCGCACGAATTGAATAGCGCGGATTTTCCCCTCCACCCCCGTCTCGCCAAATCCTCCGGGAACAAGAACGCCATCGTATTTCACAAGCTCTTTCACTTTTTTAGAGTCGCGCTCGTATCCCTTGGCATTAAGCCAGTCAATCGTGAGCTTCACACCCGCGTTATACGCAGAAAATTTCAATGCCTCAATAACGGATATGTAGGAATCGGAAAGCACAAAATCGCCCGTGTCAAAATACTTACCGACGATGCCAATCTTCATTCCATCTTGGCCATTGTGCGCTTTTTCCGAGAATCGCTTCCACTCATTGAGGTCCGAACCGTTTCTCACGCGCTTGCCGAGCGTTTTGAGCAAAATGTCTGAGAGGTGATCGCGCTCAAAATTCGCGGGGACATCGTAGATGCTCTTCACATCCGGAGCGGAGATAATAGAGTCAGGAGCAACGCTACACGAAACGGCAAGTTTTTCTTTGCGCTTTTTATCAAGAGAATGCGTAGAGCGCGCAATAATTATATTGGGCTGTATGCCATAGGAATTGAGCGCGCGCACCGCGTGCTGAGTGGGGCGCGTTTTCATTTCGCCTATCACTCCGGGCACGGGAAGGTACGACACCATCACAAAAAGCACGTTAGACGGATTCTCGAGATGCATCACACGCGCCGCATCAATGAAGAGCGCATTCTGAAAGTCGCCTATGGTGCCGCCTATCTCCACAACGGAAACATCCGACCTTGACGCGTCAGCCGCTTTGTGAAACCGTGCCACTATCTCGTCGCGCACATGCGGAATTGCTTCTACACACTTCCCGCCATACCACAAGCCGCGTTCGCGCTCTATCACGGAGCGATATACCATACCGCTCGTCATATAATCCTCCGCGCCAGCATCGCGATTCAGAAAACGTTCATAGTTTCCCATGTCCTGATCGCACTCCAATCCTGAATCAAGCACAAACACTTCTCCGTGTTCAGCCGGATTCATCGTGCCGGCGTCTACATTGAGATAGGGGTCAACCTTCACGAGGTTGACCGAAAGTCCACGCGCCGAAAGAAGCTTGCCAATTGATGCTGTCGCAATACCCTTTCCAACACCCGACATGACACCGCCGACAACAAAAATGTACTTATGATTTTTTTGGGACATTTTTATAAATTCTAAATCCGAATATCGAAATCCGAAACAAGTATCCAAATGAAATTCCGAGCACTAAACTCTAAATTCTAAACAAATATTAAATTCCAAATCATAAACCTCAAACGTCGGTGTTTGATTTTTGTTATTTATTATTTCGAGTTTGTTTAGAATTTAGAGTTTCGTATTTCGTATTTTCGTAATTTCGTGCTTCGGATTTACACATTGAGATACCTCCGCACAGCAAAGAAGCTCGAGAGCACTCCCAACACAATACCCGTGCCCATGATGGTGAGAAACAACAACGGAAATGAGTCGGTAAAATACTGAAACGCATCAAAGTCACCAAAGAGTATTTCCGAAGTCGCATCAAGGCCAACCAATACTGGACGAAAGAGTAGAATAGGATACAGCAACATGAGCACTATGAGCCCCGAGATGACGCCGTAAAGCGCCCCCGCAATCACGAAGGGACCGCGCACATACCAGCGCGAGGCGCCGACTATGTTCATGACACCGATCTCTTCGCGGGCGGTATAAATGGCGAAACGAATGGTGATAAATACGATAACGAGCGTCGCCAGCGCGAAGAGTAAAAACCGCGCAATGCTATTTTCTCGCGATGTTGCGATAATATCGGTGAGCCTATCAATGGCTGCTTTGTTTTGGTGAAAATTCACTTTTTCTATAATAACGCCGGAGGTGCTGTTGATTTCTACCGTGTCAAGAAACTTCGCAATTGATTCATACTGCGACGTCTCCTTCGCGCGCACAGAAAGCGATGCGCCTAACGGATTCTCACCGAGTTCATCCAACCCTTGCAAGATAAGCTGATCTGCCTTGTGACGTTCGCGAAAGTCCATGAGCGCTTGTTCTCGGCTTGTGTAAGAAACAAGGGCAACTTCTGGCAGTGCTTCAAGTGCGCGCTTTATGTCGCTCACCTCTCCTTCCGATGTCTCGGTAGTGAAATACACGGTTACGTCTACCTGATTCACGAGCTGCTGGAGCGTAGAATTGAGAGCGGCATGCGACAGAAGGATATTGGCTATAACGAACAGCGTTATCGTCATCACCAGAATAGCGGAAAACGACACAAAGCCATTCCGAATAAAACCAATGAGGCCGTACCGCGCCACTCGTTTAGTGTTGGTCCATTTATTCATAGTGTATATAGCTTATAGGTGCTAGCTTTTAGCTTCTAGCTTTTTAATCATAGCATGCAACATTCTTCCGACTTCGGATAGCTCACTTTCAATACCTTGCGATTGTTTGGGGTCCCCGAAATGTAATTTCTGACAAATAAATAGTTGTGTTTCAAGTTCTGCCACTGATCCAAGTCCAACGCGGAGAAAGTGAGTAAAATCTTTTCGCGTTCCCCTGCTTCTGCCCTCTGCAATATTTGACGGGATAGAAACAGCCGCTCTTCGCATTTGTGATACTAGGGAAAACATTTCTTCTCGCGGAAACTTTTCTGTGAAGCAATAGATCTCAACTACCAACACGATTGATTTCTGCCAGACGACTAAATCCTTATGAGACCGAACTTCCTTGTTCATATCTTTTCTCCTAGAAGCTAGAACCTAACACCTAGAAGCTGCTTATTCATATCTTTCCTCCTAGAAGCTAGCACCTAAAAGCTAGAAGCTATATTCATAAGGTATATTTACCGTGCGCGTCGTCCCGAATAACGCGGCCCTGGTCCATAGTGACCACGCGCCTTCCAACGGAATCAACGACCGACCTGTTGTGCGTCGTTAAGAGCACGGTTGTGCCGAGGTCATTTATTTTTTTAAGTATCTCTACGACATCGTGCGTGTTAATGGGGTCAAGATTTCCCGTTGGCTCGTCTGCTATTAAAACATCCGGCTGGTTCACAATGGCGCGCGCAATCGCCACCCGCTGTTGCTCTCCGCCAGAGAGCTCTCGAGGAAAACTCCATATTTTGTCGGAGATGCCAACGAGATCCAAGACGTGTGGCACGTCTGCTTGGATATCGTCGTCCGAGTGCCCCGCCACTTCCATTGCAAACGCGATATTTTCATACACATTTTTTGTGGGTAAAAGCCGAAAATCTTGAAATACTGTGCCTATATTACGACGTAGTTTTAACAACTCGTTAGAAGAAAGCGTGTGTACATCGTTTGAGCCAAAATATACCGATCCCTCGGTCGGTTTAATTTCTGCGAACAATAATTTGAGAAGCGTTGTTTTTCCCGCCCCCGAGTGACCCACGATAGAAACAAACTCGCCCGGCTCAATGCCAAGAGTCACTTCGTGTACGACGGGAGCTCCGCCGTTGTATTGTTTCGTAACTTTGTCGTAGTAAATCATAAAAATAGCTTTCAGCTTTTAGCTGTCAGCTTCTAGGAAATACGAGTTCCATTATATAGCATATGAAGGAGCCGGCAAAACCACGAATTGGTTTTGCCGGCGATACTATCTGCTAGCGTCATACATGTTGTTTATGTTTTATCTTGCCGCGAATTTCCTGCGTCAACGAACCCCCGAATATCACCTTCGAGCACTTGGTCTACATTTCTTTCCTCGTAATCGGTGCGGTGGTCTTTCACCAATTTGTACGGGTGTAAAACATACGAGCGAATCTGGCTCCCCCACTCTATTTTTGTAGACGCACCCGCCGAAAGACCGCGCTCTTTCGCTTCGCGCTCCCTTTCGCGAAGTTCCCAGAGTTTACTGCGGAGCAGTTCCAGCCCCTTTTCCCTGTTCTGCACTTGACTGCGCTCGCTCGTTACGTGCACGGAAAGCCCGGTCGGCTTGTGCGTTATACGCACCGCCGTGTCACGCTTGTTTACATTTTGCCCGCCGGCGCCGCCGGATCTTGCAAACGACATTTCAAGTTCCACTTCCGGTATACGCGTGTCGTCTGTATCCGGCAATTTCGGCAACACCTCCACGAGCGAAAAGCTTGTTTGCCGCTTCCCAGCTGCGTTAAAGGGCGACATGCGCACTAAGCGATGCACGCCCGCTTCGTTTTTAAGCGTTCCATATGCGTTTTTTCCAAGTACCTCAAACGAAACGTGCCGGTAGCCGCCATTGGAATTTTGATTGGAAGAAAGAAGCGCGGTTTTCCACCCCCGCTTTGCCGCGTACTTTCCGTACATTTCAAACAATATCCGAGAAAAATCTTCCGCATCGTCGCCGCCCGCACCGGAAGTAATACTTATGATGGCGTCGTTCTTGTCGTACCCTAGACCGCCCACAAGTTGTTGTTTTAGATCCTGATATTCTTTGAGCACTGTTTGTGCGGCATCTTTGTCAACCCAAAAATCAGCCGCGCCCATCGCGGTCTCTATTTCGGAAATCCTTTGTTGTGTGGCGTGTTTATCCATATCTCCACAAAAAATCTACTAAGGGCTATGGTGGGAAAAATTATCAATTTTTAATTTCCAATTTTCAAACATTGGGTAATTGGAACATTTATTGAAAATTGAGAATTGGTAATTGAAAATTAAGAGGTGTCGAACCATAACCTATGTTTCGCTCTTACAGAACACATACCACTATACCATAGCTTGCGTAATTGGCTATTGTATGCTTTAATGCATTCGGCGCGCAATCAAGCGCGAACAGGAGCAGAGAGTGAGCAACAAGCACTTCAAGGGCTGGCAATTCCCCTGGTGGGAATATCTGCAAGAAGAGCCCGTCGATGCCGGAAGCGGCGAGCCGCAGAGGCGGCAGTTTGGAGCGAGCGGCAGCGCGAAAGTTGCTCCCGACATGCCGGTAACCGGCGTGCGGCGTGCGATACTTGGCCATAACCAAGACATGCGGGTTACGAGTATCGCGCTCGTGATGGACCCGAAACATCTAGATTGCCGAAAACATCCTGGCGGAAAGATTGAGCCGGGTGAGTCTCGAGAAGCGGCAATCGTCCGAGAAATTGACGAGGAGACGGGTGTTCCATTGAACCCGCACGACGAGTTTGAATCACTCGGGCGATTCTCGGACAGTAAGGGATACGTTTTTGACTTCGGCGCAACATTTGTGCCAGAAGAGTTTTTATGGAAGAGCGTCGAGGCGAAGGGAGTCGGGAACGAGGGCGAGATTATCGAAATCTTGCCGATTGACATCTTGTCCGACCCTAACTTCCTTAACGGAAGGACCGAGAGAGGCGAAAACGCGCCCCTCTTTTGGGACCACCGTGAGCCGACAATGTTGCTCCCACTGGTCATCGCGGCGTGGGAAGAAGAACACCGCGCCGCACAAGCGGCATGAGTATACCTGGCCGTCCCGGCTTACCGGGACGGCCATCTGTTTTCCCGAGCACTTAACCGTAGCGGAGTATATCGGGATTTCGTAAATCCCGATATTAGACGAAGAACTCTCCTTCGTATATCGGGATTTACGAAATCCCGATACCGTGCACAGCGCATACCAGTAAGTATTTAAGCCATATTGAACGGCTCATTCGCGTGTGAGCCGTTTTTCAACCCCTACAACTTTAGCGGAGGAGGCGCACCTGTTTGGGAGACTTAACCGTAGCAGAGTCCCGCTCCAGTTTTGCTGAAAGACAAAACTGGAGCGGGGCGTGAGCGGTCTCCCAAACAGGTGCGCCGACGGAGCGCCCCCTTGTTCTTTAAGCGAAGGTGCGCTAGCCCAGCACTAAATTAATTATGCATCTATGATTTCTGCGAAAAACATCGACTGCACGGGTTCGTTTGGTGATCGCGTGGCGGTTGGGGCTTGATATTAATTTAGTTCTGGGCTAGTGTAGGAAAAGAAACAAGAGGAAATTGAAAGATGAGAAAATCTGCATTACGAAACGTATACATGTGCGGCTTTACACGCACACCCCATGGGAAATTCATGGGCGCACTCAAGGATTTTTCCGCTGCCGAGCTTGGCGGCATTGCCATCAAAAAACTGCTTCAAAAGTACGAGATTCCTCGTGAAGAAGTGAACGGTGTTTTCATGGGGGAGGTTTTAACTGCCGGTGAGGGTCAAGCTCCGGCGCGGAGAGCTGCGATTCTTGGCGGCTTACCAGAGTCGTGCCCTGCAGAAACATTCAATAAGGTCTGCTCTTCCTCACTTGTCGCACTACATCACG
Organism: Candidatus Kaiserbacteria bacterium RIFCSPLOWO2_01_FULL_50_24; assembly: GCA_001783335.1. Lineage (GTDB taxonomy): Bacteria > Patescibacteriota > Minisyncoccia > Phycocordibacterales > UBA2100 > UBA10103. Next base: position 35,741 of record MFLU01000007.1, on the reverse strand, counting down.
CAACAAATATGATTCGTGTTGGAGAGGTAAACCTAATGATTTCGGGTGGCATGGAGAGCATGAGCCGATCACCGTATTTACTGCGGCGCGTGAGTGCAAAGCCGGGCGATCAGAACCTTGCGACCCTGTATGAGGAAGCTACTTCGTTGAGAGATGCGGAAAGTGTGTTGGCATACGACAGCATGTTTTATGACGGACTCACCGAGCCATCGCGGATGGATCGTCCAAACATGGCAATGCTTTCCGACCTGTGCGCGGTAGACAAAAATATTCCGCGAGACGATTTGGACCAGTATGCATATCTAAGTTGCGCGCGTGCCAGTATGACGGATCTGGAAGATCGCATGGCGGAACATATAGTCCCGATTACGTTATCTGACGGCACAGAACTCACGCGTGACGAGACGCTACGAGGACCGGAATTAGAGAAAATGAAAAATATGGCGCCACTTCCCAAGTGCACTCGGGTGACTCTCGCCGCCATGTCGCAGCTTGCAGACGGCGCATCAGCACTCCTCATTGCAAGTGATGATGCGATACGGCGGCTCCACCTTGTACCTCTTGCGCGCATCGTGGATTTCGCTACCTTTTCGCACGATCTAGAGTGGTATACGACGGCGCCGGTTCCCGCAATCGGAAGACTGCTGCTTAAAAATGAACTTGACATTTCAGACATCGGCTTTTTTGAGGTCAATGAGGCGTCGGCGGTGGTACCGATCTATACAGCAAAGGAACTGCGGATTCCTCGAGGTCGTCTGAATATATGGGGTGGTTCAATCGCGATAGGACATCCGCTTGGTGCAACGAGCGCGCGCATAACCGGTACACTTGCAGTTCAAATACAAAAACATGCATTGCGGTATGGCATCGCCACAACCTGTAACGGCGGCGGCGAAGCCGTGGCGGTCCTCTTGGAGCGGGTGTAGCACGTGAGACATTTAATGTTCATTTCCGGGGTGATCCCTATGTGGGTCCACCCCCAACAACTCCGGGAGCAAAATTCCCGGAGTTTTGCTTTGATACACCATTGTGAGATTTCTGCATACAGTAGAGTACGGTACCGTAAAAACGCCAGCTCGCTCGATCCCTGCCCCAAGAGGGCAGGGCGTTCTCGACGAATTCCAGTAATGCTTGACTTTCATACAAACAGGTATTAAATGCGGGCAGAACGCGAACAGCGGAGGCGGAAATGCCACGAGGTAAAATACGAACCGCAGAGGCAGAAATGCCACAAGTCGGAAACGTGGTGATCTTTAAAAAAGAAATAACACAAGAACTCATAGATGGGTTTGCGGCTCTAATTGAAGACTTCAACCCCATGCACACGAAAGAGAATTTCCCGGGTAAAGAAGAAATTAAGAAAAAGTTGAACATCGGCCGTCCAATCGCGCACGGCATGCTTTGTGCATCGTTGGTTTCTGGGCCTCTTTGGAGACTTGGGGGCAACGGGGCCATATTCGGCAGACTAGAAAAAGTGCGGTTTATAAAACCCGTGCAAGTGGGAGATACCGTAACCACTCGGCTTGAGGTACTGGATATTAAAAACAGCAAACTGCAGATCGGGGTGAGATACACTAACCAGCAAGGGGAGAATGTCATTGAGCCGACCGAGGTCACGCTGTTTGTTTTTTAAACTATCATAACTCTCGCCTTGTGCGGGAGCTTTTTCTTTTTCCACTAACGCAAGAACTTGCGTTAGTGGAAAAAACAGGAAAGGTGTGGGGGTTTACATGCGGCAATCAACATAGTAGTGTGTGCCCAGACTGGCCTTTGACTAAGGAAACTAAGGAGGATGTGAAGTGATTAAATTTGGCAAAGGAAACCTACGAGTGCCCAGGCTATCCCGCAAGGTATTTCTTGTGGGGGTCGGGATGACCGATTTTCGGAAATTCTATCCGGAAAAACAGTCAACAGAGTTGTGCCTTGAGGCAATGAAGATGGCCGTTCAAGGCACGAAAGTGTCCGCACAGGAATTTCACGGTATGGTGAACCTCTGTGTCTATTCGCAGTTTGCGGACCACTTCGGCGATCAGCTTTTGGCCGCATCAAAGATTCACGACTATCTCGGTTTTGATCCGATTCCAAACATTGAAGTGAAAACCGGTGGCGCGACAGGTGGTTCCGCCGCGAAAACAGCGATTGAGCTCATTGCATCAGGGTCTGCCTCGGTGGTTCCTGTAGTCGGTTGGGAGAGGATGGACGAAGTCAATACGCGCCAAGGAAATGCATACATTGCGTCCGCAGCGTGTAAAGATTTTGAATCTCCTCTCGGCTGGTCCTACACCGCGTACTATGCGCTCATGATGCGACGCTATCTGCACGAGTATCATCCCCAACGGGAGACACTCGCCAAAATCGCGCAGAAGAATCATCACTACGCGCGTTTTTCGCCGTTTTCGCAATTGCCGGGCGACTATTCAATAGAGGAAATCCTCAATGCAAAGGTCGTCTCCGACCCGCTAACATTCCCGGAATGTTGCGTCATGAGTACCGGTGCTGCCGTGCTCATCTTTTGTGATGAGGAGACGGCATATCGCCTCACCGATCACCCCGTTGAGGTTATCGGTATAGGCGCGGGAACACATACTCTGCGTACCGCAGATAGGCGCGATATGCCTATATTGCTTCTGCCGAACGAAACGGAAGACACATACAAGGGCCGCAGTAATGATTGGCCTGGATTTACGAGTTTCCTTGCCGCGCGCTTTGCGGCACGGCAAGCGTATCTTATGGCGGGAATCACCGATCCGGTTGAGGAATTGGACCTGGCGGAAACGCACGATGCGTTTACCGTTTCCGACATCCAGACCTACGAAGACGTCGGCTTCCGGCCGTATGGACGCGGAGCTGAATTTGTGGAAAGTGGCGATGCCTATTTGGGCGGACGGCTTCCCACGAATTTATCCGGCGGCCTCATCGGCTCAATGCATGCGGTTGGTGCCACTGGCTTGTTCCAACTTGCAGAGATTTTCTGGCAAGTGCGAGGACAATGGAATGAAATTCACGACGACGAAGAACTATGGAAACGGTTCGGCAAAACCAAACCGACGGACTTTGAGAGTTTGCAAGTTCCCGATGCGCGACGTGGCATGGCGATAAGCCATGCGGGCACCGGCTCGCACGTGACATGTATCATTCTAGATGGAGGCAAGTGATGACGAATCAGAGACAGGAAGTCAAAATGCTTCAAGGTCTTGAAACGATACTTCTGAAAGAAAACTTCGGGGAAGCGATACCGGAAGAGTATATCGTGCGAGAAAATCCGCGGACGATTGTGCATCGGCACACCTATGGCGGACTTTCGAGATTCTTTGGTGGTCTCGCAGAAAGCGTGTTGTGGGGCACGGTGTGTTTAAACCAAAACTGCAAATGGAGTGACATATGGCTTCCGCCGAGAGTGCACTGTCCGGACTGCTGGGAAGCAATGGAATGGGTTCCGATTGATGCGAGAGGCGCGAAAGTATACACGCACTCAACCATCAATCTTCCGGGTGCCGGATTCATGCTCACGACGCCGTGCCCTCTCATCTCTGTTGAGATTCGGGGAGTATGCACCAAATTCATGAGCTATCTTTCGAAGTTTGGTGAAAATGAGCCGTATATCGGCATGCCAGTGAAGCCGGTGTTTCAGAAGGATAATCCAACCTACACAATCCTAGATATTAGTTGGGTCCCAAAGAACTCTGACTAGCAACAAAGCTCCCGTTTAGCGCGGGGGCTTTTTCTTTTCGTATGCATCACGCGCACGCGCGACCCGTGTCGTGTATGTTGCAACATGTTCCCTGATTACTAGCGCGAGCTTCAAGCGTTTCAAGTTCTTTGTGCAAAACCGATGTTTCTTCGTCCGTTTTTTTTCATTCACTTTCAGTGAGTATCGTACGGTCGGCAAGCAAAACAGAACCAAGCAGTTTCTGCCGGCATGATACTCCCTTTCACACAATTCACTAGCACCAAAAACGGCCATTTTCGCCCCCCGCTCGTGCTTCAGCAAAAATACTCCTCACTGTATCTACTGATACACCTTGTCGTATTTTTGCCTCCAGCACTTCGCAGGGGGCGAAAAGTATCTCGTTTTTCTCCGCTAGTGAATTGTGTGAAAGTCCGTAAAATCTCCTGCTCGCGGAGCATGCACTCCACATTCATTTCTTCAACGTAACGCTCCAGATCCGCGATTTCTGCTCCGATGTCTTCGTTCGGTTTTTTCATGGAGCCGACCCGGGGAATCGAACCCCGATATACGGTTTACGATACCGTTGCTCTACCATTGAGCTAGGTCGGCTGATGCTCTACCAACTGCCTGCCCCGTAGCCAGCCGAACTTGCGAGGCTGTGGTACCGGGGAGCTACGCTGGCGAACAATACTATCCTACGCAATTTCTTGCTCTTTTCCAACTCTTGAGTCTCAATCGTACTCACGAGCGCTAGATGTCTTGTATCTCCTTGGTGATTACTTCTTCCGCTTCTTCAAGTTTTTGTTCAAACTGTTCCAAAAACTCCACTTCTTCCTCTGTGAGTTTTCTTTTGACCTTCTTAAGCCGCGCCACATGGTTGGCAACACCTGCGCGAAGGACTCTGAATGCTTCTTCGGACACCTTTTCCGCTTCCCGCGCCTCGCACCGCATATGTTGAATCGTGCGGGGTATCCTGAACCAGAGGTGCGCACCACCCCACGCGAGCGCACCAAGCGCAAGCGGCAGCAGCATAGAAATTTCGAATGGCCGCCGCGTCTACCGTGGCGGCCATTTGTTTTTTATCTTTGGTTTGTACGTACCGGACGCAAAGGTTCTCAAAACTTCGTGGTAAATTTCTTGCATCGTACGGAATAGAATAATTAATGGAGTGGTGACCACAATAAGCAATATCCTTGCGAGCATCAGTACAACCTTCCCGAACAATTGCCAGTACGTCTTGTTGTGCGCTCTGGTACTGCGCATGTCGCTCACACGCGATATATACACTCTTCCTGCTTTTTTGTTACACGCGTAACGCCACAAAAACCAAGCTAACAACATTGTAAGTATACCAAGCGCTAGAACCGAAGTATATTTCACCAACCACGTTTCTTTTATCCAAACAGACGACACGCCAAGAAATTGTACGGTTTGCGAACTCTTGTTGCCGGCACCATCTACCGCGCTGACGGTGAGCGTATGCTCCTTTGCCGCATCAGTGCTTATAATGACTGATGTTAATGCCTGAAGAAAACTTGAGGGTATCAGTGCGTCGTATGTACCGTCGGCGCTTCCACTCCATATTTCTGGCTCATTGTTGTTGACACTGATTTCGTAGTGGTCAATTCCGGAATGTGCGTCGCGAGCCGTGATTGAAAAGATTGCTTGCCCCGGAGTGGAGCGTTCCGGAAGATGGACAACGGCTGATATAACCGGCTTCGTTGAATCAACATTGAACTTAAAATGTCTCGCTGGGCTCCACCCTGCGTCATTTTTTAGTTGAGCGTGAAAGTAGTAGGTACCATCGGGAATATCTTCAATGACTTTTTCGGAGATAGGACGCGGGTAGAGTATTGTTGGTATTATGCTTTCTTTTGTGCCGTACAGAAGCCGAACGGCCGTGGTGCCGTTTGGAACATCCCACCGGAACGTTGCGGTAGTATTTGCGTACCAACGCTCGGAATCGGGGTGTGAAGAAGACATTACATCAGGCGCGCTCGGCGCACCAGCGGCTGTTTTAGCCGGCTTCGGTTCGCTTCGTGGAGAAGCAGACGGGACGGGAGAACTCTCCGCAGTGTCGGACGCTGCTGAACGTATAGTGAAACTCGCGGAGCGCATTTCCTCAATAATGTTCGTTCCGGTACCGTCGTTCGCCAGCACCGACCCGGATACAAAACGCACGTCGGCAACTCCTGCCGTTTTTGCTCGAAACGCAATAGATAACACTTTCCCTCCGGAACCCTGAAAACCGGGATTCAGCGCAACGCCTTCAAATGAAATAGAGCCGGCGGTATTTGAAAACGACGGCTCACTTACCCACAAATTAACGACTGACTGCTCTTTTGAAACAGAAACCACACTCAATACTTCGGGAGAAAAAAACACTTCCCCGCCAACGGCGTTAAGCGCTTGTTCTCCCGAGGAAACAAGCAGGTTGACGGTGAATGTTTTCCCTACAGAGTATGTAGCTAACGCCGGCGAGAAGTGTAATTCAGCTGCATAGAGGCCAGACGGTACTGTCAAGACAAAAACTAAAAGAAAAAATATTTTGTAGGCCTTCGCCATAGTATAGCGAGGAGTAACACTGCGCTCATCATTACTATACCAAGCATCCAATAACTTTCGTGCAACAAACTTGAGTGCGGTGGATAAACAACTTCAACACGCTCGTTGCCATTTTTATCAATCGCTTTTACATAAATCTTTTTATCCAGTGCCTGATTTTGCAGAAGAAAGGGGCTCTCTGCTTCCGCATAGCGCGCCCATGTCCCCTCGCGCACTTCGTAGCGGTCAATCCCGGACACTTTGTCTTGCGCCGAAAACACAAGAACGTTCTTCCCCTCAAATACATTCTGATTTTGTATAATAAGTGGCGTAAAATTCTCCGGCGGTATTACATCTTGCGCCGGCTCAACACTTGATTCCGACGGTACGGAACTTTTAGAGATTGAAAATGAAAATGGGACCGACGTGGCGCGCGCGCGCGTTCCGTACCCGTCATTTTGCAAAATCTGCAGCTCTCCCAACCTCACCGCGCCGTTTCCGTCCGTCTTCGCACGAAATATAACGGCAAACAAGAAATGTTTGATTCCCGATAATCCTCCGGGGGTGATGCCGGAAAATTCAAGGGTGTTTGATGTAAGAAATTTTGGTTTTTTAATCCAAAAGGTAACGGCGGAGTCGCCGTCCCGAACCTCCAGCATGTCTAGAAGGTCATCGGGAAACACGAGATGCCCCTCAATTGCATTTACCGAATCCCCTTCCGTATTCAGAAACACATTTAACAAAAAATCCTCGCCTTGCAGAAACTGCCTGCCGTCGGCATCAAAAAATATGTCGGCTGCAAAAGCCGGCGAAGTAAAAATGGAAAAAGCAAAATGAAAAATGAAAAATGACAATGCCAAATGAAAAATAAGTTTTTTGTACATAATCATTTTTTACCTTTGAGCGTGAGTATGCTTGAGGCGATAACGCGCGCCGCCTCCGACAGTGCAGACAAAAGTGCTTCCGCATCACTCTTTGAAACCTTGTTGGTATCACGCAAAAGCGTAATCCACACCTTCGACTCATTCGCAGATTTAAGAGAATGCGTGAAAAAATTTGTAAAATCTTTCTTGGAACTTGCTGACTGCGCCTCTATATAATTTGCAAGTACGCTCGTACCGCTCCGCAATAGTTGCTTCCCCATTACTTCACTTACCATTCCTCTTGGCATTGCGTCGACAAATCGCACGATACGCAATGTCAATACATATAGTCGCGCTTTGAATTCCTTTTTAAATTTTTCTTTATCGTTTTCCATTTTGCTTTTTTATTTTTCCATTTTTTCACTACCCAGTCCAATGAAACGCCATGATACTAAAATCGACCAAATTGACTTTCCCGTCGCCGTTGACGTCTACGGACGCGGGAGGGTTGGCACGCTTATACCAGTATGCGGCAACAGAAAAGTCAACAAGATTTACTTTTCTGTCTCCGTTGAGATCTCCTTTGACGATTGTTTTTTCCTGTACGGGCGCAAGCACATTTTTCTTACCCACAAGAAATGCCACCGCCTTGCTGAAAGAACTTATTTCGCCGTCCTGTGCCGTTTTTGACTTGGCGAGATGTTGGCCACTCTCAAGTTTGGCAGTGTCAAAATTGTAAAGATAGGCGCCGTCTTGGTCGGCGGTGGTTTTACCAAAAAATTCTTCCTCCGAACCTATTGCAACGGTAATATCCGCTTTAGGCGCGGACTGGCCAAAAATAGCGATACTTTCTCCTCGTTTCACTTCGCTTTTATCAACAGCGATGGTTGGCGCAATGAAAATGCCGGTTATATTTGCCGTAGTGCCGCTTGTTACGCTCACCGGAAAGGTAAGAAGTGATGAGCGTATGCCATTTTTATCCTCCGAATAAACACTGAAGATATAACTGCCGCCGGAAAGCCCTGAAAGATTTATCTGAAATTTGGCGTCTTGCCCAGAGATAGTCATCGCCGCGATTTGTGCGTCTTTGAGCAAGGTTACGGTGCTTCCCGGATACGCCTTGCCGCTGAATACCGCGCTTGTCGCGGGAGCCGAGACAATACCACCACCCCCACCTCCGCCGCCACTACTGCTGTTACTACTGCTACTACTGGCATCACTGGTTTTTGCCGACACGGCGCTTGATACCGCGGACTCTCCGGAGGCGTTGAGTGCGCTAATTTTATAGTAGTACGTCGTACCTGCAGAAAGTCCCGTGTCTGCGTATGCCGTAGTATCACCGGAAGAAACGGTTGGCTCACTGCCTACCCTTGTAAATGAACCGCTCGAGGAAGTGTCACGGTAAATATCATAGCTGGTGGCATCATCGGACGCAGTCCACGAAAGATTTATCTGCGAAGAACTGACCGCGCTTGCGGAAAGTCCGCTCGGGATAGAGGGCGCGCCTCCGCCCGTAGGAACGATGGGGGCAAATATAGAAAAGTGAGTTGCTATGGCCGTGAGAGTGTTGTTAGTCGCGTCAACGGTTGTTGAGAGCGGATCCCATTCTTGCTTGTCCTCCGACCACGAAGCAAGAACCAATTTTGATTCGTCTCCTCCTAGTGTTGTAACGTCGGACTCCTCGTACGGAACCGTAATCGTAACTCCGGTGCCCGAAGACGAGGACAACGAAGTGACGGACTGACCGGATGAGTCCTGCGAGGTAATTTCAATCCCTTTACCGCCAACCACTTTTCCGGTCGGTGTCTCGGTAATAACGGCGCTTGTCACTCTGGTGCTGACTGAATTTGAATCGGATGAATTTCCGAAGACCCCCGCAGGGATTTGCATTTGGAAGTTGCTGCCGATCTCTGTGTTGCGTACGGTTCCGCCCTGCGAGGGAGTTATGAGTGATGACTTGCTATCGCTTATTGAATACCCGCTCAAGGCCGAGAGGGTTATGTTTAGCGTTCCACTTCCTCCGGAAGACACTGATGTCGTTTGTTCCGATGACGTATATCCGTCAGAGCGCGCCCACACGGTCCAGCTGCCTGCGTTAAGATTCAGCGTATAGTTGGTGCCGCTCCCGGCAGATGTATCCACGCTTGCAAACGCATATATACCGTTTGAATTTTTAGCGATTACCCGCGTGGATGCCGAAACATTGCTCCCCGAAAGCGTAACACTGCCGGAGACCGTAGCATCCGCCACAGCCAGAGTCCTGGCGGTTCCCGAACTCACATTTGAGCCGTTTACCAAAAGTGACGAGGGCGCCGCAGTATCAATGCATCCCGGCTTTGAGGCGCTTATTTGATAGTTGCCGTTGGGGACCGATAGCGAGTAGGCGCCGGCGGAATCCGCGGTAACAACGATTTTCCGTCCCTTGGTGGCATCCGACAAAAGTACCGAGGCGCTATTCTTACAAATAGAGGAAGATGACTGGACATTTCCGGAAACCGTGTAAACTGTGGACGGAGAAAATGAAACATTGGTGGTTGCCCCGCCGGAAACAACGACTCCCGTCTCGGAGCCGATGGGTCCATGGCTCGAAGATTGCGCAGTAACGATGTAGGTGCCTGCGGGAACATTGATGTCGTAGATACCGCTTGTCGGATTTGAGGCGGTCCCGTTTCCTCTACCGGAAGAATCAAGTGCGTTTACAAAGGCGTCGCTTACGCCACTTATGGTAACTCTTATGGTGCCGGGAGTGCTTAAGGTTAAGTTTTTTCCGCTTGCCGTGGCTCCGGCGGTAACCGTAACGCCGGTAATTTGAGACGTGGGCCCAGAACCCTGCATAAAACCTTCTACGGTGTATCCGCTCCCCGCTTTTACTTTGAGTGAGTAATCACCACTCGCGTCGGTTACTGTCATGTTTCCTCCTGATGAACCGTGGGCGGATACGAATGCGCCAACCACTGCGCTCCCGCTTTTTGTTACTCGGCCGGTAATGGTCCCGAACGAAGCGGCGGATGCCTGAAGATTTTTACCGGTCTGGTTGGAACCGGAAACGGTAACGGTGAGAGAGCTCAATTCGCCGTATCCCGGCGCGTACCCCTGAAGTTTCCACGTTCCGTCAGAAACGTACACGGTGAAATTTCCGGAGGCGTCTGTCGGCGACCCAACCACGCTTCCTGTAGGATTGCTAGACGCATCAAGTTTTTGCGCGCCTATATGCGCATATGGGATGGCGTTCCCGGATTCGTCAAGTACCTTCCCCGAAATAGAGCGGGAGCCCTTACTGATTTTTAGGACAAGGTTATCGCTACCGTTGTCGCCATCGTTGGTAACAAGAGTTCCGCCAATATATACGTCAGCGGTACTGTTGCTGTCTGTCGCCACATTTCCGCTGTCGTTATTTACGGTAACCTCAACTTCATTTGAGGAAGGCATGCCCGGCATTGTGGCGATTATCTTGTACGCTCCGTTTCGCACCCGCAATTCAAACGTGCCGTCATTAAGTGACTGGCCGCGGGACGCTCCCTCGCTTGAACCGGAGGAAGCTGTTACCTGCATAAACACATTGGGAATTGCATTTTCGGAACCGTCTTTCACTTTTCCTTTAATAATGTTGTTCGCGGCAGTAAGCGCGAAACTTATGGTATATGTTCCTGTTCCAGAAATTTGGATTTGTTGCGGTTGTGGAACAACAAAATTGACCTGCATCGGCACTTGAGCGGTCATCATGGAAGGGTCTTTTGGCATCCACGACCTAACGCCGATTTCCCAAGACCCGTCAAGCAAAGGGAGCACCGCCGTGCGGCCACTGTTTCCGTCCCAGAGCACTTCGCGAACGATGGTGCCGCCAAATTCTATACTTGTGGGACTAAAAGCAAATACATCAAGATTGGTGCCGGAGGGAATTCCGGAGATGTTCACGGTAACACTTCTATTGGAGGATTGGAGCGCGAAATTAATTCCGGTCGCATTCTGCCCTCCCGAAAGGACAACGTCGCGGAAAAACGGTCCGCCGACGAAATTCCCCGAGACAAGCGAGGGAATGTCTATGTGATACGTCCCGTTGGAGAGATTGCCAAAATTATATAAACCGTTTGTGTCGGTGACGGAACAAAAAACACCGCTTGCGCCGCGGAGGCACGCGCGAACGCCGCTCACCCCCGGCTCTGAACCGTTTTTAATCCCGTCGTTTGCAAAGCCAAAAAGCCCGGAACCGTTGTCGTCAAAAGCCGTGCCAGAAATTATTTGCGTTCCCGCCTGCGCCAGAAAAAATGGCTGTGATGATTTTGATTCCAAAAATGCGCCGGAGGTGTTTTGTGTCTCAATAGTTGTCATATAACCCGCGGTGGTATAATCCCTCGCCTGAACGGAGTTGACCACATCCTGTATAAAAAAACGTACACGATCGCCCACGGCGACCGTCGCACCTCCGGTGGTAATTGAAATTATTCGCGTAGAACTATTGCAGGAGATGGATGCAATAGAAACGACACCGGCGGAAAATCCGTTAATATCGTCATTTTCCACAGAGGTAATCGGGGTCTGGCACAGAGAAGCAAAGCTAAAACCGACTGGGAACAGTATCACTATCTTCCCTCCTGACGGAATAGAAACATTAACGGGGAATTTAACTTCATACATGGTTGTAGCACTCGTCTGCGCCAAACGCGGAAATACTGACGTGGGGTTAACGCCTTCCGTATAGTAATCAACACTCGATGTTTCAGCACCGATGGTCACGGTCAAAACGGTCGTGGCGGAAAACGCGGTGACGGGTACAAACAAAAAGACGAGCATGGCAAGCGGCCATGCACGAATATGCTGAACATATTGTAAAAAGTTTGTGCACATTCATCTATTTTCTCCAGATTGAAATCTTGATATTTTTCCTAATAAACTTGATACCGAAAAAGAGCACAATAATGGTTATGAGAAAAGCAATCACATACAATATTGGAAACGCGTAAAACGCGATGCGATTGGCGGTAAGCTCCCGCCCTTCCCCATCAACAATGTTTATCTCTGCGACGTAGCGACCGATTAATAATCCTTCTGCATTCCACGCCGCGGCAAGATCACGAACCCCTGTTGGCAATACCGCCTGTCCCGCCACTTCAACCACACCAACCTCTTTCCCGAATATATTGGTTATGGTTATGGTTCCTTTCGGCTCAAAATGAACCGTGCCGGTATTTTCAAATTTGATGGTAAATTCGACCGGACCTTTCTGCACAAAAAACGGCCCGGAAAAATCCAAAACATTGCCACTTTGCAGTTGGTTTCCGGGAACCGTTATAAAAACGAGCACGCCGACTCTTGTGCCAACCTTAAGCTGACCTTGCTCGTTGGCATCACTTGCCTTAAAAAAGACAACGCCAAAGTGCCCGCCGGGTTCGGCGTGCGAAGGCGCTCGTATAGTATAGGTAATGTTTCTTGACTGACCTTTTCCAAAGACAAACGAATCGGGCGCGTCAAGCGTTATCCAATCCCGGACCGTCGTTACTCCTTCCGCCCTGCCGACAAACTGGATATTGGTGCTTCCGGCGGCAGGGACAAAATCCTCAACAGTAACTTCAACACTCGCCGCGCCCTCACTTTCGTTTTTTAGAATAATTTCACCAGATATGGATTCGCCGGGTCCTATCGTTTTAGAGATTTTGACGGGCTGTATAGTTAAACCCGTACTATCGGCATAAACTGCGTCAACCCCCACCAAAGCCACGCTGAACAAAACAGTGAAAAGTATTACCACTCTTATGGTTATTAACGAATCTTTCATGGAAATCAAATTCTAGTTTGCCGTTGCCGTATATGTCAAGGGGGCTTCGTAATCGCCAGTTTGCTGGCCTGACGAAACATCAAGGTAGTACTGTACGGTGTTTAGGTGCGCGCTTACGCTATAGGAACCGGCTCCCGCGTTTCCGATTCTGGAAGCATTCGTTGAGCTGGCGATTCCAGCCCATAACTGGCTCCCGTTAAACATCGCGTCGCTCGTGCCCCACCATGCCGTCGAACGAAACGGCACAGAACCGGAGGCACTCATCATTCGGAAATATAGAAAATCATTTCCCGAAGTAATGGCGACGGCATTTCCCGCGCTCGTTGTCGCGGTGGCAGCAGCAACAATCCATCCGGTGGCATCCGGAAGTTCTGTAACATTAAGGCCACCGATGCTTCCACACGCTACCGTAAGCGTTCTGTCATCACAGGAAAGTGTGACATTCCAGCCGTTAGCATTATTGGTCGTTACGGAGAGTGTTGTGGTTGCCTGTCTCGGCGTTCCTGGCGTTAAAGCGGCAAACTGATTAGTGCTCGTCGTAAAGCTTAATGTTGAGCTCACCGTTACCGTCAAGTTTACTGCTTCTCCGTAGGCATAGGTAGCATAAAGGCCGGAAAATACCAACAACGTGACAAACAACGCCGCGCCAAGCAAATGAATATCTTCTTTTATTGATGTGCCGATGTGTTTAAACATATATTTTAATATTTTTAATATTTTTAATTTTCTTCCGACCTTTACTTACAAAATAAAAAGGCACCCAAATATGGGCGCTTAGCAACACTTTGGTTTATTGATAAAACCCCTACGAGTAGAGAGAGAGAGACGGAATCCGCACTAAGTTTTGATGTTTTTTATACACAGCACTCATGACTCTACTGTATCATTATGTATACTGACATCAAATAACTTATCCACACCCCCACACTAATTAAGACTTAATTTAATCCTGCGTTTTAAACCTCCTAAAGCGCGTCCAAAAAGCTTCAGCATATCTTCTCTATGTTTGGCATCATCTTCTGATTTGTATGCTTCGTAATAAATCAACTCAAACGGCCTTCGAAACTTCGTTGATTTATTCTCACCTGAATTATGTTCTTCCATCCTCCGTTTAAGATTATTTGTATAACCTATATAGAGGTTAGTATCTTTTTTGCTTTTTAGAATATAAACATAGAACATAATTCAAAAGTCTTAATTAGTGTGGGGGCACACCCCTGCTGTCTGCCGTCTTAAAGCGCGACAGCCGTATAGGTCAAAGGACAACTGTAGGCGCCTGTTCGCTGGGTAGTAGGCACATCAAGATAATAGAGAACGGTGCTCAAAACGGCTCCCCCGCCAGAACTCACGCTTGATTCGCCTATTTTTTTATTGGACGCCGTAGAACTTGCAATGCCCGCCCAAAGGGTGGTCGCGCTGTCAATGTAGCTGTCGGTTGTCCCCCACCACGCGGTTGATCTAAAAGGGACAGTGCCGCTTGCGGTCATAACCCTAAAAGCAAGCGCATCGGCGGAGTTATCAAGTGAGGATATTCGCACAGAGTTTCCGGCGGTGGTAGTCGCCGCTCCGGGAATCCATTCAAGTTGGTCGGTAAGTCCAATCGAGGCATCGGTATCAAGGTCGCACGCGGTATTAGTTGGACTTTGGTCATCGCCCGAAAGTGTAATATTCCATCCGCCTGACGAGTCAATGCTTAAAGTAGTTGTCGCAAAGACAGGAGAGTTGGGTGTGATGGTAGGAAAATTATTTGTACTGACGGTAAAAGTGAGTGAGGCCGCCGCGGCGGTTGTAATTTGAGGGACCACAGAGTAGGTATCAAGTTGCGAGCCGTCGGATTTGACGGCGCGAAAGCAATAGGCGGTGCTCGCGGTCGCGCCATTGTCTTTCAAAGAAAAATCCCATTTGCCGTCCTGTCCCGCGGGAATTGCCGCAACCGAATTGGTAAAGTTATTCAACTCTTCATAGTCTTGATTGACATTGGTGTGACAGGAAGGACAGTTGTGCTCCGGGTCGTTGGCGTTATCGGTTAAATCCGCGCCGTCAGCCGGCGTGGCGTTGTTGTTGTAAGCAATCACCGTTGCCGCGGTAACATCGGCATAGGTCTCGCCGGAAAAAGCCGTATCGCAGGTGCCTGACTGCTGGGCAAACTGGAGTTTAAAATTTTGACCGCTAGCTGATAGGCCGCCGGTGCCGGTAATATGCAAAAGCGTTCTCAAACGAAACGCGGCGCCGGCTGAACCAAGCGTCGCGGCCGTATCCTGCGCCGCCAAAGCCGTGCCCACGTCAGTTGAGTCTGCATTGTTAAACAGGCGATAGGCGGATTGATTAAAACTTATCCCCAGTATTCCGGAAAGATTAATGATCTGAATCGCGCAGTCAATGGTGTTCCCAGAACGGTGCACCCGGTGTTCAAAGTTCGTGAGCGACGTGAGCCGTCCGTTCTTCCAACCGCGGGCATAGGCGGCGCCGGTTCCCGATGAAGTGCACGAGAGCTCGGAAGCAGATTGCGCAAGGTTGGTGAGGCCGGCTGAAGTAACATCAACATTGTTCGCGCCCTGAAGCGAGCCGGTACTTGTAAAGCGTGTGAGGGCCAGGTCGGGGTGCCGCAGAACGTGCACGAAGTGGTCATCGGCGGCAGTACCTACCGCATGGTCCGTATGAAACGCCCAAGCTACCGTCGTGGTGTTGGCCCCGGGCCGGTAGGCAGACGAGGTGTCGGCAAGTGCGTCATTAGCCAAGTCGGAATCGGCCTTGAGTTGATGGAAAATAACGGCAGTAGCCCAATTGACGATGTCGCCCCCGCCCGTGGTCGTGCCGTCCGCCGCGTCCACGAGCGTGATCGTGCCGGTGTCCCCGGTGTTGCCGGTAACGCGGCCGTGCGCCACTTGCCAGTTGGAACCGGTGAATTCAACTGTCACGACCTGAACGACCGTAGTGCCGGTTGAGCCCCCGCCGCGCTTCACGTTGAGCGTGTTGGTGCCCGTGAGCCAGGCGATAGCCGTGATGGCGTTGGCGTCGGCCGACGTCTGGCCGGATTTTATTCCCGTGATGAACGGAATGGTTTTATTGATGCTCGTCGGAGTAGTGTCGAGCGCTTCGGTGGCGGATTCGACGCTCGCCAGCGTCACCGTGTTCCGCGAGCGAACGATAAACTCGTTGGCTCCACCGGACGCGCCGACGTACTCCCACGATTCCCAGGCGAACTTAAAATTAGCGTTCGTCGATGCCGATTGCCGCGTGAAGGTGAGCTGGTTGGTGCCCGTGAGCTCAACCGTGCCTGACAGATCGTCGGCGTGGTACGTTACGGCGTCCACCGTCGATGGCCCGGCGTTATTCGTTCGGTTGTTTTGGAGCTTGACAAAAGCCGAGGAAAGCGACCCAAACGGCGTTCCGGGTGCGGCCGTGCCACCAGCAACGCCGATGTCCGCGGTGCCGCGCTGAACATTGATGTCGGCGGTCTGCGCCCGCGCCTCCTCGACCTCCGGCGGGAAATTGAAAATCTGCGGAAACCCCGAAAAAATCCAGCTAAAAATTACCAAAAAAATAACAAAAGTTCTAAAAAATTTTATCCACAGTTTGGGCATTGACATAAAATAATGGTTTGCTATACTTGAATTATCACGAACGGAAAGGGTGCCCTGATGAGGTTTTGTCCTCATCGGGGTCTTTCTTTTTTTGGACCTTGTTTCTAATATCGGCGACAAATCTGGTGTATGGCAAGAAATCAGCTCGATATACGCGAAAACGCGCAAAATCAAGCTCCCATCGCTGCGCGCGAACGCCAAGATTTAAATTTTGACTGTCTATGAAGGCGTAATTGTTTTCTTTTAAAATCATATTTGCTAATTTTACCATCAATCCGCCGCCCGCGCTTCCCGAATTTTCGGCGGAATTCGCGGATTCTGCCAAATCGAAGGAAATCCACTAAATAGCCAGCTCGCCGCCAAAACAAAAATCAGCAAGAATCGCGCTATTTTAGGTAATTTAGTTTTCCACAGCCAGATACTTGACATAGAATAAGGGTTTGCTATTATACAATTGATTCCTACGAAAAAGACCCTTGTGGAGTTCTGTCTCCATTGGGGGCTTTTTCTTTATGATGGGATAGCTCTAAATGGGAGCGTTGCTCGTTGATGTAGGATATTCTTGCTCCGGTTCGTTTCAACAATAGTGCTTCCGGTCGGCGATTCCATAGCCCTTAACCTCGACGGCTCCGCGCAGACGATACTCCCGGGCGGCTCGGTAACGTTCACGTGGTCTTCAAGTGGCGCGAAAGCGTGCAGTTTGACGGGCCCCGGCGTTTCAGCAAGCGGCACATCCGGCTCCACCGTCGCGTCAAACATCATCAATTCGAGCATATACAAGCTTGAATGTTCGAACGACGCGTTCTCCGCCTCCGCGACGTTTTTCGTTGCGGTCATATATCCCGACCCATCCTCGACATTAAGCGGCACATGGCATCTCATCAGAGCCGTGCCGTCGCTTGTGTCGGCAAGCGGAGGCAACACGACCGTTTATTGGGGTGTGCGGGATGCCGATTCGTGCGCCGTCGTTGGTCCAGGGCTCTCTGCCGTCGGACTCTCCGGCACCCAAACGGTACTTATCAGGGAACGCAGTACCTTCACTATCACCTGCGACAGTCCGAACGGGCAATTCGTCGACACGGCAGTCGTTAACATCGCTCCCGTATGGCAGGAACTCTAATGCGGTTTTCCTGACACATGAATTCAGCACGGCTCCGCGATTTTCTCTGGGCTTGTGTAGGCGGAATACTCCAACTGCGGCAAGGCCCGGCCTTGCCGCAGGGTGGCAAAAAACGCGTGATATGCTTATCGTCATGCAGTATCGCGATTTTCTCTGGGCTTGTGTAGGCGGAATACTGCTTGGTATCGGATTCGTCGCGCCCACACTGTGGTGGATTTCTCTTTTTGCGTTTGCCCCCTTTCTCCACGCGATACTATCAAGCCCCGTCGCGCTTTTCAGACGAGTGTTTTTCCTTGGTTTCGCATTTGGATATGTCGCCTACGGCCTTTCGTTTTATCCGTCGTTTTTGACCGCGCGCTCCATTTCTCTAGCGCATGTGGTAGAGCCCTGGCAGTACATTCTCATTGGCGTCTTTCTGTGGAGTTCAACAGTGCTGGCGTTCGCGCTTTCAACAGGCCTGTTCGCGCTCATCGTCCGCGCGCTACACTCCAGCTCGTGGCTCGACGTGCCGCTCGTCGCGTCAGCGTGGCCGCTTGCCGACTGGCTCGGAGCGTGGATTTTCAGTCTCGCCAACGCGAATGAGGGAGTTCTGTACGGCCCGCATTTCACTCTCGGCTCATTCGGATATCTGCTGGCCGCAGACACCGCGTTGGTGCAGGTGTCGTGGCTTGGAGGATTGTTCGCGCTCAATGCGTTCATCGCGCTATGCGGAGCGATTTTATTCCACCTGTGGGCGACGCAGAGTTTTCACGAGAGGCTCGCATTGAGCATTCTTGCCGCGCTTATGCTCATTCTATGGGTCGGCGGCCACGCCACTCTGTCGCGCATGGAGGTCGGCGCACGCTCGCCGGAGGCCTTGACGATAGCCGCTATCAACACGCAGGAAACGATTCGCTCCGTGCTCAGCGAAAAAGAATTTGATGCGCGCGTAGCCCGGGTATTTGAACTACTGCAGTCCGTGCGCGATGCGGATGTAATTCTTATTCCAGAAGGGAGGGGAGTGCTTGAGCAAATCCGGAGAGAACACGGGCTTCTCTCCGGATTTCTTGACGCCTCTTTTGCAGAACGCGCGGATGGTCCCGTCGTTATAGACTCTGTTCACGTGGACGAGTTTGATGGCACTCGCCGCTCACGCATTGAATATCGGAATGTGGGAACCCGGCGATCGTCGTTCGCGTATAAACAACAGTTGTTTCCATACGCGGAGACAGTACCAGGCGTATACATCCGCATCGCCGACGCGCTGGGTTTGCGAGAACTATTTGCGGAGGCCTTTGAAGAAGCACGACTTCAGTCAGGAGAACCCCAAGAGCCGGTGCCCGTGAAATCATCAATACGCGCATCTGCTCTCTTATGTTCAGACGGCGTCAGTCCTTTGTTATACAGAAATCAAGCGGCAAAGGGCGCGCAAGTATTTTTCAACCTTTCCTCGCAGGCGGTGTACGAGGGTTCATACCTCATGGATGAACTCACGGCACGTATTGCGTCCGCGCGCGCGGTTGAAAGTCGACGCTGGTTTGTGCTCTCCGGCAATGTCGTGTCATCGTTTGCCATAGACCCCTACGGCCGACAGGTTGCGACAACAGAAAAAGGGGAAGATGGCGTGCTGTATGTTGAGGTAAACCCTCGCAATGATGTGACGCCCTTTGTGAGGTTCGGCGAAGGAGTGCTTTTGGTGCCGCTCCTTATTGTCGGCGCATTAACGGCACGGCGTTTTGTTGATCATACGAAAAAGTGGTGGTAAAGTCCGGCAGAGAGTATGTTTGAAACTGTTTACCGAGAGCGAGCGCACATAGTGCCCGAGAGAACATCGCGCAGGAAACTCTCAAGTTATTGTGGCACCTCGCAGTAGCCGTACAGAATCCTTTGTTTCTTGCGTCCTGTTCGGTGCGAGCACTATGCAGCGAGCGAAGGCTTTCAAACATACTAGTGAGGTTCTAAGTTAGTACGACACTATTCCGAATTGCTTCGCTGCGCTCGATGACGAACTACTACACTACCACTTTTGCGTATGATCCGTTTTATTGAGCAGAAGCGTTTCGTATAGTAGGATTGCGTTGGACCAGAAAAGGAGGACCACATGACCACACAGAGTATGCGTGGCCGCCGGACTCCTGTCTGGCGGCGAAATAGAACGTTAAACGTCCTCGGGCGCTGGACGATTGTGACATTCATAGCGCTCGTATTCCGTTTGCTCGTGCGGCTCGGCTATGTCCGTATTGAGGGGCGTGAGCGACTAGAGCGCGCGGTCGCGGAAGGGAGGTTTCTCATTGCGGCAAACCACCCGTCATGGCTCGAAACGCTGTGGCTTCCGGTTGCGGTATCTTGGCCACAATGTCTATGGGAAGAGCGCGCGATGCCATGGAGCATTGCGCGTGAGGACATTCTCCCGCGCGGACTGCGGTTTATGTTCCACCTGCTGTACTGCCTGCCTGTCTGTAGGAAACTCTTGAATGATGGCGTCCGTGAGTCAGCGCGCAAGAAAGCTCTTACGGCCGACAGCGTAAAGCGGGCGCTCGCCATACTGAAAGGATACGGCGTGGTCGTCTGCTACCCGGAAGGTGACTTAACGGTATGCGGCGCGTCTTTCGCAGTGAGGGGTGAGCGGCGAATCGCAGAGTTCGAGAATGCAGAACTCTTGCGCTTGGTTCGGTTAGCGCACGCACGCATATTGCCTGCATACGTCAGCTTTCTCGGCTCGGAGAAAAAACTAAGACCTCTTGGGTATCTATGGTTACTGCTTAGGGGAAATGTGATGAGCATTTCTTTCGGCGAGCCGTATGAACTAGACCCATCCGAGAAGACGGTGGACACGCAAAATCGGGAACTTGCAGAGCGTATTCTTGGGGCAGGTGCCTAAAGGCGGCCGAGGCATACGTGTCCCGGCCGCTCCCATTTCTAGCGGGGCTCGCGACGACTCGCGACAACTGGGATTGACAAGCGTAGTAATCGGATGTATGATTAAGGGTAGAAATCCCAGTCTGAATGGGCTGGGCACAACGGTGCAAAAAAGGGAGAACCCAATGACGCACACTATGAAGAGTGTGCTTGCCGCCTTTTTCTTGGCGACAATCGCGGGAATAATCACGGGAATATTCGTGGCGAACCTGCCGCGACAGCAGGTGCTGATCGCGAACGGCTCAACGGTTGGGCTCGAAGAACTAATCCGGCTCCAGCCCATCCTCCTCACTTGCGATGTGGATGAAAGGAGGGGGGTTATCGATCCGAAAACGGGCATCGGGTACGATTTCGTCACCGTGGATTGCGACCTGTCAGACGGCGGGACCACAAGATGGCTTGTGCCGGACATTGAGCCCGCAGCAGCGTACGTCGGTCCGCTGTATGCGGACTGGAAGAGACTGGTCGGCAAGACCGCTCTACTCTGCCCGTTCCGGTGGCCGGAGTCGTTCACACCGATTTGTCCGGGCCTCGGACCGTCCGCATAGTCTGCGACCGAGATTGGATTTGCAAACCGATCAGGAGGCTCGCACGATGCGTCGTGCGAGCCTCTTAACTTTTTTGTGGCTCATCGGCTCCCACGCAACACTCGCCTCCGTGCGCAGTTACATAACAAGAAAAAATATACCCACAGTTATCAACAACCTCTCATATAAAAATCCTCAATTGCCTATTATACTGGTTGAATGGAGTCGCAATCTCTCGGGATAAAACAGCCAGTGCAACCTCCTCCCGCAGGTGGTACGCACAGTCTTCTCAAGCTCGTTCTTGCAGCGGTCGCCCTCATCATCTTAGTCGTGGTATTTGCGGGCGGTTACAGCAGTATCACAGGATTTTTGGGCATTTCCGAAGAGGGAAAGCGATTCGCGCAAGCGCCGGAAGGATTGCTGGTGCTTTCACTTGCACCGGTGCCCCCGATGCCAAACGAGTTTGCTGGGATTTTTCCAGCCACGTACGAGGCAACACGTGGTGGGTTTTCATATGTTCCAGCTGACAATCTCGTTGGAGTGGAGCACCCGTTTACAGAACAATACCGATTTTCGTCAGACAGCCGTTGGGCAGTTTTTCTCGGAAAAGAGTTACACATAACTGACACCGCGACGACTCTAAGCGCTCCGCGAGTGTATCAATCTAATCTATCTACAGCCACCGACTTTCAATCTGTTATTGATATATTACGTGCCGGGACTATGGTCTCGGACGGCCCAGAATTCAAATGGGCTCCGGTCGTATCAGATACGGGCGACATTCTCTACATGAGTATAGCGGTTGAGAAATTACCCGGCACACGACCGGACTCATGGGAAATCATCTATGTGCCTCTTGGCGGCGGAACAGTGAGAGCAACACAAGGTATATATCCTCAATGGGTAGATTCAAACCGCTTTATCTTTTTGTATAACGATGGACTCTACATACACAACATTGATACGAACACTTCGGACAAGCTGTGGGGAACGATGGGTACTATAACAAGTGGCTCAATGATTGATCTCTCGGATGACAAAACCATAATAGCGTGGAGCACGCCCGAGAGCGGCACGGTGACTCTTTTGCGCGTCTTGGATTGGAATAAACCAACTGTAACGTTACGCGGAGTGATTCCTGTCCCGGGATTGTGGCCAACTATATCACCGGACTCATCAATGTTGGCTATTCTTACCGATATCACCGATGAGCTTGCACCGGGTTCTTCTCCTCTATTTCGTATTGCTTTTTACAGTATTGAAACACTATCGTTAAGTTCGGTCTCGACTGATCTTTCAATTTATGATCCGTTGCTAACGACTCTTACCGACTGGAGACCATAAAAATCTATGCAATGGAACATGAAAACGTATAGCCAAAAACTTGAACTGAACGTTGGTATTATCACGCTTGTACTTGTGGCGTTGGCGATAGCTTTCCCGCATGTGACGTTCTCCGGGGGTTCAAGCTCATCAAGCTCGGGCTCCTCAAGTTCCGGCTCTTCCGGCTCCACCAGTTCCACCCAATCCGCATACAACAGCTATGTCGCTCAAAATGCGTGTGGATGCTACACGAGCGCAACGGTCCAAACAGCAAAAAGCGGCGGCAATGTCTATAGCGCAAACTCAAGTAACTACACAAGCTCAAGCGGCTCTGTAACCGGCACGTATACCGTTCTTCCTTCTTCTGTCACCAATCTTAAAGCTTCGGTATCTGGAGGCATCACTCTCACATATGCGAATGGTTTAGTTGTTTCGGGAGTTACTTCTAATTACAATACATTCGTTACAACGGGATATACCATGGTTGGAGGACGGTCAGTGCAGGTTACTATATCTAACCAGAGTGGCGGTCTAACGGGGGCGCAGTCCGACACGTGGTCGTATACCAACCCTTCTTACAATCCCGTGAATATGAGTAGTGGAGGCAGTAGCGGAGGTTCTTCTTCTGGTTCTGGCGGTAGTTCAGGTGGAACGACGCAAACTGTCGTGGGTGATAGAGTGATAAATCAAACCGGAGGCAACGGCCACTGGGAGGAGAAGCGCACATGCAAGTCTTCCGGGAAAAAAAGGCGATCATGCACAACCACTCGGGTATGGGTCGCGGACCCAACATCGCAACCGGCCGGTCCGTGCCAAACGGCATCGTGCAGTGCTAGGGAAACGGAAGCACTTTCTGGAGATAGCGGCGGTGAGGGAGGAGTGCAGGACCATGACGTATGGATAGATGCGACTCCGCGCCTTGTGCGGCAAGGAGACTCATCCACCGTCGAATGGGGTTCCAGAAGTTCTCAATCATGCGTCATACGCCGCTCGGGAACTCCTATCTCCACCGATCTTGCGGGCCGCTCCGAGGCGGAAAATATAGTTGAACAACAAATATACACTATTACGTGCGCGAGAGCAGGCGGCGAAACAAAAACGGATTCCGTAACCATAAATATTATCCCTGTGTGGCGGGAGATTTAGGGCTAGTTAGTAGGGAGTGGTTAGTAGAGAGAACAAGGAGAGAAAAGAATAGAGGAATGGTGCCAATGGCACCATTCCCGCGCAATGTTTCAATACTTGGCAACACCACATCTGCGAATAGGATTCGGGGACAGGCACCGTTTTCCTATATAATTTCTTCGGCAATAGCAGACGTTGAGGTCACGCCTTCGGCTCCATGCGCTGTAGAAGACCCCTTAGGGTTTGTACATATGTGCTCTTTACGCGCTCATATAGTTCATCTGCAAACTTCTCGCCGTAATCATGAACCATTCTGTTCCTGTCATCCACGATGGCAAGTAGCGTCTCGGCCATTTCCTCGTCTGCGAGATCCGCTGCTCGCGCGGCACGCACCACATCTTTCGGCAGTATAACGTCAGCACCGCGCTCACTTAGAAGACGTTGAAGAGTTTTTGGCATGAGTTCAGCGGCTAATTCAAATCGCAGAAGTACCGCATCCCTCTCGGCGTGTTCCGGCAGTGCGCCGAGCGCGGCAGCTTTTGTGAGCGCCACAATCGCTTTCGAAAAACGCGCTCTCGTGCGGGCGGCTACAGTATCCATACGACAGGTTCGTTATGCAGTACATGTTCCCGAAATTCACTGTCGGCGGCATCAAAATCTACGACGTCAATTTTGTACGGAATACGCGAGTCATAAAATCTGTCGCGTAGTTCAGAGATATTCTTCCGCGATTTCTTGTTGCCCACAATGCCAAGATCAATATCATGGAACTTTTTTTTTCGAACAGAGGAACCAAATAGAAAATATCGGTTCGAGCCCTGTGGATCGAACTTGAAAACGACATCTTTCAGTTGTTTAACATACGTTGACTTAGTCATACACAACAGGATAGCATATTTCACTTTTCTCTGCCATGCTCCAAAGGTCTTGCGCCGCTCCGCACACTCGCGGCTCACTCCGCCGATTCTGTTTAGTGTGTATCCCCTAAGCTCGCTACGGGGTATCACACGCCAATAAACGGAGGACTTTGACGGACCGAATGAACCCCTATCGACTTACGAAGTCGATATAACCAACCATGAACCCCTATCGACTTACGAAGTCGATATAACCAGCCGAGCAAATCACAAATATATACAGATTCGGCCCGCTTCCAATTAAACCGCCGAGAGTATATCAGATGCCCCGGGGATGCTGAACAGGAAACTCGTGCCTTCTGCGTTTGAGGCGGCGCCGACTACCCCACCGTGTTCTTCCACAATACCGCGCACGATCGCAAGGCCGAGACCCGTGCCTTTCTTGGTACTCCTCATCGCGGCTTCAAATTGCCGGAATTTGTCAAACAAACGAGGTATATCTTCTCTCGCCACCGTGCTACCACTGTTAAATATCTCAACGACACAATGCGCGGCTTGAGGCTCACGCGCGCTGTCGGCAAACCAGTACACTGGCGCGCCGTGCTTGCTTTTCTTTGGAAGGCGCGTGTTACACAGATACACGTCTGCCACGATGTCCCCTCTTTGTTTGGTGAACCCCCGCTCGCTTTGCGAGCTCACACCTATTCCATCCAGCGTCCTTACATGATTTTTGAGGGCGCTGTTGGTATCGTTACTTTTTTCATTTACGGTAACGCCGTGAGGAATAGGTGTGGGGGTGAACTTAATCGCGTTTGAAAGAAGATTATTGAGCACCTGCGCGATACGCTGTGGGTCAAATGAAAACGCGCGCGGCACCGTTTCATCAACGTGGTATTCCAATCGTATGCTTCCCGCGAGGAGCGCGTAAAACGCGAAACGATCTCCGAAAACCGCCCTAATGTCTGCATTTTCTTTTTTGAGCTCAAATTTTCCCGCCTCCATCTTTGCGACGTCCAATAGGTCATTCACCAGAGAGAGCATACGGGTCGCGTTCTCGCTAATTTGCGTCATGTATTGCCCACGCCGCTCTTTCTTCAAAGACGCAGTGGGCGCCGCAAGAACTTCCGCCATTTTGCGCATAACGTCAAGTGGCGAGTGAAGCTCGTGTACGAGCATGGAAGTGAAGTCCTCGCGCACGCGCTCTATTTCTTTCTCGTCGGTAATATCGTGAAAAAGAATGACGGCGCCATCAACTGCCGCGCGCGAGGAGACGGGAGCCATCACCACTTGGAAGAAATGGTCGCCGATGCGTGCGTCCCGAAACGAGTGCACCTTCCCCTCCCCTAGGATGGAATCAATGATTCTCTCAATATCAGCGTACTCTTTCAATACGCGAACAATGTCGGAAAAGGCGAGCGTTTGCGGGTGATGTACCCCAAGCAGACGCTCCGCTTGCGGATTGTAAACCACCACACGCTTATCCTTATCTACCATCACCACTCCTTCTGTCATGCTCGCAACCATAGAATTGAGCGCGTCAAAGGAGCGGCGAAGCGTTTGCTCCCGCCGCAACGTGATTGCGTACTGATAGGTCGTTGCAATAAGGACGGTGCCGAACATCACAATGGGCGGATAGAACACGTCAACGACGATGTGGTTTTCAAAAAGCACCAACGCGCTTGCCGAGTACAGCGCAAGAACACCCACGAGCGCGCCCGCCACATGAAAAATGCGGCGCGCAAAGAGCGACACGCATCCTCCCAGAATCGTCATGAGGACGATTATGCCGGCATCAAGAGCGCGAGAAGATGTGTAGTATGTTTTTTCTACAAATGTATCAACCGCATTGGCCTGTATCTCAAGGGCGCTCATGAGCCCGAAAGGAGTATTCAAAAACGTACCGAGACCGCTCGCGGTTACTCCCACAAGCACGATGCGCCCCTTGAATACATCTTCCGGTATGTTGCCTTCCAGCACGTCTATAAAAGAAACGCTTGGGTACGTGGTATTGCGGCCATGAAAATGAATGCGGCGCGTCTTATCCGGCAGTGTCGCTTTTTCGTCTGCGTAATACAGCGACGCAACTGTGTACGAAAAACTAGAAACTGACGCGCGTTCGGAGTACGTGTGGCGGACTACACCGTCACCATCAACAGGAACATTAGAGAAACCATGCCACGCGCCAAAAACTTCAAGCGGATACGCCACCTGCGATTCGGCGTAAAATGACGGGAGAACTATAGGGACGAGGCTGTTTTTTAGAGCGTCAGCAAGCACGAGATCGTCCTCTGCACCAAAACGAGATGGCTCCTGGAGAGAGATATCAATGCCAACAACGGAAGCGGCCCCGAGACGTCCAACTAGCTCAGCAATTATTGAGCGCGGCCAGGGCCATTGTCCGATTTTATTTAAGCTGGCATCGTCAACTTTTATAAGAATTACTCTGCCAAAGGGAGTGGTGTCTCTAAATAGAAGGTCGGTTGAGCGGTTTTTAAGGGAGAAAAAGAGAGGGTCAAGCAGTGTGCCAGACAACCACACGACGATAAGTAGCGCCGTGAGGGCGAGATAACGGTAATCGGAAAAAAAAGACATTAAGGCAGGGTGCGCGTCTCTGGTTGAGATGTGTTCTGACCCACTGGCTCGATCTGGGGTGCTACGTCTGGCTTTGTCGGTTGTTCAAGTACCGCGTCCGGCTTTACCGGCTTGGGCACTACATTCGGTTTTGTTGGTTGGGGTGCTACGTCCGGTCTCGGTTGTTCAGGCGCTACGCTCGGTCTTACGGTCGGCAACGCGGGAAGACCAAACGACTCCGGAGTAATATCTTCTTTCGCACGTTCAACCTCGCGCTCCCGCTTGAACTCCTCTGGGTCAGTGGCGCGCACGGGCGGCGCCGCTCTTTGCGTTGACGACGTGTTGGAAATTGCTCTGTCAATCGCCTGCTGTGCTACCTCGGGAACCCTATCTCGCACATCTGAAAGCACTTCCACGTGGTGTGCAGTCGCGCGCTGTACGAGCTCGCGCACGGCGGCCTCTTCGCCTCTCGTGGCGCGAGCGAGAGATGCTATTTCAGAGCCAAAATCCGAGTATGAAGAAACGGTTGCCGAGAATTCGCCCGCCGTGTCTTCGCCACGGCGCGCCTTGTCTTCTAGACGCTCCACATAGTAATCGGCTGTTTTTGCAAATGCGGCAACTGCCCGCTCCGGCCGCTCCACCGCAAGCGGCGCGAGAGAAGCGAGCTGACTATTGACGTTTCGCGAGCGCACCTCGTCAACGGAACGAGTGATGCCAGGCAGAAGAGACGGCGATAGCGTATCAAGCGTTTCTATGGCGGTAAGCGACCTGTGCAGTTCGTCCGCGTAGCGCTCGTTCAAGTCAAGAGAACGCTCTTCCAACACGATATCGGACGCAACGCGCGTCATCCTGTCATACTGACGCAATGTATTAAACGTGCTTACGCTGTTGCGTCGCACGCTTTCTTTTTGCGCGGAGCGCATGTTCGCTTCCATGGATTCCACCGCAACGCCAAACGCCCTCTCCGGCGACACCGCGCCGAGCGCGCGCACTGCCTCCAGGTGCCCCTGTTCGGACACCGCTTGTGCGTGCAATACCGCGGTGCGTGCTTGTTCGGGAATCTTTTCAAGAACCGCGTCTAGCACCTCTTGGTGCGCGAGCGTAGAACGCGCAATTAATTCGCGAACATCGCTTTCTATGGTACGGTTTCCGGCGGAAAGGAAATCCGAGAGCGATTCTTGATACTTTTCAAGCGCCCGCTCGGCAGACGGATCTCCCCTCTCGGAAAGCGCGAGTGCTTCAAACAAACGCCTCTCCGCGCGCGCAAGATGGCGTCGCGCTTTTGCGTCTTCTCCGAAGGTTGTCATCACCGCCGCGTATTCAACAAATTGCTTAAAGGCGTACAGGGGCGTGCCTGGCAGTGCGCCAGCCACGACCGAAGCGTCATCCGCCGCCCTTCTGTCAATAAGCCCGAGCGCGGCGCTCCTTTGTATGAAGCCGAAATCGGGTCTTTCTGCAATAAGCGTTTCCAGCTCCTCTTTCGTGAGCGTGCGTTTGGTTTGTGCAACGTCTCCACCGAGGAGCGCGCCGTCGTCAAGTGTTATCTTTTCTCCCGAGGCGACATATACAACGCTCTCTGCCCCATCGGTCGCCGCCGTTTCAATAGCCGTAAGTGCCACCTCGCTTTGCACTACCGTGACTTCAGTCGCCGCCCCCGTGCGCTCAATCTCAAATTCAGTGCCGCGGACAGACGTTACTATGTCGCCCGACTGCACTGTATAATACTCGTCGCCCGAGAGCAGACGCTCTATGCGAGTCCGCAGTGCTCCCCCCAAAAGCGTAAGCCGTGTTTGATTACCGTTTGCTCCAAGCTCCGAAATAATAATGTGTGTATTTTCTTTAACGACGGTAAGAGCACCGTTTGGCGAGGTGATGAATGCCCGCCCGGAAGGAGATGTCGCTATTTCTGTACCCGCCTCAAGGGGAACACTTCCAACTATTTCCTGGAACGCCTCGCTCCCCGGCATCTTGACGTATGCTTCGGCAGACACGGCAAGCGCCACCGAAGCATGTAGGCGGTCGGGCGTCATAATGGGCGTTCGCCCGCGCTCAAGCGCTACTGCAAAAAAAACAAATCCCGCTACGGCTATGAGAACAATCACGGCGAGGCCTACTAACCCGAACGGCGCGTTGCCAACTCTGCCATCTGCGGGTGGAGTTCCTGTTACGGTGGTATCCATACTATAGTATATTATATTAAAATCTTATTAAAAATGTGGTGTGCTCGTCATGAATCACTCCCCTTGTGATGCTTCGCCTCTGTTTGGGCAAACTTCTGCCGAACGGTATCTACTACGCGCGATAATTCTTCTCCGCTCTTCACGAGGTATCCGGAAATACCGGCCTCCATTGCGTTCGCCACCGTATTGAGATCGTTTTTTTGAGTCAGCATGAAAACGGGCACTTCTTTAGACCACGCATCACTGCGCTCACGTATCGCTTTCAAAACCTCAACGCCTGGAAGGCCGGGAAGTATGTGATCTAACAGAATGAGGTCAGGGCTCTCTTTTACTTTCTCCAACGCCTCTTCCCCGCTTTTCGCAAGCAAAACAGCAAACCCCGCATCGGTGAGCGCATCATTAAGTAGCATGCGATACCCTTCATCATCTTCAACGACAAGAACGGTTTTTTGGTCAACCATACCCGGTTAGTGAATTGTGGCGATGCTTTGCGCCCTGATTGTATGCGCCGTTCGACAGCGGCACGGTAGTTGTTGAGGTATACGAGGAATCATGTCGTTTGAATATGCGCAAAGCAGGGATATGGTTATTGGAGTATCTACTATTTTTTGTGTTGCTGTTTTCATATTGTTTGTTTTGTGCATGTTCCCAGAAGCAGAGTAAACACGCTTCTGGACAGGCATTCGCCACAATCTACTACCGGGCATATGCAATATCATAACGATAGCACATGCACATACTGCGAAAACGCAGTTGTCCACAAAGGGGCACGAGGAAGCGCGCGGCGCTTAGTTCTACGTTCTACGCTCCTCACTACAAGTCGCGCCGCCAGCAAAAAACGGTGAGATGCCTTTGGGTTTGATTTTGGAGTCCCCCAAGGGGACCGTCTACGGGTGTCTATAATGAACGATAGGCCTGCGATTTTCTAAGTCACAGTAGCCACAACAAAATCTGGATCATGAAAGAGTGCGACGAGACAGCTTGTGGCGAACGAAGTCGAACCATGTATTTTGTTTTGAACCCCTCCCCTTATACTAGTCTTTTGCAAAACACTAGAACAGATTCCCCTCGCGGCGTGAGTTTCTGTTTCGGAGTACAAAGTTTTCCTTATTGCAGTCTTTTGCAAAACATTAGAACAAGCTCTCCGCGTGTGGTAAGCTTATGGCGCACGCTCGGCCCGTCGTTTCGCTTCATTACAAGACCCGAGGTCGCAAGCTTGCGCACGTGATCGGATGCGTTCTCATATCCAATATCCAGACGCTCGGAAATGTCGTCAACAGAAAGCTCCGGATTACGGCGCAGAAGATCCATGATCTGGACGCGTCGGTGGTTTGCGAACCCTTTCACGATACACTCAATCTTTCTGTACGATATGTTGACCATTCCGGCATTCTACCTTATGCTAGTGTTTTGCCCTCCTCCGCATAAAGCTACGGACGGGCAGGCAAAACACTAGCATAGAACAATTGTGCACAAAAGGACAGGAAAATCGAGCATGTAGATTTGACTTCGATTCTTGAGCCGAGACCGGGACTTGAACCCGGGACCTACTCCTTACCATGGAGTTGCTCTACCGCTGAGCTATCTCGGCTAGTGAGATATTTATACTACAAATTTGATATACTAAACACATGAACACCCCGTGGCCCAAACACCCTGTACGCTACCTGGCGAAAAATCTTTCTATCGTTATCGGGCTGGTTTTGATATGGCGTGGCGTGTGGTACACGCTGGATATTGTAGATGTGGCGTTCTTCGGCGGGAGCCATACATGGACCGCTATAGGCGGCATTATGCTTGGGCTGGCAATCCTCTTTTTGCCTGACCACGATTTGAAAGAGATTCAGAAACTTTAATCCCCCCACCTGCCTCAAAACGCATCCCGTGTGTAATTTGTGCACGATGTTATTTGTTAATTCAATTGAATTAACAAATATCGGGTAGCATGTTTTAACTTGTGCACCACACAAGAGCACCAAAAAAATATATTGCTCGTCATTATTTAAGATATTCGGAGGTCAACTTCCCCCATGCGCGCATTACAACACAGCTGCAAACTGGCGACTGGCCGTTACTGCCCCAGGCGTGTTTTTAAGCGCGCGCATGACGCGTGTCATACCGATTCCGCCGCCAAAGCGAGGAAAAAACGGGAGCGAGAAAAATTCTTCAAGTTCTTTTTCAACTCGTGCTTTGCCGAATTTTTCAAAAAGAAGCGCGGCGTAGCCGCCGTCGGAGATTGAGTAAAAACGCTTACGCATATCATCTACGTCGGAGCTTCGCTCCGCAGAGCCGATGGTCTCCATGCCGTCAATAATAACGTCAATTTTGTGTGCCGCGTCCACTCCGCGACGCATATTCCAAAACGGCGACGTGTGCTCCGGAAAACGCTCCAGAAACACTACGCGCCCGAAGTCGTCGGCCATTCTTTTTTCTTCCACACTCGTGAGTTCCTCCACGTCATAGTGCGTCGCCATATCGGCGTATGTTGCGTGATGAAATGCGCCACGCGTACCCAGTCCCACATGTTCGCAGAGATCTTCTTCAAGCACACGCAAATCGGCAAATTCACCTCTCGCCTCAAACTCAAACATAGGAAACATTCGCTCGTGCCTCCCCGGCACCGGGTTCGGCTCATTACGATAACTTGTGGAAACGCAAAACACACCGGGCAATTCCGGCTTTGTAAGAAGTTCGTACTCCAGCCACATCTGCCCCGTTTGCGGCAGAGGCCAACAATTTCCTTCGTATTGGTATGTGGCAACCGTATAGGGATCTTCGCACGCCGCAAGAATGGAGAGACGATCTTGCGTATGCACTTCTATAAATCCCCTGCCAAGAAAAAACGCCCGAAGGGCGTTTACGGCCTTACTGAATGAAACGATGTCGCCGGTTGGTAAGTGGTTGCCAATCATAAAATTATATTTTTAGTAAGTTACTAATGGCGAACCCTCACATTTATTGTGCCGATGCACGAAGTGCGGCGCAATAAGTGTGGGGGCGAGGCAAAAAAATAACCCCGAAAGGGGTTTCCATTTGCGCCCGCGTGCGCATTTAGCGTGTGGTATGACGAGTACCTATGCATAAATTAGAAGCAGTATACGCACATCCACAATTCGCGCAAGTGAGTTATCCCCAACACTTATACGGCAAGGCGAGGCCTTGCCGTGGGATACAAGAGCAAGACGCAAGTAAGTGTGTGGACAGGTCCTCATTGACGCGTGGCCTGCAAAAACATACGCTGGTAACAGATCAGAAAGAACGAAAAGGAGCAAACGATGTACGAACCGATTGACCTTGTAAAGTACGACGTAACATCGGAGCGCGGGTTTTTGCCGAAACACGATCCAGCTATCTATCTCTCACCCGCTTTCCAGTATTGGGAGGGGTTCGCGGGAGAGATGCCGGCACTTCTTGCGGCAGGCACATTCGGGAAATACCTTCGCAACATGCTTGTAATTGACACATGCGGCCTGACAGATGAAGAGCTTGCGCCAGCACATGTGCGGCTAACATTTCTTCTGCACGGCTATATGCACGAGTGCCAGAAAAACAATTTGAGTATTCGTGTCCCCGCGTGTTTGGGAGTGCCACTCACCGTCATTTCAAAGCGGCTCGGTCTTCCGCCCGTACTTTCATACTCGCCCTACGCGCTCAACAATTGGCGGCGACTTGACCCGGAGGGGCCGATCGCGCTGGGAAATCTTGCCGTGTTGCAACACTTTCTCGGCGGCCTAGACGAGGCGTGGTTTATTCTTGTGCACATTGAAATTGAGACACACGCCGGGCAAGCAATAATCGCGGCGGTGCGCGCACAAGAGGCGGCGGCACAAAACGACCTCGCGGAAGTTGCACGCCAGCTCAAAATTATGGCCACGGCGCAAGAGCGCATGTATAAAACGCTCTGCCGCATGCTTGAATGCTGCGACCCATATATCTACTTTCGCCGCGTACGACCATACCTGTTCGTTCCTGCGGGCGTTGTGTTTGAGGGAGTGTCGCCCCTTGACGGCACACCACAGCCATTCCGCGGAGAAACGGGCGCACAAAGCACTATCGCTCCCCTCTTTGATGCCGTGCTTGGAATCGTGCACGAGCCAAGCAATTTAAGCAGTCACTTGGCGGAGATGCGATGGTATATGCCGCCGAAGCATCGCGCGCTCCTTGAAAAAGTTGAAGGGCGTGAACCTGTTTCCAGGATTGTCCAGGTTGTTCACAAACTCCATGATGCGCTCATGGCATATAACGAGTGCGTGGAATGGCTTGCTAAGTTTCGCGACAAACATTACGAATATGCGGCGAGCTACATCAACAAGCAAGCGAACAGATCGAGCACATCGGCCAGCTCTAATCCGACCGACATCGGAACCGGCGGCACTCAGTTTATGGCATCCTTAAGAAAACATGTAGACGAGACACGCGCGGCAATATTGTGACGGACTATTCATCGCGGGGGCAAAGCCCCCGCGTTTTTGTTTGGAATTTGCGAATTTGCTGTTTGGCGGGAGCGACGGGATTTGAACCCGCGGTCTTCTGCGTGACAAGCAGATGCTTTACCGGGCTAAGCTACGCCCCCAAACGAGAAACAAAGTCAGAATACATCATATTCTGACTTTTTTCGAGTGCTGGAGACGAAAGCTCTGCTTACGCCCCCATTCGGTAGCAAAAAGGATTTTAACAGAAAATATGCACTTTGTCTGCATTGTGCTGGCGAACACCTGGTATTATGGAGTGAGACAAACAGGGAGATTCGGCAGTGAAGCGGGGTACCAAAATAATAAGAAAGTCATATCCGGCACGGAGAAGGCAGCGAGAGTTAAGGATTGAGAAAGGCCGCGAGGGCAAACGCCGAGGCAAAGAAAATGAGCAAAGACTTATTGATGCATACGAGGCGGCGCGACACGCGAAGCAATTGCCTACGTGGCTTACGGTAGTCCGACCGGCAACAAAAACCGAGGACTATCATCAAAAGACCGATGCCGTGGCAATCACTGATGTTGGACCAATACATATTCAGATAAAGAGCTCCGAGCGTGCCTGTGCGGCATTTATGGAAACAGGGTATGGCAGATATATTTTATGTGTCGTTGTCCACGACAACGAATCGCCGGAGGATTTGGTGAACAGAACACTCCCGAAAATCGCCGCCAGACGACACGCACGCATTCAAAAACGCAAACCCCGTTAGAAGCCAGCACATAGCACGCAACTTAACGCTCGCCGCATGTATTTTGTATCTCCCGATAAGAAGCGGGCTTTTTGCTTCTAACGGGGCAAACACTCCCGCTAGCGGGAGTGTCTTTTTTTGCCGACGCCAGGATTTGCACCTGGGACCTTGACTTTATGAGTGTCACGCTCTAACTACCTGAGCTACGCCGGCCTTCTCCTTACATGCTTTTATAAGAGCAAGTATCCTATATTTTAGCGTACTTCCTTTCCTAATACGTAAGGCAAGTACACCATAATACGAATCGTGGTTATCGTAAATCTTTTTTGGCCTACCCTTAAGGAAAACCATCTTGGCAAATTGAGTCTTCGGAATATCAAGGTATTCGGACCAGAATCGCAAAATCGCCTTTTCGCGGTGTTTGTGGGTCTCGGAAATAAAGATATAGGGACGAAACATGTTTCTCTCTACACCCAATTGTTCAAACCAGTGCCGTGCAAACAAAATTGTTTCGGGATCCGAATTGGTAATTGAAGTGTTGCTTCTCATAGATTTCGTGCCCTCTCCCCAATACAACGCTATTCCTAACATAAACCTATCTCGTGTAGTTAGGTTACCCACCATGGATCCGGCTATTTTTTCTTGAGTTGATATATTTTCTAAACGCTTGTTCTTATTCGCCTCTGCACCCATTAACCTTCCTCGTTGTCCGTTCTTTATGGCATGCTCTAGAAGCCGTTGTTTCTGTGATGCGGATAGTATAATATCTCTACACCATACACTGGCAGACGATCTCGAAATATTGAGTTTTTTGGCTATATTCTTAATACTGTTCCCATCGCGACGTAATTGTACAGCTTCCAGTCGTTGTTCTGATTTTGCCATGCATATATAGTATCATATCGTGGGTTCGAATATCGATACTACGTGTGCATAAGATACTACACGTCATTTGCGAACATGTGTCATGTGCCGCGCTCGCGTTTAACATGATATAAAGGCAGAGCTTTTTTGAGTCTTCGCACCACAAGAGTACTTCTTGTTTTCTAATTCGCTTCACTCGTAAGAAAACAGAGTCGCTCGGACGAAATGTGAGAGAGCACTCTCCCACTTCGCTCCTCGCTAGCCACAATAGAAATATATGCTCAATATTGCGGTACACATAACATCTGTGATTTGGATACTTTCTTTCGTCGTCGTCGTGCATGCGCTCGGCATCGCGCTCATTACCTTCTCGTGGCAATTGCTTTTGATAAGCGGGAGTATTTTTGCACTGTGTTGTTTTCTCCAAATTGTTTTTGGCCTCATGACTTCGACGTATTAGAGAGAATTTTGTAACGCGCGATTTTGGTGTATAGTGTCATTACTACAGCGGGGTGGAGCAGCAGTAGCTCGTCGGGCTCATAACCCGGAGGTCGCAGGTGCAAATCCTGCCCCCGCAACAAGTGATCTGTACCCCATAAAGTGGACACGGCCACGGGGTCGATGTTTTCTTTTGTTAGCATTAACCAACTAGCAGAAGAAATATGAGAACAACATTTT
>MFLU01000006.1 GCA_001783335.1 Candidatus Kaiserbacteria bacterium RIFCSPLOWO2_01_FULL_50_24 | reverse complement strand
CTCGCACATAAGCAAGCTGTCGGCAATCTTACGTGGACGGCTGGTTACGTCCTCGTCAAGGACAACGACGGCAACAGCGTGCTCTGGGCTCTGCGCGCCTCCTGGCTCGACGCTGGCTGGCGCGTCGGGGCCTTCTCGCCCTCCGGCCCGGACAGCTGGCATGCGGGCCGCGCGTTCGTTTCCCGCTGATCCTGAAGCGCTTTGCGCTTCTAACTTTGACCCTCCGATTCTTCGCCACTCTGGCGAAAATCGGAGGGTTTTTATATTGCTGCTCTATCGGTTCGCGGATCGCCGCCTCCGCGCAAGTAGCGCTTGGGTTTTGTTACCTCACTCTTGAGACATTGGAGTTTTGTGCATTATTTGAAAATTGGAAATTACAAATTGAAAATTTTTGTTCCTACACCCCCATGTCCCCATTCTTCGCCGAATGTCGTTCTATTGTGCGCTATACTTACCCCATGGCGTTCTCTCTCGGCGGACTGTTGCAAAAAGCGACCTCTATTTTTTCCGGAGGAGAGGGGAGCGTTATCGGCATTGACATCGGTGCGTCGGCGGCAAAGATTGTTCAGTTGCGCGGAAGTAAGGGTGTCGCAATTCTGGAAACATACGGCGAAATCGCGCTTGCGCCATACGCCGAATTGCCCATCGGAAAAGCGGTAAAGCTCTCTCCAGAGCAGACGGCCGTGGCACTCCTCGACCTCATGAAGGAGGCGAACGTGACTGCGCGGAAGGGCGGCATATCCATTCCGTTTGCCGCTAGTTTGATATCAATCTTAGATCTGCCAAAAGTTGATGCGAAACAACTTGCGCGCATGATTCCCTTAGAGGCGCGCAAGTATATTCCCGTGCCGGTGGATGAAGTGACTCTTGACTGGTTCGTCATTCCGGAAGATCGGGACCAGGGCGCATTTGACCGCGTGGAAAAGCAATCTACTCTTCGCGCACGCGGACAGGAGGTTTTACTTGTTGCGATACACAACGATACGATTAAGAACTATCAGACCATCGCCGAAACCACAAACATTCACATTGATTTTTTTGAAATTGAAATATTCAGCACGGTGCGCTCTTCAATCCAACATGGTCTCGCACCCGTTCTCGTGGTTGACTTCGGCGCGGCGACGACAAAAATGTACGTGGTGGAGCGAGGGGTTGTGCGTTTGTCGCATCTCGCAACCCAAGGCGGCCAGCATATGACAGAGATGCTCGCACGCTCCCTGAACTGGGAATTTGAAAAAGCGGAGAGGGTAAAGCGCGAACACGGGCTTATCGCCGCATCGGCGTATTCGGGCGATGAGAACGAGAAAATAAAAAGCGCCCTGTTATCAACACTGTCGGGGATGTTTTCCGAGGTTAGTCGGGTACTATTAAGTTATGGGCAGCGGCACAACAAGAATGTATCGCATGTGGTTCTCACGGGCGGTGGCGCGTCGCTCCCGGGTCTCATTGAGGTCGCGCATGAATCATTGAGCGCAGAGGTGGAAATAGCGTCGCCGTTTTCGCGCACAGAAGCGCCGGCATTCCTAGACGATGTTCTGCGCGAAATCGGCCCGGGGTTTGCGGTGTCGGTGGGGCTTGCGTTGCGGAATTTGAGGAAGTGATATGAAGTCCGAATCAACGAATATATACGAATAATACGAATATAACGAATGACTGCGAATTTACAAAAAGCACCAAAAGAACGCTAAAATTCCAAGCACCAAGCACCAAATGAGCATTAAAATCCAAAGCACCAAGCACCAAATCACAAACAAATCACAATGACCAAAATTCAAAGCATAAAACAGAATGCGTTTAGGACATTGGTATTTGGAATTTCGGTATTGTTTGGAATTTGGGATTTGTAATTTGTTATTTTTTCGTATTCGTAGATTCACACATAATTATGGAACCGGTAATAAAATCATCGTTTATTCCGACAGATGCGGAGCCGGTTCGCGCTGCGCGCCGCGCTGGTGGCATGACCGATCTACTAGTCCTCGTCGCGCTCGTGCTGTTTGTCGCGTCACTCGCGCTTGCGGCCGGCGTATTTCTCTATGCGCAATACCTCGAAACGAGTAGAGCGTCAAAAAGCGCCCAGTTGGAACGCGCCCGCGCGACTTTTGAGCCGACACTCATTCAAACCCTAACGCGTCTTGATGATCGCATGCGCGCAGCCGATACCGTTTTGGGGGCTCACATTGCGCCCTCAACCTTCTTCCATGTGCTGGAACAGGTAACGCTTCGCACGATTTCATTTCGTACGCTCGCATTCGACGCGGCGGATCCGAAACGCATCTCCATACGCATGCGCGGTGTGGCGGAAAGTGTCAATTCCATAGCACTGCAGGCAGACCTTTTCACCAAAAATGGCGTTATCACAAGTCCTATCTTTACCAACATAGACCGGAGAATAGACGGCGTTAATTTTGACGTGTCTGCACTGATAAATTCGAATGCGCTCCGCTACGCGACGCTCTTTGCATCTGCCGCGGCTTTTAATCAGACGGCGGAGCAAAAAGCGTTTCCTCTTGAGTATGCGCCAGAGGGAAAGCCCGACCCGTTTGGAACGCAAGAGGAATAATGCCTTTGAATTTAAAAATTAAAAGCGAAAAATGAAAAACGACCCCGCACCAAAAATCTCACCGTTCCTCTTTATGCGCTCAAACCACGTTCGCAGATTTTGGTACGGGGCATGCAATGAAAAATTAAAAGTTAGGCTCAAGAGTGCCCTCGATGGGGATGTAACTTTTAACTTTTAACTGCACTTTTTACTTTTTCATTTCTACTTTTTAATTTGATTTTATGCGTACCATACTTGCAGGAGCCGGACTTATCCTCGCGATTGCCGCGTTCTTCCTCTATACCAAGCCGGCGTACGACTCCACGCTCGTGGCGCGCGAAACAATAGCCGAATATGATCGTGCGCTCCAGAAAGCCGCGGAGCTTCAGCAGTTGAAGCAAAATCTCTTGCTTCGCTACAACGATTTTGACTCGTCGCAAATAGACCGGTTGCACAAATTGCTCCCCGACCATGTGGACAACGTGCGGCTTGTACTTGATCTTGACAATCTTGCGCAGCAGTATGGCCTCGCTTTGGAAAATGTAGTTATCGACAGCGTTGCTGCCAAAGAGGACGGTACAACGGTGGTAGGCGGCGTGTCGTCACGCAATGACTACGACTCTCTCACTATGCGTTTTTCTACGAACGGTACGTATTCGAATTTCGTCACTTTTATGGAAAACCTGGAGAAAAGCTTGCGCGTTGTTGACTTAGTATCGCTCTCGCTTGAGTCTGCGGGCACTGCACAACCTGCTGTCGGAGAGAGTACGGAAGAACCCGTGTACCGATTTGGCATCACCTTACGCACGTATTGGCTGAAATAACACAAATTTAAAAACTAAAAGTGAAAAATGAAAAACGACAATGAAAAATTAAAAGTTAGGCCAAATGATGCCCTCGACTTGAATGTAATTTTTACCTTTTCATTTTTACTTTTTAATTTGATTGTATGTTCGGTTTAAACAAAAAAATCTTCATCATAGGCGGCATCGGAATCGTTGTTGCTGGTGTCGTGTGGTACGGCATGACGTCGGAAACCCCTACTTCGCTTTTGACAACGACGGACGTGACGGGTGCGTCAAGCGCCACAGAGCGCGATCTTATAGACACACTTCTCGCACTGCGTGCGGTGACGCTCAACGGCTCCATTTTTTCCGACCGCGCCTTTTTGAGCTTGCAGGATTTCGGCACGCAAATCATTACGGAACCAGCAGGTCGTAGTAATCCTTTTGCGCCGCTTGAGCCACAGTAGGCGGTGGCGGTGGAGATATATGAAAAGCACCAAGCACCAAATTACAAACAATATCTAAATTCCAATTACTAAATACCAAATACAGCATGTCGGTTTTGAATTTGTGATTTCGGTAATTTGAATTTGTTTGGAATTTGGGATTTGTAATTTGGATTTTTTGGACGCTGGTACGTTGTGCTTTTCCATCAATGATACAATTACACAATGCCTCCTCTGCAACCAACACAACCCGCATCAGAAATTGGCACGGAGTTCGTTCTGACCAAGGAAACTGAAGGTACTGCGGCGGCGCCAAAGCGCTCCGTCCCCGATGCTACGGTTCCCTACGATATTCTCCAGTACATACCGGAAGAATCGGTTGCGCACTACCAACTGGCACCTCTCGGGCTACAAGATGGCGTTTTGGAGGTCGGCATGGTTGACCCAGACAACATTAACGGTGTAGATGCGCTTAATTTCATAACGCGAAAGACCGGCGTGCCGTTCAAGGTGTTCCAGATATCCACGGAAGATTTTAAACGGGTTCTCGGCATGTATCGGGGATTGAAAGGCGACGTCGGGCAGGCGGTAGTCGACCTTGCTACAGAGCGCAGAAGTGAAAAGAGACCGATAGAAAGCGATGAACGCGCTTTGCGGTTGGACGACGTGTCTATCGGCGAAAATACGAATTCTGATATATCGCGCGTGATGCAGGAAGACGCGCCGACGATAAAAATTGTTTCCACCATCCTTCGCTACGCGATTGACGGTGGCGCGTCTGACATCCATGTGGAGCCCATGTCGGACGGCGTGCGCGTACGCTACCGCGTGGACGGCGTTTTGCATACGAGCGTCGTACTTCCCATAAATACACATCGCGGACTTGTGGCGCGCATAAAAGTGCTCGCTTCCGTTCGTCTGGATGAACAGCGAAAGCCTCAAGATGGGCGCTTTTCCGCAACGTTTGATAATAGAAAAATTGACTTTCGTGTATCTACATTTCCTACATACAATGGTGAAAAGATTGAAATTCGCATTTTGGATAGAGAACAAGGATTTATTGCGCTCGATAAGATAGGACTTTCAGAACGCAACTTGCGGGTCGTTCGCTCCGCGATAGGCCGCCCTCACGGGCTCGTGCTTCTCTCCGGTCCTACGGGAAGCGGAAAATCCACCACCCTCTACTCTATGTTCTCTGAAGTAGATAGGGAGCACCAAAACGTTCTCTCGCTTGAAGACCCGATTGAGTACTATATTGACGGCATGAATCAATCACAGGTGCGGCCGGAAATCGGCTACACATTCGCGAATGGTCTTCGTACAACACTCCGCCAGGACCCGGATGTCATTATGGTGGGTGAGATACGCGATTCGGAAACTGCGAAGCTTGCGGTTCAGGCAGCGCTTACGGGCCATCTCGTGTTTTCAACGATTCACACGAATGACGCGGTCGGCACCATTACGCGCCTCATGGATATGGGCGTGGAGCCGTATCTTATCCCACCTGTTCTCATTGCTTCCGTAGCGCAACGTCTTGTTCGGACACTTTGTCCGGAAGGGGGTAAAGAAGTTCCGCTTTCTGTGAGCAATCGTCGGAGTTTAGAAGAGAGGGTCGTCTTGCTTCCAGAAAAATACCGGTTTTCCATACCAAAAACCGTGCGTGAGCCGATGCCTTCGCCCACATGCCCAACCGGCATGCGCGGACGTACCGCGGCATTTGAGGTCTTGGAAATGACACCAGAAATTGAGAGTATAATTCTTGACAACCCTACTGAGACAAAATTGTGGAGTGCCGCACGCGCGCAGGGTATGCTTACCATGCGCGAGGACGCGGCGCTCAAGGCGTTTCAGGGTCTACTGCCATTCTCTGAAGTCAACATGCTCTCAACGTTTGCCATGGACGAGGAGGAAGAGAGCATAGAGAAAGAGGTGGAAACAAAAACAAAAGAAGCGAATAGTGCGTCTATTGAAGAAAGCAAAACACAACAGCTATGAACGATATGAAAACAAAAAAGGGAACCGTCTTGATTGTTGATGATGATAAGTTTCTTGCCGACATGTACAGCGTGAAGTTCTCGCGCGAGGGATACGCGGTTGGGGCGTATCTCTCGGTTGCCGATGCTCTTGCGGCTTTAAAAAAGGGCTTTGTTCCTGATGTCGTTCTGTTTGATCTCGTCATGCCCGAGCATGATGGGTTTTCTTTTCTAACAGAATTGCGCGATGGCGGGCTTGCGAAAGGAGCGGTGTTGATCGCACTCACGAATCAGAGCGATGATATGGAGCGCATTAAAGCGGAAGAGCTTGGATGCGATAGATACGTTATCAAAGCAACCACCATTCCCTCGGAGGTAGTGGCTATTGTGGGAGAGGAGATGGCGAAGAAGAGAAAGTAGTTACCAATCAATGTTCTAATCTACAAATCATATGAATACTACGAATGACTGCGAATTTACAAAAAGCACCAAAAGAACGCTAAAATTCCAAGCACCAAGCACCAAATGAGCATTAAAATCCAAAGCACCAAGCACCAAATCACAAACAAATCACAATGACCAAAATTCAAAGCATAAAACAGAATGCGTTTAGGACATTGGTGTTTGGAATTTGGAATTTGTAATTTGTTATTTTTGTATCTTGGTTATTTGAATAGTGGTTATTGGTGATCCCTATGCAGGTAGTTACACACACCGGCACCCTGTAACACGCTGCCATGGCGGTATAATGCACACATCATGGAGTATCTGCCTCAACTCAAAAAGTACATAAACGTTGTCGTTCACGAGGACGCGTCTGACCTACATCTTTCCGTGGGTGCGCATCCGACGGTTCGCGTATCGGGTACGCTGGCCCCCATGCTAAAAGAGCCACCGCTCTCCGAAGAGGATGTGGCGGGGCTCATTAAGACACTTTTAACCGATGAACAGTATCAGCGTTTGTGGAAGGAGATGGAGCTTGATTTTGCCTACGAGACCGACGACAAGTATCGTTTTCGAGGCAATGCTTTTTTCCATCGAGGAGTTCTCGGGGTTGCCCTCCGTCTCATTCCAAAAACGATAAGAACGCTTGCAGAGTTGAATTTACCGGACGTGCTCGCGACCTTCGCGCGCAAGTCGCAGGGATTCTTTCTCGTCGTTGGTCCCGTGGGACACGGAAAAACAACGACACTCGCGTCGTTGGTGGAGATTATAAATACGGAGCGCATGGAGCATATCGTAACCATTGAAGACCCGATAGAGTATCTGTACGAGCCGAAACAATCTCTTATAAATCAGCGTGAAGTTGGGTCTGATACCGGCGGTTTTGCAGGAGCTCTCTACGCGGCGTTTCGCCAGGACGTGGACGTCATTCTGGTGGGCGAGATGCGTGACCCCGAAACCATGTCAGCCGCCGTGTCGGCCGCAGAAACTGGGCATCTTGTATTTTCAACGCTTCACACGAATGACGCGGCGCAGACAATAGATCGCATCATTGACTCGTTTCCTGCCACCCAGCAAGATCAGATCCGTCTACAGTTATCAGGCTCACTTGCGGGGATTTTCTCCCAGCGCTTGGTGCCACGCATTACCGGCGGCAGAATTCCCGCATACGAACTCCTTATAAACAATAAGGCGGTTGCCAATCTTATTCGCGAGCGCCGGACGCATGAGATAAACACGGTCATAGAAACAAGCTCTACAGAGGGGATGATCAATATGGACCACTCACTTGCGGAGCTCGTCTCGCGCGGTGAGATTACTGTTGAAAGCGCGTACCAGCACTCGCTGAATCCGAGCATGTTGCAGAAATTGTTATGAAAAATAAGGAGCAGAGCGACTATATTTTTCATAACCCTGTGAAATCCCGCGCAGCGGCTATTTCACAGGGTGTAAGAACTTTTTAGTAAAACTTATGAACGGTAGTGAATTAGTTGCACTTAACCCTGTTAAATCCGCGGCAAAGCCGCGGCCTGCGCGAAGCGCAGGATTTAACAGGGCTTAAGATTTACTATGCTCACTGTGTTCACAAATTAAATCTAAAGGAATTTCTAACATGA
This sequence comes from Candidatus Kaiserbacteria bacterium RIFCSPLOWO2_01_FULL_50_24, assembly GCA_001783335.1. Classification (GTDB taxonomy): domain Bacteria; phylum Patescibacteriota; class Minisyncoccia; order Phycocordibacterales; family UBA2100; genus UBA10103. Next base: position 13,698 of record MFLU01000006.1, on the reverse strand, counting down.
GCCTATTCACCTACACCGCGCTTGACCAAGAGGGGAACAGTCGTAACGGCACGATTGACGCGGTAAATGTTGACCTGGCAATCACCGCTCTCCAAAGAAGAGGTCTTATTATCTCCGACATAAAGGGCGAAGAGGCAAGGAGAAACATGCTCCGTATGACGCTCTTTAGCCGTGTGACGAACGCGGATATTGTTATGCTCTCGCGGCAGATTACCACGCTCTTTGAAGCGCAGGTGTCGGCGCTTCGCGCGTTCCAACTGCTCGCCACGGAAGCCCGTACGCCGAAGCTTGCGAGCGTCTTTACCAAAATCGCGGCAGATGTACAAAGCGGAAGCTCCATTTCTTCCGCATTAGAGAAGCACCCGGAGGCGTTCTCTACATTTTATGTCAACATGGTTCGTGCGGGTGAGGAGTCGGGAAAACTGGACGAGACCTTCAGTTTTCTTGCGGATTATCTGGACCGCAACTACGAACTCACGCAAAAGGCGAGGAATGCCTTAGTGTATCCGGCATTCCTGATGGTCACATTTATCGTGGTGATGTCGCTCATGCTCACGATGGTGATTCCGCAACTCTCTGCAATGCTTGCGGAGGTTGGACAGACCGTTCCCATCTACACACGCATCATAATTTCCATCAGCAAAGTGTTCTCGCAGTATGTCTGGCTTCTTTTGGCGCTCCTGGCGCTCGGTGGCGTCGTTCTGTATCGCTATATTGGTACTAAGGTTGGGAGAGAGGTTTTGTCGCGCGCGCGCATGCAGATTCCGTATATCGGCGGTCTCTATAAGAAGTTATTTCTTTCCCGCATGGCGGATAATCTCGCCACAATGTTAAAAAGCGGCATTCAAGTTCTTCGAGCGCTTGAGGTGACGGGAAGTGTCGTTGGTGATGCAATGTACGAAAAGGTTCTGGCATCAGTGGCCGAAGATGTGAAAGGGGGACTGCCCGCATCGGAAGCGTTCCGTAAACATCCGGAAGTGCCCGGCATTGTTGTCGCGATGATTAAGGTGGGCGAAGAGACGGGAAATGTGACAAGCATACTTGAAACCATGGCGCGCTTTTATCGTCGCGAGGTGAACAATGCCATTGATACGCTCGTTGACCTCATAGAGCCTATTATGATTGTGGTGCTTGCGGTTGGCGTAGCGATTCTTCTTGCGTCGGTATTGGTGCCTATTTACAATATTGCCGCCGGACTTTAGTGGGGCGCTCCGTTGGCGCACCTGTTTGGGAGACCGCTCACGTCTCGCCCCAGTTTTGTCTTTCAGCAAAACTGGGGCGGTACTCCGCTACGGTTAAGTCTCCCAAACAGGTGCGCCTCCTCCGCTCTAGGTGGTGAATACAATTTGCCTCCGCGAGCTTCCAAAACAGCACTGCCTCCTCTGCTAAGGTGGTGGATGCAAATACAGTGGGGCGCTCCGTCAAGGGCGACCTTTGCCTCGCCCCGAACGACATACGGTTCAATCGTTTGGGAGATATCACTACTGCGTCAACGTTTTGGTAGCTAGCAAATCTACTGCGCGATGCTTGCCCCGCACCGTGCTTGCACTGGTGTGTGGGTTCTCTCGAGCAATGTGCCCCCCGCTTGAGGTGTGATTAGGTGCAGAATTGCCATGGGGCGCTCCGTCGTCAAGTCTCCAGCCATCCAGAGTATCTGAATTGCCTTTTCAAGCCCCCAGTTTCCAGCTCTCCAGCTTCCAGAGTTATCCCCAGGGCGCGTGTACATGGTAGACGATAGCGTGTACAATGTCTTGGTACTAAGTCGATGCAGATGCTTTTATTAAGAATTAAGATATTAAGTAATGTATGAATACTTTTAAGCGTGCTTTTCGGAGTGAAGGAAATGGGGGTTTCACCCTCATTGAACTTCTCGTTGTTATCGCGATTATCGGGATTCTTTCTTCAGTCGTGTTGGCGTCGTTAAATAGCGCGCGCCAGAAGGGGCGCGACGCACGCCGTATTTCCGATGTGAAGCAGATTCAGCTTGCGTTGGAGTTGTTCTATGACTCAAATGCCGGGTATCCGACGGGTATTTACGGCACAATACTCACCGGACCGGGATACATCTCCGCTGTCCCAACAGACCCATCGGATAACACTGCATGTACCGATGGCGCACAGGCAAGTTGCTATGATTATGACCAACTCTCAAGCGGTGACTCCTACGAACTTGGTGCGAATCTTGAAACGGCAGGACACTCGGCACTCAACTCTGACGTGGATACGGCTACTCTAGGCGGCAATCTTACTGACGGAACTGACGCCAACGGTTGTGCCGCCGAAGCAAATCGTTACTGCTACAACGTAACTCCGTAGCAACAATATTTGAGTTGCTCATCACAACCCCGCGTAACAGCGGGGTTTGTGGTTTAATGAAAGCACACGTCTTAAAAACTAAAAGTGAAAAATGAAAAACGACCCCGCACCAAAAATCTCACCGTTCCTCTTTATGCGCTCAAACCACGTTCGCAGATTTTGGTACGGGGCATGCAATGAAAGATTAAAAGCTAGGTCCAAGAGTGCTCTCGACGGGGATGTAATTTTTAACTTTTAACTGCACTTTTTAGTTTTTCGTTTTTACTTTTTAACTTATCCTACCTACACTTTTTACTTTTTTATTTTCACTTTTCAATTTCTATCATTCACTGACTGTGTATGCCCCGCAGTAGATGGTGGCGAAAGAACATGCTTGCAGTGTGCGATATGAAAACAAACAAACACAGAAATATGAGAAAACATTATACGGTCAACGACTGTGCTTCTCGCATGTTCATGAGAAGTGGTGTAGTGTACACGCCAATTACTGGCCGCTGCTTGCCGGATGGCGTATACCACGGGACGAGAAGCGTCGCCACCATTAACTGACATGGTATGCTCGAAGGTGTTTTTTATCTTGGACTCGGTCTCATAGTCGGTAGTTTCTTAAACGTGCTTGCCGTGCGCTTTCACGACGGACGCTCGCTTGGCGGGCGAAGCGTATGTGTATCGTGCGGACAGACGATCTACTGGTATGACCTTATTCCCGTCTTGTCGTGGATATTGCTTTTGGGAAAATGCCGCTCGTGCGGGCAGGACATCTCCCTCCTCTATCCGCTAACGGAGGTGGCGTGTGGCGCCGCCTTTCTTCTCATTGGACTTGCGCATATGCCGTTTTTTTCTACCGTGCTCGCGCTTCCCATCGCGGCATTGCTGATCGTCATTGCGCGGTACGATCTTTCTCACATGCTTATCCCGAATGTGTGGGTGTATCTATTCGCCGCACTGTCTCTAAGTGCCGCGTTGTACCCAATGGAATCGCGTGACTTCGTGTTTAACGTACTCGCCGGACCCGTCGCCGCCGTGCCGTTTCTTGCGCTGTGGTTTGTGTCGCGTGGCGCATGGATGGGGTTAGGAGACGCGAAGCTTGCGCTCGGTATGGGGTGGCTCCTTGGTTTGGAAGGTGGAGTTACGGCAATCCTAAGCGCGTTCGTGCTCGGCGCCGTTGTGGGATTAGGGCTTATGTTTTTTTCCTCGTCTCATCTTTTGCACAGAACACTCGGTGTACATGGCGATAAAAAGGTTACAATGAAAAGCGAGATTCCCTTCGGGCCGTTTCTCATTATCTCATGCTTTATCGTATGGTTCGCGCACATGTACGGAATTCAGACACTCGAGCTTTTTCTTTGGTGGAGCTTTTGGTAGTGTCCGGCATTTTAGTGCTCATTACCTCCATTTTACTTTTCAATAACGCGCGCTTCGGCGGCGTCGTGCTCTTGGAGAACCTCGCGTACGACGTCGCCCTTTCCATTCGTCAGGCGCAGGTATACGGCATTTCGGTGTCTCGATTCGGCACCAAGGCGTTTGACGTTGGATACGGCATCCATTTTGAAACTGGAGGTCAGCCGTCGGTGTATGTGTTGTTTGCGGACACTACAGTAAACGGCCTGTACGATGTGGGCGAGACGGTGCTGTCAACGACAGTAGAGAAAGGCTTTTTCGTGTCGGATTTGTGCACCTCAATCGGACTGGTAAACGAGGTGTGCGGACGAATCTCACTTGACGTGCTTTTTAAGCGTCCCGAACCGGCGGCATATATCCGCGCAAATAGAGAAACAACGCTCTATGAACGCGGACGCATTCAATTGTCCTCTCCGCGCGGAGATATAAAAAACGTTATCGTAGAAGTGTCGGGGCAGATATCGGTACAATAGTATGATATACAAGCTTCTAGCTTATAGCGTACAGCTGATAGGAGGTATCACTCCGCGTAGATTTGTTTTTCTGCTAAAAGCTAAAAGCTATAAGCCGGAAGCTGATTCTCGGGGGTTTACACTTGTGGAAATGATCGTGGCGGTTGGGCTGTTTGCCGTTGTGATGATTGTCGCCATGAGTACGCTTCTCTCACTTGTGTATGCAAACAGAAAAGCACACGCGCTACAATCGGTTATGAATAACTTGAATATCACACTCGACAGTATGACACGTTCTATTCGCATGGGAACCGATTACCGATGCGGTGGCTCGTCTCCGAGCAACTCGGATTGCCCAAGCGGCGGGCAGTCGCTTTATTTTGAGTCTCGTTATGGAGATCGCAGTAATACAGCAGACGACTGGGCCTATTGGTATGACCAAAATACCAAACGTATCTATAAGTCAGAACAGGGAGGAGCTGCTGCTGTTGCAATCACTGCTCCGGAAGTGAACATAGAATCGTTCACATTTTATGTTGTGGGAACAACGCAGCGCGATTTTGTTCAGCCAAAAGTGGTGATCACTGTTAAAGGGGTAGCCGGCTCGCAGGCGCGCACAGAAACCACATTTAGCATTCAGGCGACCGCGGTACAGCGGTCTTTGGATCTATGATTAGAAATGAAAAAGGAAAAATGAAAAAGGAAAAAGTGAGCGCGCGAGGCTTCACATTGATCGAAACCATGGTCGCAGTAACCATTCTTACCGTTGCTGTTGTTGCGCCGATGACGCTTACCACAAAAAGTCTCGCGAGCGCGTACTACGCACGCGACCAAATAGCGGCTTTTCACTTGGCGCAGGAAGCGATAGAGGCTGTGCGTAGCGTTCGCGACGGAAACATTTTACAGAACGCTTTTGGGACCCAGACGGATCTTCTGGATGGCATTCCCTCGGTAACGGGCGATCCGTTCACCGTAGATACGCGCGATAACAGCATGGAGCTCTGTGGCGCCGTGTGCCCGCTCCTCAAGACGAATGGCGATTTGTATGGGTACGGAATGGGGTCGGACTGGGTCGCAACGCGCTTTACGCGAAGCGTACGAGCGACATTCGTGACTGGAGAGGATGAGGTGCGCGTGTCGGTTACCATAGCGTGGCGTAGTGGCGTGTTTCAGGAACGCACGTTTACTATTTCTGAGAATCTTTATCGGTGGGTAGAGGATGGAAGTGGCGTATGATATGAAAAATCAAAAATCAAAAATCAAAAATCAAAATGATGGTGCAGATTTTGCTTTGCAAAATCTGCGCTCCAATAGCTTGCGCCGCTTCGCGGCGCTCCGCAATTTTGATATTTACACTTTACTGGTATGCGCCGAGAACGCCCTGTGCTTGTGCACGGGGCTGAATCGGCGCAATCGTGATTTGAGCGCTCGGTGGGCGCGCCTCTTCCAGAAAAAACGCCATGGTTCGGCTCGCCAAAGCACTCGCGTTTGTGCGCAGGGATTGGACGAGCCGACGTTTTTACATTTTGCATTCCGAGCGGAGCGAGGTTTTACTCTCCTTCTGACGGCGCTCGTTTCTGCCATTGTGGTTTCGCTTGGAATCTCCATCTTCAGTCTTTCGCAAAAAGAAATAATTCTTTCGTCCATCGGGCGTGAGTCACAGTTCGCTTTTTATGCCGCAGACTCCTCTGCCGAGTGCGCTCTCTACTTGGACATACGACATGCTTCTTTCGGCTCTACGCCGCCGGCCTCACCGCCTACGTGCGACGGGCAAACACTCATCACCTCAGGCCATTCTCTAATTTTGCCGTACACGGTCACCTTTCAATACGCGCCGAATGGCTTATGCGCCGATGTTCGTGTAACAAAAAACAGCATTCATCCGCGTACGCTCATTAACGCCGATGGCTATAATGTACCCTGCGGGGAGGTAAGTACGAGTCCGCGAGCGCTTCAACGCTCCGTCGAGATGAGGTACTAGGGTATGTTTGAAAACCTCCGCTCGCTACATAGTGCCCGACCCGAACAGGACGCGAGAAACAAAGGACTCTGTATCACTACTACGAGATGTGGCGACGGCTTGAGAGTTTCCTGCGCGATGCATGCCCCGCACCACGCTTGCTCTGGTGCGTGGGTTCTCTCGGACAATTATGCGCGCTCGCTTAAGGTCAAACAGGTTTCAAACATACTCTAGAGTCTCCCTTGAAACCTACTTACTAGAAGCTAAAAGCTAAAAGCTGTAAATCGGCTTATTGCGCCGATTTCTGGCTCCCCGCCCGACCGAACGGTCGTTCGGGCAGGCTCGGCTCGGCAATGCAAATGGTTACATTTTCGTTGCACTCGACCTACCGGCAAGCGAGTGAGCGAAGCGGAAAAATGAATTTTTCCGTTTCCGAACGAGCGCTGCCGGAAAGCTTTGCTTATCGGCAAGCGAGTGAGCGAAGCGGAAAAATGAATTTTTCCGTTTCCGAACGAGCGCTGCCGGAAAGCTTTGCTTTTGCTTACGTCGCCAGTAAGCTATACCCATGGTTCCCAAAGATATTTACGCTCGATACGAGAAGCTGAAAAAAGCGGTTAACCACTACCGCACGATGCGGCACGTGTATGATAAAGAAGAAATACCCATTGCTGCCGAGGACGCATTGAAACACGAGCTTGTTCAGATTGAAGAAAAGTATCCGATTCTTATTGCTCCGGACTCTCCGAGCCAGCGCGTGGCGGGAAATCCCTTGCCGGGGTTCAAAAAGGTGCGGCACAAGGTACCGCAATGGTCGTTTAACGACGCGTTTTCGGCCGAAGATGTGCGCGAATTTGACACGCGCGTGAGGCGTTTCCTGAAGCAAAAAGACATACACGCCGCACCAACATATGTGTGCGAGCTCAAAATAGATGGCCTCAAGGTGGTGCTTGAATACGAGAATGGAATATTGAAAACGGCGGCGACGCGTGGCGACGGCGTGGTTGGCGAAGACGTAACGCACAATGTACGAACCATAGAAGCGATTCCGCTTTCGCTCTCGCGCTCGGTTGATGTCATTGTGGAGGGCGAGGTGTGGATGAGCACAAAAAATCTTGAAAGGTTGAACGCCCTTCGACAAGCGGAGGGTAAACCGCCGTTCGCGAATCCGCGCAATGCCGCGGCTGGCTCTATTCGCCAGCTTGATCCAAAGATTGCCGCGTCGCGCAACTTGGATGTATTCATCTATGATCTTGCACAGACGAACGAGAATTTCCCTAAAACGCAGATAGAAGAGTTAGCGTATCTGCGTGATCTCGGGTTTAAAGTTAACCCGCACCACGCACTCGCAAAAACGGTGGACGAAATAATTCGCTTCTGGAAGCGCTGGCAAATATGGGGGCGTCGTCAAGAATATTGGGTTGACGGCGTTGTCCTGAAGGTGAATGAAAAACAGCACGAAGAGCGATTGGGTTACACAGGAAAGGCGCCGCGTTTCGCCGTGGCATTTAAGTTTCCGGAAGAGGAGGTGACGACGGTCGTGGAAGGCATTGTTCTCCAAATTGGTCGCACGGGGGTCTTGACGCCCGTAGCGCACTTGAAGCCCGTTTCTGTTGCGGGTACCGTTGTTTCCCGCGCGACGCTTCACAATGAAGACGAAATAAAACGTCTTGACGTGCGCATTGGCGATACGATTATCCTCAAAAAAGCAGGTGATGTTATCCCGGACATTGTGAAAGTGCTGACAGAAATGCGTCCCAAGAATTCAAAGTCATATCAGTGGCCGAACGAGGTGTCGGAGTGCGGCGGCGAGGGAAAGATAGAGCGCGTGCCAGGGGCTGCGGCATGGCGTTGTGTTAACAAGGACTCGTTTGCCGTGGTGCGGCGGCGTTTTCATAATTTTGTAGGGAAACATGCACTAGACATTCCAGGTCTTGGAAAGGAGCGCGTGGACACGTTGATTGAGAAGGGACTGGTCCAGCATTATAACGAAATTTTTACGCTCACCGAGGGCGACCTTTTAACACTCGAGGGTTTTAGGGATGTGTCTGCAAAAAAGCTTGTTGCGGCGATCCAAAAGGCGCGGCGCGTGGAACTCGCACGACTCATCGTTGGCCTATCCATCCCGCAAGTGGGGGAGGAAACCGCGATTCTTCTCGCACAACGTTTCCGTACTGTTGATGCACTAGCGAAGGCGGGAGAAGAGGAATTACAGAATATCGAAGGCGTAGGTCCAATAGTTGCGCACGACATCGTGGAGTGGTTCGCGCTCAAACGACATCGTGAGCTTGTGGAGCGGCTCAAAAAAGTGCTGACTATCACCAACTCAGCATACTCTGCGGCAAGGCCGGGCCTTGCCGCAGGGCCGCTTGCGGGCAAAATGTTTGTCCTCACGGGGACTATGGAGAGCATGAGCCGCGATGAGGCGAAATCAAAACTGCGTGCGCTTGGCGCCGCGGTATCGGGCTCGGTGTCGAGGAGTACCGATTATGCCGTCGCCGGTCTAAACCCCGGTTCAAAATTAGACAGGGCGCGCGAGCTTGGCGTAAAAATCATGACAGAAGACGAGTTTTTGCGTATAGTTACGTAATGAAAGGCACAATAAACGTTTCAGACTTGGCGAAGCTCGCGCGGCTCTTGGTTTCTGACGAGGAGCTTGCAAAGCTTGAAAGGGAAGTTCCTGCAATTTTAGAATTTGTCGGGAAACTCCCTGATTCCGGCACTTTCACGCGAGAGGGAAGTGCGGTCTTGCGGAACGTAATGCGCGAAGATGGCGAGCCGCACGAAAGCGGCGCACACGCGGACGTATTATTGAAAGCGGCACCGAATGTTATTGACGGACGGGTTGTGGTGAAGCAAGTCATTAGCAGGGAAAAGAGCCACTAGGGTATAGCCAATAGAATATGAACTTGGAAACATTGACCATAGTAGAAGCTCGGATGGCGTTGGATGCGAAAGAGTACTCCGCGCTAGAGCTCACGAACGCATACCTAGAGGCAATACGCGCGAAGGATGGCGACCTGCCTGCCCTGCCTGCCGGCAGGCACGGCGGCAGGCAGGGAATACACGCGTATCTGGAGGTGTGGGAGGAGGTTGCGCGTGCGGAAGCCAAGCGCGCAGACGAAAGAATTGCGCGCGGTGAATCCGCGCCACTTACCGGTATTCCCGTTGCCGTTAAAGACAACATGCTTATTGAGGGGCGCATAGCAAGTGCGGCGTCTAAAATTCTTGAAAACTATGTCGCGTCGTACGATGCGACGGTGATAACGAAACTAAAACAACAAGGCGTGGTGTTTCTCGGCAGAACGAATATGGATGAATTTGCCATGGGTAGTTCCACGGAAAATTCCGCGTTTGGTGCCACAAAAAATCCACACGACACATCTCGTGTGCCGGGTGGTTCCTCGGGCGGCTCTGCCGCCGCCGTTTCCGGTGGCATGGCACTTGCCGCGCTCGGGAGCGACACGGGGGGCTCAATTCGCCAGCCGGCGGCGCTCTGCGGCTCGGTTGGGTTAAAGCCTACCTACGGAGCGGTGTCTCGCTACGGACTCATCGCCATGGGTTCTTCTTTGGACCAGATAGGTCCGATTACTCGTTCGGTGTCTGACTCCCGTATTGTATTTGACGCAATACGCGGCCGCGACCCAAAAGACAGCACTAGTATAGAGTTGGCAGAACATAGTAAAAACAAAAAACTGCCCGTTATCGGTGTTCTGCGCCGCTTTTCGGAACACGCAGAAAAAGATGTGCTTGCACGTTTCAACGAAACGCTGAAGAAGTTAAGAGCGTCCGGATACGAAGTGCGTGACCCCGTAGAAGCATCGACACTTCTTGATGACTCTCTTGCTGCGTACTACATAGTTATGCCAGCAGAGGCATCGACAAATCTTGCTCGTTACGACGGCATACGCTGCGGGCTTTCGGTGCCCGCCGAAACAATAGGAGATGTGTATGCGAAAACGCGAGGCGAGGGCTTCGGGCCGGAAGTGCGCCGCCGTATTCTTATCGGAACATTCGTACTTTCCGCAGGTTATGCCGATGCGTATTACAGAAGGGCGACGGCAATGCGTGAAAAAATTCGCGAGGACTTTGTTCATACATTTGCCAACGGTGTTGACGTGCTGGTAACGCCGACTACTCCATCGCCAGCGTTTACATTTGGCGAAAAAGCAGACTCGCTTGCGATGTATGCCGCAGACATTTTTACGGTTCCCGTTAATTTGGCCGGTATTCCGGCGCTCTCTGTCCCGGTGGGTACTGTGGACCGTGAGGGAAAAAACCTTCCGGTTGGATTTCAGATAATCGCACCGCACGGGGGAGAGGAGACGCTTTTTGCGGTTGGTGCAGATGTTGAGAAGGTCTGAAATGCCTCTTGTCGCACGCTATAATGCGTAACATGGGAGGCGATATCACATTTGGAGAAGCGTTCGCGAGTGTGTTTGAGGGTTTGGGCGATCTTCTATTTCGCTTTATCCCTGCCGCCATTACGACTATCGCAAAGGATTACTCTGCGGTAGTGGAGCGCCCGGCGCTTATTGAGCCCGTGCCGGCGCCTGAATTTATTGAGATCGTTGAACGTGGCTCGGCGCCCGAAATATACGATACCCTTTTCAGTTTTTGGGTTGTATTTGTACCAGTTTCGGTTTTTGTGTCGCTCCTGTTTCTTACACTCATCATATATTGCGTTATACGCATACAGCACATACGACATTTTGAACGCGTCGCTCTGTATTCCAAAGCGAAACCAGTGGCATCGCTCCATGTGTCGCGCTCACATCTGCGCTGGCGGAGAATTCAAGAGCACGTTTCAAGTGACAACGAACACTCGTGGCGGCTCGCTATTCTTGAGGCAGATATCATGTTGAACGAGCTTTTGGACGTGCTTGGGTATCGCGGCGAGACCATGGCCGACAAAATGAAGCAGGTGGTACGCGGTGATTTCAATACCATTGACCTCGCGTGGGAGGCACATAAAGTGCGCAACCGCGTTGCACACGAGGGCGCCGAACATCTCCTATCAGGCCGCGAAGCTCGCCGCGTCATATCGCTGTACGAACAAGTATTTCGTGAGTTCAAATTCATTGAATAGGTGAAAAACAAAAAACTATATATTCTAATTCGCGCGAATTAGAATATGAGAACGTTGGAATTAGAACATGGCGAAAATAGACGAGGTGATTTTGGGAGCGATTGGTGAGAGCCGATAGTATACGTTGGTGCTTCGTTGCTCTTTCTCAATGAATCCCGCTCGCTCCAACATGACGAGGTGTTTTGAGGTGGAGGTGAACGAAAGTCGTATTGTTTCAGAAACGGCCGTTACGTCCGCCTCTTTTCGTTTGAGCAAAAGATGCAATATGGCAAGCCGCCGGTGATTGGCCAGAACTTTCAACTGCCGTTCAATCTCTCGTTTATCCATGTGCCGCCCATTATACTCTAATTCGCGCGAATTAGAAAGTATATACCGTATTTAGTAGCGTGGCTCCCCATGGTACTTTTCACACACTATTCATTATTAATGAATAGCCGCGCGAGGCGGAGTTCGTCGTAGGTGTAGCCCTCGCCGAGGGTGGCGCGGGCGGGAGTAAGCGGCATTTTTTGTTCTTTTTTGTACACGGCCTCCAGCGCTTTTTTCATTTCCTTGAAACGAGTCGGGTCGCGGTTTATATGCGCGAGGTCGCACTCGGGGTCAATCGTTTTTTGAGCGACGAGTTTCTCCAGGTGTCCGATAATCGTCCCGACAGTGAGACCGCGCCGCTTCGCCATGTCTTTTAGCGGCAATTTTTGCGACACCAGTTCCTTAGTCGTTTCGTATGTTGAAATTTTCTCTTTTTGATTCTTCGCCACGCGTCCCATTCCGGGTTGTCCGCCGCACGCACGGATAAAATTAGCATGAAGCGTTTGCAATTCCGGCGCAGGAATTTGCCCGAATCGCTCGCGCGCCTGCGCCGATTGTGTGCGGAATTCTTCGTCCTTCACGCGCACTTCAGGATGCACTTCGAGCGCGCGCTGGTTTAGCCCAGAAAGCGACAAGCCCGCAAGCGTGCGCACGCGCGAGAGCGCGACATATCCCTGCCCGTACTCAAACGTTTGCGAGAGGTCCATATGCGCGGCATCCAACGACATTCCCTGGCTCTTGTGCACGGTCATTGCCCACGCAAGGCGAAGGGGAATCTGTGTGACGCGCGCAAGTACTCTACCGCCGTCCTCAATGCGCCATTCGTCCGGCTCGGCGAAGATCGTTTTTCCTGAATTGGTCTTCACAACGGGATATCCATCCTCTCCGAATCCGGTAACGACACCGAGCGTGCCGTTTGCGTATCGGTGCATCGTAACGTCATTTTTCGTGAACATCACGCGCGCGCCCTCTTTCAGAGAGAGCGTCTCGGGAGAAAGACATCCGCGCTTCAATGAAAGAACGAGTTTCTCAGGGCCGCGGCTTTCCATCGCAAACGTTTTCGTCTCGCCCGAAAGTTTTTCAAGTTCGCCTGCGTTCTCAGCGTCCACGTCGGCATTGTGGCTGTAGAGCTGGGCGATGCCGTCCTTTCTAGTAGGTGAGTAGCGCGTGCGCAGAAGCGCGCGCTCTTTCTCCGACGCTTCGCCTCGCCGAATTGCAGATAGAAAGTTTAAAAACACAGAGTCTTCTTGCCGATGCTGTTCGGATAGATAGCATACGATCGGATTGAGTGCGCTCCATGTGTTAGACGAGAACGCAAATAATCCCCGCGAATTTTCCCGAGTATGAGTGAGCGTTTCTTGTTTTTCTTCCTCTCTCGTAGACACCGGAGGCAGTTGAAAGAAATCGCCAACGAGAACGGTTTGCAATCCGCCGAAAGGCTGTTGATTCTGTCTGATCTCGCGGCACACGGCGTCAACCATTGCGAGCGTTCGCGCGGATAACATGGACACTTCGTCAATAATGAGAATACGCGCGTTGCCGACCCGACGCACCACATTTCGGTTCTGGCTTATTCGGTCAACATCATATTTTGTGAGGTCGCGCCGCACACCGATGCCGCTCCATGAATGAATCGTGTAGCCGCCGATGTGCGTCGCGGCGATGCCTGTTGAGGCGGTGATAGCGGGCTCAACGCCGCATGAGCGCAGATACGCCACATATTGATTTATGGTATGCGTTTTGCCGCTTCCCGGCTCGCCCGTCAAAAATACATTGGCGCCCGACTTCAAAATCACGAGCGCTTCTTGCTGGGTCATCGGAGTATTCTAAACCTCCATTTACCAAAAACAAAGAAGAGCCGAACGGCTCTTCTTTGTTTCGTTTGTTGCGGGGGCGGGATGGGGATATTGGCCAAGAACTCGCTCGTCGTCGCCACTCCTCGCTCCTCTCGGCCCTGCTCGCGCGACCCGCTCTACTGAGCGGGTGCCCCGCGCTCGCTTGCAAATCCCGATGCAATAGTGCTCCGCACTATTGCTCCCCCGCAACAAGAAAAGCCGCGTTTTCACGCGGCAATTCTTTTCTTTGATGCGTACCCCATTTAGTAGACACTTTAGGAACACACTTCCTGCCCCCTTGATTGAGTCAAAAGGTGCCTTTTGTACTCAATGGGAGACATC
>MFLU01000005.1 GCA_001783335.1 Candidatus Kaiserbacteria bacterium RIFCSPLOWO2_01_FULL_50_24 | reverse complement strand
AACCAGCCCTTTGTGCCTCTAAATATGTTGAATTGGCGCATGATTCCTCTGTTACGAGGAGTGCCAAATGTATCTGAACCTATTCACAGATTTGATACTACACAACACGGTGTGATGGTGCACAAAGAAGGCGCAACCTTTGCGGTCGCGCCAATTTTCATCTTCATTTAGTCAGTCAATTGCTTCCTGTTTGCAACCAATGCTCTTTCTTTCCGAAAACGAGAGATTCTCTACGGCTATTTCCCCAGATGTGTATTGAAACCACGAGGGCACGGGGGCATATCCCCTCCCGTTACCTGATGTGGTCCATACTGGCTTTCTAGCACTAGTGCCGTCATCCGGTACTTATATCCAACATTTATACTGAACCCCCTCTCGTGGGGTGGCCATGGCGACAAAAACGAGAGTGTATACTTTGAGCATGCTGGGATTTTGTACGAAAATCCTTTTGCCAACCGGGTGTAGGGAGAATGTGTGAACTCCCAGCCACCAAGATTTATTTCCACGTCTTGATTCCTGTCGTTCACAATGACAAGCCGATACCCAAACACTTGTCGCGGGATACGACCCGTACTCCATAATTCTTTTTCCCACTCTTCGAAATCTTTTACGGTGTCACGTTGGGCTTCAGGCGACATAACTGCGGGCAAACGTCTGCATTCTGAAACAACAAGAAGTCGCTCCCTCGCATAATCTGTCCCACCTACAGTAAACTCGGATCGAAACTCTCGTCCACCGTCACCGTTGACACCACCGCAGAGTAACGGGTTGCCATCGTGAGCTTGATATTCTGCCGCACGAGCAATACTTAAACTGGCAGTCGCAACTAAAGCAGACAGAATAAAGGTCGCCAACACGATTCGCTTCATTTCATCCTCCCGTTTCTGGCACTATTGCTAACACTCCTTGTATCACATCCAAAAAGTAATTTCAAAACTTTTTTGTGTGTTTTGCTACTTGGGAGTTGAACTCCCAAGTAACACACTCTCGGCATTTTTCAAGTCCTCCACAGAGGTGATTTGTATCCAGAGTGTCGCCTCCACGATAGCGAGTGGTATGCCGGACGCGCGAGAAGCGGCAAGCACCGTTTGAGGCAGACCAAATTCGTGAGAACCCGGCCCCTTCGGAACCATTTGATGATACTGAAACAGGCGCGTATCAAGCACAAACATATTTGTACTGATAAGACCCGGGCCGTCATGTTCCGTCCCCTCAACAATATCCGCAAGGTTGCCTGCTTCGTCCTTTATGAGCTTTCCTCCCTGACGCATATCTGGATTATATTTCGCGAGAAGTGCCCAGTCGTATTTACGACATGAATCTATATCCTCGCGAGCATATATATCGTCCCCCATCAAAACGAGAAACTTTCCATTCAAAAGATGTTGTGTTTTCCATAGAGCATCTGCTGTTCCGTTCAACTCTCCTTGTTCAACATAGAGAATGCGTTTGCCTTTATATTCCTCTCCGTAGCGCTCACGCACCTTGTCGCCGAGGTGGCCGACGACAAGGAGTATCTCGTCTACATCGTCCGGTAGAATATCAAACTTATGCTCTAGGAACGTTTTGCCTGCTACCTCTAAAAGCGGCTTTGGTACCTGTTCGGTTAAGCCCCCCATCCGTGTTCCAAGTCCGGCGGCTAATATGACACACTGCATGTGTATGATTGTACGAAAATAAGCGAACCCCCGCTATAGCGGGGGGTTCGCTGTCTCGAGACAAACTAGCGAGTGGGGTCTTAATCGTGCGCAATCTCCGATCGAATACGGTCGACGGCGCGAGCAGCGGCTTCCTTGCCACCCAATCCAAACGCCAAACCAAACGCGAGCGCCAGCGCTATTACGAGTCCCGTAAAGAGCGTTTGCACAAACGCTGCCGCAACACCAAGTTGCGCAAGAGCCGCTAGGATACCAAAGAGCCAGATGGACCACTTTGCCATCGCTCCGGCAAGATTCGCCGAGCGTGCTCCTGCCGCGCGCGCTGATCCGACAACTAGGTTCTTCACCACCTCTGCAACGATTGCGGCCAGGATAATGATCAAAACCGCAACGATAACCTGTGGGAGGTACAAGAGGACCGCTTGCTGAAGAAATATGTTGACCTGTGTAAGCCCCAGCACCTCAAGTGCCGCGACAAGAAACACCACGACAATAAACCATTTGACAAGCTCCCCCAAGAAACGTCCCACATGGAGCGCGAAGCCGGCACTTTTCGCCGCCTCATGCAACCCGGTAGCGCGAAGTGCGTCGTCCAAACGTAGTACCTGCACGATTTGTTCCACGATGCGTCCTAGTATCATCCCGACAATCCAACCGATTATAAAGATAATCGCGGCTGCAAGAATTATTGGAAGATACTGGATTACCGTGTACCACAAGTCGGCAAATGACGCCTGAATGACGTTCGCTGATTCTGCTACTATCATAGGATTACAAAAATAGAGCTAATAATAAGCCTAAATAATTTTCGACCCCTTATGTTCTTAATGGTAGCACCGAAACGCACCGAAAATCGCCGTCCAAAATCATCTTGTGGATAGTGAAAAACGCCCCATTTAGAGCAGATTCGTCCTGTCCAAAAGAGCTAGGTGTGGATAATCCAACGTATCCCGTATTAGACGGTCTTGGATAGTTAGGCGGTAACGAAACTCCGGTGTGGAGAACACCGCGTAGCGGATTTCCCGGCCAAACACGAGCTCCAACCCCTTTACCGCCTGCTCCAGTCGATCTTCTTTTACGCTATCTGCCGCCACAAGAAGGTCAATCGGCCGCGACGGGTCCCCCATAAAATAACCAGAGAGGACGATGGCTGACAGACGCCCTGCCTCGCGGAGCGCCGTCACCACCTTTCGGTACGGTGCCGGTGCCACTTCGTGTACAAACTTTGAGAGTGCTTGCATGTGCTTGAATGTTGGATTTACTGTCCACGCCGGTTCTTTTTGTTTTCCTTGCACCGTCCTCCCCGTGCCGTTCGCGAGCATAATGGAAACCTGCCCCCTTTTGATAACTCCCATATTGAAAAGTGCGTCTATTTCTTTTTGAGCGATTTTTGGCGTTACGGAAGCGCTCTTCGCCACATCTTTGAGGCCGAACGCTTTCGTGTCGTTGAAAAGAAACACGCGAAGCAACTTCGCGCGTGCCGAGTTATCTATAAGCGTGGAGAGGAAGTCGTCGGACATGGTGGAATCATAGCATCCACAAGGTGGAAATCAAAAAGACGGCCAGTCGCGCCTTGCGCGACTGGCCGTCTTTTATCTTGTTACCGACCGAATTATATAGGACGTACGAAACCCAAGTGTAACTATTTAAGTGTTACCTTCCCGCCAACGTCTTGAATTCTCTTCTGCAGTCCCTCCGCATCTTCTTTCTTCATTCCCTCTTTAAGCATCGTCGGCGCGCTCTCTACAAGAGTTTTCGCCTCGGAAAGACCGAGGCTAAACACTTCCTTCACTATCTTAATGACAGCGACCTTCTGCTCACCGAAAGAGGTGAGCTCCACGTTAAATTCAGTCTTTTCCTCCGCCGCCACACCTCCAGCCGCGGGCCCCGCAACCGCTACCGCAGCCGCAGAAACGCCCCACTTTTCTTCGATCGCCTTCACAAGTGCGTTCAGCTCGACGACGGTCATTTTCTCTACTGCCTCAATTATTTGATTCTGATCCATAATGATTTGATTAAATTCTAAATCCGAATATCGAAATTCTAAACAAGCTCGAAATAACAAACCACAAAAATCAAACGGTGGTGTTTGAGATTTCTGATTTAAAATTTGGTATTTGTTTAGGATTTAGTGTTTCGTATTTCGTATTTTCGTGATTTCGTGCTTCGAGTTTCCTTTAATTACTTTTTCCCCGCCACCCCAGCAGTACAGCAAAGCTGACTACGGGGCAGGCCTTACTCAACTCTTCTTCTCCGCGACTTTACTAAGAACGATGGCAAATCGAACCCGAGGAGAGTTGATAAGCTGTGCGAACATCGCGCGCAACGTCTCCATCGGCGGAATAGTTGCTATTTCCTGCATGTACGCCTGCCCGACAAGTTTTCCCTCAAAAATACCACCGAGAATGGCGAGCTTGCCGCCGAGCTTTTCACCAAACCGGTGAACAAGCCTGGCCGTTAGGGTAGAATCGTCTCCCCCGCCGTACGCCAAAGCAACTTCTCCTTCCAGCTTAACATCGTCCGCTGGCAACCCGAGAGCATCTAGCGTGCGGCGTATGAGCGTCTTTTTCGCTACCGTATACGACACGCCCGCGCTCCGCAATTCGCGACGCATCGCGCTTTCGTCAGCCACACTCACGCCCCTGAAATGCACGAAAACTACCGATGCGGCACTCTTGAATGCGTTTTCCAACTTTTCAACAATCGCTTTTTTTTGTTCTTTTGTTTGTACCATAGGGCAAAAATAAAAGTCCCATAACAGGACCGGCGTCCCGCCCCAGTTTTGGGGCCTGCCCCAAAAAATTGGGGCGGGACTTCGACCTAAACAGGACTTCTTCCCATTTGAACGGGACGCCCGCTTTCTCCGGCCTTACTCAAAGAGCATATGTGTATGCGGCACTAAAGTCAATACCCCCATACCTTCCTATTTGCCTAGCATTTCTGCTACTGCGGCGGCCTGCTCTTTTGTAAGATCTTTTTTAATCGCATACACATTCGCCACGTAGGTAATGCCAAAACTTACGCTGATGAATACGCAAAAACCGACTACAAAGCGCATGAAAGAACCTGCTGAATTCATTTGTCTTCATTATATACTGAAACATATGTCTAAAGCATATTTGAAAACTTTTAACCGGCAAACGAGTGAACGAAACGGAAAAATTCATTTCTCCGTTTCCGAACGAGTGCTGCCGGAAAGCTTTGCTTACCGGCAGCGAGGAAGCGAAGGTTTTCAAACATGCTCTAGACGTACATGCATACTGTCGTTGTTGGCAGGCAGTATACTGTGTGCGCCCCTTTTTCTTTTTGCGCAAACCACACAGGGAGGATTCCCAAACCAGTCCGTATGGCTCTCTAAAAGTAATGCGGTAGCCAGAGAAACCATACAGATATACGCGGCACTCTACAACGCGGGCGCAAAAACATTCTCTGGCACGCTCGTTTTTTTGATTGACAACGAACGTATCGCTGAAAAAGAGTTCTCGCTTGATGTCGGTGCGTCAGTGCTTGAATCGGCGCTTTGGAAGAGCGCGGAGGGCGCGCACACCGTGCGCGCATCTATTGAAAACGCCTCGGGAGTGCCGATGGAATCCATAACGGAATCAAGTAGCGCCATAGCGTTTGCCATCGCAAAGCCGCCCGCTTCACTTGCCGCTTCGAGTGTTTCCGAAGCGGCAAGCGCCGTATCTGACGTTTTTGCCACCGTAGTTCCCTATGCAGAGGCGACAGTTCAAACCGTACACGGCGCGATAGAACCATACCGCGAGAGCATCGTTGCCTATCTTGAGAATGTACAGGCTAAAGCCGACGAAGGCGGCTCAGCGAACAGAAAAGAAACTTCCGACTTTACTGAAACGAAAGGCGACGGTGACACGGTAAATGCAACCGGTACTGTTGAAACACTAAAAAACGCATGGTCAACGCTCTCGCAGGTGGCGCTAGCTGGGGCGCTCTATGCCGCGGAAACCCCAGCGCTATTTTACGCGCTTCTCCTCGCCGTCATTGTGGGAACTCTGTACGGCCTCTTCCGCTGGGCACTCCGCCGCCCTTTTTAACCATAGAGGTAGTCTAATTCCAGAGGTTGGACCTCTAGGGAATCTTTTCGAAGAGGACGCGGCCGTGGCCGTAACTCGCAAGCAACGCCTGAATATCGGCCTTCTTTTCTACGTACTGCCGAGCTTCGTCGTATGCAAGAATGGCTCGCTCTGGACGTTCTGCAACATAAAAGTCGTAATGGCTTGAGTACTTGTACCCATCCAAAAATTTCTGCGCTCGAGCTGGATTCTGTAGCTCTTTTTCATCCCATTTTGGCTCCACGATTGCCACAGGATTAAGGTGTACATATGCAAATATCCAATTGAAATACGGATCCGTGTCTATGTGACTGCTTTTGAACGGCCCCTGAAACAGCGTGCCGCTATGGTCATATTTAAGATTGAAATACATGGAATATCCTGTGCATACCTTCCTCATGAACGTAGTGATTCCGCCATCGCCTTTTTCACGAACGACTAAGTGAAAGTGATTCGGCAATAAAGAATACGCAAGGACATCTACCAGAGATTGGTCAGGGTGCTCGTCCGCAAACAGTCGGACGAAGGACTCTCCTTCGTATCGTTTCAGAATGTTCCTGACATCAATGTTCTTGGAACTATTTGCCAAAAACAGTAGCACTTGGAAGCGCATATAGTCGACATCATTCAAAAAAATTTCCTGTTTATGAGCACCACGATTAAAGAGGTGGTGTGTTTCCTCTGCGGCAAAAGGATCTCGTCTCATACATGCAGTTTATACGAAGGACTCTCCTTCGTCCAGCTTTGCTGGCAGTACTGTACATGGTATGTAGATTTAGACGAAGGACTCTCCTTCGTCTTTTTTGGGTTTTGCCCTATCCTTCGAGGGCTTGGAGGAAGACAGGGTCGGTTTCGACGAGGCCGGGGGAAACACGACGAAGGTGCTCCACGATTTCCACGGCGCGCTCGCGATCACCCGTTAGTAGATACAATTTTGCGAGGTCGTACACTTGGTCGTACGCTTGGTCGTATTCATCCTCAACCCAACCCTCGCCTACGACGTCCTGCAAAAAACGCAGGGCATTCTGCCAATCTTCAACGCCGATGTAATATTTCACTGCGCGTTGTGCCGTATCCCCTCCGCCTTTATAGAGCGCGAGGCCTTCTGCCGCCCATTCGGCCGCGGCGGCGCGCTCCCCCATCACATGGTAAAGCCCGGCGACGATGTAGCGCGGCTCGGCATACTCCGGCACGGTCTCCGAATACTCCGCAAGCACTTCTATTGCTTCGCGATAGTGCTGGCTGCGCGCGGCGCCAGACGCTCTATCCCCCTTCTTGAGCGATATGTTCGCACGCAAATACCACGGCTGGATGCGCTTCGGCGAAAGCTCCGTCGCGCGCGCAAGCACTTCGCGCAAAAAGTCCTCGTCCACTTCCTCCTCCGACGGTGCAGAATCAAGAACGTGAGCAAGGTAGACGGCCGTGCGCGCGTCGTAGGAGTAACGCTCATAATTTTTAGCGAGTGTGTCGCGAGCAAAACGATATGCGGCAACGCGGTCTTCACCTTCCAGCATGTGCTGTTGACGATCGGTGTACATTGTGTAGAGCTGGTAGCCATATTCAATATCGGCGTATGTATTGAGTGCAAGACCGCGCGTCATCGTATCTACGGTGCGCGAGATATCGGTAACGTGATAGATATACCCATCCGCCAATGCGAGGTTCGCGCGAAGCGGCTCTACCACCACCGGATAGAGTAGCGCAAGAACAACAGCACCGGCGAGTAGAGAGACGTGTCGTGGAGCTACGGCTCGCCCCGTTAGAAATAGCCCGCCCGTGCCCCCTTTGGGGCGCGCAAGCGCGGGCGAGATTTCTAACGGGGCAAGCGCGGCGGCAAGAAGCGCCAACAAGAACCAAAGCGTCATCACCGTATCAAATACGAAGAAATTCTGTGCGGCATACACAAACGCGATTAGAAGTATGAACGGTCCATACCTGCCACCTGCCTGCCAGAGCCGCCACCCCGCCCATGCGAGCGACAAGACGAGCGTACAGTAAAGAATCAAACCGAGAACGCCAAACTGCACAAAGTAGTCCAAGTATGCGTTGTGCGAGCGATCAAACCACTGCTCCACGATGGCACTTGGGTCATACACGCGGTTGAAAAGAATATCAATGTGCTCCGCACCGTAACCCGTGAGCGGCTTTTGGAGCGCCATCCCTCCGACGTTCTGCCACACAAAAAGACGGCTGGACACGGTCGCATCGGTAAGCGATATGGAAGCAATGCGCCGAACGGGTTCAATGGGAAAATCCGCCAGTGAATCGCGGAATCCGATGAAAAGAGCCGCCATTATAAGCGCGGCAACGAGGCCGCCACGCGCGTATGTGCGGACATTGCCGTCTCCCCTAATCGCAAAGTATATGGCAACAAGAAAACCAACGACCATGAGTGCAAGCAGTGTGCCGCGGGTCGCCGTAAGAAATATCACAAGAAGCTGAAGCGCCGCCCCGGCGTACAGCGCCTGCTGCCATCGGCCCGTATAATCCATTGCCACAGCGAGCGCGGCGAAAAATGTCATACCGAGATACGCCGCTAGAAACGCCGCATTGCCGAGCGTTGCACCTAAGCGCGTACTGCCCTGCGTTTCTTCTATAAACGGAAATTCCATTCCGGAAACTCCTTGCAACCACTGAAAGAATGCGTAGAGCGCGACTACCGAGCCAACCCACGCCGTAATAGAAAAAAGACGGCGAAGAAAATCCTTGTCGGCGTACAACAAGACGAGATAGAAAAAAGAAACGGCAGCAGTGAGCGTCAGTAAGCCGTCACCTCGGTCATATATAGACCAAAAGCTGTGATAGAAATCCACGCCAATGAGCGATGTTGCATACACGACCGCGAGCAGTGCCGCAGGAATCCAGCTCCATTTGTTGCGCAATCGCTCCCAATAGAATTGACGACCAGAAAGCGCAAGATATGCAAACGATGCGGCCGCCACGATCGCGAGCGCGCGAAACAAAAATGTTTTAGGGCTGACAAAAGGGTACAGCAACCCCTCAACGTACACGAGTGGCAGAATTGCCGGCGCAAGCAGAAGCCACGGGAACACTTTTGCAATTCGTTCAATCATTACACTGTTGGTTTACCACTACTCCATGATTACGCTCTCTCCGTCAACTTCCACCACATCTTCGGTATAGCGTCCATCTTTCGCGGCCTTGATCGCCTCCGTATTTTCTGGCATGTATAGCTCAAGAAAACGTATGTACGCGTTTTTATACTGAGGCAGTGCCTGCGCTCTAACGGCATTTTGGAATGCGAGTTTCGCGCTCTCAAGCGCCCCAAGCTCCGCCAAGAGATTACCCATATTGTGCAATGCAAGCCCCGTCCCACTAGAGTCAATAAAGAGCGCGCGCCCAAGATATTCATATTCCTTTTTCCCGTCTCCCAAAATTCTGTATTGATTGGCGATTGATACATTAACAATATAGTCGGTGGGATCTTTTTCCGGATTACCGAAACGCCCTTCCAGCCGTTCAATCTCCGCGCGCACGCGCGCCTCATTCTCGCTACCCTCGGCATGCAAACCCTGAAAATTCCAATTTTCAACCGTTTCTCCTGCCACTAGTGGAAATGGGTGTACAAAAGGCGTTTCCTTGCCCATAAACCACCACGCGCTAATGCCAATAATGATAAGGGCTGCCGCGCCAAGCGCACCGTAACGCCATGATATTGCTGTATTTTCCATGCGGCACAGTATACCAAGGAAAGTTAGAAATTGAAAGGTGTTAAGGCCGCAGGACGAAGGACTCTCCTTCGTCTAATTGAAAACAGATACAGCGAAAGAGAGCAAGACGAAGGAGAGTCCTTCGTCCTTTGTATCGGAAGCTCAAGCAAAAAACGCCCAGTAAAGGCGTTTTTTGCTTGTTGATAATTTTGCTTTTTGCTACTAAACAAACGGGCTACATTCCTTCGATGTACGCGCGTGTGAGCGGGCCGAAGTAGCCGACTGCAGGCGAAATGCCATTTGCCGCCTGGTATGCGGCGAGCGCCGCGCGCGTCAAGCCGCCAAACATTTCTGTTTCGTTGCCCGGAGAGCCGGGACCGCTTAGAGCAATCGTGAAGCCGTTGTCGTTCAAGAATACTTGCAGAGCATACACATCGGCACCTGTTGAGCCAACATCCAAGCTACGCGTGAACGATGATGTTGGCGCACTTGGTGTACTTGGTGTAGCCACGCCAGAACCCGCAATGTGCGAGCGTGTGAGCGGGCCGAAGTAGCCAACTGCGGGCGAGATGCCATTTGCCGCTTGGTATGCGGCGAGCGCCACGCGCGTCAAGCCGCCGAATGTCTCCGTCTCGTTGCCCGGAGAGCCGGGGCCGCTTTTGGCAATCGTATAACCGTTATTGTTCAGGAATTGCTGAAGCGCGCGCACATCTGTGCCCGTTGAGCCGACATCCAAACTGCGTGCGAACGTGCTTACCGATAGTCCTGGCGCTCCGGATACTGCGGGAAGCGTCGGCGCAGTTCCGCCCAATGCGGTAAGTTGCGCGACAAGTGCGTTTACCTGCGCCATAAGGGCCGAAACATCTGCACTGTCTGTCGTTACTGCCGCCGCCGCTACTGCCGCCGCCGTTTCTTCAACTACCACGGGAGCTGGTGCTGGAGCCGTACTGGTTGTCGTAGGTGCTGCGCCACCACCGCCACCGCCACCGCCACCTTGCGCGTCAGCGCAGAGAGCTGTTTTTGGCGTGATTACGACGGTGCTATTTTGAGTCGCCACGTACTTAATCTTTGACAGGCTACCACTGCATGTGTTGATGGTGCGGTCAGTAGAGATGTCAGAGTCAAGGACATTGAGGTTAGGAGCGGTTACTTCTACCGTAGAGCCCGAGACGAGCGTCATGGTAAATGCCGTGGTGCTCACCACTATACTCTCAAGTGTCGCGCTTGAACCGGAAACGTTGACTGTGATGCCGCCGATATCAAGCACAACATCGGTAGTAAACGTCAAACTGTCAAACGCCGCGCGAGATGTTTGCGGCAAAGCCAGTACCGCCATAGCAACAGCAAGTGCCAGAACAACCAAGAGTGTCTTTATGTTGTAGGTACTGATAGTCATAATTATTTTTCCCCAGCCCCAGTTTACTTTTCTATGCAAACTGGGACTGGATTAAGTTGTTGCTAGTAATGACTATCAGATTAGTTTGTGGTTGTGCAGATAAGCTTGTCTCCCGTCAGCCCGCCACTCGCACCGACGAACCAGCTGGTGGCGTTGGAGCGAAGTTCTACGAAGTCACCAACGTTCTCGCCGTCTGCAACGAAGGCGATAGTGTCTTCGGCGGCGCAATCCACGACCGCACCAGCCACAATGAGCCCGCCCTCAATGATGTTGTCGCTGGAAGCCGTTGTTATAGCGATGTTGCCGGTAACGCTTCCTGATACTACGAATCTGAAGACCACACCGTTGGAGCTTAATATCGCCGGAAGTGTCGTGGTAGAAGCTGCGCCGGAGATGTAGAAGGTATTGCCGGATTCAGCAACGAGAAGCGTGTTGTCCGCCGTTACTGCCTCGGTGTCCTCAAAGTAGGTGAGACCGATGGTCGCGTTGCCGATCAAGATTGCAGTGCCGCCGGTTATAGTTACACCACCAGCATCAGAGGCGAGCTCAATGGAGGTCGCACTGGTGCCTTGGTCTGCGCGAATTCTAATCCTTTCTGCAGTACCGCCATTTGCATGGAGATAGATCGCATCTGGGGAGTCCGCAGTCGTTGTCACTGTTGTCGTGGCGCTGGTCAGCGATATACCGCCAACATCAGAGAGAAGCTCAATGGAGGACACGCCGGTGCCTTGGTCGTTGAAGATAAGGATTGACCCCGTCGTACCGCCGTCTGAAGTAAGGGCAATGGCGTTAGCCAAGTTGGCAGTAGAGCGAAGCTCAACACCGCCCG
>MFLU01000004.1:40911-41050 GCA_001783335.1 Candidatus Kaiserbacteria bacterium RIFCSPLOWO2_01_FULL_50_24 | reverse complement strand
CAAACCTCTGCTTCCCCCCACAAAAAATCACGAAGTCCAATTTGGTGCCCTTTGTTTGAAAATGCGCGAACCTTTTTTGAGCGAAACTGACTGCCGCGCTTCGCGCGGCAGAGAACCCAACCGCTCGGGCGCGGCGGAA
>MFLU01000004.1:0-40881 GCA_001783335.1 Candidatus Kaiserbacteria bacterium RIFCSPLOWO2_01_FULL_50_24 | reverse complement strand
CCTCGCGGGAGGCCAAAATTTTTTCGCCGCCAATCCAATTACGAATCCCATATATGGGATTATACCTCCATATTGAGAAGTAGCGCAATAGCTGATAAAGTGGTAATATAAATATGGCTCAAATTTCCAAAAAACTTGGAGAAAACATCAAGCGCATACGCTTGAAAAAGCGTATGTCGCAGGGCGACATTTGCCGAGCCATTAATATGGACAGGAGCTATATGAGCGCGATTGAGGGCGGCAAAGTGAATGTTACATTGGCAGTTTTAGAGAAGCTCGCCAATGCGCTTGATGTTTCCGTTGATGAGCTGTTGAAATAAACAATTCACTATGAAAATTTTACTTATCGGTGCTGGGGCAGTTGGTTCGGTCATCTCGAAATATTTGAACAAGGACGACGAGGTTGCTGAAGTTATCTGTGCCTCAAACAACATAAATCGCGCAAAAGAATTTGTTAACGAGAACGATAAGATAAAACTTGTTGAGCTTAACGCTTTGAACATAGACGAAATTGTTAATAAGGCACGCGGCGTAGATCTTATTATCAATGCAAGTTTGCCTCGCTTTAACGAAAATATCTTGGAAGTGGCATTGCGCGTTGGAGCACATTATCAAGATTTGGCTTCGGAGCTTGCTGATCTAAAAACAGCCGAGCAATTAAAATTTACTGGAAGGTTCAGAGAAGCTGGTTTGACGGCCTTAATCAACACGGGGGTTGCTCCCGGTATAACCAATCTTCTTGCAAGAGAGGCGGCGGATAAATTAAGCGAAGTAGAGGAAATTCATTTTCGATGTGTTGAGGAGCAAAAAGCAAGTGAATTTGTTTTTGCTTGGTCTGCCGAAACTACGCTTGATGACTTAACTGCTCCGCCATTAGTGTTTCGCAATGGTATGTTTTTACTTACTAAACCATTTGGAGATTCCGAGGAATACGAATTTCCGGAACCGTTTGGAAAGCGACACGCTTTCAGCATTTATGGCGATGAGGTTGCTACAGTGCCATTGTTTATCAAAACCAAAATTGTGGATTTCAAATCATCCGGTTCTGACATAGAATTTTCAAAGGCACTATCGCGTTTGGGTTTGTTCAGTAAAGAGCCGATGGAATTCAGCGGGGGAAAGATAATACCGCTCGAGTTTTTCAAAAAGATTGCGCCGAAAGTTCCTTCGCCACAAAAAATGAAACGAATGATAGATGAAGGAGTTATCGAAAATGCGATTTTTGCATTGTCGGTTGAAGTGATTGGCAAAGAGCAAAAGCAAGATATAAGAATTAAAATGAGCGCGACCTTTCCCGATTTGAAAGAAATTACAAAAACATTTCCGGGTGCGACATATATTTCTTATCCTGCGGGTACGGCCGCGTATTCATTTTCAAAAGTAATTCCCAAAATAAAAACTGCTGGCGTATTTCCACCCGAAGCATTAGATGATGAGATGAGAAAAGAAGTTATGTTAAACTTGGAGCGGAACGGAGTTGTTATCAGCCAGCAGTTTCAAAAGAAATAGTTGGCGGCGAAAAAATTTTGGCCTCCCGCGAGGGCGCGGCGGAGGGGGGGTTCAAGGGGGGAATTCCGCCGCACCCGAGCGGTTGGGTTCTCTGCCGCGCGAAGCGCGGCAGTCAGTTTCGCTCAAAAAAGGTTCGCACATTTTCAAACAAAGGGCACCAAATGTAACTTCGTTGAAATTGACTGCTCCGCGCGGCGAGTACGCCGCGCTCCGCAGGCAAAAATCCGCTTTTGTTTTCGCCGTAAAATCCCAGAGTTCGCCCCAATTTATTGAAAGCGTTTTGTCCTTGATTTCAGGGTTAGAGCCGAGAGAACGGAAAAAGTTGCGCCATTCGGCGTAATTTTTTGTTTGCGCCACTTTTTCCGCTTCTTTCAAGGACAAAACGAAACTCCGCAAGGGTTCGACCCAATTCTTTCTCTGTGGGAGCGCTGTCAGCGTGGACATCTTTTGCGATGACGTGGACTCCATGAGGAATAGGTGTGGGGGTATACTGTCCGCATGAGGCGCTATTTGCCGAAAAGTACGGAAGAGCTTCTGGAATGGTGGGAGCGCTATGTGGCGCCGTTTTCGCTCGCCCTCGGTTTTATCGCCGACTACATCGCCTTCCAGCATCTTGACCTTTCTGCGATAGCATTCGCACTTCTCGGCTACCTCCTTATAGCGCTCGGAGGCATCACGCTCTTGAACTTTTTTGAAACTGGGCGCATACCGCACCCTCTTCTCATGCGTGCGGCGCCATTTGTGCCAGCTATCGTGCAGTTTTCGTTCGGCGGTCTTTTCGGCGGTTTTGTTATTCTGTATTCTGAAAGCGCAAAACTCGCGGCCACATGGGTCTTTGTCGGTCTTCTTGCGGCACTTTTGATCGGCAATGAGCGTTTCAGAGCGCGCTATAGGCAATTTCCCTTTCAGATAGGGATTCTTTTTACCGCCCTGTTTGCATACTGCATTGTGCTCGGCCCGCTCATCTTAGGCCGTATCGGACGCGACGTATTTTTACTGGGCGGCGTTGCGGCGGTGCTTCTCGTCGCCGTATTTTTATACATTCTCCGCTATGTGCTCTGCGACTTAGTAGAGCGTGAATATGTGCGAGCGATGAGGAACGTCGGCGTCATTTTCTTTATTTTTTCCGCTCTCTACTTTACGAATGCCATTCCACCGCTTCCGCTCGCCCTTCGTGATGCGGGCGTGTATCATCTTGTTGAACGAGTAGATTCCGGATACCATACTCTTGCGGAAGATGTGCCGTGGTATCGGGATCATTGGCCATTTAGAAAGACGTATCACCGCGCGCCGAACGAGCCGGTCTACGTGTTTAGCGCCGTGTTTGCGCCAACACGATTTTCAACGACGATAACGCATGGGTGGGAACGCTATGACGACGATGCTGGCGAGTGGAAGAAAGAGGGTTCGTTCACGTTTCCTATTTTCGGTGGGCGCGACGAAGGCTACCGCGGTTACTCCATGAAAACGAGTGTTCCCAAAGGAAAGTGGCGTGTGAATGTGTTCGGTCCGAACGGCGAGCGCATCGGTCGCGTGTCGTTTTATGTGGAGAATGTTGCGGAGCCGACAGCAACGGAGGAACTTGTGTTGTAGCCCATAAACTCGCTGTTTTGGCAGATTTTTGGTATAAAGAAGTTGTCTGCAATGCAGACAACTTCTTTTCCGCCCGCGCTCGCTCGGAAATGAAAACGAGCTTTCATTTCTCTCTGCTCGCTTGTCGGTAAATCGCATATATATATGGCGACCGTGGTGTAACGGTTAACACTGGAGCTTGTGGAGCTCTCAATCAGGGTTCAATTCCCTGCGGCCGCCCAACAGAGCCATATTTTAGGTATATGACCGAAAATAAAATACAACTTAACGTGCCGTTTGCTCCGCAAGATGAGTGGTATTGGTGTGGGCCCACGTGTCTCTCACTTGTCGCGCGATATTGGGGCAAGGAAGTTTCCGCGAGCGAGTTTGCGCGTTCTGCAGGTATCAACGAACACGTTGGCACAAGCTGTGCTGCAATGTCCTGCGCCGCACGCGCGGAAGGTTTTTGGGTATATGAGACCATGCGCGGCTCTCCGGAGATGCTTCGTGCATTGCTTGCCGACGGGATTCCCACAATAGTGTATGTGTATCACGAGGAGGCGACAGATCATGGATACGGCGAACTTGATCACTTTCATTTTGAAATCGTTACAGGATATACCGACATTGCATTCGTGTGCCACGATGTTGACCCGTCGGTTGATGGTGGCTCGGAAAATAAGCACGTTTCCCTAGAAGATTTCAAAAAGATGTGGTGCTCGGAGCCGGGGGCGGACGGCCGGTGGCTTTTAGCACTTTCTCCGCGGCAGGCAGACGAGCGCTTTGTGCCGCCACATTTTTCCGGCGAGCCGCACTCTTCGTAAAGGCCTGCATAGGAAATCTGAGGAGCGTGATACGCTAATCTCATGAACAAGAGGAATCTATTTCTCTGGTCACTCTACGACTTCGCAAACTCGATTGTTTTCATAAACTTCCTCCTCTACTTCGCACAGTGGCTTGTTATTGACGGCGGACTTTCTGATTTTTCGTACAACGCGATTTTTGCAGTAACGACGGTACTGTTGCTCGTATCAGCTCCGGTTATTGCTGGGTATGTCGATAGAAATGGCGGACGGAAATTCTTTCTCAACACAGCAACCATTGGGACGATTATAAGTTACGGACTCGCTGTAACTGTAGCGTCTCTTGGTAGCGGATATGTCGTTCTTGCCGCGCTTCTCTTTCTTGTTGGTCAATACTTCTATCAGTTCTCTTTCGTGTTCTACAACGCGATGATCGAGGATGTGGCTTCTCAGGAAAAACGCGGCAGAGCCTCGGGAATCGGGTACTTTGCAAATGCACTCGGACAGTTTTTTGGTTTGCTTTTAACATTTCAGTTCGCAGACTCTCGGCTTATCCCGGTTGGCATTTCGATAGTTGCTTTCTCTATATTTTCCCTACCCATGATGCTTTTCTTTAAGGAATCGAGGGTTCCTCGTGTAGCCATGAGTGTAAAAGACCTACGAGAAAGTACCCAGGTATTTTTTAGGCAACTGTTAAGTTTCTTCGTAGTGTCCGCTTCAGTTCCAATGCTGATTGCGTTTTTTCTCTTTAACGATGCGATACTGACTCTCGCCAACAACTTTGCCATCGTACTTGAGCGGGTTTTCGTAGTGGATGATATGCAGAAATCACTTGTGTTAATGGGCATTGTTGTTATGTCGGGAATCGGTGGTGCATTGTCGGGATGGATAGCAGATCGAATCGGTTTTCTAAAGACACTTAAACTCATTCTCGTCGCGTGGCTAGTTGCGCTTCCAATTCTTGCCATAGTTCCCGAATCGGGATCTTTCATATTCTTTTCAATCCCCATCGGTCTCTTGATCGGTTCTGTATTTGCTGTTTCCCGTGCGTATATGAGCGTTTTGCTTTCTAAAGACAACATGACTTATGGTTTCTCGTTTTATACTCTTGCGGAGCGGTTTGCGACCTTTGCCGGACCGCTTGTGTGGGGGACAATCGTACTGCTAGGTAGTAGTTCAGAGACCTCATATCGTTTGGCCGTTGCGGCCATGGCACTATTTATTCTCGCCGGCCTTCTGATTCTCGTGTTTTTCAGAAGGGAAAACGCTGTCGAGTTTATACCTAAGAGACAGGGCTAAGAATTTGTTGGAGGGAAAAATACAGGAGTCCTTTGCCCAACTCTCTGTAGAGAGTATCAAGAAAACATGCTACACTGGCATGTACTATTATAACTATTATTTTATTTATCTATGGACGAAAACAAATCAGCAGAAGCATATTTTAAAACGAGTGGCTGGGTACACTCTGGATTGACGGCAGTGCTCTGGCTTGGCGCAGCGTTTCTTCTCGTGTCGGCAATAGGGGAATTGAAAGAGCTCCGCTATATAGGAGCGGGCGTTCCGGCAACTAATACGATTACGGTTTCCGGAGAGGGAGAGGTATTTGCGGTTCCAGACATGGCAGAGTTTTCTCTCACGGTGCGCGAAGAGGCGGAAGTAGTGTCTGACGCGCAAGAAACGGCCGCAGAAAAAGTTAACAATATCATTACGTATCTGAAGGGCACTGGTGTTGAGGAAAAAGATATAAAAACCACTTCGTACAACGTGTATCCAAAATATGAGTGGCAGGAAATCGTATGTATCACATACCCATGCCCGCGCGGGAGCCAGGAACAGGTTGGCTTTGAGGTAACGCAAACACTATCGGTGAAAGTGAAAGACACGAAACTCGCGGGCGAGCTTCTTTCCGGTGTGGGAGGGCGTGGCGCTTCCGATGTGTCCGGACTCTCGTTTACGATAGAAGACGAAGACACGCTGAAGGCCGAGGCGCGCGCGCTTGCAATAGACGAGGCGCGCGAAAAGGCGACGGTGCTCGCGAAAGATCTTAATGTAAAACTGGTACGCATCGTTGGGTTCCAAGAGGACTCCGGCGGTTATTATCCACGTATGTCGGCGTATGGTGGCGACATGGCGGTTATGAGCATGGAAGCAAAAGCGATTGCGCCCGAAATACCGATTGGTGAGAACAAGATTGTTTCAAACGTGAATATTACGTACGAGATAAGGTAAGTCAGTAGAGAGTAGTGAGTAGTGAAGATTTTGCATTCCACCAAACTCAGCGAGCGTAGGCAGTGCCTCTCTGGAAGCTCGCGGAGGCAAATTTGCATGCCCCCGCTCGCTTTGCGAGCTCACACCTATTTCACCAAACATCTATTTATGGTTTCTGGTAGCGCCTCTCGTATCGCCATTTTTATATGTGGCGATATCACTATGTGGAATAGGTGTGGGGGCATGGTTGGCGCGAAGCGACAAAATTTGCCGAGCGGCAATGGCCGCGCCCTAGAGGGGGCGCGGACCATGGTTCCAGAGAAGCACTGCCAAGCGAGCGTCCTCTTGACTTTTTTGTGGTCGGATATACTATTAAAAGGTAAGCCCCGAGAGGGGTTTTTGATTAGGAGAATCCATTTTTAACTTTCTCCGCATTTCCTAGAAGCTAGCAGCTAACACCTATAAGCTAATTTATGTGGCAGTACATCAAAGACACACGCGGAGAGTTACGACACGTGGCATGGCCGACGCAAATGCAGACCGTTATATACACGACGCTCGTAATCGCCATTTCTCTTTTTGTAGCGGCATATCTTGGACTCTTTGATTTCTTGTTTACTTCTGGTCTTGAAACGGCGCTCGGCATACTGCCCGAAAGTTTGCCGCCACAGACCGACGTGCAGTTGTTGCCGGGGGCGCTTCCAGGTCCGGAGATAACCATAACGGATCCGGTGAGTGGAGAGGTGACGATAGAGGGGGGCCCAACGCTTCAAATCGTTCCGGAAGAATAATGTAAGAGCTTTTTAGTAAAAACGCATGAACAAAGTGAATTAGTCGCACTTAACTTCAGTGAAATGCGCCTTTGGCGCTCGCCGCTTCGCGGCGATTTCACGGGGTCTAAGATTTGCTAAACTCACTACGTTCGTTAATCAAATCTAAGATGGCAAAACAAACATACGGCTCCGAGCGTCAGTGGTACGCAATACACACATACTCCGGCTATGAGGATGCCGTTGCGCGAAACCTGCGCCAGCGCGTGGAGTCGTTTGGTGTGCAAGACAAAATATTCAATGTGGTTGTGCCGACGGAAAAGAAAATAAAAATAAAAGGTGGCCGCAAGACAGAAGCGCGCGAGAAAACATTTCCCGGCTACGTCTTGGTGGAAATGATAGCGACCGACGATGCATGGAGCGTCGTTCGAAATACGCCACAGGTTACGGGCTTCGTCGGCACAGCGAATCAGGCGGTTCCGCTTGAACAAGGGGAGGTGGATAAAATTCTACAACGTGTTTCCGGAGATGTGGTGCGCCACGCGATTGACCTTGCTGTGGACGACGCGGTCACAATAATTGACGGTCCGTTCAAGGATTTGGAAGGAAAGGTTGGCGAAGTTGACGAAGACCGCGGAAAAGTTAAGGTATTGGTTCCGATGTTTGGTCGCGAGACTCCGGTGGAGTTGGAGGCGGATCAGGTACAACGCGTGTAGTAGAAAAATAACGAACGAAGTGAGTATATTTTTCACTACCCAGCACCTTTTCTCACCCGACAAATCACATTGCCTCAAGTATGAAATTGAAGTATTATCCGATTTCACACAGCATAAGAAGCACAAAAGGTGCTGGATCTAAGATTTACTAACCTCGCTTCGCTCAGTAATTAAATCTAAGACATGGCAAAAGAAATCACAAAAATAATCAAACTACAGATAGCCGCAGGAGCGGCGACGCCTGCGCCTCCGGTGGGTACCGCCTTGGGGCCTGCGGGAGTGAATATCGGCGAGTTTGTGAAGCAGTTCAATGATCAGACGCGACCCATGGCCGGCAATATCGTTCCCGTCCTCATGACGGTCTACAAAGATCGTTCGTTTACTTTTATTGTAAAAAAGCCGCCTGCGTCGCGTCTCATTCTAAAAAAGCTCGGTCTTGAAAAGGGTTCGGACAAACCGCAGAACAAGGTCGGCAAACTCACCAAACAACAACTGCAGGAAATTGCGGAGGACAAAATGGAAGACATGAATGCCGGCGACATAAGCCAGGCGAAGAAGGTCATCGCCGGCACCGCGCGCTCGATGGGGATTGATGCGGAGTGAGAAGAAGGCTTGCCCCCACACCTATTATGGCGATGCACGAAGTGCGACACGAAGCGTCCTCGCTATAATAGGTGTGGGGGCTTGACATAGCTTATGGCTATGTGTAAGCTATATACATGACCACCCAAGTAGTATTCAGAGTTGATCCAGTCATTAAGAAAGCGGCGATGCGCCGCGCGAAGCGCGAGGGTGTGCCATTCGCGTCAATGTTAAAACTCGCGACGAAGGCGTATGCCGAGGGGAAATTTAATGTAGGTATTCATGTCGAGGAGAAGTTCAATGCAAAAACGGCGAGGGAAATTCGGGCTGACCTTCGAGACATCGAGAAAGGACGCAACCTCTCTCCCGCGTTTTCCAACGTCGAAGATGCGATCAAGTGGCTGAACAGTTAGGTTTATGCGCTTACAGTTCTCGACGCGCTACAAAAAGAAGTATCGCAAGCTACATATCGCGATTAAGTATCGCGCAGATGAGAGACTTCGTTTGTTTGTTGTTGATAAATTTCATCCACTCCTCAACAATCATTCTGTCAGCAAGATTTTTCCCGGATGTCGAAGTATCAACGTAACAGGCGACTACCGGGCGATTTTTAAAGAAATGGAAACGGAAGTTGTTTTCATCAACATTGGAACACACTCCGAACTGTACGACTGATATTCAGCTCAAAGCGGGGTAGAATGGTCTGTATGGATGTTCGGGACGCAATACGAAACGCGCTCTCTTCCGCGCTGGGTAGGGTGGGCGTTTCTCTTACTAAAGAAGACGTGCCGCTTGAGCATACTGCTGATTTTGCGCACGGCGACTATGCAACAGGTGTCGCGCTGAAGTATGCAAAGGGGGCTGGCATGTCACCGCGCGAACTCGCGGAAAAAGTTGTTGCGGGTCTAGGTGCCATAGACGGCGTCGAAAAGATAGAGGTCGCGGGCGCTGGATTCATAAACTTTTTTCTTTTGCCGCAGGCACTTGCTGATTCAATAGAAAGAGCGCGTGCCGATAATGCCGAGGAAAAATGGGGTGCGAACAAGATAAACGGTGGGAAAAAGATAATGGTGGAGTACACTGACCCGAACCCGTTCAAAGAATTTCATATAGGGCATTTAATGAGTAACGCAATCGGCGAATCGCTCGCGCGTCTTTTGGAGTTTTCCGGCACGAACGTTTTGCGTGCGAATTATCAGGGCGATGTGGGACTCCATGTTGCAAAAACGATTTGGGGAAAATTACAAAAAACGGAGGCGAGCTGGGGAGAGGCGTATGTATACGGCAGTGAGCAGTATGAAAGCAACAAAGAAGCAATTGGTGCGGTGAATAAACTGGTGTATGAGAAAAGCGACGAGAAAATAAACACTCTATACAAAGATGGGCGCGCGGAGTCGCTCGAACATTTTGAGACGCTCTATAAAACGCTCGGTACAAAGTTTGACCACTATTTTTTTGAAAGCGAGACGGGACCGCTCGGCGTTACACTGGTGCGTGCTCACCCGGAAGTATTTGATGACAGCGAAGGCGCCACGGTGTTTCGTGGCGAGAAGTTCGGACTCCATACGCGCGTATTCATCACGTCGCAGGGACTTCCGACGTACGAGGCAAAAGACCTCGGGCTTGCCGAGGCAAAAAAAGAAAAAGCACCGTTTGATACATCTATCACTGTTACCGCGAGCGAGCAGAACGACTACTTTTCCGTTGTGCTAAAAGCACTAGAGCTTGTGCATCCCGAATGGCAGGGGCAGTTTGAGCATGTATCTCACGGCATGATGCGGTTTGCAGAGGGAAAGATGTCGTCGCGAAAGGGGAATGTCGTCACTGGTGAGTCTTTACTTGCCGAACTCACGGAAGTCGCGCGTTCGCGCGCGAAAGAAAGCCGCGCGGAGGATACGGATACGCTCGCAGAACAGGTCGCTGTCGCGGCGGTGAAGTATCAGGTGTTGAAACAGCAGGCGAGGAAAGACATTATTTTCAATCGAGAGCAGGCGCTCTCACTTGAGGGCGATTCGGGGCCGTATCTGCAATACGCGCATGCGCGGGCGTGTGCTGTTGTGGAAAAGGCGAAAGCGGAAGGTGTTGAGGCGAAGGTGAACGAAAACGCAGAGCCGCAGGAGCTCGCACGCTTACTGCACCGCTTTCCGGAAGTTGTGGAGCGAGCCGCGCGCGAGCGCGAGTCGCGCCATGTGACCACATACATTCTCACACTCGCTGGCGCGTTCAACCGATGGTACGCCAACGAGCAGATAGTGGATGGTTCTCCGGAAGCGCCGCACAAGGTGGCGCTGACTGATGCCGTGCGCGCGACACTCAAAAACGGATTGTGGCTTTTGGGGATTCCATCACCGGATAAGATGTAACTACTTATGGAGCGAGCACTTATCGAGCGCATCATTGAACACTATCTCAATCCTGAACGGGCGTGGATGTTCGGTACGGAAGTCATCCGGGCCATGGCGGAGTTTATGGGAGAGCCAACCGCTCCTATGCCGCCACACGCATCGCCGTATTTTGCTGATTGGTTTTTGTTTGACTTTCGTTTTACCGATGGCCAGATACCGCTTATTCGATACCGCGGACTGAATCCGCACAGCCTCGGAGAAGAGGAGCTTGCCTTATTGGACGAAATCGCAGCGCACAATCGTTTTGATTTTTTTCAAGTAAAAAAGCTCCACAGAAAATATTTTGATGCTGATAGCGTACGAAGCGGCGATCGGTTTCGTATCGAAGAAAAACCGGAAACGTCTATTAATCTAGGCGATATTGTCGTCACTAGATTGGCGAGAATGGGCGGCGCATGGCGCATTGTCTCGCTAGACACTCTCGGGATGCCAAACCCTTCCGCGCGCGACCTTGCACGAATGCAAAATGCATTCCCCGTGCTCGACCCCCGACTCGTATTCCAAGAAATAGTAGCTCCGGAAATGGCTGACACGGAAGTGTCGGTTGATGAGCTTGAAGGCGGCATGGCCCATGTGATTGGTGGCACCGGCCACCTCGATGACGGCTGTCCTGTGTGCGTACTCATGCGACAGGCGGAAAAGGACGGAAGGAAGCCGATGGCGGAAGAGCTTATAAGGACGATGGACGAGGCGAATAGAAAAAACAAGCGGCCAGAATGATGTGGGCGGCCTTTTTGCGAACGCCCCCTACAACAATTCCATGGAATTGTTGTAGGGGGCTTGTTTTTCTTTTTTGTACATTTTGTTGTACAACTTGTTGTATAATAGCCCTATATTCCGACACCGGAAAGAATATAATCTAACCCCATGGCACACAAGAAGAAGCGGTCTCTACAAGCAATAGAGGATTTTTATTATCAGCAAGGTTTGAGGGGAGGGGCGCTTCGAAAGGCAACACAAAATGATAAAGAGTACCTCGCAATTTTACAGGCCCGCAGAAGAAAACTGACACGGAGTGCGGTGGTAAAACCAGCGGACAAAAAGAAGTACATACTATCAACCGATACGGACTTGGAAATCCTCAACATAATTTACGAGTTAGAGAAGAAAAAGCTCTCGGAACAGGATAAAATATTAATGAACCTCGTGCGTTCTCAACTCGAACACGATTGGCGAGTTCCACTCCTGGCGTTGCTGAGTCAGTTGTTAAAAAAGTATAAGAAGTGAAAGTAGGGAAAAATCCGAATATATCCACGTTGCTTTCGTATCTAGCGAGTCGAACATGTGAATGAGGCGCTTTTTTGCTACGATATAGTGCATGGCTGATATTGAGAAATCGGAAGTCGCCAAGCGCGAAGAGTCAATACTTGAATTTTGGCGCAAGAAGGACATTTTCAAGAAAACGCTCACGAAGCCATCGCTGAAGGGCGAATTTATTTTCTACGAAGGTCCGCCGACAGCAAACGGCAGGCCCGGTATTCACCATTTGGAAACGCGCGCGTTCAAGGATGCGATTCCGCGTTTTCGCACGATGCAGGGCTATCATGTGCGTCGCAAGGCCGGCTGGGACACGCACGGACTTCCCGTAGAGCTTGAAGTGGAAAAAGAGCTTGGTTTTAAAAGTAAAAAAGATATTGAGGCGTACGGCATCGCGAAGTTCAATAAAAAGTGCAAGGAGAGCGTTCTTAGGTATATAGATGAATGGAAACAATTCACTGAACGCATCGGCTTTTGGGTGGACCACGACGACACCTACTTCACGTTTGATAACGACTACATAGAATCGGTATGGGCGATTTTAAAACACGCAGAAAAACGCGAGCTTCTCTATAAGGACTACAAGGTGGTGCCGTGGTGTCCTCGGTGCGAAACCGCTCTTTCTTCGCACGAAGTGGCGCAGGGATACGAGGACGACGTGTCCGACCCTTCCGTTTATGTGAAGTTTAAAATCAAAAATTCCGAGAAAATCGGTTTATCTGGAGATGTATTTTTGCTCGCATGGACGACGACGCCGTGGACATTACCAGGGAACGTTGCGCTTGCAGTGAGGGCGAATGTTACATACGTGAGCGTTCGGACGGATTTGGGATACCTCATCATTGCGAAGGAGCGAGCCAACGTACTTGGGAGTTCAACTCCCAAGTCGGAGTTTCTGGGGAACGACTTGGTCGGGCTCGAATACGAACCACTGTTTTCGTATCTCGCCGAATTGTTGCCGGAATCAGAAAAACCTAAACTCAAAAACGCGTACAAAGTATACGTGGCGGATTTTGTTTCTACCGGAGACGGCACGGGAATTGTCCACACGGCGGCTATGTACGGTGCGGACGATTTTGAGTTGGGGACGAAAGTCGGATTGCCGAAGCATCACCTCGTACGTGAGGATGGGACGTTTATTGACGGCGTAGGAGCGCTTGCGGGAAAGTTCGTGAAGGACGCGGATAAAGAAATAATCGTGGATTTGGAAAGTCGCGGACTTTTGTACAAGCACGAAACAATTCATCACACCTATCCGTTTTGCTGGCGATGCAAAAAGCCCGTTATCTACTATGCGCGCGATTCGTGGTATATCGCGATGTCGCGCATAAAGAACGATCTTATTCGTGAAAACAAAACCATTCACTGGGAGCCGGAGCATATACGCGACGGACGTTTTGGTGAATGGCTGCGTGAACTCAAAGATTGGGCAATAAGCCGTTCGCGTTTTTGGGGCACGCCGCTTCCCATTTGGGAAGCAAAAGACGGCTCAAGAATGGTTATCGGCTCGCGCGAAGAGCTTGTGGCGCGCGCGAAGACCTCGGGAAACAGGTACTTCTTAATGCGCCACGGCGAAGCGCAAAAAAATCTTGGCGATACATTTGACTGCATGGGCGACCCAGAGAACACACTGACAGAGAGAGGAAGAAAAAGCGCGGAGGAAAACCTCGCGGTACTAAAAGCGCGCGCCAGCATAGATCTCATATTTACATCTCCGCTCTTGCGTACGCAGGAAACCGCACGTATTGCACAAAAAGTATTCGGCCTTTCCGACACCGAAGTAATAACCGACGAGCGCCTTAAAGAAGTGCAGGTGGGCGCGTATGACGGCAAAACGATTGCCGAGTGGCGAAAGTTCTATGCTTCACCGTTGGAAAAATTCTCTAAGGCGCCGGAAGGCGGGGAGACCTACACAGAGGTGCGCCGTCGTGTTGGCGAGGCGCTTGTGGAGATTGAAAAAACATATACAGGAAAAACTATTTTATTTGTGATGCACGATACACCCGCGTGGCTCATGGCGCATGTGGCAAACGCACGGACGCTTAGTGATCTGATGCACGAAGAGGGATTGGAAGATGATTTTTTGGCGATGAGCGAGGTTCGGGAGTATGCGTTTATACCTCTTCCGCGCAACGGTACTTTTGAGCCGGATTTTCACCGTCCCTATATTGACGAAATCGTACTTACGGATGAAACCGGACGCGAATATCGTCGCGTTCCGGAAGTGCTTGATGTGTGGTTTGACTCCGGCGCGATGCCGTTGGCCGAGGATCACTATCCATTCAACACCGAGAGGGTTAGCCCCAGTAAGTCGGGGTGGTTCAGTTGGCTCAAAAAAACGCACGGATACCCGGCTGATTTTATATGCGAAGCGATTGACCAAACACGCGGATGGTTTTACACACTTCATGCCGTTGGTGGCATCATGGACATAGGCCACGCATTTAAAAACGTCATATGCCTCGGACATGTGTTGGACGCGAAAGGAAAAAAAATGTCCAAGTCACTCGGGAATATCGTGGAGCCCGCTCCTATGCTCGCTAAGTACGGTGCGGATGCTCTACGGTACTTTATGTACACAGTGAACGCACCCGGCGATTCCAAAAACTTTGACGAGCGCGCAGTGGACGACATAGTGAAAAAAAATATCACGCGGCTCAATAACGTACTCGCGTTCTACAAACTGTACGACAACAGTGTGTCGCGTGGTCGAAAAAGCGAGCATGTGTTAGATCGCTGGATTCTCTCGCGGCTAAATGAACTCACACACGACACGACTGTTGGGTACGAGAACTACACGTTGGACGCCGCAGTACGGCCTCTTGCGGATTTTATTGACGATCTGTCGGTGTGGTATCTGCGAAGAAGTAGGGGGCGCTTTAAAGAAGATACGGAAGATAAGAAACACGCGCTCGCGACTCTTCGCCATGCGCTCTATACGCTTTCGTGTGTCATGGCGCCCGCGATGCCGTTCTTTGCAGAGCATTTGTTTCAAGCAGTGCGTGAAAGTGAAGACGAGGAAAGTGTACACCTGGCGAGTTGGCCTAATCTGAAAGCTGAAAGCTGGAAGCTAGAAGCTATCCTAAAGGACATGGCGGAGGTTCGGAAAATTGTCTCGCTTGCGCTTGAGGCGCGGGACAAGGCGGGGATAAAAGTGAGACAACCACTCTGGAAACTGGAAACTGGAAGCCGGAAGCTGGAAGCAAAAAAAGGACTGCTCGAATTAATCCGAGATGAGGTGAATGTGAAAGAGGTTGTTGTGGATACGTCGCTCAAAGAAGGAGAGGTGCGTTTGGATACGACCATTACACAAGAATTGAAAGAGGAGGGGATAATGCGCGAGTTCATTCGCTCTGTGCAAGCAGCGCGGAGGGAGGTGGGAATGCACCCGCGCGACACCATATGCGTTACCTATGGCGCCGACGATGAAACGGCTCGCGTTATTTCTAAATTTGAAAGACAAATACTTGTTGCTACAAGTGCGGCTGAGTTGAGACGCGGTGATGCTAATGGAGTTACGGTAGAACGTTTGTAGTAGTTTCTCTATATGTCTGCACAAGAAACAGAGCGGTCGCTGGTAATCATAATGCAGGGTAGCGCAAGGCGCTCCTCGCGCTTTTTTCAGTGTCACACGCGAATACTCGAACACACACCGTACGGCTTCTCACGCTGTATGCCGCAACATGCGCTCTAACACGCGTTGTTTCTAATTGAATGTACATAAAATATTCTACAGATGCTCTTGTTTTGGGGAGTTGGGAACATGGCGAAGCTGATCGTGTGTTCATGCTCTACACAAAAGATTTCGGCCTTGTATATGCGCGCGCCACCTCGGTGCGCGAAGAGCGCTCGCGCTTGCGCTACGCGCTTTCGCACTACGCACATGCAAACGTTTCTCTTATTTGCGGTAAACGGGGGTGGAAGCTTGTGGGCGCCTCGTCGGTCCGTGCTCTTTTGGGTGAGTATGTCAACATATTTGCGCGTATCGCACGACTGATGACGCGACTTGTTGCCGGAGAGGAGAAAAACGAATATTTATTCTCCACTCTGTCTTCCGCGCACGCACAGTTTTTTGCTCCTCACACGCGTGTTGCAACTATTGAGTTGATATGCGTGGCGCGTGTGCTCTTCGCACTTGGCTACTTGTCGTCTGAAGCGCTCCGAACTGCGCTTTTCACGCATACCGCGTACGAGTTGCCGCACCTCACAGAAGCGGAACACCTGCGTGAGTCGCTGGTCATCTCGGTCAACCAAGCGATAATAGGTTCGCATCTATAATAAATTAAAAAGTAAAAATGAAAAAGTAAAAAGTGCAATTAAAAATTGAAAACTGAAAATCATCTCTCTATTGTGCGCATTAATTTTTAATTTTTCACCACCCCCAAGATGGGCAACTTGTGGCTGGAGTATAGATGCTCTCACATCGTTCAAGTGTATTGGAGAATACCGTTTTCATTTCGAGGAAACGCATAGGTGCCGCTATGTCAGGAAAGGTGTGGGGGTATAATGAATAGTTATGCAAACACAACGGGTACCGGATTCAGATAACGAACACGAAAAGATAGAACAACTTCAACGTGCGATGTATTCGCGTTCCATCTCACCACATCTTAAAGATAAAGAACGTCGGCGTTTAAGTGATACCCCCCAATCGGTGGGCAATGATTGGAGGCGTCCGGAACCGAAGGCGGTATCGCTTATGGCAGCACCAAAAACCCTTGGCTGGTCGCGCGCTCTGGTGCGTTTAGTACTTTTTGCGTCGGTTCTTTTCTTTCTAGGCGCCACCGGTTTTTTTGCATACTATTTTACGTTTGGTGGCGGCTCTCTACCGGCGTCTCCTCTTAATATCGACATCAGTGTTGCAGGGCCTCTGAATATTTCTGGGGGAGAACCGGCGGGTCTTCAAATCGCAGTTACCAACAGAAATCAAGTGTCTCTTGAACTCGCAGATCTTATTGTCACGTATCCTAAAGGCACGAGGTCCCCGGTTGATGTATCTCGAGAGTTACCGAGTCAGCGCAAAACGCTTGGCTTCATAGAGCCTGGGGGCAGAAGGCAGGGCACGGTGTCTGCAGTATTTGCGGGCAAAGAAGGAGAGAGTGCCGTGGTAAAAGTGGAACTTGAGTATCGCCTGCAAGGGTCCAGTGCAATTTTTGTGGCGTCTAGTGACTATCAGATTACCTTTAGCTCTTCTCCACTTTCTCTTTCCATAGAAGGAAATAGCGAAACGATATCGGGGCAGAATACCGTGCTCACTATAACGGTTACGTCAAACGCCGCGACACCGATTTCAGATGTACTGCTTTCTGTCGGATATCCGTTTGGCTTTGCGTTCAGCTCTGCAACGCCATTTCCCGTGCGTCCGGGAGTGTGGGAGCTCGGCTCATTCGAACCTGGTGAAAGGAAAACCATGGTTCTGCGCGGTGTCTTGTCCGGTGAGTCGGGGGACGAGCGCGTGTTCCGGTTTTCCGTTGGTACGCGCGCCAAACCAAGTGACACCGAAATCAGTGCGACATTGGATGAGGAGACGCATAGAATGTTCGTGTCCCGCCCATTTCTCTCGCTTTCACTCTCTATAAATGGAAATTCTGGGGACGGCGTTGTGATATCTCCAGGCGACAACGTGGCAGTCGCAATTACATATGTTAATAATCTACTTACTCAGATAACCGACGCCGTTATCGTCGCGCGCCTGAGCGGGTTTCCCATAGACGGGGCGTCGGTAATTTCACTCGATGGCTTCTATCGTTCATCCGATAGCGCAATGTTGTGGGATAAGTCGACGACCAAC
This sequence comes from Candidatus Kaiserbacteria bacterium RIFCSPLOWO2_01_FULL_50_24, assembly GCA_001783335.1. Lineage (GTDB taxonomy): Bacteria > Patescibacteriota > Minisyncoccia > Phycocordibacterales > UBA2100 > UBA10103. Next base: position 23,268 of record MFLU01000004.1, on the reverse strand, counting down.
GGCACGCTCGGTGTTATTCCCTCCGGCGCGCGCGGGAAGGTTGCCTTCACGTTTCGCGTACCGGATAGTAAGACGTTATCCAGGATTCAAGATCCGCGGCTCGCACTAACGGTGAACGCATCAGGAAAGCGCTTGTCTGAAAGCGGCGTGCCGGAAAACTTGCAAGCGAGTGCGACGCAATCTATACGGGTCGCAAGCGACCTATCATTGCTTGCACAGGGTGTGTACTACGCGAATCCGTTCGGCTCCACGGGTCCCATGCCACCGGTGGCTGAAAGAGAAACGACGTACGCGGTTGTGTTTACGGTCACGAACACCACGAATGCTATTTCCGGCGCGACGCTGACTGCGACGCTTCCCGCGTATGTGCGTTGGACCAAGGGTTACAGTCCGTCGTCGGAACAGATAACATTTAACTCGCTTGACGGTGTCATTACGTGGAATATGGGGAATATAGTGCCAGGTGTCGGGGTGGGCGGAGTGCCAGCGCGCCAGGCGGCCATTTCCATAGGATTCACGCCCTCCACGAGCCAGGTGGGGCAACAACCCATACTTTTGCGCGATATAAGTGTGCGTGGCGTTGATGTATCAACGGGTGCGACAATCTCCAAAACTGCGCGAGATGTAACCACAAATATTTCAAGCGACCCGGACTTTTCGCAGGTGAATGCGACGGTGGTGAAATAGCCTCCAGCTTCTAGCTTCTAGAAAATCCAGCATGCATGCGGTATAAATACTGAATATGAGCTCTGATGTGATGGAGAAAATAGTCTCGCTGTGCAAACGGCGCGGTTTCGTGTTTCAGGGCTCCGAGATTTACGGTGGCCTCGCGGGCACGTGGGATTACGGTCCCTATGGCGCGATGCTCGCGCACAATATAAAGTCACTCTGGTGGAAACATTTTGTTGGCGTGCGGGAAGATATGTACGGAGTGTCTACAAGCACCATTATGTCGGAGGCCGTGTGGCGCTCGAGCGGTCACCTTGAAGGATTTACGGACCCCATGGTTGAGTGCGCTAAGTGTAAGAGGCGGTTTCGCACAGACCATCTTCCTGATGTCAAAAAATGCCCCGAATGTGGCGGGTCGCTTGGCGACGAGAAAACATTCAACCTTCTTATTCCGGTGGAGTTGGGAAGCGTTGCCGGAGAAACGTCGCGTGCGTATTTGCGCGGCGAAGTTGCGCAAGGAATGTTCATTCACTTTAAGAACATATTGGATACCATTCGTCCAAAACTCCCCTTTGGTTTAGCACAAATGGGCAAGGCGTATAGGAACGAAATCGCGCCACGCGACTTTCTATTTCGGGCGCGCGAATTTGATCTTATGGAGCTTGAATATTTTGTGCGTGAAAAAGAGTGGGAGGCGTCATTTGAAATGTGGCGGAATGAAATGCACTCGTGGATAGAAGCGGTTGGAATCAAGAAGGAGATTGTGCACGAAGTGGAAATTCCCAATGGCGAGCGCGCGCACTATTCCAAACGCACTATCGATTTTGAGTTTGAATATCCGTTCGGACAAAAAGAGTTATACGGTCTTGCCTACAGAGGCGAGTATGATCTGAAGCGGCACATGGAGCAAGCGGGAGTGGACTTTCGCTATGCCGACGAATCGGAGGAACCGTTTGTTCCGCATGTTATTGAACCCACATTCGGACATGGACGCACGATTCTTGCTGTTCTTCTCTCCGCATATGATGAGGACGAATTGGGGGGTGAAAAGCGCGTTGTCCTGCGATTTAAAAAAGAAATCGCGCCCGTGAAAGCCGCCGTGTTTCCACTACTCAAAAATAAACCCGAACTGGTTGCCAAGGCGCGCGAGGTCTATTCCAGCCTCAAGCTTCAAGTTTCCAGTGTCCAGTTTGACGCCAACGGCAACATCGGCAAACGGTATCGGAGGCAAGATGAGATTGGGACGCCGGTGTGTATCACTGTTGATTTCCAAACGCTTGAAGACGACACCGTAACCGTGCGCGACCGCGATTCTGGGGTACAGGAGCGTGTAAGCGTAAACGATATAGCGAAGCTCGTCTCCTGATAATTTTCGCCTCCTTTGTGGTAGGATGAATTCGTGAATCAGAATCTCAACATTTCCATAACGACTGGCACGGTTTTGCGCGTGCTCTTGCTCCTTGGTGGCGCGTGGCTTCTGTACCACTTGCGCGATCTTGTGCTCGTCGTCTTGACCGCTGTCGTAATCGCTTCGGCGATTGAGCCGGCGATACGAATGCTTATGCGCTACAGAATCCCGCGTATTTTAGGCGTCGTCCTCATCTACTTGTTTCTCGTCGCCGCGGTTGTAGGGATTTTCTCTTCGTTTGTCCCGTCGGTGTTAGAGGATGTCTCCAAGTTTACGGCCTCACTCCCCACATATCTGGAAATGTTCAACGGAATAGTCGCATTTGACGAGTATACGCGCGCGCTCGGCTATACCACATCCGCGTTAAGCCCCGGAGAAATCATTACGCAATTACGCGAAGGTTTGAACCTTGGCATATCGGGAGATGCGCTTACGGCCGTCTCGGGCGTTTTCGGCGGCGTCGTATCTTTTGTGCTCATCATTGTGTTTTCGTTTTACTTTGCCGTCGTTGAAACCGGCGTGGACGATTTTTTGCGCATTATCGTGCCGTCTAATTACCGCTCGTACGTTCTTGACCTCTGGCGGCGTTCGCAAAAAAAGATAGGACTCTGGATGCAGGGACAGATTCTCCTTGCTGTTATCATAGGCGTTTTGGTATATCTCGGACTCACCGTTCTTGGCATTCCGCACGCGCTTCTCCTCGCAGTTCTCGCGGCGCTTTTTGAGCTCATTCCTGTTTTTGGGCCTATCCTTGCTTCCGTTCCCGCAATCCTTATCGGTTTTGTAGACGGCGGTCTCACGCTCGGACTTCTCGTAATCGCATTCTATGTGATTATCCAGCAATTTGAGAACCACCTGATTTATCCGCTTGTCGTCACGAAAGTGGTCGGCGTGCCGCCCCTCCTTGTGATACTCGCACTTATCATAGGTGCGAAGCTCGCCGGTTTTTTGGGAATTCTTCTCTCCGTTCCGATGGCGGCGGCAATCCAGGAATTTGTGACAGACATACAAAACCGCCGCGTTGGGTTGCCGAAGCCGGGCGAGTCGTCAGAGCAATCCTAGAGTATGTTTGAAAGCCTTCGCCCCCACACTTACTTTGGCATCGTTGTGCGCGAACATAGAGATACTATCAACTATACGGGAATAACCTACCTTACCGGAGGTGGATATGTGCTCGTGAGGCACAACAGAAAGCAATGCCAAAGTAAGTGTCGGGGGCTTCGCTCGCTGCATAGTGCCCGCACCGAACAGGACGCAAGAAACAAAGGATTCTGTATGGCTACTGCGAGGTGTGGTAGTGGCTTGAGAGTTTCCTGCGCGATGTTCTCTCGGGCACTATGTGCGCTCGCTTACTGGCGACGTAGAGCGAGCAAAGTGCAAAAGTACTCTTTTGCACTTTCGAGCCGAGGAGCCAGAAACCAGTGTTGCACTGGTTTACGGTAACAATTTCAAACATACACTCTATAGCGAGACCCACCATGTCTAAAGCGTTTTTTCTCACCACCACTCTTCCTTATGTGAATGCCGACCCGCATGTCGGCTTTGCGCTTGAGATTGTGCAAGCAGACGCGCTTGCGCGTTATCACGCGCTTCAGGGAGATGAGGTATTTTTCAATACGGGGACCGACGAGCACGGACAGAAGATATATCAAAAAGCGCTTGAAGAGGGGAAAGAACCGCAGGCGTACGCAGACGAGTATGCAGAAAAATTTCGCCGATTGAAAGAAAAGCTCAATCTGTACTCCGACATACACTTCATTCGCACGACTGACGCTAACCACAAGCTGGCAGCGCAAGAGTTTTGGAAGCGATGCGATGTGAGCGGAGACATTGAGAAGAAGCACTACAAGACGAGATACTGTGTCGGTTGTGAGCTTGAAAAGACCGATTCAGAGCTGGTGGGTGGTGCATGTCCCACCCACCCGAATCTCCAGATAGAAATAAGAGAGGAAGAGAATTATTTTTTCAAATTCTCCAGATATCAAAAGCCACTCCTTGAAATGTACGAGAGAAACCCAGAGTTTGTCGTTCCAGACTTCAGGTTCAACGAAATAAAAAAGTTCATAGAGAGCGGTCTTGAGGACTTTAGTATCTCGCGTCTTAAGGAAAAAATGCCGTGGGGCGTTGAGGTGCCGGGCGACCCCGACCACGTTATGTTTGTGTGGTTTGACGCGCTCATCAACTACATCTCAACACTCGGATGGCCCTGCTACGCTCCTCCTTCGAAGAAGGCTACGGAAGGACACAGTAAAGCTTCGCAGGGCAAGCCTGAAGATATGTTCACCAAATTCTGGGGCACGAAGGACGCGCCGAATGCTATACAGGTGGCCGGAAAGGACCAAATCCGTCAGCAAGCCGCCATGTGGCAGGCGATGCTTATGTCGGCGAGGTTGCCGCCAACAAAGCAGATTTTCATCCATGGTTTTATAACAAGCGGCGGCCATAAAATGTCAAAATCGCTCGGTAACGTGGTGGACCCGCTTCTGATAGTTGACGAATACGGCGCAGACGCGCTTCGCTACTTTCTATTGCGGCACATCCACCCGTTTGAGGACTCCGATTTTACAATGGAGCGGTTTAAAGAAGCGTACAATGCCGACCTGGTGAACGGGCTGGGAAATTTAGTTGCGCGCATTATGAAACTCGCGGAAGACAATTTGTCTGAACTGATACAACGACCAGAGCCGCAGGGATTCACAAAAGAGTATACGGATGCATTGGAGGCGTACGACTTCAATCGCGCTATGCAGTACGTGTGGGAGCGAATACAAGCGCTTGATCAGAAAATAACCAAAACGGAGCCGTTCAGACTTGTGAAGTCGGAGCCGGAGAAGGGGAAGGCACTTATCACGGAAATGACGGAGGAGTTGTATGGCATAGGCCGCATACTGAATCCATTTATGCCTGACACGAGCGAGAAAATAAAGAAGACCATATTGGAAAACAAAAAACCCGACAATCTGTTTCCACGCAAGAATTAACCATTCTCATGTTCTTAAGAATACCAGCATATGCAAGAAGTCATGCAAAAGGTAGAGCAAAAGGTGCGTGAGCTTCTTTCCGGCGAATCGTCGGGGCACGATTGGTACCACGTGAAGCAGGTGCGCGATATGGCACTGCGCATTGCGGAGAAGGAAGGGGGAGATAAGGAAATTATTGAGCTTGCCGCGCTTGCGCACGATGTGGGCGACAGAAAACTTCACGCAAGCGAACAGAAGGGCGAAGAAGTCACGCTTGCGGTTCTCAAAGAAAGTAATGTGCCGGAAAGTGTGATGGAAAAGGTTATGGATATCATTCGCCGCATGTCGTTTAAGGGCGCGGATGTCGCCGACGACATGCCGATGCTTGAAGGGAAAATAGTTCAGGATGCCGATCGTCTCTACGCGATCGGCGCCATCGGCATTGCGCGCACGTTTGCGTATGGTGGCGCCAACGGCAGATTGCTATATGACCCGGATGTTTCTACCGAAATGCATGCGTCTAAAGATGCATACTATGCGAACAAATCTCCGACAATTAATCACTTTTACGAAAAACTTTTGCTTTTGAAAGACAGAATGCAAACCAAAACCGGAAGAGAAATTGCGGAAGGCAGACACGCATACATGGAGGAATTCCTGAGGCGCTTTATGGCGGAGTGGGAGGCAAGAGACTAATATGAATTTCAAATACTTTGATGCGCATACGCATGTGAATTTTGCGGCGTTTGATGGCGACCGCGAGGAGGTGATTCTGCGCGCTAAAGGCGCGGGGGTTGCGATGAATGTCGTTGGTACGCAAAAAGACACTTCTAGATCGGCTGTGGCGCTTGCGGAAAAGTACGACCACATCTATGCAACCATTGGGCTTCACCCAATTCACACCGGAAAGTCGTACCACGACAAGCAAGAAATAGGTGATGGTGGGCAAGAGTTCGTTTCGCGCGGTGAAGTATTTGATGTGTCGTATTACAATATGCTCGCCAAGTCGCAGAAAGTCATCGCGATAGGCGAATGCGGTCTTGATTACTATCGGTGTGACGAAAGCACTAAAGAGGTTCAGAAAAAAGCGTTTGTTGAGCACATTCTACTTGCAAATGATTTGCAAAAGCCGCTTATGCTCCATATTCGCGCGTCTGACGGAAAAGATGCATACGACGATGCGCTGGAGATACTGAAAGCGCACGCGAAAGTGAAAGGCGACACGCATTTCTTTGCGGGCGACTGGTTCGTTGCAAAAAAGTTTTTAGATTTTGGCTTTGCGCTCTCATTCACCGGCGTTCTCACGTTTACGCACGATTACGACAAGGTGGTAAAAAATGCGCCGCCGGACATGATTCTTTCCGAAACCGACGCACCCTACGTTGCACCAGCACCGTACCGGGGGCAGCGCAACGAGCCGGTGTATGTAGTGGAAGTGGTGAAAGCGATTGCACGCATTCGCGGTGTCGCGGAAGAAAAGGTCGCCGAAGCGCTCTTTTTGAACGCAAAGCGAATCTTCAAAATCTAATAACGCAGATTTGTTTCAATGCTCCGGAAATGCTAAACTGGGACAGTTGTGTCTACTCAAAGTGTAGATGTCATCGTTGATCTCCAGTACGGAGATTGCGGAAAGGGCAAGGTTGCCCACCACCTCTGTCAGACAAAAAACTACACCCACGTGCTCCGCTACAACGGTGGAGCGAATGCCGGTCACACGATTTTCCATAGAGGCAAAAAATTCATTACCCATCAGATCCCCGCCGGTGTTTTTTTCGGCATCAAGAGTGTCGTGGGGAACGGCTGCGTCTTGGACCCGATACAATTTTTCAGTGAACTGAAGATGCTTGAGGAGGGCGGTATAGACATTTCGGACAAAGTTTTTGTTGCCGAAAACACGCATATCATTACTGAAGCGCACCGCAGTGAAGACAAGCGCGAAGGCGTACGCATCGGGACGACCGGCCGCGGCAATGGGCCGGCGTACCGCGATAAGTACGGTCGTACCGGGAAACGCGCAATCGACGTGCCGGAATTAAAACCATACCTCATTAATCTGTACCAAGAATGGCACGGCGGGGGTGATACGCAGATCCTTGCGGAGGGTGCACAAGGCTTTGGTCTTGACATCGACTGGGGCGACTACCCGTACGTCACCTCCTCGCACTGCACGACCGCCGGCGTGCTTCTGAACGGTCTGCCGTCGCGCGCCATCGGCGATGTGTGGGGCGTTGCAAAGATGTACGAAACGTATGTGGGAAGCAAAAAGTTCCAACCGGAAGGAGAAGTGTTCAACAAGATCGCCGACGCCGGTGAGGAGTATGGCGCGACAACAGGGCGCCGCAGACAAACGAACTGGATGAATATGCAAACACTGGAACGCGCGATTCGAATCAACGGCGTCACACACATTGTCATAAACAAAGTAGATGTCCTGCGCATCGTGGGGCAGTGGGTGATCTACGATCAGAACACAAAGGCGGAGTTCAAGAACGAAGATGAGATGAAACATTTCGTCACGGAACGTCTGAAGAAGCTTGGCATTACCGAAAGCAATATCTTTTTTTCAGAAAGCAGAGAGAGGATTTAGCGTTTCTTCTCAAGCTCCACATACGATAACTCCATCCTATAGGATGGAGTTATCGTATGTGCCGTAAATCAAAAATCACGCCGCCCGCTAGAATTCACAAGAGGACATTTCTATTTTGCTCCGACATGACCACGTGGTGATTGCATACTAAGGAACGCCGTGATACAGTCTTTTCGTTATGAACGAAGAGCATGAAGATAAAATCTTGCGCATATACGAGGTGGGGTATCACCTTGTGCCGACCATTGAGGAGGCAGAGCTGGAAAGCACTGTTGGCGAAATTCGCACGCTTATAGAAAAAGCGAGCGGTTCTTTTATCGCGGAAGGTACCCCCACTCTCATGAAGCTTGCGTATGACATGACCGCAAAAGAAGCAGGGAAGCGCGCAGAGTACGACCGCGGATATTTCGGGTGGATAAAATTTGAGGCCGTGAGTTCTGCCGCCGATGTAGTGGCAAAAGGTCTCACGGTAAACGCCCGTCTTCTTCGCAGTATCGTGTTCCAAACGGTTCGCGAGGACATACGCGCGAAGATAAAAATGCCGCTTCGGGAAGTAAGGCGCACCGATGTCATTAGAGCTGCGCCGCGGCGCGAGGCACCCGCCACAGTGGGACAAGTGTCCGAAGCGGAGCTAGATAAGGTGATAGAGACGTTGACACTTGAATAGGTTGCTTTTTAGAATCAAACACTATACGCTAGTAGAAAATTAAGGAGCGAAGCAACTATGTTTTACTTAACCCCAGTGAAATGCGCCTTCGGCGCTCGCCGCTTCGCGGCGATTTCACGGGGTGTAAGATTTGCTAAACTCACTACGTTCGTTAACCAAATCTAACATGTATCTCAACAAAGTGTTCATTTTTGGCAACCTGACGCGCGACCCGGAGTTGCGTGCGCTTCCGTCCGGTATGAACCTCGCGACATTTTCCATTGCAACCAACCGTGTGTTTCGCGATCGTGAAGGCAAAAAACAGGAACAGGCGGATTTTCACAATATTGTGGTGTTTGGCAGACAGGCAGATGTTGTTGCGCAGTATTTGAAAAAGGGGCGTACCGCATTTGTCGAGGGGCGCATCCAGACAAGAAGCTGGGAAAAAGACGGCGAGAAAAAGTATCGTACGGAAATTGTTGCCGAGCGGGTGCAGTTTGGGCCCGGCGGACCAAGAGAAGGAGGGGGTGGTGGTTTTAGTAACCGCGGCGACGCGGGTGCAAAAACGCGTGGCACCGAGGCCGTGGAGGCGCCGGCGAACGCGAGTGGCATTGAGTACCCGCAGGAGGACATAAATCCGGATGATATTCCCTTCTGAATTTCAGAGAAATTCAGAAGGAATGACCAAATCCCAAGTAACAAATCCCAAACAAACTACAAATCCAAATTTCAAATGAAATACAAGTATGGTGGCTAACATTCTTACTCAAAACGACATCCAACGTGTTGACTACAAAGACGTGGAACTTTTGAAGCAGTTCGTAAATCCGCATGGGCGAATTCAGGGGCGTAAGCGAACGGGGCTCACGGCGAAACAGCAGCGTGCGGTGGAGGAGGCGATAAAACGTGCGCGGTTCATGGGACTACTCCCTTATATACAGAAATGAAGCGCTCCAAAAATTTGGAGCACGGAACCCAGCACCAAAATCAGCACACTAATGGTGCGTATTGGTATGTAGCGTAGGTGTGTTTTGCTCCATTGCTTTCTAATGAGTACGCGGTGAGACTTTTGGTGCTGGGTAGTGCTAACGCTAACGATAATGAGTACGCTATACTGATGTAATGGCGCGCTTAAAAAAAGCACGAGTTCGTGTGCCGCAGGCCGTTGTTGTGGAAGCGTGGGTTTTTATCGCCGCGGTTGCCGTAGCTGTGTATCTGATTCAAGCAGGTACGATGACCGATGTCATCTCGTGGGCGCTCGGCTCCGGCTCTCTTTTTGCCGGTGTTATTGCCGGTTCGCTTTATTCGACATTTGTTACAACTCCTCTTGCGGTGGCGGCGCTCATCGGGCTTGGCAACGCACTGCAGATTCCGCTATGGCAGGTGGCGATCGTTGGTGCAATAGGCGCCACGATTTCTGATCTAGCGCTCGCGCGTTTTTTGCGTTCTCCGCTTTCGCTGTATGTGGTTGAGCGCGTGCTTGGACACTATGAAGATGCGTTTCAGCGCGGCATACGGCGTAGTATGTTCATACGATGGGGAGTCGTGGCGCTAGGAGGTTTGCTGGTGTCTCTTCCCGTGCCCACTGACGAGTTGGGTATCGCGTTGTTCGACGCTTCCGGTCTTCGCCTCACGCAGATGGTACCGATCTTTCTTGTGGCAAATTTTATTGCTATTTTTACAATTCTCACATTCGTGCACGTGTTTATAAGCGTGTAATACCCCGTAGCGAGCTTAGGGGATACACACTAAACAGAATCGGCGGAGTGAGCCGCGAGTATGCGCAGCGGCACAAGACCTTTGGAGATATTTTTGAGTTTTGCGAAGAAAATATCCCAAAGGTGTACTGGGTCTGTAAGACCCGATTCCTATTCCAAAAAAACAGCCACGATGTCGCCCGCGAATACCGTGGGGCTTGCCCCGCGGATCGACGGGCGACCTGTTTTATATAAGTGTGCTATACGCGCTCAACGTACGTACCGGTTTCGGTGTTTATTCTCAAAACATCGCCCTCCTTCACAAACATGGGAGCGTTTACAGTAGCGCCGGTTTCAAGCGTCACGATTTTTGAACCGCCTTGCGCCGTGTTGCCACGCATGTCTGGCGGCGCGTCAGTCACTTTTAGCTCAACCTTGATTGGAAGCTGGACGCGGAAGAGATTATCCTTGAATCGGTGTGTTTCAACTTCCATGCCGCTCTTCAGGAACTTCCTACTTTCTCCCACAGCCTCATCTGACAAGGAAAAGCGCTTTGATTTGTCTTGTGCCTCGTGGAAAAACCACTCACCATTCTTTTCGTAAATAAACACCGCAGGCTGTTTTTCAATCTCCGCCTCCTCTATTTTATCGGACTGTTGGAACGAATACTCAATCACATTTCTGCGTAAGAGGTTGCGGAGCTTTGTTTGATTAACGGGCCTCCTCTGCTGTTTCTTCATTATATTATTCCACAGGCACACATACGGTTCACCGTTGACGATGAGCGAGATACCCGGCTTTATTTCATTGTACGAGAGCATTTGGAGTATTGTACGCAGGCGCGGTCGTTTGTCCACAAAAAAGCCCGCGAGTTCGCGCGGGCTTTGTTGTATCGGATATATTTTTCCCTACATCGGTCGCACACTGCACGCGGCGCAGTTTCGGCAATCCAACTTCACTGATATGGCGAGAACGCCGAAAATGAGCGCGGACCACAAGTAAAGGTCAGGCGCAATGCCCAAGACGGGCGTCTGTGCGAGCACCTCGTAAAAGGCGACAACAAGCGCTACAACACTCAATACCCACAACCCCTTCCACAACCAGCACTTAAATGTATGCTTCATATATAAACAGCTTTATCTTATAAATAATCTATCACTGCATTTTAGCACGAATTTCCTTAAGCAACTGGTTAAGTGTGGATTTGTTTTCCTGTAAGTAGGTGCGGGCGGCGTCGTAGCCGCGGCCGAGCTTAATTTCTTCGCCCTTGCCCTCCGAAGCCTTGCGTTGCCCGTCCGTAGCTTTTTGCGAAGGCGGGGCGGAGGAGGGGATGGAATATGAGCCGCCGGATGACTTCTCCACGATGCCGTATTTTTCTCCGAGCGCGAGCGCCTCGCCCTCGCGCGAGATGCCTTCGCCGTAGAGCATGTCAAATTCAACTTGCCTGAACGGCGCTGCAACTTTATTTTTCACTATCTTTACGCGGTGCCGCCCACCCATCACCTCGTCGCCTTTTTTTATCTGCGCGATGCGGCGAATATCAATGCGCACGCTGGTATAAAATTTCAGCGCCTTGCCGCCGGTCGTTGTTTCCGGCGAGCCGAACATAACGCCGATCTGCATGCGTATCTGATTGATGAAGATGACGATGGTTTTTGTTTTGGAGACGATGGCAGTGAGCTTGCGGAGCGCCTGCGACATGAGGCGCGCCTGTTTTCCCATATGTTGCGCACCCATGTCGCCCTCTATCTCGTCTTTTGGCGTGAGTGCGGCGACGGAGTCAATGACGACGACATCTATTTTTCCTGAACGCACGAGTGACTCCACTATCTCAAGTCCCTGTTCGCCTGTGTCAGGTTGTGAAACGAGAAGGTCTTCAATTTTTACCCCCACTTTTTTCGCATACTCCGGGTCAAGCGCGTGCTCCGCATCTACGAACGCACAAATGCCACCGCGCTTTTGTGCTTCGGCGATTACATGGAGCATCAAAGTTGTTTTCCCGGACGACTCGGGGCCGTATATTTCAATCACGCGTCCGCGCGGCAGTCCACCAATTCCAAGCGCCCAATCAACACCAATGGAGCCGGTGGGAATGGCGTTCACATCAACCTTCGGCGCGTCGCCGAGTTTCATGATGGCTTCGTCGCCGAATTTTGTTTTTATTTCCGCTATCGCGCGGTCTATTTCTTTGTTTGATGGTGCTGTTACCACTGCGGTCGGCTTTGCTTTTTTCTGTGCGGACATAGATTGTTAGTGAATCAATAAAAGAGTACAAAACGCAGAAATCAAACGAACGCTAAAATTTCAAGCACCAAGCACCAAATTACAAACAATATCTAAATTCCAATTACTAAATACCAAACACGACGTGTCTGTTTTGAATTTGTGATTTTGGTGATTTGAATTTATTTGTAATTTGGATTTTTTGGTACGCACTTTGTGTTTGTAAGGAGTATATACGTCCGCCACGATTGAAACAATGAATATTCCATGTTGTGTTATTCGGTCTGCGTTATAAGAAGCGGCTCGTAGATAATCTCTATTTCCTCAACGCTCCGATTTTTGTATTGGTCGTATGCCTCAAATACAATTCTGTTGTAGCCGGGCGCGAGGAGATACGGTTCTTCAAATGCTCCGTCTTCAGTTACGGCTACCGGACTTCCGTTCATACGCAGTTCGGTAATGCGTTCCGCCTTTCCGCGTACGGTAACAAACGGGTCGTGCATAAGTTGTGTTTCCGGCTGGAGTATTATGCGCGGACCATAGAGGACTCCCCGTGCTTCAAAATACGCATACCCGAGGACAAGCACGAAGAATGCGATAAGTATGATGGTGGAGAGGTGGCTGTGGTAGGGGAGCATGTTAGATTTTCTTATGACTAAAAGGAATTAGAAAATCTTACACCCCGTGAAATCCTCGCCGAAGGCGAGGAGCCGCGAAGCGGCATTTCACTGGGGTCAAGAACTTAAAATTCGTTTCTCTCATAACAATTTCTAAACGCGCTCTTCCTCGGTTTCTTCCGGCTCTCGTGCAAGTTCATCTGCGTTTCCCGCTCCGATTATTTCACGGGGCTTCGCGCCGTCGGATGGCCCGATGACGCCGCGCTCTTCGAGGATGTCCATGAGGCGCGCGGCGCGCGCGTAGCCAATGCGGAGTTTCCGCTGGAGGTACGAAGTGGAGGCTTTTCCCGCTTCTACTACTGCTTGTTTTGCCGCACCATACAGCTCGTCTTCGTCGTCGTTTTCGTTGAATGCAAAGTCGCTTTGCGAGTCACTCGCGAGTGGGGCGGAGAATTCAAATCCCACCCCCGGCGCATCTTTGTTAGTGCGGGCAATGTGCGCGACAACGCGCTTAACTTCGTTTTCCGATATAAACGGGGCTTGCATGCGCATTGGTTTTGACATCTCACCGGAGAGAAAGAGGAGGTCGCCCGCGCCGAGAAGTTTTTCCGCGCCGCCCATGTCTAAAATCGTACGCGAATCAATTTGCGAGGCAACCTGAAACGCGGAGCGCGCCGGAATATTCGCTTTGATGAGACCGGTGATAACCTTGACTGACGGGCGCTGGGTAGAAAGAATAAGGTGGATGCCGACTGCGCGGCTCATTTGCGCGAGCCGCACGATGCCGGCCTCAAGCTCGCGCGGATACGCAGACATGATGTCGGCGAGTTCATCAATAATGACGACGATGTACGGCATCGCTTCGGGCGGCTGTGTGTCATCATCCTCACCTCGTTCAAGCGCGGGGGCTACAACATTCTCGTGGTATGAACCGATGTCGCGCACAGCCTCAGCTTCCAGAATGTTGTATCGCCGTTCCATTTCTTTCGCGAGCCACTTTATCGCGAGTATTGTTTTTTTGGCGTCTGTGATAACCGGCGTCAGAAGATGGGGGATTGAGTTGTACATGGTGAGCTCCACGCGCTTCGGATCCACCATGATGAATCGCAGACGCTCCGGAGACGATCGGTAGAGGAGGGAGACAATAAAGTTGTGTATGGCCACCGATTTTCCGGCGCCAGTTGCGCCGGCTACCAAAAGATGCGGCATGCGGGCGAGATCTGAAAAGTGCGGTTGCCCCGTGATGCTTCTGCCGAGCGCAATCATCAGAGGATTAGAGCTTTCAGAAAACGCCGGGTCGGCAAGCATTGGCGCGAGGCCGAGGGTCGTCCTGGAAATGTTCGGAACCTCAATGCCGACGAGCGACTTGCCGGGTATAGGTGCCTCAATGCGCACGGGGGAGGCGGCAAGGGCGAGTTCAAGATTTGACTGGAGCGTAACGATTTTTGCAAGCCGCACGCCTTCAGCGGGCTTCATCGCATAGCGAGTTACGGTTGGACCGATGGATGCCTCGTCCATCTCCACTTGTATGCCAAAGTTTTGGAGCGTGCGCTTAATAATGTTCATGTTCGCTTTCACATCGCCCACTTCCGGCTTTCCTTTGTTTTTTCCGAGGAGTGAAAGGGGGGGCGGCGTGTACGAGCCACCGGTTGCGGCGAGAATTGGGAAACCGCGCGCGTAGTCCTGATTATCAAACGAACGCATCACGGGTGTTCTTTCCTGCTCTTTCGGTGGTGCGCCTCGTGCACCCTTTAGGGCTTCTTCTGCGACGCCTTCAGATTCCGCGCCTTCGGATTCGTCTGAAGGGAGCGTCAGAATAGGGACGTTCTCCATAGAATTCTCGTCGTCTTTCTTGACGTTTCGCAGTCGCTCTCTTGCCGCGACGACGGCGGTAAGGTGAATGTCAAACGCAATGATGAGCGATACAATCGTGAATGCGATGAGGAACACGAGCGTGGCAATGGTGTCTACGGCGGCAACGAGTGGGTCGGAAATAAGATGTCCTAAAAGTCCTCCGCGGCTCGGCACTATCGTGGCGACGATGCCGAGTGTGGAAAGGAGAAACACTATCATACTCCCTATCTGCACCACCCCGAGGTGTTTTTCAAAAGAACGGATGGTAATAAAGGCGAGAAGAAACAGCGAAAGGGGGAGAAGCGCATATCCGATGCCGAATACGCGTGCGAGCAGGGAATATGTTTTCGCTCCAACGACGCCTGCGGCTCCGATCGCCGCAAGCGTTAAAAATCCCGCAACGGCAAAAAGTAGTATGGCGGCGGCGCCTCGCATAGCACTGGAGCTTATAGAAATTTTTTCCTCCCGCTCGTCACGCTCATGTCTGCGTCTTTTTTCTTTCTCGCGTTCTTTTCTGCTCATTATGTGTGAATCATACCACGCGCCTTTTTCATCTTATGTCGAGAACCTCGCATGGCTAGTAATGAGTGTAAGTATATATAGCGAGCTCAAGGACGAAGGACTCTCCTCCGTAACGGAGGAGAGTCCTTCGTTTCTTCTTATTACTCTCTCGCTACTATGCACAACGTATGCGCCATACGCGCAACTTGCGTACCGCTGTGTCCTTTATATAATTCTTGTACGAGAAGCGTACACACTGTAAAAGGACACTAAAAGTACACACCGTTGCGCAAAAGAATTTTATGAGTGATGTAAAGGACATACAAAAGACAAACTCCCTCTCTGTATTTCTTGATGCACATAGTATAAGAACAAGCCCTTTTTCCAAGAACACTTCCGGAGAGCGTGCATACGCAAGGGCGGAGAGAATCGTTGCAGCGCTTTTTCTTTTGACAAATCATTTTAACCAATCGGAGCAGTTACGTACCTCACTGCGCAAGAACGGCATGGGGCTCCTATCGTCAATCTTGTCCTTAAGAGCGGGGATTCGCTCCTCGGGAGCAGATTTGGTAGAGTCCGCGCTTGCACTAATCCGCGAGTTGATATCGCTCGTGCGTATGTCTACTATTGCAGGGTACATTTCCACGCAAAATGCCGGAGAGGTGATACAGGCGCTTGACGACCTTGGCTTGCTTCTTGTGGCCTCACAGCGCTCAAATCTATCGGAAACGGTTATACTGACGCGCGACGACCTCACTCCGCGCGCAGCAGAATTTGAAGTATCTAGTGCAAGGGCGCGCCCGCACGTAGAGCGTAAACCCAGCACCTTTCCGACACCGCAGGGTATGACACCAGGCGGGTCGGAAAAATCTACACGCATTCTGCGCCAAGAACATGGGACACTAAAGGTGCTGGGTAAAGGACAGAACTCCGTGACTGTAAAGGACGTAGAAAAAAATATAAAAAGCGAGAATACGGACACGCAAAGGACAAATGCTGATGTGCCGTCTACGCCGAGATATTCTAACAGCCGCTCTCAAGAGGTGTTAGAAATACTGCGTGTTAGTGGTAAATTAGGCATAAAGGACATTTACTCCAACATGCCCGGATGCAGTGAAAAGATGATACAAAGAGAATTGGCTCGCATGGTCTCTCAAGGACAAGTCAAAAAGGTCGGAGCAAAACGCTGGAGCACTTACGAGCTTGTCCGATAAGATCTGAAAATCTGTCATTCTTTGATGTGGAGCTTGCTCCGCGGCATTAATACCATTTATTCCGACATCAAGGCCGGACCTTGATGTGAAGGACCTTGATGTGAACAAGTATCCAATTTTTAGCAAAGGACTCTCCTTTGCATCTGGATTTGAGGAGATATCGGGAGATACGATCTCCCGATATGTGCGATCTCCCGATATGTGGTAGACCAGCGATCGGAGCAAGCACAAGTACCGCGCATTACACACCACTAAAACAGACGTGTGTCCAGAGTTTATAAGCATTGACTATTATAGCTAGAACGAGTACTCTTACTTCATGTGGGAACTGTCGTTTTGTGAAGCGGAAATGTAATCCTCAAGGGAGGGCTGTTTGTGCTTCCAGTAAATAGTTATCCACAAACACAGGGTTTGCACATAAGCTCAACACCAAAGCACGGTATATAATGTGCGTGATGCGATTCCGGCATACTTCGGAAGCGCGTCCGGAAGTGTATGTGCACTTCTTGCCTGTTCGTTGAAAATTCAATAGTGGAAAAATAAATAATCACGCGTGGCTTTTTTGCTACGCAAAGTATCTCTGTATCTATTCAGAAATCCCGCAATGTTCCGAAGTAATTTCAGAAAAATCCGAATGGCAACTCACCATCTTGCTGCTACCCCGGTTTCCGGCTTTGTTTGAGCAATGGAAATTTCCATTATTCAAAATTAAAAACGGGAGCTGGATAGCAAAAATTATTGCTAACGTGTGCGGACGAAAATGGAGTAACTATTAATTTTTAATTTCATTTTTGACGCGCACTAGGCAGAATTATTAATTTGTTTTTTGTGTCCCGGCACGCCGGGATCACAAAAACATTGAGCATTCACATCTTCGTCGAAAGGAGGTGAACGCTACTCTGGAAAGCTAGAAACTGGAAACTGGAAGCTGGAGGCAAAATCGCGAAGCGATTTTGCAGAACGTCCAGCAATCCAGCATCTAGCTTCTAGCTCTCCAGGGTCAAAGGTCAAAACAAAAAATATGAGTAATATATTAGCAACAAAAAATGTTGCGGCAGTACTCATTGGTGTTGGTCTCGTTTTCTCCGTGTTCGCATTTGCCACTCCGGCGCGTGCGCAGACGATCGCAGAATTGCAGGCCCTCATCAATCAGCTCGTCGCACAAATCGCCGCGCTTCAGGCCGCTCAAGGTGGTCAGGTTGGCGGCACTGGCTTCACGTTCACACGCAATCACTCAATGGGTGATTCGGGTGGTGAGGTCATGGAACTCCAGAAATTCTTGAACGGAATGGCGGACACGCAAGTTGCGGCGTCTGGCGTTGGTTCTTCTGGCAACGAATCGTCATACTTCGGTGGACTCACCAAAGCGGCAGTCGTAAAGTTCCAAAATAAATACGCTTCAGACATTCTTGCACCGGTGGGTCTCTCTGCAGGCACCGGCTACTGGGGTCCTTCTTCTCGCGCGAAAGCAAACGCGATGGGAGTAGCGACTCCGGTTACTCCGGGTCCGGTTGTACCGGGAGTTACTCCGATAACAGGCGATGGCCTCAAGGTCATGGTCGCGTCGGATTCTCCGGTCAACGTCGCGCTCGTTGAGGGTCAGGCAATTGGTGAGCTTGCAAAGTTCACCTTCCAAAACCCGACGGGTGTTCCGGTCAACGTTACAAATCTTGGATTCAGCCGCATCGGCGTATCCAACGACTCAACGATGACCAACGTATACCTCTACGAAGGGGCGGCACGACTTACCGATTCCGCAGGCGTAAGTACCGGTAAGTTCAGCTTCAACAACCCTGTCGGCCTCTTTACGGTTCCGGCGGGCGGCCAAGTGCATGTTTCTGTGCGCTCGGACATCGCGGCTTCAACGTCTGGTCAACAGATCGGCGTACGCCTTGATTCCGCCGCGGCAGATGGCGCTCTTGCCTCAACGGTGTCCTTCCCAATCACTGGTGGTATTCAGACGGTCTCGGCGGCAACGCTCGCGACGGTTGCCTTCGCCATCACGACCACTCCTTCTGGAACAACCATTGCTCCGCAAAATGATTATGTGGTCTGGCAGAACACAGCTACCATCGGCACACGCGCAGTCAATATGGAGTCGTTCCAGTTGCGCAACATCGGCTCTATCTTGAAAACCGACCTTAAAAACTTCAAACTCTACATAGACGGCGTACAGGTTGGCGATACGCTCGCACAGCTTGCAGACGGAGAAGCATCGCTGTACTGGGACCTCACCGGCGCTCCAAAGCGCCTTGAGACAGGCGGTCGTGTCATTAAGGTAGTCGGCGACATCGTCAACGGCTCCTCTAGGACATTCCAATTCTCGCTTCGCCGCGCAGGCGACGCGCGTATGGTAGACACCGACTTGCACCAGCCAATTCTTGCGACGGGCAATGACACCTCAACAACGGGTGCCTTTAGCGCTCGCTCGGCAACATCGGCAACGATTGATTCCGGAACGGTTTCTGTCGTGAAGGCGACAAACTCGGCTTCATCGGCGGTTCCTCCCGACACATCAAACGTCAAGTTCGCAACCTTTGAGTTGCGCGCCGCTGGCGAGAACGTCAAGGTTGAGAATCTTGAGGTTCGAGCGACCTCTGCTGGTAATACCGGACGCGGTCTTGACAACGGTAAAGTATTCTTGAACGGCGTGCAGGTAGGATCCACAAAGGACCTGACCGACGCGACGGACATAGAATTCACCTTCGGCTCAAGCATGATTCTTGTGGCTGGCGAGGTGGCAATTGTTGACATCTACGCTGACGCGAAGACAACCACAGGAGCTTCTTACCTCACCAGCAACACGGTGACAGTGGGCCTAAGAACAGGCGCTTCAAACGGTAGTAACCAGGTATCGCTCACGACCATCAATGTTCCGACAGCGAACGTAGATGGAAACGCGATTACACTCACCACTGCCACGCTAACGGCTTCCAAGGCATCCGGTTACGGCGACCAGACAATGATTGCCGGCACCAACAATGCCAAGCTCGGGAGCTTCACGCTCTCTGGTAGTGCGACGGAGGGTGTAAACATCAACACCATTGTGGTTAACCTCTCCACAGACGAGGCGGCGACGATAACCGACATGCGGCTCGTGGATAATGCCACAGGAAATCAGATTGGTACGACAAAGCCGACGCTTAGCGCCGATAACACGTATTCAGTCAACTTTGACATCCCGACATCGGGCGCAAAGACGATAGACATTATCGGTAACATCAAGTCCGGCTCTAATATCGGTCCGTGGCATGCGGTAATTGACTCAACGACTGGTGGTACAGGGCTCACAACGGGCACCTCCATCACCCTTGGCTCTGACACCTCCAACCTCCAGACCATCACGATTGGAACAGGCACACTCACGGGCTCGGTTGCCGCGGGAAACCCGGCAAATGCCCTTGTCGTTGCGGGTTCAAGCAACGTCGTTGCGGGAGTATTCAACTTCGCGGCTCTGAACTCATACTTCACCGTGAAGGAACTCAAAGTTAAGATTCCGGCTGACGCCGCAACTTCAGTATCAAGCGTTACGCTACGATACAAGGACTCGGCAGGCGCGACGCAGACAGCGTCAGCGGAGCTTGACCTCTCTTCTGGAGCGGAGACGCACGCGACGGCGACCTTCTCCAACCTTACCTTCCACGTGCCTGCGGCAAGTAACGCAAACGTTGAAGTTCTTGTAAACGTTCCCACGATTGCTTCCGGCGCATCAACAGGCAAGACAATCTCGGTATTGCTTGACTTTGACGAAGGATACCGCGCTGTTGATTCAGCCGGCACGGCAGACACTTCTGAAGACAGTGCCGCAGACCTAAACGCCTCTGCAACTGCGGGCTTCGGTGACTTCGTAGTACGCAAGTCAATCCCGACCATCTCGTCTACGCCGACAACCGCGACGCTCGCGGCTGGCACCAGCGCATTCGGACAGTTCACGGTTAAAGCCGACGCGGCAGGTGCAATCGGCTGGAAGAAGGTTGTGTTTGAGATCAGCAAGAACGCAGTCCTCACACTTGACGCAACAACGACAGTTGAGTTGAAGCGTGGCTCTAATGCGATAGGCGGTGTGTTTGCGACCACGACGGGCGCTCAAGCCAACCAGTCGCAGATGTTCACCGTGGCGGCAACGTCGGGTAACATAATCTTCGATGCGACAAGCGAACAGACGGTAGAGGCGGGTGCTTCGGTAACATACACGCTAGAGACAAACATCGGCGGTATCGCGGCCAGCACCTACAACTACGTTACAACGAAGATTGACAACGAGAGCACAACGGTCACAACGAGTGATTACGACGATATGCACGCCGCAGTGGGTGAATACACCGAATCATTCATTTGGACTGACCGCTCGGCTAACTCGCACGCCGTAACTACGAGCGACTGGACTAACGACTACTTAGTGGGCGGACTTGAGATTCCAACAGGAAACCGCTTCATCTCACTAAACTAGTTCCTCTCTAGTCATTCACGGTACACTCCTTTTGGCAGACTCTTCCAGTCCCCCAAAGGCAGAACCCCAGTCAGGAAATTGGCCTGACAAGCAAAAACCACCCCGAAAGGGGTGGTTTTTGCATTTCAATCCTTCCTTTTTTGAAATTTAGACGAAGGAGAGTCCTTCGTCTAAATACCAAGGACCGCCCTTGGTATTCCAGCGGTTGCCGATGGGAGCCCTCGGGCACTCCATTAACTCAACGCGTTGAGTTAATCGGTATGGGGCCTGCCCGCACACCTACTTTCCTATAGGAAAGTAAGTGTGCGGGTTGCATTCTCCTTCGCTATGCTATACCATACGGTGATTATGGGATTAAATCGCTATGATTATGGATAAAAAGACGCTACTCGGTGTCGTTATGGGTGTTGTCGTGCTCGCTATTATCTTCCTCGCAGCCACATTCTACTTGCAGGGCTACAAGGGCAATTTATCGGTGATTTACCTCGCAAACGGCGATCTGTATGTGGGTACAGTGACCACATTTCCGCGTCTCACACTTCACGAAGGATATCAATTTCAGACCTCCGGGGATGCAAGCACCCCGCAATCCCGCCTGGTCCCGCTTTCGGAAGCATCTTGGGCTCCAGGTAACCTTCATTTCAGCAAGAGTCAAATAGTTTTCTATGGCCCGCTTCGGGAATCAAGCACCATATACAAGGCCATAAAGGACAAAGAATCAGCAGTGGAATAACACCAATACCAAGGGCCACCCTTGGTATTTCCAGTTTTTCAACACGCCACCCGTGTGGCGTGTTGAATATTAAGACGAAGGACTCTCCTTCGTCCTTTATTGAATCCCCCGCACATTAGCGGAGGCGGCCAGCTTTCAAGAGTGCTTGGGTTGATTTTTCCAGCCTCCAGCCCTCTAGAGTTGTCCACAGATTACCCACAATATCGGTTTGCCGAGCACCGCAAGGAGAATATATAATTGCAAGACTGCATATACCTCGCATTTTATTTTGTTGAGGAATTCTGCACATTAGTATTAAGTAGAACATAAGGTCGAAAGGGTTTTTCTTAGTATGATTTGGTGCAGAGTTTGAATCAACCAAATCGGGGAGCGTAGGAACAGAAGTAGAAAAAGTACATTTATAAGAATATTAGTAAATAAAAGTAACCATGAGTTCACTTATTAAAAAGTCAGGAATTATTTCAGTAATCATCGCGATGTCGGTGATTGTTGTGTTTGCAACTGTGCAGATTGCCTCTGCGGTATCAACATTCGCGGCGGCATCGTGGACGACAGCGGCACAAGACCTCACCATTGAGGCGGGTGCGACGACGGCGAAGTCGCTTATCCTTATCTCTGATGAGAGCGCGGCAGACGCGATTAACATTGATGCCACCGCGGGCGGAATTGACATTGATGCGGTGGGTACGGCGGGTGAGGACATTAGCATCATAAACACCGGCGCTTCTGTAGTGCTCTCGGCTTCGGAAGATGTGACAGATGCGATCAACATAGATGCAACAGTTGGTGGCATTGATATTGACGCGGTTGGCGGTATAACGATGGACAGCTCCACGACAACCATCACAGCGACCGGAAACTCCCCAGATACAATTTACCTTCACTCCAACGGTGGCACCGCAGACACGATCAGAATCCACGCAGACCAAGGTACTGCAGTTGCAGAAGCCGCAGGTTCTATTACCTTATTGTCGGATGCCGGTGGTGTCAGTATTCGTTCTGCGGCCAACTTGGCTAATGCCATCCACATTACTTCAGACGGCGGTACGACCGGAACAATCTTAATCTACAACGACCAGGGTTCATCAGTTACCGAAGCCGCGGCATCAGTTGAAATTCTGTCCGACGCGGGCGGTGTTGAGCTTCGCTCTACTGCCAACTTGGCTAACGCCATTGCCCTTACTTCAGACGGCGGTACGACCGGAACAATTCTGATCTTTAATGACCAAGGAACTTCCGTCACTGAAGGCGCAGAATCCATCACCGTTCTCTCTGATGCTGGAGGCGTAGGTATTCGCTCCACAGCCAACTTGGCAAATGCCGTAAACATTACAGCTGACGGTGGAACTTCTTCAACTATCACGCTCTTCAACGACCAAGGAACGGCCGCTACCGAAGGTGCGGCGTCCATCCAACTTCTGTCAGATGTTGGAGGTATCAACATTAAGTCGGGTTTGAACGCCGCTAGTGCAATTCTGCTTACAGCAGACGGTGGTACTGCAGAAACCATCAGAATCCACGCAGACCAAGGCACCGACGCGGCCTCCATTGAACTTCTCTCCGATGTCGGTGGCGTAACGCTAACAAGCGCCACGACAACTATCACAACGACTGGAAACTCCCCAGATACAATTTACCTTCACTCCAACGGTGGCACCGCAGACACGATCAGAATCCACGCAGACCAAGGTACTGCAGTTGCAGAAGCC
>MFLU01000003.1 GCA_001783335.1 Candidatus Kaiserbacteria bacterium RIFCSPLOWO2_01_FULL_50_24 | reverse complement strand
AAATTAAAGATGTGTTTAAAATATTCCCGAACTATGCCTCAACCGAGCACCCGAAGCACGATTTCAGGCACCAATTTTTTCCATTAACTCCCATGTAACAGTTTTACTGCCATCCAATACTTTCTGAACTAAATTGTGTCTGAACTTTAACGTTTTCATACTCCTACGCCCCATGGCACTTCTTATATTTATTGCCTAGAGCGCAGGAGTGGAAAGAGTTGGGCTTCGTGCGCGGGTTTGTTTTCAAGAAATGCAAAGAGGCGTTCGGAGACGCCGAATCCAAACGCGGGCGGCATACCGTATTCCATCGCGCGCAAATACTCCTTGTCCATTCGTTGCGCTTCCTCGTCGCCCGTGTCGCGCAATTTTTGCTGTACCTCAAAGCGCGCACGCTGGTCTTCGGGGTCATTCAATTCCGAAAAGCCCTTCCCCACCTCAGAGCCGGCGAGAATAATTTGCATGCGCTCCACAACCTCCGGATTTTCGCGCGAGCGTTTCGCGAGCGGTTCAAGATAGACCGGCACACCCGTCAAAAAAGCGGGGCCGGATATTTTTTTGCGAAGCTGTTTCCAAAGGTGATCTACCGCGCGTGCCTTGTTTGGCGCCTCGCCGAATACTATGCGTGCGTCTTTCGCCGCGCGAATCACCTGCTCTTCCGAACACGCGAGCGGCTCAATGCCAAAGTGCTTTTTCAACAACTCGCCAAAATCCAACACGGACCAATCTTCAGCAAAATCAACCGTGTGCCCCCCTATTTCAAATGTGTATTTTTCGTACACTTCTTTCGCGATGTGCCGATACAACTCTTGCACGAATTGCATTCCTTTCTGCATGTCGCTGTATGCTTCGTAACTTTCAAACATTGTGTAATCCTGAAGATGCTCGCGCGACTGCCCTTCGTTCCTAAACACGCGCCCTATTTCAAACACTTTGGGAAAACCGGCGACAAGCATGCGCTTATGCCATAGCTCAAGCGCGATGCGCAAATATACATCTATATTGAGTGCGTTGTGGTGTGTTACGAACGGCCGTGCATCCGCACCGCCAGGATAACTCTCCAGAGTCGGTGTTTCCACTTCCAAAAATCCCCGTTCAAGATAAAAATTGCGGACCGCTTGCCAGAACTTCGCGCGGCGCAGAACCATCTCGCGCACCTCGTCATTCAAAAGCATGTCTAGATATCGCTCGCGCAGGCGCTTCTCCTCGTCTTTAAGACCGAACCACTCGTCCGGTATCGACATCAAGGATTTCGCGAGCATGTGCCACGCATCAACGAGAAGTGACTTTTCACCGCGCTTCGTGCGATACGCAATGCCGGCCGCTTCAATAAAATCGCC
The DNA here is from genome assembly GCA_001783335.1 of Candidatus Kaiserbacteria bacterium RIFCSPLOWO2_01_FULL_50_24. Classification (GTDB taxonomy): domain Bacteria; phylum Patescibacteriota; class Minisyncoccia; order Phycocordibacterales; family UBA2100; genus UBA10103. The sequence continues at coordinate 37,047 of MFLU01000003.1, read as the reverse complement.
ATGGTCAACGACGTCCCGAAAAAGTGAAAACAATTTTTCGTCAAGATGCTCTTTTTGGAACACCAACTGAAGCCGTGCTGCGCCACCTGTAGTGAGCGAAGTGGTTCGACTCTGCTCACCATAAATCGAACCATCAAATATAGTGGCAAACATTATTCCTCCCTGTCCGCGAAGCGACATAATACGCCCCGCCACGGTCTCACTTGCACGGCTTTTTTCCAGTTCATCAAACTGCTCCGAAAAATCCGCATTGGTAAGCGTTCTCGACGTGGCAGCCGGATATGCTTCCATGCCAGTGCTCTTTAAAACCTTCAGCTTCTTAAGCCGTTCTGCTCGTAGATTATCTTCGCTAGACATACTTAATCAGTAAAACACAAAGCACAGAAACCAAAACACAAATAAAACACAGGGCACAAACCCTTCAAAACACAAACACCTCCGCCTGTATCTCTATATGCGTATTCGTTTGTGTTCTGTGTTTTTGGCATGTTTGTGCTTTATTTGTGTTTTGTGCAATTTGTGCTTTGTGATTTTGAACGTATGTGATAATAGTACCATTAGTGTGCGTGCTTATGCATAACGGCAGTTGAATCATTGTGACGACCGCCAGCAAGCATCCACACCGAAATAGCTGTGGTAAGAGGCACCGCGAGCACAATGCCGATGGAGCCGACGAGGATGCGGATTATCTCCACCGCAATGACTTCGCTATTCAAAGCAAGTGATACATTCGTACCGACGTTGTACATTAAAAGCAAAAGTGGGAGCGCGGCACCCGTGTAGGCAATCGCGAGCGTATTCACCAAGGCGCCGATGTGTTCGCGCCCGATTCTGAGAGCGCGCTTATACACTTCAAAACGCGACACACCTTTTCCAATCGCAAATAATTCTTCCACCGCCACTGCCTGCCCTATTGCCGCGTCATATAGTACGCCCAAGATACCAATGAGAATCCCGCCCATGAGTAGCCCGGAAAAATCAATCGCGCCGCGAGTGTTGAAATTGAGATATACCGCCGCGTCCGTATAGAAGCCGGTAAACTGTGTTAGATAGAGCGCGATATACGCAAGAGCGCCAGTCAGCAAAACGGTGGCTACCATGCCGATAACCGCCGCACTGGTCATGCGATTCACACCGTGCGTCACATAAGAGCCAATGAGCACAATGAGCGACGCAACACCCATTGCAACCAGTATCGGCGAATAGCCCGCAAGAATCCCGGGCAGAAGAAAGAGGAAAATAAACGCGAAACTCAAAACGAGCGCGAGCAAGCCGCGAAACCCTTGCTTGCCTCCGAATGCGAGCGTTACCGCAATGAACAACGCGAGAAAACCCAAAAGAGCGGGTAGACGATACCGCTCGGAAACGGCGTAGTAATCGGCGCCGCTCGCTTCATTTGTTACGTGCGAAAGATAAAACAAATCGCTTTCCGCGAGCGCGAGAAAATCATTTTCAACCGTGATGACGGCGCCCTTTTCCGGCCCGTCAAGAATCTCCGCCCGTATGGTTTGGTGGAGTTGTTCGGTGTCCGTTCCCGCTATTTCGAGCGTCTTCTGCGAAACAATCTCCACCACACGCGCTTTTGACACCACCACCGTATCCGGCACAAGCTCCTGCGCAACCCCAAAAAGCGGAAAAAGAATTAATGCAAAAACACCCGCTGACAATACTCGTATGGTCATACTTCTATTATATGCGCCGTTTTGCGCACGCCTTGCAGATGCCGAAAAATTCCATTGAGTGCGTGTTGATTTTTGAGAACTTGTACGACTGCGTGAGTGCCATCGTTTCCAGCCGTTTATTATCACAGGAGTGCATTGCCTCGGTATAGCCGCACGATTCGCAAACCACGTGGTGATGGTGATGGCGCACGTATTCATAGCGCGTGCCTCCGCGACGCATATCGGAACGAGCGAGAATCCCCGCTTTCGCAAGCGCATCCAACGCGCGATATGCATTCACCCTGTTTAAATTATTTTGCATACGTCCAACAATGAGAGCCGACGAGAGTGGCTCATCCGCACTCTTCAGCATCGCAAGAAGCTTGAGCCGCCCCTCGGTAGAGCGAAACCCATGATCGCGCAAAAGCGCCTGAAGAACCTTTCTATCCGCGCCACTATAAAACACATCCATCTTTCTATTGTACCACTCATTCACTAACGCAACAAGTTGCGTTAGTGAATAAGGTAGAGTAAGGTAGATTACATGTCACCAATCATTCTCTCCATACTTGCCGCCCTTAGTGTCATGCTCATCTCGCTTTCGGGTGTCATATGTACCGTACACGTTTTTGGTGCATGGATGAACCGCAACCTCACCTACCTCGCCACATTCTCTGCGGGCGTTTTAACCATCCTTGCCTATCACCTTGTGATAGAATCAGTGCATGAAAGCGAGTCAGTCGCGATTGTGGCGGGCTCTATTATCGCCGGCGCGATTATTCTTGAAATAATCCACCACGCACTGCCGCACCAAGAGCATCACCACCATGAGATGCCCGCCGACCACGCGCATTCTGAAATAGATGGCCGTCGCGTGCTTTTCTCGGATGCGATACACAACATAACAGACGGATTTATTATCGTCCCCGCGTTTTTTATTGACTGGACCATCGGTCTTGCCGCCACCGTCGGCATACTTCTCCACGAGCTTGTGCAAGAAATATCGGAGTTCTTCGTATTAAAAGAGGCCGGCTACACAACAAAAAAAACGCTCACGCTCAATTTCATCGCATCGTCCACCATTCTTGTGGGCGTCGTGCTCGCGCTTGTACTTGCATCGTTTGATGGACTCCTCGCGATTCTCGCGGGTCTCGCCGCCGGCGGATTCCTTTCGCTTGTCGTCCGCGACCTTCTTCCAAATGCATTCGTGTCCATACGCGCGCACGGATATCTTTTTGTTCACATTGTGGCCGCGCTTCTTGGCGCAGTGCTCATGTTCGGCGTTATAACGCTCATGCCGCATGAAGAACATGACGGCGAACAAGAGGAGACAGCGACCGTGACACAAGCTCTAGAGCATGTCTGAAAACCCTTCGCTTCGTGAGGCGTGCCTCTTCGGGGTCGCTGTCTGGGCTTGCTAGCCCAGCGCTCACTCTCGACTCGTCAGTCTGCGAGAGACCCCGAAGAGGCACACCTCCTCGCTCCGGGAAAACAGTTTCAGAACATGCTCTATCCGAGATGCGCGTGGTCATTCCAGCACACGAGACGCCACGGGCCATATGGGTCGTCTTGATTATGCTGGAGTATTGAGAGGCCTGTATTTGCTAATTTCATAACGCGCACGCATTGCGCGATTTCACGTATTGTCACATCTTCGCGGAAAAGTATCCGCGCCATGAATGCGCGCAAAAACATCGCGTGTGATACGAGGAGAATGTTGCTTTCTGGTCGGTCTTCAAGATATTTGAGCGCCTTTTCCGTACGCGCCAGTAACTCTTCAGCAGTTTCTTCGTCTGAATGCTGGAATCCTGAGATATGCAAGCTGCTATCAAGCGCATGGAGGCGCTTGGCTCCTTCTTTCTTTTTGCCATACCATTCAGATGGATTCATCCGCTCAACGAATATGTCAGTATATTCAATGGGTTTCTTTATGCGCTCGTTGATTATGTCTGCGGTTTCCTTCGCGCGGGGATACGTACTTCCTATAACAACATCAATATCGAGCTCGGCGCACCGACGCGCAACGAATCGCGCCTGCTCTCGGCCGCGCTCCGTCAGAAGCGCGGAGGATCCCTTTAGAGCATTATCGTCAACAACATTATCTTCACTCTCGCCGTGACGCATTAAATAAATAGTTTTAACCATATTCCTAGAGTATGTTTGAAAGCCTTCGCTCGTTACTTAATTAAAATCTTAAATCTAAAAATGAAAAACGACAATGAAAAACTCAAAAGTGAACTCAATGTTCATCTATGTTGAATGGTTTTTACTTTTTAACTGCACTTTTTACTTTTTCATTTTTACTTTTTAACTTCATGTCAGACGAACTTCCCGTTTTCATAAATAATTTTTGGCTTCCCACCCTTCAGATGCGCCGTAACGGTGCGGCGCGTTGTGGAAATGATGTCCGTGTGCACCGAGGAGTCGTTGAAGCCGAGTGCCGCAAATTGCTTTTTAGGAAGTTTGGAAATGTCGCCCGCATATGCTTCTTTATAGGAAGCTCCGAGCGCAAGATGTGTGTTTCCTTCCGGCCCGCCCATATTCTCATCAAAAAGCGTATCCGCCATGAATTTCGTGATGTGCGAGAAACGCTTATCGGTAAGCGAATACTCCCCCACCTTGTCCGCGCCCTTCGTTGCAATCATGTGCTTCAATAACTTCTCGTTCGTCTTTGCCTTGGACTTCACGACGCGTCCGTTCACAAACCACAATTGGATGCCGGTTATTTTATCGCCATAGCGATAGAGCGGTTGATTAAAGCGTATCCAGCCAGAGGTACCACGCCAGTCGGGACTCGTGAACAATTCAAAACTCGGAATATTCCGACCACTCCCGCCAAGCCATTGACGCTTCTCTCCAGGCGTAATCCACAAATCAACATCAGCGCCTTTAACATGAATACGCTCAGTGTGTGGCATAAGTTTGTTCAACTTTTTTCTATACACCTCCAGCCGCTTGTATGTATCTTTCCATTTTGCGATCGGGTATTTTTCGTCTAAGAAACACGCTTTGATTATCTGGTTCCAAAATTCACGCTCTGTGAGTCCTGCTTCCTTCGCCATCGGGCGCGTGCCGTAGAGCGCCAAAGTCCACGTGAATTTCCCCTTGCGCTCCTTATCATCAAGCCAGTCGCGGAAACGCTTCATGGCAACGCCGCGGCGCATAATTTTCTTAGGGTCAATACCGCGCAAAACGTATGGATCGTTTTCTGAAATTATGGAGACGGTGTGGTCAATTTCGTGCGTAAGACCGCGCATGTGCAATTTTGGAAAGTAGTCAAGCTGGTGGTCGCGCGCGCATTCAAAAAAATGGCGACTGGTACTTTTATGTCGTGTTTCGTCCGGCAGATAATGTGAGAGCACATGTCCGCCCGCATCCACCACGGCGTTGCAGATTTCGTGAAAAAGCGGCTTCGCCGACTCGTGCGCCGTTACGCGCACCACATCGCCCCTCTTAATCCCCTTCCCGCCACCGAGCGCGAAATTCACCAGAACATCAGCATACTTCGCGAGAATCTTTTGGGGAGGAGTGTAACTCATAAAAAGAATTTAAGCACTTTTTTGTCATGTTGTACAGAGTTCTTGCGTAGTGAACCAAGATGACGTATGCTCATGGGCAGTGAAAGAGGGAGGAAGACGATGCAATCCATTAAACTATTGAATGATGAAGAGCTCGATCGGCGCATTGCCGAACGAAAGGCAGCACTGGATAGATTCGTCCCTGCGGTGTTAGCGCTTTTGACAGAGCACGGCGAAGTCCTCGAGCGCGAGTTACGTGGTAACTTCCATACATCAATTGACAAAGAACTCCGTCCATTCGATACATTCAGTTTTCTGGGGAGTTTCGGGCAGTCCGCAATGGGTGGCAATACACTCACCATTTGGCATCACCCGAGTGGAGACATGGGTGAAGACACGCAAAGCAAGTGTGTGCTCTCGGTCTATTGGCAGGTTGCCGACTTTTCGAGCGACGAGTGCGAAGTTTCGCGTTTTGTGAGTAATCTTGCCTGGCAAAATGACCTCGGGAGCGTGCTTGCGCGCAAAGACGAGATTTTTGCAGCCCAAGATGCCGCAAAAGCCAAGAAAATAAGGGCCACGGAAGAAGTGGCCAGAGAGGGGGCGGAGAAACGCTCTCTTCTGAAAGATGCCGAGCGGCTTGGGATTGAGGTTTGATTTGCATTGTGGTGGCATCCCGAAAAATCGGGATGCCGCCTTTTTTTCAAAAAATTTTATCCAGCACCTGTCATGTCCGGTGAATTACGAACGTTGGTGCTGGATGACATGATCAGCGATGTCGGAAAGGTGCTGGGTTTGCTGAGCTGCTTAATCGCCGCAATGCCACCACATACGCCGCCGTGCGGGAAGAAATCCTCTTGTCCTTTGCCGTACGAAAGACTTCCGTCACTGCCGTCTCCACGGAAGCGTGTAATTTTTCAAACACGTCCGATTTGCTCCAGCGCTCACCATGCATATTTTGATACCATTCAAAATAACTGACCAGGACGCCACCGGCGTTTGCGAGAATGTCGGGAATGATCGTGACACCCCTTTTTTCAAAAATCGCATCCGCTTCTTCCGTCGTCGGACTGTTGGCAAGTTCTAAAATATATTTCGCCTGCACTTTTTCCGCGTTTCCAGCTGTCAAAGAATCTTCAAGCGCCGCCGGAACCAATATATCAACCGGCAGTGTAAGAATTTCTTCCGGCGTAATGTTATGGCCGCGCATTTTTTCGCGATTTTTGATGTCGCACATTCGGCCTGCTGGCCTCAGTACTTCCTCGCTCGACGCTTGGTCGCACACGCTCCCAATGCAATAACATCCCGCGACGAGTCCGCTAGCCTTCTTGCACTTATACACCGCCGCAATATCCGGAATACCGTCTGGAATATAGATGCCGCCGCGAGAGTCGGAAACCGCCGCGATCTTCGCGCCCATTTTTTGCAACGACTCTGCGGCCCACCGCCCCACATTCCCGAATCCCTGCACTGCAACGGTTTTATCGCGGATGTCTTCTCCGTGTTCTTTGAAAAACGCTTGGAGCGCATACGAACCCCCGAGTCCTGTCGCCTCTGTTCGCCCTTCACTTCCGCCCGCGTCTAGTGGCTTCCCCGTTACAACGGCTTCTGGATGTTGTTCTGCACTACCGATTATCGGCTTCTGGCTACTGACCGTTTTTTTATATTCGTCTGCAATCCACCGCATTATCTCCGGATTGGTATTCACGTCGGGAGCCGGCACATCCAACGTTGGGCCGATGACGAGCGAAAGCTTCCGAGTAAACTCGCGCGTAAGCTCTTCAAGCTCACGCGCCGAAAGTTTCTTTGGGTCTACGCGCACGCCGCCCTTGCCGCCGCCAAACGGTATATTAATGACTGCGCACTTCATCGTCATGAGAAACGCGAGTGCTTTTACCTCCTCCATATCTACGCTCTCGTGATACCGAATGCCACCTTTGTATGCTCCGAGTATATTGTTGTGCTGTACACGGTACCCGTGAAATACGCGCTGGCTCCCGTCATCCATTTCTACGGGGATGGATACTTCTACGGTACGGTCGGACACAAGCAGCGCCGCTAGAAGATGCGGTGACGTTTCCGCAAGCGCTGCTGCATTCTGTACTAACTTCTGCGCGCGCTCCCATGGAGAGTTGGACATATCTGCTCATTGTAGCAAACAATCCCGGGCAAACCCGCACACTTACTTTGGCATTGGTTTTTATTCTGCCGACCGGACTATATCGGTAGAACGATTTTTTATGAGATAGCGCGAGGTCAAACACTGTCTATGTTGCAAAAGCAGAATGATGCCAAAGTAAGTGTGCGGGCGAACCGGGATTGTTTGTGTGCGCACGGAGTTTTCGTCAAGTCGAAAGTCGATACTGCTGAAACGGAGCCGATTAGAGATGCTACATCGCTCCTCCAACTGACGCCGAGGAACCACCCCTCCACTCTTTTGTGGTAACCAAAAGGTACACCGCGGAGAGACCGACTAAGATGTAGACGATTGACTCTACAGCCGGAAAACCTTCTAGGATAAGATTGACCGCATTAATGCCAAGGGCCGAGAGTCCCCAGTTGAGACCACCGACAAGGACAAGAATGTGGGCAAGCATGTGTAATACTTTCATAGTTTTCTGATGCGGGTAATTAAAAATGAAAATAACGTATCGACCGTTTGTACTATCAGTATACCCCTGCCAGAGGGCCGCAGACTCTAGCGCAAGCTATGCCAGTGGATAACGAGGAGGTGTTTTTGTGGCTTTACAGAGCCGAGAAATATGACTACTTAAATGGGGGCTTGCAGTCAGACATAGAAAGAGTAGGGTGAATAACAGATAGGCACAGGAGGTAAAAATGAAACTCCAGTATGCGAATCTCACCGACCAGTGCGGGAGCTTTGAGGAATACGATGGACACGTCGTCCACGGACTCGTGACCGAAGACAATAAAGTGGCGCTTGCTACGTTTATTCATCGCAGGAGCGCGGGATTGCAGACAATCGACGGCGCGACGTTGGAATCCGGTGGCGGATGTCGTATTACTCTGCCGAACGGGAGCGACCATGCGTCGTTTTCCGTTGGCATGTTGCTATCGTCAATGATGAGCCAGAAATTCGCCGCAATATTCGGCGACTCCAAGCTCGCGCTCGGAGGTGGAAAGACGGTCGTCTTCACCCACAACGTTCCCGAAGTGCTTGGCGACGTGAGGGTGAACGAGGTCCGTCAGGAATTATGGCGTGCGTTCGCGGAAGAAATTCTCGCTCGTATCAATACCTATCTTACGTCATTTGATATGGGAATGACGCGAGAAGACCTTGAGTATATCGCATGCTACGCGCCAAGAGGACTCGTTATCGGCCACAGAGATGGTACCGACCCGTCTCCAGTCACCGCAGATGGAGTGCTTCTAGCGCTGGAGGAAACGTGGCGCATGTATGGCGACGATGGAGATGATGTCGCCGCGTTATATGAAAAGCAGACCTTCGCGCTCCAGGGGATCGGCAATGTTGGATTTGCACTTCTAAGTCGGCTCCTGGAGAGAGGGGTGCGGCATATCACTATCGCAGACACCAATGCCCAATCGATAGAACGGGCACGCCGCTTGGACGGTGACATCATAAGAGTGGTGGAGCCAGACGCGATATACGGCGTGAAAGCGCGAATATTTATGCCGTGTGCCAAGGGAGGTATTTTAAATTCTCGCACCATTTCAAACATGCGTTCTAGCACGAACATGATCGTCGGCTCTGCCAACAATCCGCTCGCAGAGGCCTTTGACGGCATTCGCCTCTATAGGGCCGGCATCATCTATGCGCCGGCGGAAGTAGCAAACGCTGGCGGTGCAATAGACGTTGTATGCAACGCTACCGGAAAGAAATCCGCGGACGAGCTACACCGAATTACGGATATACTACGTCACGTATACAAAGAAAGCGACTTCTTCGACGAAGCGCCATCAGAGGTTATAAACAGGATAACGCGTGGCTATATTGAGAAACTCCGCCCTGCCGCTTAGTATTTTAGAACCCCGTCACGGTTTTGCGTGGCGGGGCATTTTTTCATAGAAATTGATTGCAAAGGACTCTCCTTTGCAAGTATGGGTTTATGAAAAAACAAGTGAATGCGGAGCACTCTCGTATTGTACCGACTCTGTGACGCGTAGGAAACGGGCTTTCTTTTGGAATGTAGAAATATCTTTTGCACCAACGTAACCGAATGCTACCTGCACGCCGGAGACGAGCTCCCCAACAACATCAGCAACGGAGCCAACGCACGGCACGTATCCCTCTATTCCTTCGGGTGCAAGCTTGCGACCATCTGCGAAATACCTATCAGAAGAATGACGCTCGCGCAGAACAGAACGCGAGCCCATGCCGCGATATTCTTTATACTTTTTCCCGCCACGCACAATGACTTTTCCCGGCGCCTCTCGCGCTCCCGCAAAGAGATTCCCGAGCATCACGGCATTCGCTCCCGCCGCGAGCGCCTTTGCAATGTCGCTCGAGGAACGCATGCCACCGTCTGCAATGACGCGCATATTGAGCCCGTGTGCAATTGGTGCCACTTCAATAATTGCGGAGAGTTGCGGCACACCAACACCTGAGACGAGACGTGTCGTGCAAATTGAACCGGGGCCCACGCCTACCTTCACCGCATCAGCAACGCCTCGCAAATCGCGCACTGCTTCGCTTGTCACTATGTTGCCAACAACAAGCGGAACCTTACCTATCCTTTTTTTAATAACGCGCGCCGCCGCTACAACCTTCATGTTATGCCCGTGCGCGCAGTCAACAACAAGAAGGTCGGCACCGGCTTTGACGAGCGCCTCGGCGCGCGCGGCGTCAAACGGCCCGCATGCCGCGCCAACATTGACTCCCGCTTTTTTACACACGCGCACCATGTGCACTTCTTCGGCTAACGTGCAGTTGCGATGTAAAACCCCAACCCCTCCGGCACGAGCAAGCGCAATCGCAAAACGTGCGTCTGTCACGCGATCCATCGCGGCGGAAAGATATGGTGTCGGTACCGAAAAACCACCTGCGATGGTGGTGGCAAGCGATACCTCTCGCGGCTCAATGAAGCTCCGCATCGGGCGAATAAGGACATCATCAAATGAAAAATGAATGTGAGGAGAAATTTTTACACCCATACATAAGCATACCAAAAAGACGCGTTTAGGCAAGCTCGCCAAAACGCGCCTGTGGACAAGGACAAATGGTTCTAGAGAAAACCAAAACCGTTACCGGCAAGATATGCGCCAAGGGCGACGCTCACAACACCACCGATAAGATACCACTTGTCCTGATTGAACTTTGCAAACATACGCCGCACCATGCGAAACGGTGCTATCAGATACACGATGCTTTCTACTGCTAGCATATAGCCAATAAGAGAGATAATGCCGGAAACGCTGAGTTCAACCGTTGGATATACAATTACGAGCACGATACCTGCAAAAAGCTCAACGAGCGCAAACGCATAGAGTGCAGGCGAATGGCTCGGCAGTGACGCAAACAGGCGCACCAACGACTCGCGGCGAATAAGCGCGATTACACCGACAATAATAAAGTACACACCAAACGCCTGTGCGAGAAAAATAGTTGTTGCGTCCATAAAAATGATAATTATTAAATATTCTCCTTATTATAGACGGATAACACTATCCCTAATGAGTTATCCCCACACACTTATATTGGTGTAGTGTTTTCATTGCCAATATAATGTCGGTTGCTAAAAGCACGTTATGTTTATCTATCGTGATACGAAGACAATCCTCGCTAAAACACGAGGCAATAACACCAATATAAGTGTGTGGGTTATCCACACCACGACGACTAAAGGACGGTTGTTTTGTTGCTGAATGCGGAAAGAACGTGTACCTTGCCACCTCCATTCTTAACACTACCGATTATCGCTGCGCCGCGCGTACAGTGCACTATCCTTTCCGCATCGCGCGGAGGCACGGATAGTATGAAACCGATGCCGCAATTAAATGTAGAGTACATAACTTTGTTGGAAAATTTTCCGCGCTCACGCAATTCATAAAATATTGGATGCGGCGTCAGTGCGCGCGGATGCGCGATATGCGCATCTGCGCGCGCGCCGAGCACATCTTTCAACTTTGTGAAGGCGCCTCCCGTGATATGCATCATGCCGTGTATGTTGAAACGCTTGTCGAGCGCGAGAATGGTATTGAGGTATACCGCGGTCGGTCGTGTGAACTCTTTTCGCACTATTTTGCCGAACACGCGACGCACTGTCGTAAAGCCGTTTGAATGAAGGCCGGAACTTTTGAGGCCAACGAGTGTGTCGCCGATGTGGAATGCGTTCGGTGTAGGTTTCCCGTGCAAAAGTCCGGAAATCGTCATGCTGATATCAAGCCCCTCGGCAGTGTTATGAAAGGAATTTTCTCCGCCGACGACCGCGATCTCACGCTTACTGCACTCGCGCACCACTTCCCGCACCACCCTATACACGCGCTCGTCCTCAACCGGCACGGTAATATGATTTGAAAGTTTGTATGGAGTGGCGCGGACGAGAGCTAGGTCATTCAAATTCATCGCCAACGCATCAATAACCGCTTCCCGAAATGTCCCCAACCTCCAGTGGTAGTATCCTTTCGTCCCGATGCCGTCCGTATGGTCCACTTCCCAGCCGGAGAATTTTTTCCGGAATGCCGGATATACCCCACGGCGCACCTGTATATGCGGCGTGTTCCACGTTTCTTCAATCGCCCCCAAAATCTGCCGCTTGTATGGTTTTGCGGGATTGTATCCCATCTTTATATCGTAACACCGCGCCCGACAGCTCACTCGCAAAACGACTCTCCGTCTGGAATTAGCGCGCCGTACCCGGAAAAATCGTACTTGCTTTTGTACACGGAAAGCAGTTCTTCAGTGAAATAACCATATGGACACACGGCTGTCGTGTTTATGTCACTCCAGTTATATTTCGGATCATCGGCATACCGATTTTTGACATTGGAATTATAAACGCCGAAATCCCAGTTACCGGCTCCGGGGTTCGTACCAACCGTATACGCCAATAAATCACCTGCCTTGAAAGAAACCTCGTGTTTTATTTTCTGGTCACGCGAATCGCCTGCCGGAGCTGGCCTATCGGGAAATACTTCCCGTATTACTTCCACCGGCTCCGAAATGTGCCCGAAACGAAGTCTGACTTCACAGCTCACCCGAAAATCCAAACCGTATGGACCGCCTTCAAAATACGCGCCGCCAATAAGCGTCATATCGACAGGAGCATATACCGGCACTCGCTGACCATGCGTCTCAATGTAACTATGCGGTTTTAAATCGCCTTCCGGAGTTTTATTCGGCGGTGGCTTTATCTGCGAGAACATAGTCGTATCCGTAATGTGGTGCGTAAACACAGGATTGGAATTTGACACGCACGAGGGCTCTGACGGAATAGCTGAAGAGGACTGCGATGCCTCGCCTGTCGTGACCTCCCCACCTCCATCTTGCGACTCCTCATCACCCGCGCTGCCCACCTCAAGCTTTTCAAGAAGTGCGCGGAGCGTCGCGATACGCTCTGTATTCGCGTCAAGAGCTTGGAGTTCTGAAAGTTTCGCTAAAATATCCAAACGAGTGTCGGGGTGAATTCCACCACTTCCATCAACGACTCCTTGGAGCTGTTTTTCAATCCCCGCCATTTGCGAATCGAGATTTTCTACTAACGCATTTTCTGTACGCTCGCTCTTACTATCTACGCTCGTCCGTATCGAATCTGACGATGTTGTTTTGTCATCACTCGTTGATTTTTCAATTGGCGATTGCTCCGTTTCTTTGGTTTTGATCGGCGTGCTACTACCTTCTATGTCGTGTACGATCGCATCCACATGCGCTTTTCTTGTCTGCTCTACATATACTGCGCCTACGGCAATTCCCAAAATCACCAGAATGGCAAATATAAGAGCCGGGGCGATGATGAATCGTCTTGAGTTCATATCAGGAAGATGGAGTGTCGTGAAAGAGATTCGTCAACTACGTTCTTTTACTCGGGATTTTTACAGTTGTTTCTTAAACTCCTCAATAAGCGGCACCTCGTCGGCGGGAACGCCATATTTTTCGGCAAGCATGTGCGCCACTTCGCGCGCAAGAAACCAATGCCACAGGAGGCGCGCACCGCGCGCTCCGGTAACTCCCGAAATCACGAGTGGCTCCGAGCCGCGTTTTGTCGATATATCGCAAAAAACATTCATGCGGTGCGCAATGCGCGGATTATCTTCGCTGTCTTTCAAGACCACGGGCATAAGCGGTACTTGCGCGCTAAGCGGACCTTTCGGGTCAATGCCTTGCATTTCATTATGATTGAATTCCGGAAACACATTATGGAATGCGGGAACTTTTGCCGTCTCGTTCAGTATAATTTTCCAGATATACGCGAGTATCTCGTTTTGCGTTGACGCATATATAAGCGGCACACGCTCATTGAGCGCCGACGCCACGCGCTCGGTCTCTGTTAAAATCTGCGCCTGGTCGGGAATATCGGCCACTCCAACCAACGCGCTCTCTCCAAGAAGTACCTCGAGTGCGCGTAAATGATAAAACGTGCTGTCGCGTGGCACAAAGTCGCTAGGCACTTCCACACACGAAAGCGCGTGCTCTTTTGCGAGCTCAAGCAGTTTTCCTCCCGAAGCAACAACGGCAAGGAGCAGTTTTTGCTTAAGCACTGCGTGTGCAAAACTCAACGTCTCTTCCGTATTCCCAGAGTGCGACACGGCAACGTAAAGTGCGCGCTCCGGAAGACGTGTTGGTACATCGTAGTCGCGATGCACTGTAAGCGACTTTGAAAAACCAAGCCACCGCGTGGCAAGAGCCGCAAGTGCTGAACCCCCCATACCACCAACAACAACAGAATCATAAGAAGCGGTGCTTGGGTTCACAATATGCGAATTCCAAGCAAGCTGTCGCGTGAGAATATCAATGGTGTTGGCCATACTTTTGCACAGTGTATCGTTATTGCGTATCTGTATCATACCAAGTATCACAGTAGCGCGACATGGGAAAAGAGCGAGAATCTGATACCCTTATCCTTCATGAACACTGTGCGGAACCTACCGACCACGGACATCATTCCGACGCCGTTCCTAAAACAGCTCTTTGATGTTGTTGCAAGCATGATAGTTATTCTGCTTCTATCTCCCGCCATACTCGCCCTCTTGGCACTCTCTCTTTTGGAGCGATGCTTTTCGCAGACTGCGCGCGGTCCATTCCTTTATAAAGAAACGTGCATGTCGCGTGGTACACCGTTCACGCTCTATAAATTGCGAACATTCAGAATGCCGGCGCTTCAAAGAGCGAACGGGCATGATGGGGTCGTACATACCAAAAAGCTGGAGCACGACTTTAGAAATCTCACCCTCGTCGGAATGGTCCTCGTGCAAACATATCTCGACGAATTTCCTCAGCTCTTTTCCGTGTTCCTAGGGAAAATGTCGTTCGTCGGACCGCGCCCGGTAAATCCGGAGATATATGAACGCTATATTGCGGGCGGCAATCTCGCAAAAGCTATTTTACGCGCCGGTCTCACGGGGCACTTTCAGACACACAAATCACGCAAATACGGCCTCAACCAAGAACAGGTGGGTATGAAATATGCGGAACTCTGTCGCTCCGGTTCATCGCTTGAGATTTTGCGGCACGACCTGCGGATACTCTTTTACACTGTCTACACCGTCATTCGCTCCGAAGGATTGTAGTGATACAAAAGTATGTACGCAAATAGATTCTATCCAAACGTAAACGCGTAGAAACGCAGACCCTTTCCTTTTACCTTGAGTTCAAGCGTATGTTCTCCTGCTTCTTCATTACGAATTAGTTTGTAGAGTCGGCTTTCCTGCACGAGTACCATGCCGCTCGCGCGCACATCAGCGCCGCGCGCACTTTCCACTTTGACGCCGTCCTGCCACACCTCCACCTCAACCGAAGCGTCCGCATCCGCGACAATGTATACTTCACGCGCATTATAACGATACACCACAGACGCGTTGGAGACCGATTCAGCATATTCGGCTTCTATGCGCCAAACGCCGCCAAGGTAGAGTGCGTTCCGCATCGGATTCGGCAACAAAGTAAAGGTTTGCTCTCCCCTCCGTCCGTGCATACCATTCGCGAGATACTCATTACGTAGTGAGCCAAAATAGGTCTCCGGGCTTTGCACAGCACTACTCACTTCAGGCACCGAGGATGCGGCGAACTCCTCCGCCGCATCCGCTGCCTCTATACCGAGCACCTCCGCTCGCTCCGCGAGCAATTCTCTGATCTTTTTTTCCGTCGCCTCGTAACCGCCCTCGCCAATGTGGTCATATACGACATCCCCGTATATATCCACCAAGTATTTTCGAGGCCAATAACGATTGCCGTACGCGTTCCATGTGGAGTAGTCGTTGTCTAAAACAATTGGGTGCTTGATGCCGTACTGTTTCATTGCGGTTCTCACGTTATTGATATCTTTTTCAAATGCAAACTCCGGCGTATGAATGCCGATAATTTCCAATCCGACGTCCTTATACTTCTTGTACCACGCGTTCAAATACGGAAACGTACGCTGACAGTTAATGCAGCTGTAGGTCAGAAAGTCCACCAAAACGATTTTTTTGCCAACCAACTCCCCTATCGTAATGCCTTCGGTGTTGACGAAACCGGACGGATTCACTATCTCCGTGTACGGAATGCCCTTGCGCGCCTTAGTGATAGGTTTTTCCGCCATGGGTGATTGTGGAGCGCTAAATAGTACCACAAGACCAATCGCTACGAATGCAATAATCAATGCGCCGATGACATATTCCGCTTTCATATCAGCATATGCACTATTGTACTTTCTTCAAAAGCAATTGTTCAATCTTGGTAACATCAAAATAGCCGCTGTCTAAAATCGCCACTTCAAGTTTTTTCTCGTATCCTGTGGCTATTAAGACACCGAGCACTATGATTATGAGGCCGATGCCGCGCTTCAGAAGCCCGCGCGAGTCGGATACGCGCACGAGCCGGTCCGTAAAACGCTGTCCGAGAAGTCCGATGAGAAGAAGTACGAGCGAGAGACCGAGTACGTACGAAAATATATATGCCGTCCCGAGCGCAAACGATGCGGGAAGCACCGATGCAAGAATGACAAAGTACGTGGGGGAACAGGTGGAAAATACAGGACCAAGTGCGGCACCCATCAGCACGTCTCCCCAAAAACTTTTGCGTTGGTATCCTTCGCCAACGAGTTTATTTGAACCGGCGGATAGCCGCGAAAGACCGGGAACGCGCTCCCATATAGCCGGGAAAAAGAGCATGAGACCAAGAACGATAAGAATGCCGCCGGATAGGTACGTCCAAAACTCCGGCGGCACCATAATGAGCGCGGTGGACGCTTTGAGAATGTAGGTAAAAACAATGACCGAAAGGGCAAGAGAGCCTACTACAACGTAAGGCGTCGTACGACTACGCGCCGCCGCGGAAGAACCGACAACAACCGGCAAAAGCGGTAAAATGCACGGCGCAAGAACCGTCAATCCTCCGGCAATAAAGGAAACGATGAGAAGCGTCATTGTATTTCGCGAAGTAGTGCCGCAAGCGTCATTGAGCCCTGCCACTTGGCAATCTGATTTCCTCCAGCGTCCACTTGCACAAGTGTGTGCTGATACGTTACGCCGTATTTTTGCCTAAGAGTGGTTTCCGTGTCGTAGTCAAGTATAAGAATGGCGACGCCAGCCGGAATGTCGTTTAGGTGCGCTTTTATATCCGCGTCGAGCGCACGACACGTGGGGCACCACGACGCGCGGAAAAAGAGAACGACATCGCCACTGTTTGCGAGTGCTAACTTTTCCGGCGCGTATGCTTCATATGAACCCACACCACTCTTTTCCTCCATGTCGATATCTTTTTCCTCTCCGAATGACATGCCATCCGTTTCTGGTGTGTTTGTCGCTGAATCTTCCTCGCTTAGAAAGTATAGACCAGCCCGCTACCGCCAAAATAGTAATGACAATGACAATGCCGAGTATCACTATTTTTGTCATAGAAAAACTCGCCTATGTATTTTAACGCCATTATACACTACCGCCTTTCCTTTTTTGCGATAAGCATGAGCCGCTTCGCCTCAAGACGCTTCGCGGTCTTCCGCGAGCGCGACTTTTTCTTTATACGAACCCCGTGAGTTCCTCTTTCTCCCATATCGCTACATTATACATCCCATATCAAAAGAAGCGAGATGCCCGTCTTCATGCCCAACCACGCCTACGACCTTTGAATATAGAATTTATTTTGGAGGTAGTTCTCTATAACTTCAAAACTCGGAAAATATCGCGGCTGTGGCAAATCGTTTAGGTTGAACCATTCCCACTGTACGATTTCGTCAGGCTCCATCACCGATGCCTCTCCTTCCCACTCGCTGGCCACAAGACCAACGGTCATAAAATGTGCATGCTCATTTCTACAATTATGCACAGAGATTACTTTCGGATTTTTTATCACAATGCCAGTTTCTTCCTTAACTTCCCTGATTGCTCCATCTTCAAGCGACTCTCCCCAATCTAATTTTCCTCCCGGCAAACACCACTCTCCGGCACTCCGAAATGCAGAGTCGGCTTTGTCTGGATCGGGGTGGCGCATACCAAGAAGGATTTTTCCGTCCTTCTCAAGAATGACACCAAACCCCGCCCCAACTCTCTTTTCTGCCATATAGGAATAATAAAAATTTAAAAAACTTTTGACAGATTTCTACGCCTCTTTTTGTTGGCATTTTGTCTTTTATTCTTTAATTTCACGATGGCTTTCCCGAGTTCAGATTTATGCTCTATCTCGTCTTTGGCGATAAGACCCAACAATAACAAGTTCCTTATGTTTTTACCTTTGCGATGCCATCTAAGCCGATTACATCTATAGCAGGCCGACAAACGGTTGTCTGGATTGTGAGAGCCGCCCTTTCCTTTCTGAATTATGTGGTCAGCTTCCCATGTTTCATTCTCGTCCTTTCTTAGCCCATATTTCTCAAAAACTAACTTATCGCCACAAAAGTGGCAATGCCCATTAGTGCGGTCAAAGATTTGTCGTAATTTTTTTGTTGTCATAATTATCTTGTTTTTCTGATAAGCACCGAGGCAACCTTTCACTCTTATACTTGTTGGCTAGCTGTCTTGGACGATGTTGGAACGTTATCGGGCGGGAAATTTTTTCCTCAACCAAGGTACAAATAGGAAAAAATATAAGAATAAAAATATTCCAAAACCTATTTGGCCGAATAAAAAATATACCCCTGAAGCAAAAACAAATCCCGCAAATAATGCTCCTAAGATAAGATGTGTTTTCCCCATAATTCTTATCATACAATTCAGACGCTCCTCGGACTCCGAATTTGTCTCGTTAGTCAAAATTTTATCAAACTCAACTTCTTTTGTCGTGTCAATCTTTTTATCTCCACCTCGCGCTTTAGAGCGGCGCCACGGCCATGTGCCTCTTCCGAATATACGATGCGCTCAACAGTTCGTGATCTTGTATAGCTCCCGCCAGTTCCTTTTTTATGTTGCTCAAATCGGCGTTTAAGGTCGTTGGTCACGCCGGTGTAAAGAGTCCCGTCACTACAATGCAATATGTAAACGAAATACATAACTAGTTCCTTAACGTTCGGCCTGCTGGCCTCAGTACTTCCTCGCTCGACGCTCGGATTTGCCCTTCGGCGCAAGCGCCTCAGGATCAGTGAAAAATCTGAAGCGCGACGCGCTAAGATTTTCTACTGGCTGGGGGACTAGGAGTCGGACCTAGATTCACTGCTTCAAAGGCAGCTGTCCTACCGTTAGACGATCCCCCAATGAATAACTACAAATATACCGAGCTACTATACCACAAAACATCCACGTTTGTATTTGCTAATTCAATTGAATTAGCAAATAATGGTGAAAAACTATGACACACAGTAATAACATAGTAGCGACAGAGCTTGTCTTAAAGGCAATGGCGAATCGCCGACGTCTTGCGATACTCGCACTTCTGACAAGAAAAGGCCGAGCGGATGTGGGGAGCGTCGCTGACCAAATTCACCTTTCCTTCGCAGCAACATCGCGCCACCTGCGCACGCTTGCCAACGCCGACCTCGTTGAGAGCGAACAAGTAAACACTACGGTGTATTATTCTATTTCCAAAAAACGACATCCGATTCTTGACACAACCATCAAGGTAGTTCGATGAGACACATACTCTCTTACTCTTATTTGTTAATTCAATTGAATTAATAAATAGCAATAACAGCACGGATCTTCGTATTATTTATTTTTCTCATCTTTGCATATGTCTATAATAGCAAGCTCAAGAGGAAGATGCGGCACGGCGGCGTAGGCCATTGTTGAGTACGCCTCAAGCAAAAGTTTCAACGTGTCTGAAGTAACGCCTGGATTTTTTGCAACATCGCGCGCGAGCGCCTTATCGGCTTCCGTCATTTCTTTTGAAAGTTCGGCGGCAAGATCGGGCGCAAAGCGAAGAAGAAGAACCACGCGCATGCGGTGAATTAGAAGTTTCGCGAGGACACGCGGGTCTGTGTGTTCCAAAACCGCTTTGTGCACAGCGGAAAGCGCGCACTTCGCGTCACGCGACGCTAGACCCTCCACAAGTTCGCGCACAATCTCGCCTTTGGGCGCGCCGCTTGCACGCTCAATTTCTGCAACGCTTATTTTCTTGTCCTTAGAAACGGAGAGAGCTTTTTCAAGAATTGAGAGCGCGTCGCGAAACGACCCTTCGGCAAGAAGCGCCACGAGCTCCGCTGCCGAGCGCTCAAGAGTATATTTCTCTTTTTTCGCAACATCCGATACCACGTCCGCAAGCACCTCGCGCGACGGTTGTTTGAAACGAAACACCTGACAGCGTGATTGAATAGTGTCCGGCACTTTATCAAGCTCCGTCGTCGCAAGGATAAACACTACATGCGCTGGCGGTTCTTCCAGTGTTTTTAAAAATGCATTCCATGCTTGCTTGGAAAGCATGTGTGCTTCGTCAATGATGTAACATTTATATGGTGAATCAAACGGCGCAACATACACACCCTCGCGAAGCTCGCGAATGTCATCCACGCCCGTGCGGGACGCCGCATCTATTTCATAGAGGTCTTTGTCGGATACCTTGAGAAGCCCGGCTAAAATGCGTGCGAACGTAGTCTTCCCCGTCCCACGCCCTCCGGCAAAAAGATATGCGTGCGATATGCGACCGTTTTTTATAGCCGCTTCCAACACACCGACCACATGGTCCTGCCCGCGCACGTCTTTGAACGACTTCGGGCGGTGAGTGCGATAGAGAACGGTTTGAGGAGCGTTTTTGTGCAGCATCACAGGATTATAACAAAAAGCGCCGCGTTTGCCGCTACATGCGATATCACGCAAGCACCTCGCGAAGCAATGTGTGTGCTTCATGCACACTTTCAGCGCTCATCAGCTTCATGCGCAATTGTTTCGCGCCGACCCAGCCGGAGATATACGAGGCAAAATGCCGCTTCATGACGGAGAAGCTGACTGCATCGGAAAGAAGTTCGTCAAAAAGCGTCAAGTGTTCTACGAGTGTTTTCACTTTTGCTTCCTTCCTATTCTCTAATTCGTACGAATTAGAGAATAGGGATGGGTTGCCGAAAATCGCGCGACCGAGCATGATGCCGTCACATTCGTTTTCTTCCGCTTTCGCGCGCGCGTCGTCCAAATCTTTTACGTCACCGTTTCCAACTATGAGCGTTTTGGAGTGAAGTGCGTCACGGATTTTTACGGCACGTAGAACGGTATTCCAGCGCGCAGGAACATTGGACATTTCTTTGCGAGTGCGCGCGTGGAGAGTTACGGCCGCCGGCTCTTCCGCGAGCAATTCCGGAAGCCACGTGTCCAATTCATCTTTGTCGTATCCTATCCGCGTTTTAATCGACACCGCCGGTTCTATCGACTTCGTAAGTCGATATGGGACAGATATGGGAATGTTCGGTTTACGAAACCGAACATCGTGTACACCTCGTTTGGCGGCGCGTATGAGCTCTCGCGCGAGCGCGGGGTTTTTTATGAGCGCGGCGCCACAGCCGCCGCGCTCCACTGCCCTATCGGGGCATCCCATGTTGATGTCTATACCGTCAAAGCCAAGCTCTGCCGCTATTCGCGCGGCGGCTTCCATCCGCTCCGGCACGGCAGAGAATAACTGCGCCACAATCGGCCGCTCGCTTTCGGAATAAAGAAGTTTTTTGAGCAGTTTCTTTCTTCCGTTCCCTTCCGCAAACAACAAACCATCCGCCGATGTGAATTCGGTGAACATAACATCCGGCCCACCCACAAGCGTTGCATGTGGGTGGGTAAATTTCCCTTCTTTATTCACTACCTCAACACCGCCGTATTTCGAGTATTTGGCGATTAAACGCCGAAATGCGGCGTCTGTGACGTCTTCTAATGGTGCGAGTGCAAAAAAAGGCTTCGGCAAGTTGCTCCAAAATCCGTTCATTTGACAAGTGTATGAAAACTTTGTATTGTAGTCAACAGCGGTTGTAGTGTAAGTTTCGGCTTCGGCCGATTCTTTGCAACCTGGGTTTCAATCCGTCATGGGAGTGAAAATATGAGCAAACGAGCAACGATTGAAAAACGGGAAATGAAGGAAATTGAGGACTTTGTCCATCAGTATCGTCGCGAATACGATATTGTTCCCACACCAGGATGCAAGTCAGAACTTTCATGCATCGCATTCGGGGAGGGATGGAATCTCTTGTTTCGCCAGCTTATTACAACGAAGGATGGCGACGGCGACTGGCCATCACTCCAATACGCCGATATACGCGCCATCGTACTCCGCGAGATCAGAGCATATACTCACGCGACGTGACTGCCGCGGCCCCGATAAATCGGGGTCGTTTTTTTGAGATTATTTTTTAGACCATGGTCTAAAAAATAATCTCTATCGGGTTTTGTAGTAAAGTTTGTTTCCAAACCGCAAATCTACGTATTCCAAATTTTCCGTTTGGCCGCGAAGTGCGTCTGAAGAAAGCGCAAGCTCAAGATTGCGCGCTATTTCTTCGGGAAAACCGGAAAGCGCAACGCGTAGAGAAATTCCGCTTTCTAACTCCACCCAATAATCCACCGCACCGTCGGAAGCAATGTGCGCGGGTTTTAATTTATTTTTCTCCAGAAGTTCCAAAAACGCAACAACATTTTGTATGTGTTCTCCTAGATACGTCTCCCCTATCGGTAACGTGCTCATCGCTATCGCCCCAGAGAAGGTATAGCCGCGCATGGGCACTCCTTTTGGAATTTCAGCAAAAATGAAGCCGCTCTCGTCTATTTCAAAACACTGTTTTGTTTCATTGCACCACACCCCATAGCGTTCACGTTCCTCCACCGTCACCGTCACCGCCTGCGCCAAAAGACCGTTACGCTCCACATTCACGCTCTTAATGCGCGGCACGCCTTTTTGAATTTCAGTTTCCAGCACGTCCCTCGGATACCAAAAAATATTGGAGCGGGAAAGAAAGTGGTACGTGCCGTCATGCAATGTTCGTTCAAAAAATGCTTTTATAAGGTTGGGCGACACGCGTGCCGCACCCGCAACACTCACGTCGCCAAGCGTAACGCGCGAATGATAGGTAAAGTCAGACACATACGGCAGGGTGGCAACGAGGACAATACAACCTACCGCCGCGCCGTATATGCGCACTTTTCTGCGCCACGCACGCAGAGGTGAGCCGCGTCGTCCACCCGCGGTTTGTGACGCGGTCACGCGCAAACCCCCAGGCTTCTTTTTGCGTAAATCGATAACCTTTCGAGCCATCTATTCATTTTATTACATCCTTGCCCATGTACCCCTGAAGGCACGTAGGGATAACTATTGACCCGTCTTTTTGCTGATTGTTTTCCATTACAGCTATCAATGTGCGTCCGATCGCGAATACAGTCGCATCGTTCATGTGAACATTCTCTACCTTGCCGTCGGTTCGGCGTACACGAGTATTCAAACGCCTCGATTGATAACTTGTCATTAAATCGGACGTGTGCGTCTCGCGATAGGTGTTCTGCCCCGGCATCCACGTTTCTATATCGATACCGCGATGATTCGGAGCCCCTTGATCTCCAGTAGATTTTAGCACGACTTGATATGGTAACTTGAGACTCTGCATTAAATGTTCCTGTATAGCTACAATAAAATTCTGCTCTTCCATTGACTTCTCAGGGACAACAAAAGTCTCAAGCTCAATTTTTTCAAACTGATGCTGTCGTAAAATTCCGCGCGTGTCCTTTCCGGCGGCACCTGCTTCACGGCGAAACGCCGTCGAATAGCCCACGTATCGTATCGGTAGGCGTTTCTCTTCTAAAATCTCGTCCATATGCAGGGGACCAATGGTATGTTCGGCGCTACCGACAAGTACCAGATCGTCTTTTTCAAAAACATACCGCTCGTCCATGGGATGGAGTCGGGCCATTCGATTCATAACGGCGGTTCGCATCAATACGGGCGGCACTACGGGCACGAATGGCGTAATGGTCACGGAAGTGCCGGCATCTGCCGCTATGGAGGACAGCGTCTCAACATCACCCAGAGTCTTAAATGCTAGACCTATCAGTGCGAATTGCATCAGCGCGAGATCTCCTTTGAGATAGGCAAAACGCGCACCGGAGACTTCCGCCGCTTTTTCAGAATCAATTATGTCGAGATCCTTGCCCAAATCCCAATGCGCTTTCGGTTCAAAGGGAAATTTCTTTGGCTCTCCCCAGGTGCGAATGATTTTGTTTACGCTTTCGTCTCCTACCGGTGTATCAGCCGAAGGAACATTTGGAATCTTAGAAACGAGAGTAACGAGCTCTTTTTCAAGATTCGGTAATTTGATCTCAAATTCGCCCGCTTCCTCCTTAAGCCGCTTCCCGTCTGCGTGATTTTGCTCTTTTGCCGCCTTGTTGCGCGCGGCATTCACTTCGTCAAGTTTCGTGCGAAGCGCTTTTCGCTCTTCGTATAATTGAATAACTTTATCCAAATCAATCGGCTCCGTCTTTTTGTCACGAATCGCTTTTTCCACGATGTCACGATTTTCGCGTATGAACTTTATGTCCAGCATACCTTATATAGTACACTGCTCTCCATGCAAACAGAAATATATACACTTGCACCGACCGAATTCCCGCCGCTTTTGCGGGAGATTCCAGACGCACCAAAACAACTCTACGTGCGTGGCGCTTTGCCGAGCTTTGAACACAAGTGGCTTGCGGTCGTCGGGAGCCGCGCCATAACGAGCTACGGGCGGCAGGTTGTTCGTCACTTGATTGAAGGCCTGCGCGGTTATCCCATTGTTATAGTATCGGGGCTTGCGTATGGAATTGATATTGAGTCACACAAAATGGCGCTTGAAGTGGGACTGCCGACGGTATCCGTGCCCGGAAGCGGACTCAATTGGGACGTACTCTATCCACGTGCGCATGTGAATATTGCGCGCGAAATCCTTAAAAAAGGTGGGGCGTTACTTTCAGAATTTGAACCGGACATGCGAGCCACACCATACACTTTCCCACAGAGGAATCGCATTATGGCGGGACTCTGCCATGCGACACTCGTGGTGGAAGCGCATGAACAATCGGGCTCCTTAATCACCGCACGGCTCACGACGGAATATAATCGCGAACTTCTCGTAATCCCCGGCTCCATTTTCAGCAAAGAAAGCCGCGGCACACATCAGTTCTTAAAACTAGGCGCGACGCCGGTTACCGAAACCGCTGACATTTTGCGCGCGCTCGGTATTGAGGAGAGAACACACGATTCCAACACGCCGGAATCGCGCACCGATCTCTCCCCCGAAGAAATCCGTGTGTTTGAAATACTCTCCGAGCCCCGCTCGCGCGACGAGCTCATTCAAGCGCTCGCCATGTCAGTGTCGGAAACAAATATCTTACTCTCAACGATGGAAATTAAAGGGCTTATTACTGAGGAGCTTGGCGTGATACGAATTAGATAAGTCCGAATAAACAAAAAGCACCAAATTCCAAGCACCAAATCACAAATAATATCTAAATTCCAATTACTAAACACCAAACACGATGCGTCCGTTTTGGATTTGTGATTTCGGTGATTTGAATTTGTTTGGAATTTGGGATTTGTAATTTGTTATTTTCCTCATATTGTAGCCATTCGGATTATTCGTATATTTGGACGCGGCCGACTTGACACATGCTATGGTAATAGAGTATCACTCTCTACCATGACTAAGCTTGTAATAGTCGAGTCTCCGGCAAAAGCCAAAACGATAGAAAAATATCTTGGAAAAGGTTTCTCGGTGCGCGCGTCTGTCGGGCACATTCGAGATTTGCCGAAGTCGAACAAAGACGCCGTTGATATAGCGGGCGGTTTTGTGCCGCGCTACCAGATTGTAAAAGAGAAACAGCATATCATTGACGAACTGCACAAAGCGGCCAAAGCGTCAGACGGAGTGTTGCTTGCCACCGACCCCGACCGTGAAGGCGAGGCCATCGCATGGCACCTTGAGCAGGTTCTTACAGAACCTGTAAATTCGAAATCCGAAGCACGAAATTCGAAACAAATTACAAAATCCAAATTCCAGAGAATTACATTCAATGAAATAACGGGGAGTGCCGTTAAGGACGCGCTAGAGCACTCCAGAGTAGTGGATATGGAACTCGTGCGCGCGCAGGAGGCGCGGCGCGTCTTGGACCGCCTGTTTGGTTACGGCCTTTCAGGCCTCATATGGAAAAAAGTGCGCTACGGGCTCTCTGCCGGCCGCGTGCAATCCCCCGCTCTCCGCATCCTTATGGAACGCGAGCGCGAGATACGCGCGTTTAACCCCGAAAAATTCTGGGTGCTGTCGGCAGATGTGGAGACAAAAAATAAACAGAGATTTTTAGTCACCTGCGCGGAGGAGCCGCGGAGAGATATAGAGGCCGAGCGCATTTTTCATGCGGCACAAACAAAAAAGTGGCGCGTGGCCGGTGTGGAGGAAAGCGAGCAAGGCCGGAGCCCGCGCGCGCCATTCACCACATCCACGCTCCAGCAGGTGGCATCCACGCGCCTTGGCTTCTCTCCTTCCCGCACCATGCGCACCGCGCAAAAGTTATACGAAGCCGGACACATCACCTACATGCGCACCGACAGCCCGAATTTGGCAAAGGAAGCACAGGCAATGCTTATCGCAGTCGCACGCGAAGAGTTTGGTGAGCGATACATAGCACCTCGTACATACAAGGCGAAGTCAAAATCGGCACAAGAAGCACACGAAGCGGTGCGCCCCACGAATGCAAAAAAACATTCCGCCGGTTCCACGGATGACCAAAATGAGCTGTACAAACTGATACGTACCCGCGCGCTAGCATCGCAAATGGCCGACGCCACAGTATTGCGCACAAAGATTGTAGCCAACGTGGAGGACAGTAGTATTCCAAACTTCACTGCCAATGGCCAACGGGTCATGTTTGACGGATGGCTCAAGGCGGACACGGCAGCGCGAGGCGAAGATGTGGAGTTGCCAAAAGTGAAAGAAAACGACGCCCTCAAACTCCTTGAGGCGCATACTGACCAAAAAGAAACACAGCCGCCTTCGCGCTACAGTGAGGCTGGACTGGTGAAAGAGCTTGAAAGGCGCGGCATCGGCAGGCCGTCTACGTATGCATCCATCATTAAAACACTTGAAGATCGCGGCTATGTGGAGAAGCAAGGGCGCACCCTCATTCCGACGCACACAGGCGATGTTGTATCCTCATTCATTGAAGAACACTTCGGCGATTACATTAGTGACACATTCACCGCAGAAATGGAGAACGAACTTGATGAAATTGCCGAAGGCAAACGCGAGTACGAGAAAACGCTCAAAAGTTTCTACACACCGTTTGCGAAGGCCATAAAAGGAAAAGAAAAAATAGAGAAAATCACAAACATGGGAGACGCGCCTCCCGAATTTCTTTGCCCACTCTGTGGCGGCTCTATGATGTATAAATTGTCGCGCACGGGAAGATTCATGAGCTGTAAACGTTTTCCCGAATGTCTCGGCGCGCGAAAAGAAGATGGCTCGGAAATTGCGCCACCGAAAGAGAGTGGTGAGGCGTGTCCGCAATGTACGGATGGGAAACTTATGGAACGTGAAGGACGCTTTGGTCGTTTTATCGCCTGCTCAAATTATCCGAAATGTAAATTTGTGAAGAGAGATGCGGCAGAGGAAGAGCGAACGAAAACCGGCGTTGCATGTCCAACCTGTAAAAACGGCGAGATGATAGAGCGCCGCGGCCGCTTCGGCCCGTTCTTCTCCTGCTCCGGTTATCCAAACTGCAAAAATGCCATCAAAGCGCGCCCCACAGGAAAAACCTGCCCCGAGTGCAATGCATTAATGATGCAAGGGACAAAAACAATACCCGAACGTTGTTCTAATAAGCAATGCCAAAACCATAATCCGCACAAGTTAGCGAGATAACGCTTGTTAGCATGCAACCTGCGTTGCATGCGCAACTCGTTTTTGTCGGGCGGAGCGATGCCGAGCCAGCAGGCGAGGCCGCGAGCCGGGGTCGCGGAAATTTCCGAGCGACGGCGAGGAAATTATCCGTGACCGAAGACGATTCCTGAAAGATGTTCCAATAAGTCCTGCCAGCAACACAATCCACATAAGCTCGCAAAGGCACAATCGTAGTGCCGCAATAAAAACGGGTCGCCAGTCGATCCACGCGCACAAACGCGGAGCGTTCTCGGCGCATACCAGTAAAAATATCAAGGCCGGACCTTGATAAGGGGTCGGGACATTATGAGTGGGGACAACAAGCGCCGCTCCGCGTCGTCCCTGACGCTCCCAGACATCACTGACACTGAGACCTATGTTACAGGCGCGCACCGGATATTCTCGGTGCGCGTTTTTTTGTTTTTCATGAAAATATCAAGGCCGGTGAAAATATCAAGGCCGGACCTTGATAAGGGATCGGGAAAGGAAAAAGAAATGACGGACTTACGAAGTCCGTCATGTGAGAGAAGCAGGATGCCATATATGTTCGCAATTTTCACACCAATAACCCCCAAAGGGAACTACCGTACCGTTGCTACCACACTTAGGACACTTTATGTGGTCTACATGTTGCAATATGTCACATCCCATTTTCTCTCTGTCAAAAGATCGGGCATCCGGCAGTGAGTGAACTTCACCACATACCGGGCATCGTTCCACTATAGTCACAATCATGAAGACACTCCTTTTTCATTGCCAACTTTCTAACTGGCAGTATTATCATAAAGATGAACGCTGTCAATGCTGTCCGCCCGCTCAAGGATATTCTTGACGTGATGCATGACAAGTCGCCGCAAAGTATTGAGCTTGTAGAGCACGCGTACGAATTTTCAAAAAACGCGCACGAGCCGCACAAACGATTTTCCGGTGAGCCGTACTTTTCTCATGTCGCCGAGGTCGGATATCTCCTCGCGGAAATCGGAATTGACGCCGAGGCCATTGCCGCCGGACTCCTCCACGACACCGTGGAGGACGCCGGCGTTCAGTCAGAAACCATACGAGAGAAATTCGGGAACGAGGTTCTCCAACTGGTAGACGGCGTTACGAAACTCGGAAAACTGCGCTACCAAGGAGTAGAACGACACACCGAAAGCTTGCGAAAGCTTTTTGCGGCGACCGCAAAAGATATTCGCGTACTCATCATTAAACTGATGGACCGCCTACACAACACACGGACTTTGGAGCACGTTCCGGACGAAACAAAACGCACGCGCATAGCCAAAGAGACACTTGAAATTTACGCACCGATAGCCGATCGCCTCGGTATGAGTGTATTAAAAAACCACCTAGAGGACGCCGCTTTCCCTCACGCAATGCCGATAGAGTACGAAAAAACACGCGAGCTTTTGAGGGAGCGAAAAAAAGAGACCGACAAACGCCTGGAGAAAACGGAGAAGGACGTAAAGCGCGCACTTGCGGAAGCGGGAATTCGCATTTTCCGTACCGAGGCGCGTATAAAGGGCGTATACAGTTTATTCAAAAAGTTGGGGCGGCGCGAGTGGGATATTTCTAAAATCTATGACATTCTTGCGCTCCGCGTCATATTCCCCACCGTTGCTGATTGCTACTCTGCGCTCGGCATCATCCACGGGCAATGGCGCCCCGTGCCGGGAAAAATAAAGGATTACATAGCATTTCCAAAACCGAACGGCTATCAGTCAATCCACACAACCGTCTACACCGGAGACGGCGGCGCTCTGGAAATACAGTTGCGCTCTGAATCCCAGCATCGAGAAGCGCAATACGGCATCGCATCGCATCTTCTTTATAAAGAAAGGCAGATTACGAAAGAGGGTTCTCGCCATGGCATCGGGCTTGATTGGATACGACAATTTTTTCCGCACTTTGGCGAGGCACAGGGTGGAGTAGATGCAATACCGAAAGAGGGGGTACCTGATTGGGTACAACAATTGGCACACGACGAAACCAAAGAATCCGGTGAATATTTGGATACGCTTAAATCCGATTTCTTCAGCCACCGCGTGTTCGTCTTTACGCCGCGCGGCGACGTTATTGATTTGCCGGCTTCCGCAACGCCGATTGATTTCGCATACGCCATTCACTCCGGCGTAGGCAACAAGATGTCTGGCGCGTGCGTGAACGGAAAACTGGTATCGCTTGAGACGGAACTGAGGAATGGCGACATTGTGGAAATAATCACAAAGCAATCCGCGAAGCCATCACGAAAATGGTACGACATCGCAAAAACCAACATGGCGAAAAAACATATTCGCGCGGCGCTTGCGGCTGGAAAAAAATAGGGGTGTAAACGGATATAACGTCTACACGGTGAAATTCTTGACCGAATACATGTCGTCTTCGTCTTTCTGGAATGACGCGGGGGCGGGAGCGGTTGTTTTGTCGCCATCGGTAGGCATTTTTGACGCAGAAGCTCCTTCCAGCGTCTGCGAATTCGCAGTGGCCGGAAACGGCTCAATCGGCGATTGAGCCGTTTCCGGCACGCTCACATCTTCTGCCACGGGCGCGGCGGCGGTTGCGGGCTCACTCTTTTTTTGTTGCGACGCCAGTTGTATACACAAATGCGCCAAATCGTCCGGCGAGAAAAAGTCAATATGGATTTTGCCGCCCGTGTCTTTTTTCTCAATGCGCACGCGCGTACCGAGCGTCTCTGTAAGTTGTTTTTCAAGGGCGAGCAAATCGGGCGTTAAGTCAAATTTTCGCACGCGCTCTACTGCCACGCGCCGTGCTAATTGCTCTGTATCGCGCACCGTTAGACGCTTCTGCATTATTTCCTTGAAAAGAGTCATTTGCTCTTCCGGTCTGTCCACAAGCATAAGAAGCGGGCGCGTGTGGCCTTCGGTAATTTCTCCAGACATGACCGCGTCTTGCATTTCCTGCGGCAAAAGCAAAATGCGCATGGTATTGGAAACGTATTCGCGGCTTTTCCCTATTTTTTTGCCAATCTCTCCGTGCTTCAGTCCAAATTCGTCTACCAATTGCTTAAACGCTTTTGCACGGTCAATCGGCGTCAAATCCTCGCGCTGAAGATTCTCAATAATAGCAAGCTCCAATTTCATCGCATCGCT
Organism: Candidatus Kaiserbacteria bacterium RIFCSPLOWO2_01_FULL_50_24; assembly: GCA_001783335.1. GTDB lineage: Bacteria > Patescibacteriota > Minisyncoccia > Phycocordibacterales > UBA2100 > UBA10103. The sequence goes on along the minus strand of MFLU01000003.1, from coordinate 6,355 downwards.
CTCTTCGGGGTTTCGAATAACCACCGGCACCTGCGCCACACCAGCCAATTTCGCCGCGCGAAGCCGCCGCTCACCTGCTATCAGTTCGTATTCAACAAATAAACCTTCGCCCGGCCGTTCAATCTCGTGCCGCGTTACCGTCAGCGGATTCAAAACGCCATATTGGCGAATGGACTCCGCCAGCGACTGAAGCGCCGCCTCGTCAAACGTGCGCCGCGGCTGAAACGGATTCGGCCGTATCTTTTCAACCTCAACCCAAAAAATAGAGTCGCTGTAGTATCCGGTAGTCATGAGAAATATTGTATCACGAATGCCGGAGGTGGGACTTGAACCCACAAGGGCTTGCGCCCACACGATTTTGAGTCGTGCGCGTAGACCATTCCGCCACTCCGGCGTACTTGCAATGATACGCTAGTGTTACTAAGAAAAAAAGTGCCCGCCCTTTCTGGAACGAGCACTACACAATTATCCCTGCAATGCCTTGAGCATCTGCTCAAGTGCCGACTTCGAATCACTGCTTCCCATAATCGGCTCTCCGACCACTGCCTCAACGTCGGTACGCCCAGCGATATCTTCCGGACGAATTACTTGTTTTTGTCTGTCGTCATTCACCTCACCTGCTCGGCGAATACCCGGAATGATTTTTAATATGGACGAGTGTGCGCCGCGTAACAAAAGATCATCAACGCTTGAAAGGGTCGTCCCCGGAACGATAACTCCGACCGCTCCGGCAGCAATTCCCTCCCCCACCATCGCCCTCACTTGCCAGTGCAATTCTCTGCTGAACTGCCGTTTACTGTATGTGTTTGAGTAATGCGTCAGAACAGTGAGCGCGTAGATTCTCAAACGACTTCCGGTATGATGCTCTCGAAATGCGGTTATCGCCCGCTTGAGTTCATCGCCGCCTTCCCTGTCATACCCACCCGCAAGCGCGTACGCATTGGTTGCTTCAAACCCCGCATCGTGAAGTATATGGAGTGAGCGCTCCATAACGTCGGCACTGCTCCACATTTTTATATCTGCAAACGCGGGGCGCGAAGACAGCCGCGCCCGCGCATCTTTCGCGGAGCGCTTCAAGAGATAGTCGCCGCCAACTTTAAAACCAAAATCACCTTCCACCTTCTCCAGCGTATCCATGACTGCAAAGGTTCCGAGCTCGTCTTCCACAAGGCTGTCGAGTGCAACCCATAAAAACGGTCCGTTTTGTACTGATTTTTCCATTCTACGTCTCCTTGTTAACTGGTTGCATATTCCACCAAAAAAACACTGGTGTCAAAGGCTAGGGTAAAGAAGCGCGAGATGGTATCCTCACGCATAGAAAAGAGGGAGAACAATATGTACAACGCGAAGCGTTTACGCCGCGTATTGCGCATTATCGTTGAACGCGGCCTCCAGTTCGGAGAACATCTGCAGGTTAAACATACGATGCAAAATCCAAGCGAGCCCGCGCCTCCGTTCAAGTTCCATTTGTGCACCCCTGATCTGCGACCTGAAGCCCGCATGACAGAATCGGACATAGACGAGCTGGCGCTTCTTTTGAGAGACTTCGCGTTGGCGAAAAATTTTGCCATACCAGGAATAGCGGGCGTGCCACGAGCCGGCACCGTGCTGGCTCGACGTTTGCAACTTTTTTTGCGCATGAAGGGGGTCTCAATTCCACGCGTAACGCTTGAGAAGGACGAGAACGGCAACTGCTTGGTCACGCATACCGGCGGATATCGCGAGGGTCCCGTGTGGATAGTCGACGATGTGGTCAATCGCGGACTGACTAAGGAGTGGGTGTGGCAAACGCTTGAGGCGCACGATTATCAAACTGAAGCGGTACTCGCTGTACTCGATTACAACATGGGTGCCGCGGCACACCTCGGCTCATTGGGCATTCGGCTTCACGCTCCAATTGCGGTGGATTCGGTGTTTGCGTTCGCAGAGTGTGGAATGTCCTCCGCAAGTACCTTATCGGCCGAACAATTACATCTTGCGCGCGAATACCTAGCGCGTGAACGCGCTCGACTACGCTCCTCCCGTTGACATTGGACGGGAGGATATTTGTTTTTTAGAGTGTAATAGTGGAGCGAAAAAAAATCATTGTCATCGTAGGTCCGACTGCGTCCGGCAAAAGCGCGCTTGCGGTGCGCCTTGCGAGGCGTTTTGGCGGTGAGATAATTTCCGCCGACTCGCGACAAGTATATCGCGGGCTTGATATCGGCACGGGAAAAATCAAAGTGCGCGAGATGCAAGGCGTGCCGCATCATTTGCTTGACGTCGCATCGCCCAGGCGCACATTCACTGCCGCCGATTTTGTACACATTGGTAGAAAAGCTTGTTCTAATGTTCTTAAGAACAATAGAATACCAATAATATGCGGAGGCACGGGATTTTATATTGACGCGCTCTTGGGACGCGTTGCCTTGTCAGACGTGCCGCCAAACCCGAAACTACGCGCGCGCCTTGAAAAAAAGACAGCCGACGAGCTTTTTTTACTCCTCAAAAAGCACGACCCGCGCCGCGCGCGAGAAATGAATGAAAGCGACCGCTGCAATCCTCGTCGTCTTATACGAGCGCTTGAAATTGCCCGGTATCGAAACCAAAGATATTTGGATTTACGAAATCCAAATTTTGAAACACTGTGGGTTAGCGTGATGTTGCCGAAAGAAGTCCTCAAACGCCGTATCCGCGTCCGTTTACTAGAACGGATGCGTCACGGTATGGTCGCCGAAGCGAAGCGTCTGCACGCTCACGAACTTTCCTACAAGCGCATGGAGCAACTGGGGCTTGAGTATCACTCACTCGCACGTTTTTTGCAGAAAAAAATCACTCGTGATGAATTAATCGCCGAATTAGAACGAGATATTTACCGCTACGCAAAACGCCAACTAACCTATTGGAAACGCAACAAAAATATTAAGTGGTTTTCACCAAACAATAAAAAACAAATAGAGCGCGTCGTGCAAAAGTGGCTCAAAACGTAACACTGACTTACATTTCGTTCATGGCGGGCGCTGAGGGGATCGAACCCCCGACAACGATTTTGGAGATCGTTATGATACCACTTCACCAAGCGCCCAACTTTTACAGTATATGACTACAAGCTACTGGCTATTTCTGCTCTTCCTTCTTTTCTTGCGCGAGGAGTTTCTGCGCGTGTTTGCTGATGATTGGGTCTTTGTCTTTAGAGAACCTTTCTAAAACATGCATCACTTCTTCTCGTTTCTTTTCATCGTCATGTTTCGAATGTTTAAAGAGTGCGCAGGCGGCACGAAATCCTGCCGGTTTTTTAGCATCAAACTGCATGACTTTGTGAAGAGCTTTATAATCATCACCCGTTAGATGATCTTCATAAAGTACAAACATTGACGCGGCGAGGTCGCGAATATTTTCGCTCTCTTTATTGGTCAGTCCTTTTTTTCGCGCCCACCCAATTGCCACCTCGGCACCCGAGTGGCGTTTCATTATCTCCGGCAAACGTTTGTCTACCAACTTCCAGTCCGCGTCCCGCCCCCTCTCTGCCGTAGCAATTATCTCCTGTAGAGCCGGTGGATATTTTTCAAATGCGCCTGTTGTGTCCGTGCTGTTTTTCATACAACTCTGCTACAAGCTATAAGCTATAAGCTACTTTTTGGTTTCCTTATGCACCATGTGCTTCTTGCACCATCTGCAATACTTTTTAAGCTCAATTTTGCGCTCCACGAGCTTTCTGTTCTTGCGCGACCAGTAGTTGATGCGAGCGCATTTTGAACAAGCGAGCTTTATTAGTTGATCTTGAGACATGAGCAACACTATACATCATCACAACGACACTGTGCAAACGCTGTTCCACGGCCCGAAATCACCGCGCACAAGGGTCTTCATGAGCGTGTCCACCACAATCCATCCCGCAAGCATGATGACAAGTCCGAGCGTTACATTCCAAAAAATTGATTTTGCATCCCCCACTTTGCCGGCGTCACCTCCGGCAGTAACATACTTAATGCCGGCCCATGTGAAAAGCGCGGCCGAGAGAAATACCGCGACAAAAATTCCCGTGTTCAGAATATTCTGCGCAAGCGTCGCGATATCACAAAGTGTACAATTCACACCGTCGCACGGCACGATTTTGCCCGGCAATCCTTGTGCAAAAACGAGAATGGGGGCGACGTTCGCGACAATATAGCTTACGAGCAATCCACTGCGGTGCATACGCATATGTGAAAACTATAACACGCTATAAACACGCGCATTTGCTGTCTGTGTACATGTGTGCTACTCTGCTCACAGAAGAAAGAGGAGAAAACGGATGGGAAAACTGCGCGCTATTCTTGACAAACGGTTCTCTGAGAAGAAGTACCCGAACCCAAAAGCTCCTGAAGTTGCGGAAAAAAATGCCGATGGACGACGCCTGTTTGAGCACGAGTACCTAGGGAAAGCTTACCCATGGGTACTTGCCGGAAAGTCATTGTCTCTGACTGGGCGTGATAATTTATATTGCACGCATGCTCCGTTCAACAGAGATATCGTTGTCGGAAAGTTTCCGAAATGGAAAAAGGAAGATTTTCCTTTTGACGAGTTTCTACGTGATGTTCGTGAGGCGGGACTCAATTTCTTCAAAACGGTCAACAGGGGACGGCGCATTAAGCTTCTGCTTGAGATATCAAAGATCGTTGAAGAGCGATTTTGGCTTCTGTGCGCGGCAAAAATGTATGAGACCGGGCAGAGCTTGGCGGAAGCGATTGGAGAAACCGACGAGGAAGTTGACTTCCCTCTCGCGACAGCGATGTATCTTGAAGAGATACACGAAGACCTATTGCTTCGCTCGCCTTCGTGGAGTGGCGACTATAATGGTAAGCGATATGTGCCACATGGCACGTTCCTGAACATTGAGCCGTTTAATTTCCCTGGAGCTATTCCTATGGACATGGCGGTGAAAGCGCTTGCAATGGGAAATGCGGTGATTATGAAGCCAAGCGACAAGTCGTCGCTCTGCGGTTACCTCGTCTATGAGAGCGTTGTGCTCGCGTTTCAACGCTTGGGAATTCCGCACGAGAGTGTGGTGAACTACTGCCCGGGCGGGCCGGAGGTGGTAGATATGCTTCTTCAGTCCCCCGATATCGCGGGCGTGTCATTCACCGGAAGCTCTGCCGCGCTTGATGAAATTAAGCGGAAACACGGCACGATGTTGCGCAATAAATTCCGCGGCAAGTCGCCGCTTGCGTTCGGCTCTGCCGAAACAAGCGGGGTGAACGTGTCCGTTGTTTGGAAGGATGCCAATATTTCTTACGCCGCGGCAGAATGCGCCAAGAGTTTCTTGGGACGGTCTGGACAAAAGTGTTCTTCGGCACGGGTGATTATGGTGCATAAAGACATGTACGATTCGTTTAGCCGTGCGCTTGAGAAGGAAGTTGAAAAAGTGCGTTTCGGTAACGTGCTTGACGGCGCCGATTTGGGGCCGGTAATCACACCACAAGCGGAGCAAACGATTTGCGAGCGCATGGATGAACTAACGTGCCATGACATTACGACGCGCAGATATGTAAAGTTATCAAATGTGATGTTATCTCCCGGCTTGTCGCTCAATACCCTTCCGACGATACTGTATGCACGAGAGCCTTCATTTACCCGCGAAGGCGCTGAGGTTGATGCCCACACACTCATGAACACAGAGATTTTCGGACCGGTTACGACCGTTGTGTCGGTACCTGACCTTGCGACAGTTAAGAAGCTATGTAATTTTTCCGAATTTGCACTCACGGGAACAAGTTTCACCAATGATCCGGAGTTCGCGTTGGAGCTTGCCGACATCATTCCCGCTGGCAACTTGTACTTTAACCGGAAATGCACAGGGGCCCTCGTTGATAGCGAATGTTTTGGCGGTCTCTCGTCGCGCTCGTCGCCGACAGGCGTAAAGGGCAAGAACGCCCTTGTGCTCTTCGGCTCTCAGCAAACAATATCGGGATTTTATCCCACAAGCTGGAGTTGGAGCCAGCAAGATGAATTCATCTACAGGATGGGAAACGAGCTAAACTACGTGTTCTCAAAGATCTAACGAAAAACTTCATCCGCTATCCCGTCTTATCGGGATGGCGGATTTATTTTGTCTGCAAATCCCTCCGCTTGATAATATCTATACAAGTATTTTGCCCGCCTGCGCCTAGGCTCCGTCGGACAGGCAAAATACTTGTATAGAAAGACCCGCGTGTTAGCTTCTCACCTGCTCGCGCAACCCCGCCTCGCGCCGCCGCGCTCCGGCTTTCGAATCCTTGCTCCCGTCAAACAAAACACCCCCTGTGGGTGTTTTGTTTGACGATGATGCGTACCCCATTTAGTAGACACTTTAGGAACACACTTCCTGCCCCCTTGATTGAGTCAAAAGGTGCCTTTT
>MFLU01000002.1 GCA_001783335.1 Candidatus Kaiserbacteria bacterium RIFCSPLOWO2_01_FULL_50_24 | reverse complement strand
TGAATTTCAAGTTTTTTCTGATACTTGAAATGTTGCGGGGTCTGGCGGGAGCACCAACCACCGCGCCGACGAAATCGGCGCGGTGGTTGGTGCTTTTTTTCTTGCGCGTGTGTGCTATAACTGACACAGTTGGGTCTTTGGAAAAGGTATTGAGCGATGGAAAAAACTAAAACGACCTCCGAAACCGTAGGAGGGGCTGCCTATCGGCATCCCACATTCGGCTCTCTTGTGACGCCGCGCATTCTGTACGACTTATCGCGCGAAGGGCTCTATTGTTGCGCCAAGAATCGCGGCGAGGGAGCCGTTACGAAAGACGGCGCACTTGCCGTTTCAACAGGCGCATACACGGGACGCGCCGCCTCCGACAAGTTTTTGGAAAACGGACTTTTGCCCGGACATGCGATTGACTGGGGCGAGGTTAACCGACCGATCTCGGAGCACCTGTTTGCAAAGATGGCGAAGTGGCATATCGCGCAGATGGCGAAGCTTCCGGAGCTCTTTGTCTCCGACGTATGGGCAGGCGCCGATCCGCATCACTCGCTTGCCGTTCGTATAGTAACCGAGAGGGCATGGCACGCGCTCTTTGCGCGGACAATGTTTCTCGGCGGCTCGGATGAGGCAATGGCGGAGCGGCACGCGACTACAACGCGCCCCTTCTTTGAGAGCTTTGCGCCGCCGTTTACGATTCTCCACGCGCCGTCGCTTCGGGCACCGCGGGAGTTGGTTAGAACTCCGGGGAAAAGATATGAGCGGGACGTCACCGTGCTTAACTCGGAGACCTACATTCTCATCAGTATGAGCCACCGCCTTGTTTTGATTGGCGGGACATCCTATGCCGGCGAGATAAAAAAGGCGGTCTTCACGGTGATGAATTATCTCTTGCCGGAGCGCGGCGTGCTTCCCATGCACTGCTCGGTGAACGTCGGGGAGAAAGGCGATAGCGCAGTTTTCTTCGGTCTCTCGGGAACGGGGAAGACGACGCTCTCTGCCGACCCCAAGCGACGCCTTGTCGGCGACGACGAGCACGGCTGGAGCGATGATGGCCTTTTCAACCTGGAGGGCGGCTGTTACGCGAAAGTCATTCGGCTTTCTGAAAAAGGCGAGCCGGCGATTTGGAAAGCCGTCCATCGGCGCGGAGCGATTCTTGAGAATGTCGTTCTAGACACCGACTCCGTTACTCCGCTTTTTAACGATGAGTGGCTCACGGAAAATACGCGGGCATCGTATCCGCTCTCGTTTATTGAAAACCGCGAGCCCTCCGGCCGCGCGGGGCATCCGGAGAACATCGTGATGCTCACGTGTGACACCTTCGGCGTCCTGCCGCCTATAGCGCGCCTTACGCCGGAGCAAGCGGAATACCATTTTCTCTCCGGCTACACCGCAAAAATCGCGGGCACCGAAAGAGACGTGGGGAAAGAGCCGATACCGACATTCTCCGCCTGTTTCGGCGCGCCCTTCATGCCGCTTCATCCGAGCGTATACGCCCGCATGCTTGAGGAGAAAATCCGCGAGTATAAGGTCGCTTGCTGGCTCGTTAACACTGGCTGGACGGGTGGCCCATACGGTGTCGGGGAGCGTATTCCGCTCTCCGCAACGCGCGCGCTTCTCGGCGACGTTCTTTCGGGAGCATTTGGCGGCAGTACGTTTTCAAGCAGGTACGGCCTGTTTCGCCTAATGGTTCCCGACGCATGTCCGCTCGCAAAGGAAGCCGAGAAGTTTCTTCTCCCAAGTAACATATGGCAGAGAAACGGGACGGTGGGCTTCAGAGAAGCGGAGGCACATCTAGCCGCGCTTTTCCGCGAAAACTTCGCAAAGAAAAAGTACCACGAACATGTGTCTCCCGAGGTGCGCGCCTATGCCGAAAGTGTCGGTGTCTAGGACGCTCTGAGACGCACCATCACCTCCTCTTGCCCGCCTTCTCCAGGCGGGCTTTTCTTTTGTGTTCAACATCGAGCGTTGGGCAGTGCACGTAGTTCGCGTTATTCAAAAAAGTGCTGGGTCAAAGCGTTTTGATTCGTCTTGAAACGAGCACGACAAGCCCAGACACTTACTTTGGCGTCATTGCTCCAGTGTTTTATAGAGGGCTGTGTGTGCGTACACTTTTTACGAAAATAATCACTTTCGTGATTGACGCTCGTCCGGCAATAAACACAACGCCAAAGTAAGTGTCTGGGCAAGCCGCATTACGAACACGAATATGATGAAAATGAAAATAAGAAGCGAGAGCGGCGGCAGAAAATATGGCCACGCGTGATATGCAAGAAACCCTTTCCATTTGATGAGCGCGAAGTGTATCGTGCCGAGCGTGAGCGCAATATAGCCAAGCCGCTGAATAAAAAGCCATGCGGATGGCGTCATTCTTTTTGCTATCACGGGTAAAGACACCGCGGCAACCGCGACGAAAAGCAACAATCCCGCGAGACCTAGCGCAAAAGGAATATCAACTAATTGCACGCGCGCGGGATCAATTTTGTCAAAATGCTTGGCATAGTAATCGGGATTGAGCTTCAAAAACACACCCCACGCCGAGTGTACGATGATAAGGTAAAACCCGGTAAGGCCGTAATATTTTCTGAACGACTTTTTCGCTTCAAACGCGCGCGGCCAAAAGTGCGCGAGAGAGCCAACGAGATACGAATGGGCTATAAGCACTATTCCCACCACCGCCACGCCCGTGAACGAGAGCTTTATATATACGTCTGAAATTGGCAGACCGAACCGCCGCAGATAGAGATACACAACCGAAAACACAAACACACCTACCGCTATTTTTATCGCACTTTTCCAACCATCATGCATGTGTCTATTATACTATACAAAGAAACTGAAATTCGGTGCACTTTTATAGACGATGTTAGAACCTCCGAGATTTCTGAAATCTAAATACTTTGAGCGCGGCGAGAGCGCCAAAAGTCCACTATTGTGCGGGTATCGGGAATCGGACCCGAACTTCGACATTGGCAATGTCGTGTTCTACCACTAAACTATACCCGCCTACAGAGGAGATTATACAAGATGAAAAACGCGCGGCAATCCCAACTTAGCTGGGATTGCCGCGTCTTGATTCATGAATCTTGAATCGTGAATCGTGACTTTTTCAAGGATGAAACGCGGTCCACGGGTTCTGCTTCTTGTCTCCAGGTGTCTTCTTCCAGAGAGATGTTCCAAATATCGCCACGAGGGCTATCACAACGCTTCCTGCGAGCGTCCACCACCCCTCACGACACTCGGGCACAAAGTACCAAAAGGCGGCAAGGACCAGGAGTGGCAAGGCAAGTGCGGCGTTCTGAAGCATCTGGTCCTTAAACAACCGATCGCGCCGCGAATGGAGAAGAAGTGCGCCTACTGCATACGCCGCAAGCAGTAGCATCCATGTCCGAGAAGCACCGTTTTCCGTGGTACATGCCTCGACAGCGCCATCGCGCGCCGCCGCAACTATACCGGTTCTCTGTAGGATAGAATCGCGACCACTCCAGGCAAGACCTGCGCGCCAGCTTGTTTTCTCTTCATCTTGCCCCGCGCCCACCTCGGCAACTTTTTCTTCGGTCACGCTTTCTTTTACACTCTCCTCATCCGCTTTTTTCACATCTTCCCCACTGCTTCTCATAATTGACGAGAAAATGTTGCTTATCGTTTTATTCCCCCACCCCGGAGGTTTTATTACATCATCTTCTTCTTTTGCGCTGATACTCGGCGCTGTGCCATCGGCGACCGGATCACTGCCGCGCAACGTGAGCGAGAGCGTCGTAACACACACCGGTTGCCCTGCGCCCTTTGCGGAAAGCATGGTGATGGAAATGGGAAGTCCCGCACCAACGTGTTCACTGGAAATATCCACGTGCATTTTCACGCTCCCGTTTTCTCCGGCCGTGCGTTGTATATAGTTGAACAGCACCGACTGATTTCCCACTGAACCCGCGAGCGCCACCTGTGACGCATCGGACACGGTAAAATCAAATGAATGGAGAAAGCCACCGTATATGTAAGGTTTAAGCGACGAAACTACTGGCGTGTCACATGAAACGGCACCCGGGATGAGCGTTTGCGTTACGATTGTCGGCACGAGTGTTTGTGTCGCAGAAGTTTGATTTACCTCATCTGCTGACGCAAAAGAAAAACCAAACACAAACAACAAAACCGAGAAAAGAGAAACTGTTGTTTTAAAAACGATTGAGTGTCCATTGCGTATCATAAAAATTTTTAAAATTACTGTTGCACAAAATAAATATATGCTGACTGTAGTATGGTGAAGCGTTTGAGGTCAAGTAAAATATGTGTCGCAGTGAAAAAATTTCTGAAGTTGCAGAGGGGTCTTTTCAAAAAAACAATCTCTCGTACAAAAAGACATCGGACATTCTACAGACAACAAATGTCCGTTATGTTGATAACTCTGTGGATAGTGTGGATAACGGACAGTTCTATAAAATCCACTTCCCTATTCACCGAGAGAAATAAAAGCATCGTTTATTGATAAAAATATCGGCAAACGAACTCTAAAGGACATCTGTCCTTTAGAGTTCTTGCTGCGGACTGAAGCCGAGTATTCCATCGCATGCAAGAATGAGATGTTCGACCTCGTAGGTCGAACATGTTGCCACTTCGCTTTTGCGTGCGCACAAATAACATCTTTTTACCATTGAGCCGGAGTAGAGTGTGAGTATATACTACAATATGTTACTTAAGTAACACATTGTGCATTGTTACACGTGAACCAAGTGCATTGCCGAAACTGTCTCGCGAACATGGGCCCTGGCGGTCTTGTTCGTTCGGTCTAAACTCGTGATAGGATGTTACACGTGAACCCCCACACCTATCTGCGCCTGGTTGCTACCGCGTTTTGATTATTTTTCTAGACTAAGCCCTAGCCACCTACAAATAGCTGTCCGTGTAGATACGCTTATATGCAACAAAAACACAAAGTACAGATAGGTGCGGGGGTGAAAACAAATGGGAGTGGCAAAAATCCTACTGAAAAGGGCAAAACAGGGGCTCTTGGTGAAACACTGGCTGCTAAATTTTTAGAGAGCAAGGGGTACAAAGTACTGAAACGCAATTATAGAAAACCATGGGGAGAGATAGATATTATATGTGAAAAGGGGAATACGATTCGTTTTGTAGAGGTAAAGACCGTTTCACGTGAAATAGATATCGTTAGTGTTTCACGTGAACCCAGCACCTTTTCTGGGTCGAGTGGTGTCAAGCCCCCTGACTCAAACGTGTCGACTCGACATACAAACTCAGATTCCGCTAAAAAGGTGCTGGGTGAAAACATGGATTACAGACCGGAGGAATTGGTTGACGCACGTAAACTTAAGAAATTAGCCAGAACGGCCGCCCTATATATGGAGGTTTCACGTGACACACGTGAGTATCAGATTGATGTCGTTGGGGTAATACTTGATAAAAAGGCAAAAATAGCACGCTGTCGCTTGTTTGAACAGGCGCTAGAGGATAATCTTTGAGATTGAGCGCCAGGAAGACCAAGGACCGTCCTTCGTACAAATAAGCTTTGTCCTTTATGTCCTTTAGATGGTTGGTGTGTATGTCCGATAAAATGTCCTTTTACTCACAATATCAGCGCGCCACAGTTTTCCCATAAGATAAGATATTTTTGGGTGTTCATCCGTATCCCAAAATTGTGATATGCTATAGATATGGTCGAAAAACGTTGTCGCTATTGTCATAAACTATATCCCGAGGAGTTTTTCGGTGTGGCATTGACAACGCCAACTAAAGTGTATCGTCGCTGGAAGTGTCGAGATTGTTACCAAGGTACAAAGCGGGCATTGATCGCTCGGCACTATGCATGGCTATCTGACTTCAAGCGCAAAAAGGGCTGTTCCATGTGCGGGGTTAAAGATCCAAGGGTACTTGATTTCCACCACAAGAATAAAGGGGATAAGATGTTTGGTATAGGTGGATTTCGAAGAGAGGTAGGTTTTCAGAAACTTGTTGAAGAAATTAAAAAATGTGATGTTGTATGCGCTAATTGCCATAGAATTTTGCACGACGAATTTAGAAAGAATGAGGAAGAAGTCAACGGGGCGTAGTATACCGGTAGTACACTTGCTTTGGGAGCAAGAAGACCGAGTCCGATTCTCGGCGCCCCGATCAAAGAAACTGTTTACTTTTGCTCTTCCAGAAATTTCAACACGACTTCGTTTTGGAGCGCGTGGGTGATGTTAGCGCGTAGTGCATCTACATTCGCGTTCGGATACATTTTACGCGCGTGTTCCACGTTTTTTTCTACTGTCTCCTTATCTGCAGTGATATTTTCTTTTCGGGCAATTTCTCCCAAAATAAGCCGTATTTTAGACCTTTTTTCGGCTGCATCATTCCACTCCTTACGCAAATCGTCGCGTGTCTTCTTCGCCTGCGAAAGATACGCATTAAATGTTGTTTGCATTCGCTCCAAATCGGACTTCAGCCGTGCTTCCATATCGTCCAACTCGTATTCTTTGAATACTGCCGGGTACGAAATTTTTGATTTTTTTACCAACTCCTCAAGTATTGCCGCGCGCCGCTTTTCCAGCTCGTGCCGTTCTTTTTCGCTTTTCAGATGCGAGCGAACGGAATCGGAAAATTTCTGCATACTTTCGTATCCGAGCGTTTGCACGAACGCATCGTCAAGCTCCGGAAGGTCTTTTTCCTCCGTCTTTTGTGCCTGTTCCGCCGCCTCCGGTGGCAAAACACCAAGCTCAACCTTCGTTACCCGAGCGCGTTCGCGCCGTAAATGAGTAAGTGCCTGCTGATATTCCTCTTCAGAAGTCTCGACAACATCCATTTTAGCTTGTTGTGTAGCTATGTTTTTGTAATCCGGCAACTCCACGGTGGGCGGCAGGGGAGCGCGAGCGGAAAACACCAGTGGCTTTCCGCGCCCCAATTCTTCAACCGTAACATGCGGCGTATCAACAACCTGTATGCCTTCTTTGGCAAGCAAGATCGGCAACTCTTCACGCACCGCGAGCTCTGCGGCCTTTTGGAGCACGGCTCCCTCGCCATGCATACGAAGAACTTCCGATGCGGGAGCGTTGCCGGGGCGAAAACCATCAAGCTTCGTTTCTTTTTGAATCTGCTTGAGCGCCTTCACGTAGTAACGCTCGAGTGTTTCCGCCGGCAATTCTGCACGAACAGAAACTTCCCACTTACTGGCATCCCGTTCTATTTTTGTGTTTGAACTCATAGTGGATTTTGATCGCGAGCGAGCCGCACAAAACCTAGTCAGCGAGGGTCAAAGACGGCCTCGACGACGTGCCCGAGGCACGGCGAGAGACCAGCTGCAGACCCGCAGCAGAGTTTTGTGCGGCGCAGCCGCGAAACGGAGACTGTATTTCTGGCTTTATTCATTTTTGAGTGGTCAAAATTCACTATGAGTTCTTTGGTATTCAATGGAATATGGCAAACAAACGCCGTCCCGCCTCAGTTTTGCATAGTGAGTTTTGTTACAGCACGGGAAACAAACGCATGCGTTCGTATTATCGGAGGCCACCGAGCGCCGAGTGCAAAACTGGGGCGGGACGGCGTTTTCCTAAGTAAACTTGTTAGAACCCTTCGCCGACCGCGTCCAAGTCTGCCCCAATCGCACCCTCTAGAGCGCCAGCGTCAAACGCATCCAGTTCGGCCGCAATGTCTGCCGCCACGTCGGAATCGGACGATTCCGGCATCCACGCTTCACCCTCCAGTGTCGCCGCGTGTTCGGCATCAAGCGTATAAGGCATGGCACCCACCTCGTCGTTCAAACGATCCCCCCAGAAATACAGAGCGCCGAATGCCAGAAGCGCAATGATTATGACCGTGCCGACTACCGGACCAACCGGTGATTTTTGTGCCTTAGGCGTTACGGCCCGGTTCTGATTTTCAAAAGAATTTTGTTCCATAGGTGTTATTATACTCGTTAGTTTTCGGTGTCAACCTCCACCTCTACATTCGCGTCCACGCTCGCCGACGCGCGCACAAGTGCGACCATCTCCCGCGCCACACCGATAAGTGCACGGTGCGCCGCTTTCACGCTTGCGACTGCCTTAGTAATAGCACTGCGGAGCTCTGCTTTGAGAGAAGCGGGATCACTCGTGTCATTCGCTCCTTCCACCACGTCAACTATCGCCTGTACATCTACTTTTGCTGTAACAATCAGGTCTACTGCCACAGCGAGAGACGCTTCCACTCCCGCCACATCGAGACCGCGGTCACTCAACTTCTCTATTCTGGACTCAATACGCCCGACCATAGTGTCAAAATAGCGTAGTGACACGGTAAGGCGATTCACAATGGCCCCGAGTTGCGCACGCAAAAGATTGTGTACGCGCGCGCGCAAGCCGTCACGCATTTCTTCACGTTTCTCTTGCATGTCTGCGCGCACATCAGCACGCCGTTCTTGTTCCTCAACGCGCATTTCCTTGCGCACTTCAATATTTGTTTCCGCCTTGACATCAGTGCGCACGTCTGCACGCCGTTCTTGTTCCTCGGCACGCATTTCCTTGCGAACCTCAACGGTAGCGTCTCTCTCCGCTTTGATGTCCGCGCGAATTCCCCTTTCTTCCTCGCGTCCTGCTTTAATTTCTTCTTTCACATCTCTTCGCTCACCGAATAAATTCGCCCGTATGTCTTTCAGTAACTGAAGAGGGCGTGCTTCTGTACGCTCCGCTTTCACTTCCGCCGTCGCCTCCGCGCCGGCACTCGCTTCCGCACTTGACTCCTCAGCAAACGCAACACTCCACGAAAACAATACAAGCGCCAAAGACAGCGCCACTGGAATTGCAAATCGTATACTCATAATTTTAAAGCTACATCTATTAACCAAATCATCATACCATACGGTACCAGAAAAAGGATACCTCGAGAGATTGATGAATCGTGGCGTGGCGTGGTACTATTCTCTTTAATGGTTGATTATAATGCATTATATACGCCAGGGGAACCGGATAAACTACTCGTTACCACCGTGATTGAAGTCCCCAGGGGTTCCATACTCAAGATTGAATACAATAGAGTAAAATGCGCATTTGAACTTGACAGGGTGGAACCAGATATATTCGCAAAACCATCTAACTACGGTTTTATTCCGCAAACGCTTGACGATGATGGGGACGAACTAGACACTCTCGTTGTTTCTCCTGAAGCAATCCCGACCGGCATTGTGGTGACAGCAACAATTCTCGGTATTCTAAACTTTGAAGACGACGGAGAGAAAGACCACAAAATTATCTGCGTTCCTGCAGATGATCGAGACAGCGGTAATCGGATACGGTCACTCGATGATCTCGGCGAACAGTGGAAAAACAAAGTGGAATACCATTTCAACACCTACAAAGACCTTAAGAAACGGGGCACCACGAAAGTATTGGGTTATGGATCGCCCCAAGATGCCGTTCGCGTCGTCAATGAGTGTATAGAGCGATACAATAAGAGATAACGGTGTCAGCTTGCTTCTCACCTTATCTTGGGGTTAGGGACTGCTTGTTTCACAAACGCAACTTTATTGCGTTTGTGAATTATATATTCCGCCACGACATACCGGGGATAGACGGCGCGAAAAAGGTTACATTCAAACGTTTTGCAAAATGTTAGAACGTTGTGACTGAAAGAGATGAGAACGCCCCGTACTTGTGCGCAGGGATTTGGACGAGCCGACGTTTTTATACTTATTCTTCTTTCTTGTCTCGCCGAAGCGAGGCGGAGGTGGATTTCTCCTCGCCCTCGAGGTCATCTTTCGGCTTTTCTTCCTTGACCTCTTCACTTTTTTCTTTTGTTTCGTCCGCAGCAGTGTCCGCGTCAGTCCGCGTGGAGTCTGCGTCTGTCTGCGTTATTTCAACTTCTCCACCCTCGTCCACCTTGGCAACTTCTTCGCCAGCCACTCCGCGAATGTCTATCTTCCAACCCGTGAGTCGTGCGGCAAGGCGCACGTTTTGCCCGCCACGACCGATTGCGAGCGACTGCTGATCCTCCGCAACCTGTGCCACAGCACGATTTTCTTCTTCAAAAAGTTCAAGCCCCAAGACCTGCGCGGGCTTCAGTGCTTCCTTCACGTATTCCGACGGCTCTTCCGACCACTCCACTATGTCAATTTTCTCTCCGCCGAGTTCCGAAGTAACCACCGCCACGCGCACCCCCCTCTGGCCAACAAGCGAGCCTACCGGATCCACGTGCGGGTCGTTTGAATAGACTGCAATTTTCGCACGGCTTCCGGGCTCGCGCACAACGCCTTTCACTTCGACGACGCCGGATGCAAGCTCGGGCACCTCCACCTCAAACAATTTTATTAAAAATTTCGGATGGGAACGCGAGAGGCGAATAAACGTGCCGCGTACGCCTTCGTCTACACGGAGAAGTAAAGCGCGTACGCGCTCGCCTTGCCGATAGCGCTCTCCCGGTATCTGCTCATCGTATGGAAGAATTGCCGTCGCACGGCCAAGATCTATGAAAAGATTGCCGCGCTCAAAGCGCTGAACGTGGCCTGTCACAATATCGCCCTCCCGCTCTCCATACTCCTCAATAATGGAGGCGCGTTCCGCTTCGCGAACCTTTTGCATAATGACCTGTTTCGCCGCCTGCGCTGCAATGCGTCCAAAGTCCTCCTTGGCTTCAAGCGGAAACGATATTTCCTGGTCAAGCTCGGCATCGCGCGTGATACGCCGCGCATCCTCCATCATAATGTGCTGTTCCGGATTGAAGCGAGAACGATGATCCTCCACGGACGCTTCGCTTTGCGAAGCGTCGGGCGAGCCGCCTTCGGCGGCTTTAGCCTCGTCCTCTGCCATGTCTTCCTCCTCCGGCATTCGGACCAGCGTCTTGTCTACCACAATTTTCGCCTGGCGGAACTCAACATCGCCAGTCTCGGCATTTATTTTTGCGCGAATAATTTGTCCGCGCTTGCCATACTCACGGCGATACGCAGCCGCGAGCCCTGTTTCAAGCGCCGCAAGCGCGCTCTCGCGAGAAATGCCACGCTCTTGTTGAAGATCTTCGAGCGCAGAATTTAGATTTTTTAGATCAAATAGGGCCATAGGATTTTTAGAAAGAATTACTAAGTTTCAATAGTCAACACATGTGCCAAGCTACAATATGAGGAAAATAACAAATCACAAATTCCAAATCCCAAACAAATTCAAATCACCGAAATCACAAATTCAAAACGGATACGTCTTGTTTGGTATTTAGTAATTGGAATTTAGATATTGTTTGTAATTTGGTGCTTGGAATTTAGTGCTTCTTGTATGAATTCATAGTATTCGTATGAGTTATAGGTCGGGACGCCATTGATTGATAATTTTATAATACAACGTCCCGCCTAAAGCGGGACTGAATATCAACTATTCAGTTGTAAAGGTAGTATATACCCACATGTATAAAAGTCAACCCGCACACTTACTTTGGCATAATTCTGCTTTTTCAATATATACAGTGTTTGACTTCGTGCTATCTCACAAAAAACGTTCTGCCAACCATAATCCGGTTGGCAGAATAAAAAGCAATGCCAAAGTAAGTGTGCGGGTCAACGCCCCAAATGTTTCGGGACGTTTCGAACTAAAATCACGGCTGAAAATATAAGCGTGCCGTTTGTTGCGTTCCCTCTGGGTCAAACCAACAGACCGCCGCTAATACGACTAGAACGATACAAAACACAGTTGGTATCTCTATATTCCACCACGTATTCGGTCGCCTCTGTCCGTCAATGAAGGTTGCGATACCGAACATTAAGGCAAGCATTCCGGGTAACCAAAACGCGGATGACTGCAGAGGCGCTGGCGGCACGAACGTCATGTATATGAACGCCGATGCGATAACAAAAAACAACGCGGCAACGGTTCTATTTGCAACTGCTATCATCTTCTCCCTCCTCATTCTCAAGCTTCTCCTACGTTCTTATAACAAAACAGCTTGCGATTGTCTAGCAGTGCTATAATTTCTCCATTGTGCATGTATATGTTCCCTACAAGCTAGAAGCTGGCACCTAGAAGCTATTTTATGTATGTAAGTGACACCCATCTCAAGTCCTTTCTAGCCGACGCGGGGCTCGTGAGTCAGAAAGATTTTGACACCGCCGAACGCGAGGCAAAAAAAGAAAAACGTCCTGTCGGAGAAATCCTCACGGCGCACAGCACGGTGAGCGAAGACGAGCTCCGCCGCACCTACGCATACATACTCGGCATTCCGTTTGTATCGCTAACTGGCACCATAATAAAATACGAGGTGCTCTCTCTCATTCCGGAACCAATCGCACGAAGAAACAACATCATAGCCTACAACCACAAAGACAATGAGCTTGAAGTGGCAATGCTTGATACCGACGACCTCGCAGCCATTGAATTCATAAAAAAGAAAACGCGCCTGAAAATTCTTCCTCGCCTCACTGATTCCGCGTCCATAAAGTACGCGCTGAAGCAGTACCAACAGTCCCTAAAAGACGACCTGGGCGAGGTTATAAAGCGCGAAACCGAAGCGCTTGAAAAAGAAAGTGAACAAGATATGGGTAATCTTAAACACATTGCAGAAGGCGTGCCCGCGGTGCGTATTGTGGATACGCTCCTTAGACACGCGAACGCGCAAGGAGCATCTGACATTCACATAGAGCCGCTTGAAGGCGCGCTTCTCATTCGCTACCGCATTGATGGAATTCTTCATGATGCGATGGAGTTGCCGAAATACGCGGCCTCGGCAGTCGTCGCCCGCGTGAAAGTGCTCGCGAACCTTCGCCTAGATGAAAAGCGCCTACCGCAAGACGGGCGTTTCGGCGCAGAATCCGCCGGCGAGCGCGTCTCATTCCGTGTTTCGGTCCTTCCAACATACTACGGAGAAAAAGTGGTACTCCGACTACTGCGAGAAAACCTCTCCGGCTTCACGCTGGAGTCCATAGGATTCCACGGCGCGGGGTTAGAGCGCATGCACGAAGCGATGCGCCATACCACCGGCATGATACTTACCACAGGACCAACCGGCGCCGGAAAGACGACAACGCTTTACACCCTCTTGGACATTCTGAATACGCCCAACGTGAACATATCAACCATTGAAGACCCGATTGAATACCAAATGGCGCGCATAAATCAGACACAGGTGAAGCCAGACATTGGTTTCACATTCGCAAACGGTTTGCGCAGTCTTGTCCGCCAGGACCCAGACATCGTTATGGTGGGCGAAATTCGCGACAAAGAAACCGCATCGCTCGCAATCAACGCCGCGCTCACAGGACACCTCGTCCTCTCCACACTCCACACCAACTCTGCCGCCGGCGCCATTCCGCGCCTTCTTGATATGGGCGTAGAGCCGTTCCTCCTCGTTTCTACGCTCCGAGTCGTCATCGGTCAACGTTTGGTACGAAAACTCTGTACCGAGCATGAACCACACGAGCTTACTCGAGACGAACAAGCCAGATTAGATCAAGTGACGGACGTCGGCGCAATTTTGCGCGTACTCAAAGAAGAGAAGGCGGTTGCGGGAAATGCCATATGGAAAAACATTGGGTTCGCAAAGCCAAAGGATACTACCGAATGTCCGTCCGGCTACAGTGGCCGCACGGGAATTTACGAAGTTCTTCCCGTCACCGATACCATAAAAGAGCTCGTTATGAAAAACGCCACAAGTGATGATGTTGAAAAACAAGCGAAATCCGAAGGCATGCTCACCATGACCGAAGACGGTATCTTTAAGGCCGCACAGGAAATCACATCCATTGAAGAAGTGCTGCGGGTGATAAACGAATAGGAAAGACACGCACACATTCAAAAATCCCAAAACACAAATATCCGAAAAAATCCAAATTACAAATCCCAAATTCCAAACAATATCAAAACTTCAAATTCTAATATACCAAACGTGTTTTGTTTTGTATTTTGTGCTTTGGTCATTGTGATTTGTTTGTGATTTGGTGCTTGGTGCTTGGTGCTTTGGATTTTAATGCTCATTTGGTGCTTAGAATTTTAGCGTTCGTTTGGTTCCTGCCTGCCCGCACACTTACTTTCGGTTTGCGCTTTGCGCGTTCTGGCTTTGCCAGAACAAACCGAAAGTAAGTGTGTGGGCCTGCCCCGTAGCCAGCGCGAAGCGTTGTGGTACTGGGGTGTTTTGTGTTTTTGCTCGTGTGGGGACATAACCTCTTTGCCGCACATGCGCACGATATACTTTAACGATGGCTCGTTTCACCTACACCGCCGAGAGGCAAGGCGGCGAAGTATACCGTAGCACCGCGGAGGCGGGAGATAGGTTTGAACTCTATCAGGTGGTGCGCCGCGAGGGCGGAAAAATACTTTCCATAGAGGAATACCGGAACGGGAATGTATTGTCGTTTGCATATTGGAACTCCAAAATTTCAAATGTTTCGGAGCAAAATAAGATTCTTTTCGCGAGAAACCTCGGTGCCATGCTCTCTGCGGGGCTCTCACTCGCGCGCGCGCTTGCCGTTATGGAGCGGCAGACAAAAAATCCAAAACTATCCGCAACAATTGCCGAGATCTTGGGAAGCGTGCGCCGTGGCGAATCCCTGCATGCGGCGCTTGAAAAATTTCCGCGTGTATTCTCGTCACTCTTTATCGCTATGGTACGCGCCGGAGAAGAGGGAGGAGAGCTTCCCGGAGCGCTCAAAACAATCGCAGACCAAATGGAGCGCGTGCATACGCTTAAAAAGAAAGTGCAGAGCGCGCTGATTTATCCAGCAATAGTAATAACAGCGATTATAGGCATCGGCACCCTCATGATGGTAGAGGTGGTACCCACCCTTGCGAACACGTTTGAAGAAATGAATGCGGACCTTCCCGCCTCAACGCAGGCAGTTATCGCAATCAGTAACTTTCTTGTGGAACACACGATTCTCGCGCTCGTGCTCCTATGTGTTGTGACTATCGGCATATACGCAGGACTAAAAAGTAAGGTGGGAAGACGACTGTTTGATAAAGCACTTTTGGGGACACCGGCGATTGGCACCATCGTGCGCGAGGTAAACGCCGCGCGCACCAGCCGAACGCTCTCGTCTCTCCTCTCTTCCGGAATAAACGTGCTCGCGGCACTTGAGATAACGGGCGAAGTTGTTCAAAATTCGTATTTTCGCGATGTCCTGGAGGACGCAGAGAGGCGCGTGAGCGCTGGCGAATCCCTCTCTGCGACCTTTTCTAAAAATGAACACCTCTATCCGCCGTTTGTTGGAGAAATGGTTTCAGTGGGAGAGGAGACCGGACAACTCACCGAGATGCTGAGGCGTCTCGCCGAATACTACGAAAATGAGGTAGACCGAAAAACAAAAGACCTCTCAACAATCATAGAGCCGTTTTTAATGGTGGCAATCGGCGGCGCCGTCGGCTTCTTCGCCATATCCATGATTTCACCGATTTACTCTCTGTCAGAAAACATTTAGAAAAACAAGAAGCTTGCCCAGCACCTTTCCCAATCTTTATGACTCACTTCGCAAAAAAGACAGACTCACAAATCATCTTCATGTCCGCGCAAACTTTGCTGCGTTAAATTTGAGATGGGTTCTGTTTTTCTTAACCCAGCACCATTATTGACAATGAGATCGCCTATCAACAAAAATAAAAAGCTCTGTAAGCAACGCGTATCAACCGTTATTAGAAAGACAATAATGGTGCTGTGGTTTAGACGATGCGCAATCGATGCTTCAAGAGGCATCACCCTCCTTGATACCCTCGTCGGCACAGCGCTAATGCTCGTTGTGTTTCTCGGCCCAGCAACAAACTTTGGCTTTGCCGAAGGAAACGGGTATGTATAACTCATTGCACGTAGAAGAACGAACGGTTGCTGTGACTGCGTTGCGCGTCTCGGCAAAAATACAGAAGCCAAAGTTTTTGCACGGGCTTACCTTGCGACACTCTCGCGGAGTGACGTTGCTGGATACGCTCGTAGGAACCGCATTAATGCTCGTCGTGTTTTTGGGAATCGCGGCGGCGTTTCAGCTGTCCGTAAACGTAGTGACCAACAACAAGGCGCGGGCGGGTGCCATCGCACTTGCGAACGAGCGCATGGAATACTTGCGCTCTCTTTCGTATACGCAAATAGGTGTCATCGGAGGCATACCTGCCGGCAATGTGCCGCAAGAGGAGGAGGTTTTCTTAAACAGCATCTCATACACACGCCGCACTATCGTACTCTATTCAGACGACCCCAATGATGGACTTGGAGAAGACGATGAAAACGAAATTACCGCCGATTACAAAACGATGCGTGTGGAGGCAGAGTGGATGTCGCGGCAAGGAGCGCGTAGCGTCGCCCTTGTGGGACGCGTGTCACCGTACGGCGTTGAAACCGATGTTCCTGGCGGCACGCTCGTTATAGGCGCGGTAAACGAAGCGGCCGCGCCTGTATCAAACGCGCAAGTGGACATCATTAACACCACGACGGCACCCGCAATAAGCATCCGCACATTTACTAACGCGGATGGAATGGTGAATTTCATCGGCGCTCCCGCGGCGAGTGACTACCAAATCACGGTGTTAAAGCCAGGCTATTCAAGCGCGCAAACGTATCCGGTCTCCGTAGAAAATCCAAACCCAGACCCGCGACATCTCACGGTTGCGGATGATCAAACCACCTCGGCAGTATTTGCAATTGACTACATCTCAACAAAAACCGTTGAAATGTTCTTATATGACGTGAACGGGGTGTGGACCGATGAATTCAACAACGACGAAAAGCTCGCACTCATGCAAGACACTGAAGTGAGTGGCGGACGGATACGTGTAGCCGGCTCGGCGCCATACCCCCCCTCCGCATCCGCGCAATCAATCGCTATCACTCCGCAGAATCTTACCGGCTGGAAAACGCTCTCGTGGAACGACTCCGAGCCGGGAGAAACGGAGGTCTTCTACCATATATATATGGGCGATGGAAGCGCCCCTGTGCCGGAAAGCGCCCTCCCGGGAAACGACGTGGGATTTACCAATTCTCCAGTTGATATTTCAAGTGTTTCCCACACACAGTATCCAAGTATCCGCGTCCATGCGGTCTTAATGGCGGAACCGCCGGCAGGAATTCCTGCCGTAGATGAGTGGACGGTCAACTATACATACCGTGAGTCTGCCCCGAATAAAACGTTTACGCTCCGCGGAAACAAAGCGATAGGAAACAACCCTTCCGTATATAAGTACGACGAGGAGCATATAACCGGAAGCGACGGCAGAATTACACTTCAAAACATGGAGTGGGATACGTATACGATTCGCGTTGCGAGCACTACAGGATACTCGCTCTACGAGGCATGCGCGCCGCAACCGGAAGTTTTGTCGCCGGGTACCACGCAAGCAACAGAAGTCTTTATCGTATCGGCAAGCGCCCACTCTCTCCTTATAGACGTGCGCGACAATGCGGGTACGCTTTTGACGAACGCGTCGGTGCGACTGACGAAATCCGGTTACGATGAGACAAAAAACACCAGTGCGTGCGGGCAATCATACTTCGGAGGCCTTACGGAGAGTACCTACGGTACAACAATAACTAAAGCCGGATTTCAGGAACATTCCACGAACATAGACGTGAACGACGCGACGCGTCTCTCCGTCGTCCTAAACCCACTATGAACCGCGGTTTTTTTGCAATGAGTTTCGTGAGGCAACACAGAGAGCCATGCTATGAAAGGTGTCGGGGGCTCACGTTGATAGAAACACTTGTGTGGATAGCGGTATTCACCGCCGCCATGATTGCAATCGTTACAACACTCCTTTATTTTTACAAAACAAACAGATATGCGATTGAGCAGGCCACTGCGGTTTCCTCTGCCCAACGCGGGTTGGAACAAACCGTGCGCGTCATACGAGAAAGCGCGTACTCAAGCCAGGGAGCGTTTCCCATTCACTCCATCGCGGAGAATGACTTTGTATTTTATGCCGATGTGGACACCGATGCCCTCATTGAGCGCGTGCATTACTATCTTGACGAAACGAATCTCATGCGCGGCATCGTAAAAGCAACAGGAAACCCGCCGGATTATACTGAACCAGAAACGGTGTCGGTGCTCGCCGATAACGTGCGCAATGTTGCCCAAGACATCGTTACGTTCCGCTACTTTGACGAACTGGGGAGTGAGATAACAAACTATGACAACTGGACCGCGGTGCGCTTCGTTGTGGTAACGCTCGTTGTGAATGTTAACGAGACAGCGCTTCCGAACGAACTCACGCTTCAGTCGTCTGCGTCGATAAGAAACTTGGCGGGAAAATAAATTAGTACGTAGTTCGTAGAACGTAGAGCGTAGAAATAAAATCCAACCATAAACTAGTTTGTAGAAAGTGGAAGGTAGTAAAATTAAACAAGAGATACTCTTATGCGTCCTCTACAATCTACAATCTACAATCTACGTTCTAGTTCACGGGGTGTCACCGTCCTCCTTGTTCTCGGTTTTATGGGCGTCTTCGCCCTCATCCTCGGGGCACTGGGAAGCTACGCGCTCACGCAGGCAAAATACGGGCGCGCCATTTACGCCCGAGAAGTTGCGCAGAACGCCGCCGAAGCGGGGCTAGAGTATTACCGATGGTTCCTCGCACACAATCCGGAAATTATGGAAGGCGGCGCGGGGTTGGTGAGTCCGTACACCTACACCTTGAGCGACCCCGAGGGCGGGGAACTTGGCAGCGCCGAGATAACCGCATCGGCACAATTGCAGTGCGGTGCCGTACAGTGGGTTGATATTGTTTCCGAGGGACGCGCAAACGCAAACCCTATATTCCCGCGTACGCTTTCAGCACGATATATGCAGTATTCCGCGGCAGAGTACTCATACGTTGTGAACACGAACGTGTGGGCTGGATCATCACGCACTATTCGCGGACCGTACCACTCAAACGGCGGCGTGCGCATGGACGCAGTACACAATTCCGATGTCATGAGCTCCGTCGCATCGTGGACGTGTGACGCAGGTCCCGGATGTCCCTCTACGCAAGCGGGAGTTTTCGGGGTCGGTTCTAACCCCGCACTTTGGACGTACCCGGTTCCAAGTATCGATTTTTCTGCGATTGGTGTAAATTTTACCGACTTGGAAACACGTGCGGAAACCGAAGGAGGTATTCACTATGGTCCCGCAACGGGAAGCGTAAATAATCGGGGTTATCATGTGATTTTTAATGCAGACGGCACGGTTACGATTTATCGCGTAACGGGAACAAATGGCTACTTAAGTTATTCAAGTCAGTGGGGGTACCAAACGCAGTACAGCATCATCACCGGACAAACACTTCTTGGCACGTTCGCAATTCCTCCCGCGTGCTCACTTATGTTTTTTGAAGACCGTGTGTGGGTTGAGGGAACGGTCAATGGCAAGGTGACGCTTATCGCCGCAACGCCGGACGATTCCAGCACTGCTCCCGATATCTACTTGAACAACAATATTTACTATGCTTCGTATGATGGGAGCGACGGACTCACACTCGTCGCCGAACGCAACGTTCTTTTGCCGCTTGTCATACCGGATGTTATGGAAATCCACGGCATCTTCGTCGCACAGAGTGGCCACTACGGGCGCGACTACCACAGCACCAGTTGGCTCCCATCACAGTATGACCCATATGCAAAGCGGGATACGCTCACAACTATAGGCACCGTGATTTCAAACGGTCGCACCGGAACCTCATGGACGGACGGCAACGGTTTCCAAACACGCAACGACTACTACGACCAACGGCTCGCATTTTCTCCACCACCATTTACTCCAATCACTTCAACGGATTATCGGTTTGCTTTGTGGAGAGAGAAATAACGCTCCGTCGGCGCACCTGCTTGGGAGACCGCTCACGTCCAGCACCACTTTTTGTGTACAAAAAGTGGTGCTGGGCTCCGCTACGATTAAGTCTCCCAAGCGGGTGCGCCTCCTCCACTTAGGGTGGTGGATGCAGAATTGCCAGTGTGTCTGTATATGGCAAGGCAAGGCCTTGCCATGGACACAAATCACCAAGTAAAAACGGACCGCCAGTCGATCCCCGCGCACAAGCGCTGGGCATTCTCGGCGCATACCAGTAAGATGGTACAATCGTTTTATGTCAAAAGTGGTTGTCGTTGCAAATTGCCCAGCACCATTTTGCAGACCATGCAAACTGCAAAATGATGCATGGATGCTCGAAAATGTAATCTCGCTTCGCTCGAACATTTTCGGCAGAAAATGAATCTGTATGATTGATAAAACAACTATCGTAGCGAATTGGAAGATGAATCCGCCTTCGTTAAAGGAGGCGAAAAAGTTGTACGCAGCAACAAAGAAAGCGGCAGTGGGGGCGCGCGGAGTTAGGGTAGTCGTGGCACCCCCGGCGGTATTTTTATCTCCACTCGCGAAGGGAAGGCGCGGGCGGAATGCCGCGTTTGCAGTACAGAACGCACATTTTGAAAAAAGTGGCGCGCACACAGGAGAGATATCATACGCGCAGGCGAAAGATACGGGGGTGGCGTACGCAATCATCGGGCACGCGGAGCGGCGTGCGGCGGGAGAAATGAACGATGATGTACGCAAGAAAGTTGCGGCAGCGCTCACTTCCGGCGTTGTGCCAATCATTTGCATAGGAGAAAAAGAACGCTCGGATTCCGGAGAATATTTTGGGGTCGTAAAAGAACAGTTGCACTCCGCATACACGAACGTGCCGCAAAAAAGAATAGCGAGCACTCTGGTTGCTTATGAGCCGGTATGGGCCATCGGCGCGGAGGAAGCAATGAAGCCGAACGACATGCAGGAAATGGTGATTTTCATACGGAAATGCATCGCTGAGATGTACGCTCCCGCGCAGGTCAGCACGTTCCCAATGATTCTTTACGGCGGCGCGATAGACGCGGGAAACGCGCGCGATATGCTCGCACAGGGCGACATTGGAGGTTTCCTTGTCGGCCGCTCGAGTACGAATATTAAAAAAGTAACGGCCCTTTTTAATGCGTTACGTTAACGAGCTGCCGGCCGAGCGATTGCACGGCAAGCGCGTTTTGGTGCGCGCGGGATTTGATGTTGCGCTTACAGATGGAGAGGTGTCGGAAGTGTTTCGTATTGAAAAAGGGTTGCCCACGTTGAAACTTCTGAAAGACGCGGGCGCGCGCGTCGTTATTCTCTCACATATAGGGCGCAAACCGGAAGACACAAACGCGCCAGTTGCGCGCGCGCTTAAAAAATTTCTACCTGTGATATATGTGCCGGATATTTCCGGCACACAAGCACGCGCCGCAGTAGAGGCAATGAAAGAGGGCGATGTCCTCCTCCTTGAAAATCTTCGCCGCGACGAGCGCGAGGTGGCGAACGACGGGCTCTTCGCGGGAGAACTCGCGCAACTCGGCGACCTCTATGTAAACGATGCATTCTCAAACTCGCACCGCGAGCACGCATCCATGGTGCGCCTTCCCAAGCTACTTCCATCATACGCGGGGCTCTTGCTTCGCGACGAAGTAGAACACCTTGCGAAAGCGCTGAAACCGCCGAGGCCGTCGCTTGCGATAATCGGCGGCGCAAAATTTGAAACGAAAGACCCTGTCATACAGTTGTTTCTCCAAAGTTACGACGATGTATGCGTCGTCGGCGCCATCGCAAACGATGTCTTGAAAGCACGCGGCTTTCCGGTGGGACGCTCGCGCGTTTCAGAACACGCGCCGGATGAAAAAGTGGCAAATCATCCGCGCCTTCTCGCGCCGGACGATGTGGTGGTGGAGCGCTTAGACGGGCAGGTATTAACCAAAAAACCGAGGGCAGTCCTTGAGGACGACCTAATCGCAGATATCGGACCAGAGAGTGTAGCAGAGCTCGCTCCACTTATTGAAAAAGCAAAGTTTATTCTCTGGAACGGCCCGACGGGGATTTTTGAGCATGGTTTTAATGCGCAAACACAAACAATTGCCGAGTTCATCTCCAAGAGTGGCGCCGAAAAAATTATCGGCGGGGGGGACACCATCGCCGCAATAGAAAAAGCCGGCGTGCCGCTCAAAAACCTCGGCTTCGTCTCAACCGGCGGCGGTGCCATGTTGGAGTATTTGTTAAAGAGAACGCTACCCGCAATTAAAGCCCTCGGCTGATTCCCTGTGTGGGTTGAACTCCCACAGACCGCGACGCCAACAAATCGGCATCGCGGTTATTTTTTGTCGATAGCGAGCTGTACACTTTTACTCACCATGGTGAGTAAAAGTGTACACACCAAAAATCACTGCGTTTTTGTAGCACGGATTTTTTCTGCGAGAGCGGCAAGTTCCGCGTCGTCAGCACGCTTGTAGTCGTGCGAGGAAATGTGACCCTCGTACACTTCAAAATATTTGTCCACGTCGCTGCTTCTTTGTTCCCATGTATCGCTTTTTGTTCCATGAAGCGGGAATAACTTTACGTGAATATGGTCCACACCAAACCCTTCAAACACCAGTCCGGTGCGGTCTACGTCATCAAACGCGGCGTCTATTTTCTTCGCGACCTTTTTCGCGGCAGAAAGTAGAGCGTTGGAAATCTCGTCCGGTAAATCAGCCACATAGCTTGGATGGTGTTTTTTGGTGATAACAACGGAAACGCCCTCGGTATTCGGAAAGATACTTAGAAACGCGAGGTGTTTCTCGTCCTCCCATATTGTGTGTCCCGACGCTTCGCCAGAAACTATTTTGCAGAATATGCAATTGGAAGACATATCGCATAGCGTATAATGCAAAGCCATGCCAGGCAATACCGATATCATTCGGACACTTTTGGAAAAACGCGGAATAACGAAAGTGGATGATGTTGAGATATTTCTTAATCCAGATTATGAGCGCGACACACACGATCCCTTAGCGTTTCTCGGTATGGAGCGAGCGGTTTCACGACTGCTCGCGGCCATACAAGGAGGAGAGCGTATCGCGATATACGCCGACTTTGACTGCGACGGCATTCCGGGCGCCGCACTTTTCCACGATTTTCTCAAAAAAGTCGGGTACGAAAACTTCATCGTGTACATTCCGCATCGCGACCGAGAGGGATACGGATTCCATAAAGGAGCAGTGGAAAAGCTCGCGGCGGACGGCGTGTCGCTCATCATTACCATAGATGTCGGAGGTGGAGCGGCTGACACGGTGCGTTTTGCAAAAGAAAAAGGAATAGACGTTATCATTGCCGACCACCACGAAATTACGGGTGTAATACCGGACGCCGCCGCGTTTCTCAATCCGAAGCTTGGCGTGTACCCGTTTCCGGACCTCTGCGGCACGGCGGTAGCGTGGAAGTTGGCGTGTGCCACTCTTACAGAGGGACGCAAACGCAACTTACTTGCGTTTGCGAGTGTGGCAGAAGGGTGGGAAAAGTGGCTTCTGGACCTCGTCGCTATAGCCACCGTCGCAGACATGGTTCCGCTCGTCGGAGAAAATCGCGCGCTTGCACATTTTGGATTAAAAGTACTCCGCAAATCCCCGCGCCTCGGTATTCGCGCGCTCTGCACCCTCTTGCACATACGCCAGAATGAGCTCACCGAAGATGATATTGGTTTTTCAATCGCCCCGCGTATTAACGCCGCGTCGCGCATGGACGAGCCGGAGCTCGCGCTACGCCTCCTCACCACGCAAAGTCCCGATGAGGCCGAACGTATTGCGCAGAAACTTGAACGCCTGAACACATCCAGAAAAGGCGTCGTGGGGGCCGTGGTGCGCGAAGCAAAACGAAAAGTACGCGCCCGCTTTACGAAAGAAGAACGTATTGTTGTTGTCGGTAACACCGAATGGAAACCCGCACTATTGGGGCTCGCGGCAAATTCCGTGCTAGGGGAGCGCACGGGTGTTGTATGTTTGTGGGGGCGCGACGCGAACGGTACCATAAAGGGCTCATGTCGCTCCGACGGCTCCATATCCGTCACAGAACTTTTTGCAAACGCGCACGATGCGCTTCTGGAATACGGCGGACATAAAGCATCCGGTGGTTTTTCCGTTTCCGCAGAACATATTCACACCCTACACGAAACACTCGCGCGTGCCGCCTCCGGCGTTCGGCAAAACGCACCGGAAGAAAAAGCCGCGTGGGATACAGCAATTTCGTTACCCAACTGTTCGTGGAACCTCCTTCAAGAACTCTCGCGTCTTGCGCCGTTCGGCATGGGAAATCCCAAACCCATTCTGCGGATCTCCGGCGGCTCTGTATCGGCAATGCGCCGATTCGGAAAAGCGAAAGAACATATTGAAGTGTCGTTAGAATGCAAAACGTCGGGGCACACGGTGCGCTGTTTTCAATTTTTCACTTCACCGGAGAGTTTCTCTGCGCCGCCAACTCCGGGACGTTCTGTTGTCGCGCTCGCAACACTTGAGCGTGATTCGTATCGTGGAGCGAACGCACTTGCGCTTCGCGTTACCGACCTTTTACTCGCGTAAAAACGTCGGCTCGCCCCATCCCCACAGAGGAGGCGAGCCGAACCATGGCGTTTTTGTCTCCAATAGGAGCGGCCACCGGCCGCACAAATCACGATTGCGCCGAGAACGCCCTGTACACAAGCACAGGGTGTTCTCGGCGCATTCCAGTAATACAATGTACTCATGCAACAACTGTCGATAAAGGAGTGTGTGCGCTTCGGCTGGAAAACGTTCAAGAAAAGGCTATGGTTTTTTGTCGGCGTATATGCTGCATACTTCTCTATTATCGGAATCATTTCACTCGCGACAGACGGGGCAGAGTCTAGAGAGGTACCGGCCGCGCTCAATATTGCCGTCATACTTGCATCCATAGCAATCGGCACAATAATAGAAATCGCGCTCGTCAATCTTGCGCTTAAGGCACACGAGAACGTTGGGTCAATAAAACTCTCCGGGCTTTTTTCGCCCATGCCGTTCTGGTACTATCTTGCGGCAAAAATTTTAATTGGTATCGCGGTCCTTTTCGGACTTATTCTTCTTGTCGTCCCAGGCATCATTCTCACACTCATGTTCGCGTTTGCACCGTACATCGTTGTAGATCGTGCACTTGGCCCTATTGGTGCGCTAAAAGAAAGTATACGCATCACAAAAGGGTATAGGTGGACACTTCTAGGAGTGGTTGTTGTTCTCGGGCTTCTGAATGTCGCCGGAGCACTCGCGCTCTTTGTCGGACTCCTCGTTACCCTGCCAGTTTCAGCACTCGCATTTGTGCACGTATACCGAACACTGGAACACCGAGCGAGTGAAGTGGTCCCGACATCAACATAGGCATGTCGATTATTCTATACACCGACGGTGGAGCACGTGGGAATCCAGGCCCAGCCGGTGCAGGTATCGTTGCGTACGAAGGGAATAAAAGATTGTTCGAGCACAAGAAATTTCTTGGGGATAATCGTACGAATAATTGGGCGGAGTATGGGGCAGTGATACTCGGACTTGAGGAAGCAAAAAAACGCGGGTTAAAAGGAAAGGAAATAGAGATACGAATGGACAGCGAACTCATCGTTCGCCAGATGAACAACGAGTATCAAGTGAAAGAAGAAACGCTTTGGCCGCAGTATATGAAAGTGCATAATCTTTTGGTGGCGCACTTTCCAAATCATCGCTTTGTGCACATACCGCGCGAAAAGAATGCGGAGGCGGACGCGCTCGTCAACGAGGCAATAGACATGCTCTAAAAGACACTCGGGAGACTTGTTTTACACACTACACATTTGGGCCGACCGGACCAAATGTGTAGTGTGTGCAAATGTGGTTTAAACCGCGTATTCCACTAACGCAAGAACTTGCGTTAGTGGAAATAGACAAAAGTGGAATAGAGTGGATAATGGGGAGTTATGCAACAGATACTTGGTTTTATAGATTTCATCCGAGAACGCGGCGTCATGGGGCTCGCGATCGGCTTTGTTTTGGGTGGCGCGGTCTCACGCGTTACCACGTCATTTTCTGCCGACATCATTAATCCGACCCTCGTCTATCTTTTCGGCGGCACCCAGCGACTTGCGGATGTTCACTTGGGCACTATCGCGATAGGAAAATTCATAGGAGCAGTCGTTGATTTTTTTGTTCTTGCGCTCGCGGTATACCTTATATTCAAAGTGCTCGGTCTCGCGAGCTTGGATAAGCCGCGCGCATAATCTATTATTCCCGCCAATGGGCGTGCGTATTTTTTGGGCGACAGTCGTCGGCTTCGCGGCCGGTGTTTTTCTTGCGTCATTTGTTTCACTCGGATGGGCCGCGACAGGCGGGGTGTTGTTGATCGCTGGCGCGATTGGTGTGTTTGCCGCGCTTGATGCCAAGACGAGAACAAGTGCGGCGTTGTGTGCCGTATTTTTTCTGGCCAGCGCCGCTGGAATCGCTCGCATGCATCTCGCGGACTCTCCGCGAGATGCGGCATTAGACCAGCGACTTGGTCAAGAAGTAACCCTAGAGGGTGTCGCGGTTAGAGAACCGGACGTGCGAGAGAATAGCACGCGCATTCACATACAAACAGAGGTACATGGTGCTACAGAGTCGCTTGGAGTGCTTGCGGTAGTCCCCCTCTATAGCACCATTGTGTACGGCGACAAAGTTAGTGTCACCGGCACACTAACTCTTCCGGAGCGTTTCGAAACGGACACGGGCCGCGCGTTCAACTATCCGGCGTTCCTAAAAAAAGACGGCATACTGTACACGCTCTCGTTCGCACTAGCAGAAAAAATCGGCGAGAACGAGGGAAATTTATTTGTAAAAAACGTTCTCTGGATAAAACAAAAATATCTGGAAGGACTTCAGCGCGCGCTTCCCGAGCCGTCCGCCGCGCTTGCGGGAGGCATCACGGTGGGGGATAAACGCGCGCTCGGCGGAGAACTTTCAGACATGTTTCGCACGACAGCACTCATTCACATTGTGGTCTTGTCCGGCTACAACATTATGGTTGTTATTAACGCACTTTCCAAAATGTTCGCGTGGGCGCCGCAGAGCGTTCGCTTCGGTGTCGGCGGCATGGTGGCAATCTCATTTGTCATCATGACGGGTGCCGCGGCGCCTTCGGTGCGTGCCGCGGCAATGGCAATTATCGGTATGGCTGGGCGCGCCACAAAACGTACCTACCTTACCATTCGCGCGCTAGCATTCGTTGCATTCGGCATGATTCTGTGGAACCCATACGTCCTCGCTTTTGATCCTGGGTTTCAGTTGTCCATAGCCGCCACGTGGGGCATCGTTATGTTAACGCCAAACATTCTGCCTTTCTGCGCGCGCTTGGCACGCTGGCCCAGAATACAAGAAATCGCGGCTACAACGATTGCAACACAAACAGCCGTGCTCCCGCTTCTTCTCTATCAGAGTGGCGCGTTCTCGCTCTTTTCACTCCCTGCCAACATGCTTGTCCTAGCGGCACTACCCGCCGCAATGTTTTTCTCCATACTCGCTTCCATCGCAGGACTCGTGTTTGGCCTGCCTGCCCTCGGCGCAGTCGAGTGGCTCGCGCCCACTGTCGCACTGCCGGCACACCTGCTTCTTTCATACTTTGTGGGAGTAGCCGATTTTTTGGCTCATCTGCCGCTTGCGAGTATTCCGCTCGGTACATTCAACTTCGTGTGGGTCGTGGCCGCCTACGCGGCGCTCTTATGGTATGTGCGCCGCAAAAATTCAGGGTCCAGCGCAAAATGAAATCGCGGCGGAGCATGTGTTCTCCGCCGCAGTAGGATTACTTATCTTCAGTCTCGTCTACATCATCGTCCTCGTCCCCATATTCGCCCCCGTCATCACGCTCCTGCACATCGGGGTCGCCCGTAGGGATGCCGGCCTTTTTCTTGAGTTTTTCCAGCCACGCCGTCTTTCCGAGACCGCATTCATTCGCTTTTTCACAGATGTCGTTTACCGTTTCCCCAACGTCCTCTATGTATCCGCGATCTATAAACAAACCAACCGCATTCGCGAGTGTTTCAAGACGCGCAGACGCACATATGTCTCGTGGTTCAATACCCATTGCATATGCCCCGAGCACATACAAGATCTCCTCTCTGTCTTCCTCTTCTTTACTTTTCTCGGCCACGCTCGTTTCGCGGGTCATACGCGCCTCCCATGAGCACGCTTCGTCTACTGTAATTCTGCACGAACAAACCCCCTTGGTCAATTTGTCCGTGTTTGTACGAACTCGCTGAAAATCACGACAGGGCGCTCTCAAATCGCGCTTCCACCACACCCCAGTTCAAATTTTTAAGAAATGCTTCAATGTGCTTCATTTTTTCCACCGGCAGATAATCCACCATGTAGGCATGCTCCCACATATCCATCGCGAGAAGGATCCGAACGTCGGCGAGCATGCCTAGCTCGTGGTCAACCGTCCACCACACGTGCGGCGTCTTTCCTTTCTTGTCCCAACAGAGAGTTGCCCAACCGCTCCCGCGCGACATCCCGACTTTTTTGAAGTGCGTCAAGAAACCGTCCCACGAACCATATTTCTCCACGAGTACTTTCTCAAGCGCGCCTCCTGTGGTCTGCGAAGTCGAACCACCTTCCCACTGTGGAAAATAAAATTCGTGCATGCGCATGCCATTAAACTCAAAACCCATGCGGCGACGTGTGGATTCAATCGCGAACGCGTACTTTTCAGCGTCCTCATTCGTTAAATCCGCAATCTGCTCACGCAAAAGATTAATGTGTTTTACGTATCCTTGGTAGAGACCGAGATGCGCGTCGATTTGTTTTTCCGAAATTCCATCAAGGGCTGGTAGGGAGAAGCTTTTTGGTTCGTAGGTGTGCATATTTTAAATTAAAAATTAAGAATGAAAAAGTAAAAATTGCAGTTTAAAATGTAAAACGTCCGCTGTCGTTACAATTTGGATAATTTTTAACTTTTAATTGTCGTTTTTACTTTTTCCTTTTTAATTTTTATCAGCTCGACCACCGGTTCTCCTCGCTTCCGCTCGGAGCCCGTCGATCCTTACAGGATCAGTATACCTTCTGGATATTTTGTTCGCACTACGTGCTCCAAAATACCTCAGAAGGTCTTGCGGCGTGCCCCCGGCACGCCTCACCCGCCTCGCGGTCTGTCACGCATATTCGCCTGCTGGCGAATTGCGCGATCCCGCCTCGGCGCCGACGCGCCTCCGGCCTTGCGAAGCTACGCTTCGCTCGCTTCTCGCCTACTGGCTCGGCATCGCTCCGGCCGAGCAGTCGTCTATGCAGAATGGTCAACCATTCCGCATCAGCGACTGCGTCACAGCTCTAGTCCTCGCCGTCGCTCGGACTCGGTCGTGACCACGCCTCGCGGCCTCGCCTGCTGGCTCGGCATCGCTCCGGCCGAGCAGTCGTCTATGCAGAATGGTCAACCATTCCGCATCAGCGACTGCTCCCCATCATCATTATGTGAATGCCTGGCCAGGTGTCAAGCGGCTGAAGTGTTACTATGCACTGGTAGGGTACGCCCGTGAGCCCCAAAAGCCATTGGCCGGCGCGGCGCGGCGGACTAAATAAGTACGTTTTAGTGGAAGGCGTCCAGATGAAATCGCCACCACGTGGCGGTCCGACGCGCACAAAAATGGCGTTGTTGTAGCATGGTCTAATGAGCGAAATCTGTCCACCGAAGGGAAACGCGTGAACAAACAGGGGAGCCGACAGCGTGAATAGACACGCGCAAAATATGATACCTGAAATAGTGCGCGTCATATGATTCTAGTATACCACTAGCGTACACATCATGAAATCCAAATTACAAATCCCAAATTCCAAACAAATTCAAAACACCGAAATAACAAATTCAAAACGGGCATGTCGTGTTTGGTATTTGGTAATTGGAATTTAGACATTGTTTGTAATTTGGTGCTTGGAATTTTAATGTTCGTTTGGTACTTGGAATTTTAGCAGTCGTTTGATTCCTGCGACTTGGATTTTGCGTTATACTACTCTCATGTGGCTTCAGAACCATTCACTCCTTCCAATCATAGGTGGCGTGGCGGCGCTCGTCCTAGTCGGGCTCCTCATAGTATCTTCGCGCACCGCACATAATCCCCCCCCGTATGCGACCACATGGGGAGGAACGAGTGGCATATATGTACCCGCCCTATCTGCGCCTAAGCGTGACATTTCCGATTCGTTTGTACAACTCTCGCCGTTTCAATACAGTCCGCCGCTTCCGGCTCTGTCTGCTCCAGATGAGAATAAGCCTGAGAAAGATGTGCTCGATGTATACACGCTCCTTCTATCTTCCGTACGCCCGTCTTCGTACCCAGTTCTTGCCACAGAAGACACCTCTTTTCTTGACGAAATATACTCGCTTGTTCCGCAGGGGCTTCGCGCCGTTTCTGAACCGCCGGATCGAAGCGACGAGGAACACGTGCTCTATGAATACGGCAACGAGGTTGGGTCCTACATACATGCATACGAAGCCTCGTACGGCACGCGCGCAGTTTCTATTTTAAAAGACTTTTACGCAGACCGCGAAAATACCACGAAGGAGGAGGAGGTGCGCCGCCTTGGACTTTCAATAGCACATGTCGGAGAAGAGATGCTCGCAATGGTATTTGTTCCAGAGAGCCTTTCGGGCATGCACGCTCTTATCGCAGAGCGGTATAAAGACGCGGGAAGTAAATTGGGTGCGATTACCGGAGCGCAAAATGATAGCGAACTCCTTGACCATATTAATGAATCCAACGCCGCCGCCGATTCACTCGTCACCGCCGTAGTAACGCTCGCCACATTTTTTTCCGTGGCAGAAATATCCTTCTCCTCCCACGAGCCGGGGAGTGTGTTCACGTTTTCACCAGCAACCGCGTTTTGAGCACCGCCGCGTAATTTGGGCGTGATACCATAGAAGAATGGGAGAATTACACGTTCGTAAACGTGCCCCGTTAAAGACACCGCCTCTAACGAGACGTGGATCCATTACAACTACCGCCGCCGTGGCTATCGCCGCTCTTCTTGCGGCACTCGGCTGGCAAATGGCGGAGTTGCAGGGACCAAGAAAGGCGCTTCAATACGCAGTCCACGAAGAGACCCCTTCGTTTTTACTTACCGCACCTAGAGAACAACAAGCGGACAATGTGGACTGGAAAAAATTGCTCGCCGCGTATGGCGAAACCGAGAGCACCACAACCAAAGAGCGTATATATACATCCCCAGACGACGAACTCCTTACGTACGCCGGGGAAGTTATCGGCATACAGCTCTTAGGACAATACATAGCGCTGAAACAAGCTGAAACATATACGGAAGACAAGGGGAATCTCATAGGAAAAAGTGTGGCACAAAGCATGCGATACACACCACACTTTGAGCGCTACAGTGCGGAGTCATTCACACTCACTCCCGACATTTCCCACGAGAGCGCTCTCGTGTATCGCAATCTCCTCCGCGAGGCGCTTATGCCGCTTTTTGAAAATCGCGTATCGGAGTTTGACCTGTTCGCGCGCTACATTGAAACAGAGGACCCTGCATACCTTGCAGATTTGATGCCGATAGCAGAGAAATATCGCGTCGCGGCTGAACACGCCGCAGAAGTTACCGTGCCCAAAGACGCAGGAGACAAACACGCTCGTGTTGTGAACGCGCTCATCGCGTTCGCGGCAGTGCTTGAGGGAATGGCAAACCACGGCACCGACCCGTTCGCCTCGGCGGTTCTCCTCCAAACGTATAACGCCGTGGAGCGTGAGGTCTTCTACTCGTTTGACGCGCTCGCCACATACTACGTGCGCAAAACCGAATAGTATGAATAACACAAGGAACTCATAGCGGATTTTGACCAGCTCGGACTATGAAAAAAGCAAACAATACAGTCTCGTCTCGCGGCTGCGCCGCACAAAACTCTGCTGCGGGCATGCAGACGGCCTCTCACCGTGCCTTGGGCACGTCGTCAAGCCCGTCTTTGACCCTCGCGACGAGTTTTGTGCGGTTCGCTCGCGATCAAAATCCGCTATGAATTCCAGAGTATACATACTAATGCTCGCGCTTCTTGCTACTCCGGCGTTCGCGTCTGCACAAGACGCCACACAGCCTCCAACGCCCGCAACGGAAGATTACCAGTTTCAGCGAGAAGGAATATTCGGCTGTAACCAGACGGGCTCGTACTCCATGAGCGTGGGCGCGCTTGCCGCGCGCGGGAGCATCTATGTACCCGTCAACGATGCGGCCGTAACCCTTAACACCGGCTACCTCATTTATAAAGAATGCGTATTGGACGGCGTTATCAAAAGACAAGTAGAGAGCCTCACGTCGGGATTAGCGAAAAAGCGAATTACCGATGCGGTATCAGGGCGTGGCGGCAATCCACAGTATGTACAAAATATTCGATACGAATTACTGGAAGAAGAAAGTAAGGGATTTGTGCAACTTCTCAAGAGTGAAGAATACTTGTCGCCATTATGCTCTACATTTAAAGACAAGGTGCGGCCCGCCATCGCACGCAATTACTATATGACAACCCAAAAAACAAACAGTGCGTTCGCGTGCACCATTACCTGCTCTGACGCGGATCGGCGAGCATTCTTGGACGGTGACATGACCAAGTGCGGCGGACTTTCCGGCCTCATGGAATACGGGCTCAATCCCGCGAACCACGAGCTAGGCGCATTCATACTCGCGCGAGAAAATGTAGAGATGCAACTAACCCAACTGGAACAAAACGTGCGACAAGAATGGGACTGGGGCGACGGCTTTTACGCGCAGAAAGACGACCTTGATAATCCATTTACAGCAAATATCGTGACGCCGAGCATGCTCATCGCCCGGTCGCTCTGGGTAACACTGGACAGCGGCCGCAAACAGTTGGAAAGCGCGACCGAGATAGACCAAATCGTGAGTGCGCTTTTCTCCGGCCTCTCCACGCAGGCGTCCACCGACACACGCGGTCTTTACGGGCTCACGCAGTCGCTCGGCGGGCAGCCGTCGTACCTCGATAGAATGGCTGCAGAGTCCGGGCAGGGGTTGCGCAACGCCGTGGCAAATGTGGCTATAGGTATTTTGAACGCCGCGCGTCAGATAGAGACTGCGTTTTGGGAAGCCAAACGTAAAATCGCGCAAACACTCACTTCCCTCGTCAACCAACTGCGTTCTGCGGAGCGGCAGTGCTGGAACTTAATCATAGACAGAGTGTGTGCGACGCCCGTGTCGGGGGGGAAGTGTCAAACGGTAGGAGGCGGGACACTGAACGTCGCAACATCAACCGCCGAATCGCAAGCGGTCATTGACGCGCAAGTGTCGCCCGTCGCGGTCCAAGTAGCGAACGACGTACAAGCATCGGAAAAAGCGGTGCAATTGATAAACCAGCTTATCGCGGGAGTGACGAACACATCGTCGGTTACCAATCAGCGTCTCGCGCTTGAACAGTTGGATTCGCTTGTCGCGCAAAAACTTCTCCATAATCAGTACGACCTCGTGGCGGCACAAAAACAACTTGAGGATGTGAATAGTGCGGTTAAGTCGCTCGTAGAAGATACGATAGTCGCGTGGGCCGATTCCACCGACCCTACTATTGGCTGGTGTAATGTGAACAATCAGTCCGTGCTTGATATGTGGATAGACCGTTGGAAAACGCAATAAGTACTATGTCGGAACGCATACGCCCATATTTATACGCGACACTCTGTGCAACCACGCTCGTTTTACTTTGCATTCCGATTCTCGCGTATGCAGCAGAGGCGGCAGACGGCTCTCTGTTGTCACAAATCGGTGGGACCGTGTATCGGTGGACGATACAGTGGGCTTTACAACTAATATTCACATTCCTGGGTTTTTTGCTCATATCGCTCTCCAGTATGCTCGCGGTCATCGCCGGAGCCGTGTTTGATGCACTCATACAATGGACCGTCGTAGACCTATCGCTTGTCCTTCAAAAACTCGGTATCGCCGATGGCATTAATCTTGTGTGGGAAGCATTCCGCGACATTGCAAACATCCTCATCATCGGCATGTTCGTATTTATCGCAATCTCTATAATTCTCGGCATAACGCGCTACGGCGACAAAGCAATGATAGCGCGCGTACTTATCGTTGCCGTACTGATTAACTTCAGTTTGCTTTTCACACGCATCATTATTGACAGCTCCAACCTCGTTGCGGGCATATTCTACAAGGAATCAATCTCCGCCGTGGCTGGCACGGCGGGTCAGGGCGCTCCTACCACGAGCGAACAGGGGATTGTCGCCGCAGCACAGTCAACTTCCGGCATTGCAGGGGCATTCATGGGGCGCGCGGGGGTCCCGGGTTTGTTTGATACGGCAGGCGTTTTGTACAGAATTGGCACCAAAAACGATAGTGCCGCCATCATTATTGTATACGCGGTTGCCGTCAGTACGTTTTTGCTTGTTTCTGCTCTCATCTTTCTTTACGCCAGTTTCCTTATGGTGTCACGCGCAATCCTTTTGATATTCGTCACCATAACGTCTTCTCTCGCGTTCGCCTCGTATCTCATTCCGCAATTCGGCGATTCGCAGTACGGCTGGAAGGGGTGGTGGGAAATGCTCATAAAAGCGGCACTCTTTGGACCGCTCTTAATGATATTTTTGTGGGCATCACTCGTTCTCCTGCGTGCGCCACAGGGGTCCGCGAACCTTATCGAGTTCATCCAAAATCCGGGAAACCAAAACGGGTGGCTCGCCATCATCATGTTTCTGTTTGTTATCGGATTTTTATATGTATCCGTCAAGCTCGCCTCTATGTTCGCAAAAAACATAGGTGGCTTCAGCATGGCGGCGCTTGCGCCAGCTCTTGCCTTAGGCCTCGGCGGCAGAATAGCCGCATTCGCGGGAAGAAGAACGTTGGGCTTGGCAGCAAGCGGGGCGGGCGCGTGGGCGCAGATGCGTGGTACCGACATACGGAGAGCGGGTCTAGACAAAGATGGCAAACCTCTTTCTCCCAAAGCCATGGGTGGATGGCGCCCGTATGCGACAAATCGCCTTCAGCAAGCAATGTACGACACCAGCGAGAAGGCGGCCAAAAAAATCGCGACACGCGACTTCAATGCGACACACTCCATGCTCGGACGTGAAATACAAAAAGTCGCACAATTCAAAAAATCGGGGACGTTCACGGGGGAGGACACGAAAGGATATGCGGGGGCAGAAAAGCGGGCCACGGAGCGTTACGCGCGCGAGGGGGAGCGCGTCGCAATGTCAAAAGAAGAGCAGGAAAAGTTTATAGACAAAGTCCGTGAAGATGTTTTTGCTGGAAACACACAACTCGCGGGGCAGAACAAAGATGCGATGGACAGATTGATCGCGTCACAGAATGAATTGGCGCAGGCAATGAACGCAAGCATAGAGCATACGAACAGCGCGGCAAAGAGTCAAAAGATCCTTCGTGAATCAGAACAGCACTTGGAGGATTTGATATCCGGTGGAGTAAGAGATACAAGCGTGGCGAGACAAGAGGTTGATAGGCGTAGAGAAGAACACGACAGGGACAACTCGAACCTGGAACAAGTAAAGAGCCGTATCTCTCAAGCGCAAAAATCCATTAAGCGAGACACGGACTTGCAAAGAGCCATCCTTGACCGGGTGGATGAGATTGCCAAAGACAAAGGTCTGCTTCCAGAAAAGTTTCTAGATGCACAAGAGGCCGCATTTGAAAGCGCGCGCGGGAGATTCACTAATGTGCTCCGTGAGAAAATGGGGATACCGCTCACCGAAAAAAACGACTCACTCGCATACCAATCCAGGGCAGCCGTTACAACGCGCAAGGAAAAGAAAGACTTGGGCAGGATCTCGGACATGGTGCGGGGACACATGGATTCGTCAAAGCCATCTGCGCCACGCTCGCCGGGTGGACCGTAGTAAGCACGCGACTGTGTTCCGCTGCATTAAGTTAAAAACTAAAAGTGAAAAATGAAAAACGACCCCGCACCAAAAATCTCACCGTTCCTCTTTATGCGCTCAAACCACGTTCGCAGATTTTGGTACGGGGCATGCAATGAAAAATTAAAAGTCAGGCCCAAGAGTGCTCTCGACGGGGATGTAATTTCTAACTTTTCATTTTTACTTTTTAATTTGCACTAGTCACTGACGGGGTATGACCGAAGAAAAAGATTTCAAAACGTTGATACAAGAGCGTTTCACAAAGCTCCCGAAAGCGGTGCAAAACGCGATACTTTCCGGCAACCCGGAGAAACGTTTGCGCGAGCTCTCAAAAGAGCATCGATTACATCTGGACCAGTGGCAAGCGCTTGAAAATCTCGTGATGCTCACGCTTTTCGGCGTATATCACGCAGAGGAGCTCCAGAAACGTATCACCGACGACATCGGCGTACCCGCTGACTCTGCGCTCGCGCTTACAAATGACATTACCACAATGATATTTGAGCCTATACGCGAAGGACTGGAGCGGGAACTGGAACATCCGCAAGCGAAAGAGGAAGAGAGGAGTGGTGTTGAAAGAGCACGCGAAAGCATTCTTAGGGCGGAAGACAGGAATGGAAAAATTGCCGCAAAACCAGCACCGTCGCCCGTCGCTCCAATAGTTCCTGCCACACCACCCAAAGTGCCCTCAACCGCCAAAGCGGAGCGCGCGCCCGTATCTCCATCGTATAAACCGCACGAATTGAGTAGCGCGCGCAAAGACACCGAGGGCGACCCGTATAGAGAGCCGCCACTCTAGATGCTGGACGCTTGAAGCTGGAAACTGGAAAAAACAATGCAGACAGTGGGTGTGCGGGCCTGCCCATGAACCAACTTTGGCTTTCCTCTGTCGGGACGCGCCAGAGTACTATTGTAATTCTGGACGCTATTCACCGTGCAAACCTGAAGACACTATCATTGATACCGACTAAGCCAAAGTCTGGTGCTGGGTTATCCCGCACACTTACTTGCGTCTTGCTCCTGTTTTGCCCCACGAATTATACTCGTCGCTCCGTATGTACAGGAAACACGGCTTTGTCATTGCATCTCACCATCTACCGCAAAACTAGACGCAAGTAAGTGTGCGGGTTATCCAGCCCAAGCACCATTATTCCGTTTCCAAACGGTGTACAATGGGACATATGAGCCAAGCGAGCGGCAATGCGCTTCGCCCAGCAGGGGATGCGCTATACGCGCACGCGCACCGCACAATATTCGGTCGGGAATAATGGTGCTGGGCATAAGGTTTAGTAAAACTTATGAGCGTCAGTAAATTAGTTGCACTTAACCCCGGTAAAATGCCGCTTCGCGGCTCCTCGCCTTTGGCGAGGATTTCACGGGGTCTAAGATTTACTAATCTCGCTACGCTCGATAATTAAATCTAAGAAAATCTAATGCAATTCCAAGTTCCACAATTTATTGAGGTAGAGGACAAGATATTCGGCCCCCTCACGTTCAAGCAATTCATATATGTCATAGGAGGCGCTGGGTGTTGTTACCTCTTCTGGCGCATACTGCCTCTTTACATTGCCGCACCTTTCATACTTGCGGTAGGCACTCTTGCGGTGGCGCTCGCGTTTTTACAATTCAACGGGAGACCCTTTATCGTCGCACTGGAGCACGGGCTCTTTTACTTCTTACGTTCAAAACTATACCTGTGGAATAAGGAGCACAAGCGTGCCGAAATACAAAAAAAAGAAATTGGGGCCGCCAAACCCCCTTCCTACATACCACACCTCTCGGGTAGCAAACTGCACGACCTTGCGTGGGCATTAGATATTCAAGAGCGCATACAGTCGGGCACCGCGTCGTCTGAAGACCGGGAGACATACGCAATGCGCGACGCACGCGACAACGTCGTTGCGCCTGTCCGAACCGCCCGGGAAGCACGGATATGAATTTATAGTAGATAGTAACAGTTACCGGTAAAAATCACAGAGCACAAATTGCACAAAGCACAAATAAAACACAAACATGAAAAAAGCACAGAATACAAACGAGTACGTTGGGAGGAGTGTGAATTTTGTTTGTGGTTTGTGTTTTGGTTCCTGTGCTTTATTTGTGTTCTGGTTCCTGTGTTTTGTGCTTTTTTATTGATTCACTGACTGGTTATGAACACGCTCTCAAATCTTAGAGTACGCAACAAATCAACACAGGATTTCGTTCCTGTGCGCGAAGTGCGCGACGGCGTGATGATTTTAAAGGACGGAAGCATGCGCGCAATACTCCTTGCCTCATCACTCAATTTTGCCCTAAAGTCGGAAGACGAACAGACCGCGTTCATTCTGCAATTCCAGAATTTCTTGAACTCTCTGGATTTTTCCGTCCAAATCTTCGTGCAATCGCGCATGTTGGACATTCGTCCGTACATCGCAACACTCGAGGAGGCATATAAGAGTCAGTTGGACGATCTCATG
Source organism: Candidatus Kaiserbacteria bacterium RIFCSPLOWO2_01_FULL_50_24 (assembly GCA_001783335.1). Taxonomy (GTDB): domain Bacteria; phylum Patescibacteriota; class Minisyncoccia; order Phycocordibacterales; family UBA2100; genus UBA10103. The sequence goes on along the minus strand of MFLU01000002.1, from coordinate 44,966 downwards.
CGCATACAGATACGAGAATATATAGAATTCATAAAAAGTTTTACCGAGGCCGCTAACGTTATGACAAAGAATTTCTTCGTGGTCGTACCCTATGCGCCAGCGCCTATCGTCACACGCCGTGGTGTGGCAAACATGCTTCCATTCCAAAAAGCAGCGAGTGAGGAAGAGAAAAGCCGCACGTTTGAAGAACAGGTCTCACAACTTGAACAGCGCATCGGGATAGTCCAACAGGGGCTCGTCAGAACCGGCGTGCGCACCGTACAACTTGGAACAGAAGAAGCAATAGAGCTCCTGTATAAACTCTTTAACCCCGGCGAAGAGGGAAAGCCGGTGTCTTTAGTAAATCAAGGGACGTAGCAACTACGATTTAAACTATGGCTTTATTGGACTTTCTTCCGTTCGGAAAAAAGAAATTGCCTGTGGCACAGGTTTTACCCGTGTTGCCGGAAGAAATCTACCGCACTGGTGTCCTTGACCTCCAAGATGTCATCGCGCCACATGCGCTCCGCGTCAGCCCGCGCGAGCTTGACCTCGGAGAAAAGATTGCTCGTACGTTTTTTGTTATATCGTATCCGCGCTTTCTCACTACGGGATGGTTTTCTCCCATCATCAACATGGACAAGGTTTTGGATATTTCCATTTTTATACATCCCATGGACACGACGGAGGTACTGCGAAAATTCCAAAAAAAGGTGGCTGAGGTGCAAAGCCAAATAGCGGCGCGAGAAGAGAAGGGAATGGTGCGCAACCCCCAACTAGACACTGCCTACGCCGACCTTGAGCAATTGCGCGACTCGCTTCAGCAGGCGCAAGAACGCATCTTTGAAGTCGGGCTCTATCTCACGATATACGGCGCAACGCGTGAGGAAATAGACAAGGTGGAATCAGAAATACGATCCGTCCTTGAGTCGCGCCTCGTGTACATCCGTCCGGCGCTTTTTCAACAAGAGCAAGGATTCAGGAGCACCATTCCGATAGCGTCCGACGAGCTTGAAGTGCACACGAAGCTAAATTCGGCTCCGCTTTCCTCTGTGTTCCCGTTCATTTCATTCGACCTAACCTCGAATAGGGGAATCCTGTTTGGCATCAACCGCCACAATTCGTCGCTCATTCTTTTTGATAGATTTAGTTTGGAGAATTATAACTCGGTCACTTTCGCAAAATCCGGCGCCGGAAAATCATACGCCACCAAACTAGAAATTCTCCGCTCGCTCATGTTTGACACTGAAGTAATCGTCATAGACCCGGAGCGCGAATACGAATATTTGGCAGAGACGGTGGGCGGACGCTACTTCAACATTTCTCTTTCTTCGGAACACCATATCAATCCATTTGACCTGCCCATTCCGCGTGAGGATGAGAATCCTTCAGACGTCCTACGCAACAACATTATTACGCTCGTCGGACTCTTCCGCATCATGCTAGGAGGCCTCACGCCGGAAGAAGACGCGGTCATTGATAAGGCAATCACAGAAACGTATGCGCTCAAGGACATCAGCGCGGACGCGAACTTCGCGGCCATAGAGCCGCCGCTCCTTTCCGACTTTGAGCTCGTGCTCTCCGGCATGGAGGGTTCGGAGTCCTTGGTACAGCGCCTTTCAAAGTACACCAAGGGAACGTGGTCCGGCTTTATGAATCGCCCGACGAATGTAGACATGAATAAAAGATTGGTAGTTTTTTCAGTGCGCGACATGGAAGACGACCTGAAACCCGTAGCCATGTACATCATCACGCACCACATTTGGAATACCGTGCGGAAAGAGCTACGCAAGCGCCTCTTGGTCATAGACGAGGCATGGTGGATGATGCGCTCGGAAGACACTGCATCATTTCTATTTTCAATCGCAAAACGCGGACGTAAATACTATCTTGGCATTTCTACCATAACGCAAGACGTGTCTGACTTCTTGAACTCTCCCTATGGAATCCCTATGATAACGAACTCGTCTATTCAGATACTATTGCGGCAATCGCCAACATCGGTAGATCTCGTACAAAACACATTCAAACTTTCAGATGAGGAGAAATACCTGCTCTTGGAGTCTGATGTGGGGGAGGGGATATTCTTCGCAGGGTTAAAACATGTCGCCATAAAGATTATAGCTTCCTACACGGAAGACCAGATAATTACCTCCGACCCATCGCAAATACTTGCCATTAAAAAAGCAAAGCAAGAACGTCTCGCCACCGAAGAATTTGGGCTCGATAACCAGCCTCAACTCTCCCGGGCAGTTGAGGTTCCTGCCAGCGCACCTATGCCGCCCACAACCGATGCGCCGGAGCCGCCCGAACCGATGCGCCCCATAGTCGCTACACAGAAGGCGCCTACACAAGGAGAGGTCTCTCCTCCGCCCCCTCCTTCCGCCCAACAGCTGGAAGTGCCGTCCACCGTCAATCAGACACCTACGACAATGCCCGGTCTTGCTGACAAAACTCCCGCAATAACAACGGGACAAGGTCCCGACGGACAGAGCCCTCTGGGTGGCGCTCCTGCCGAACATTAAATATATGACAACGAGCATGTGGTGTTTTCGACTGCTTATCATGACGGTATGTATGATACCGCTTGCCGCACATGGACAAACGCTCCTCTCTCCCGTCGATCCGTTATCTATTGAAGTTGACCCCGCGTACCCGGCGCCATTTGAGATCGTTACTCTCCGTGTCATCGGAAACGTTCTTGAGCTTGGAGAAAGCGCCATATCGTGGAGTGCGAATGGGAAACGGATTACATCGGGAACCGGCGTGCGAAGCGCTACGGTCACGCTTGGAGCGAGTGGGACGAGTGTGTCGGTGGAGGTGGCCGCGATTTCACCGGACGGGGCGCGCGCCGTCGGACTTGTTACGATACGCCCCACGGAGGTTGACCTCCATTGGAGCGCGAACTCATACGTGCCGCCATTTTTTCGCGGACGCGCGCTTCCATCGGCAGGAGTGACCATGCGCGCAGAAGCGCTGACACGATTCCGCCGCGCAAACGGCAGCACACTGGAGTCGAACGAACTTACCTACACGTGGCGCAGGAACAACCATGTGCTCATTAGCGTTTCGGGACGCGGGAAAAATATTGTGGAAGTGCCAACTCCACCGTTATTCGGCTCACACATCCTTTCAGTAACGGTAACATCGTCGGACGATACATATCGCGGCTACGCATCAGAGCGCATTTCTTCATACGAACCCGTGCTTTTGCTATACCATGAACATCCGCTTTTTGGAGTGCTCACCAATGCGGCTATACAAGAGAACGCTTTTTTTGACGACCGAGAGGCAACCTTCACCGCCACTCCCTATTACGCAGACACGGCGAGAGAACAGAATGACTATATATTCAACTGGGGCGTAAATCGCTCGCTCGTGCCAGGTAGCGAACAAAATCAAATTACTATACGCACGGAAGGAGCTCAGGTGGTGGCGCAGATAGAACTTATATTCAGCCATGCCGTAAATTGGCTGCAAAATGCGCGGAACACGTGGAATATAACATTTGAGCCGACGACCCAAAGTGGCTTTTTTGGTAATGAGTAGAGTGTGCCCGACAGTTAAAAACTAAAAGTGAAAAATGAAAAACGACAATGGAAAATTAAAAGTTAGGTCAAAGAGTACCCTCGACGTGGATGTAAACCGGCGCGCCGGTTTCTGGCTCCCCGCCCGACCGAACGGTCGTTCGGGCAGGCTCGGCTCGGAAATGCAAAAGAGTACTTTTACATTTCGCTCGCTCTACCGGCAAGCGAGTGAGCGAAACGGGAAAATTCATTTTTCCGTTTCCGAACGAGCGCTGCCGGAAAGCTTTGCTTATCGGCAAGCGAGTGAGCGAAACGGGAAAATTCATTTTTCCGTTTCCGAACGAGTGCTGCCGGAAAGCTTTGCTTACGTCGCCAGTAGCTTTTAACTTTTAACTGTAATTTTTACCTTTTCATTTTTACTTTTTAACTTGTACTAACTCACTAGCCGCGTATGCACAACAACACAATACAAAAGTCCGTTCGCATAGCCCTCATTGGCATTATAGTCGTATCACTCGGACTCCTTGGCTGGTGGTATTTTTTCCTGAAAAGCGAGACGAGGTCCCAACGGATCATTGATACAGCGCGAGGGCTTGATATAAGCGCTCCGGAGTTTACATCCTCCGGAGGCAGCACCTACCTAAATCTCGTACACTCCATCCCTTCCGTGCCACTCTGGCGTAGCGTACAGGACGCCACAAAGAAAGCCGTCCAGCCGTTCGTGTTTTTTAGAGAGGAAGAGAACGAGACGAGTCGCCCGCGGCTATGGCATGCAAGCGCGCTTCCAACGGCAGGCATGGCTTTTACGACCGCTGGCGGGACAACAACGCTCCGTTTTGTGGAACGCGCTACGGGAAACGTACTAGAGGCCCATGTGGGAACACGCGCCGTCTCGCGCCTGACCAACACGCTTGTGCCGTGGGTAAAAGAGGCGTTGTTTGCCGGAGAGCGTGTATTTCTCCGTGGTATTGAGGACGGAACGCTGATTACAAAAACTGGAGTTGTTATCTCCTCATCAAGCGCAAAATCCCTCGTCTCGAACGAGCTGGAAGAGCGTATCCTCTCGCTTGCGATCTCGCCTTCGGGTGACACAATCTCGTACCTTGCTCCAGACGGAAACGGTGGCGTGGCGCTCATGTTGGCGAGCGCGAACGGGGGGAATAAAAAACGTATCGCTACGTTTGGAACGCGCGACTGGACTGTTTACTATGCAAACAAAGACCGCATTATCGTGGCAACACGCCCGGCAGACAACGTGGTTGGGCACGCATACGACGCTACCACTCCAAACAAAATTGTCCCTGTCGTACGAAACATACCGGGACTCACCATAGCGATCCACGCGTCTTCGTCCGCAATCCTCTATGGCGCGTCCGAGAAAGGAAAACTCTCGCTGTATGTGCAGAAAAGCAGTGTGGATGAACCTGCCTTATTGCCACTTTCCACCATTGCAGAGAAGTGTGCGTTCGCGCCAAGTGGGAGCGTGGCATACTGTGCCGTGCCACACGGAAACACGGATAGCGAGTTTTTGAATCGCTGGTATCGGGGCGAAACGCACACAAGCGATGTGTGGTGGGAAATAAATGTAGAACTCGGCACAGCGAAACAATTATTTGATCCGGGTATTGAGGAGGGCTTCTTGATTGACGCTGAAGTACCCGTTGTGAGCGACGACGGCGCGTACCTTGCGTTCCGCAACGCGCAGGACTGGTCTCTGTGGGTACTCTCGCTACGCTAAAATAAAAATGTAAATTTCAAAATGAAAAATTACCCCGCACCAAAAATCTCAACATTCGACCACTTCAATAATATGAGGATACCTGCTGATTTTGGTACGGGGCATGCAATGCAAAACTGCAACATGTTATTCTGCGCTCATGGGCGGCCATTTTAGATTTTAAACTGTTATTTTGATTTTTGATGTTTTATTTTTACATTCTGTCGTCAACTGACAATAAGTATGGCCAATATCTACAAAAAATTTCGTGACTATATACACTCCCTCTACACAGCCGGCATGTATCAGGCGGTGTTCAATTTGACAGATGACAATCTGTCACCGGCGCTCTCACAGATAGTGAATCCCAATCAAGATCTTGCGACGTTTATCAACAACGCGTTCAAAATAGCGATAAGTGTCGGGGCGATTCTCGCCGTCATGCGCATTGCGTGGGCCGGATACCTCTATATTGCGAGTGACTTATGGCCGTCAAAACAAAAGGGGCGTGAGATATTGCAAGATGTTGCATTGGGGCTCCTCCTCCTCATCGCGGTATATATCATTCTCTACCAGATAAATCCCGATATTTTAAACTTGGACGCGATACGCAGTTTGCGGCAGGCCCAGTGAGTCGCTCCGTCGTCCGGCCCCAATTTTGCAGTGAGAGTTTTGTTGTGATACGGAACACAAACGCATGCGTTCGTATAACCAGAGCTACAGAGTACCGAGTGCAAAGTTGGGGCTGAACTCCTACGCTCTGGGTGGTTTACCCCCAAAGGCGTGGGGGGTTTACGAAACGTAGCGGATGACCACACGGCGGCCGCGGCCTTCTCCTTGTGATTCTGTTTTGATATTCGGCGCATCCGTAAGCGAAGTGTGCACAATGAGGCGCTCGTAAGCGTTCATGGGCGTCAGCTCTACGTCATATTGGAATGACCGTGCTCGTTCCGCCATTATGAGCGCCTTGGCTTTTAGATCTTCAATATGTTTTGCGCGATATCCGTTAACATCCACGAGAAACTGTGCGCGCTCATCTCCGTCTGCCGCGCCGGATTGTTTCTCAACGATTCTTTTCACGAGCGTGTCAAGGGCGTGAACCGTATCGCCGCGAAGGCCAATGAGCATGTGATTCTCCGTTTCAATGTTGTAGATAGTTTGACCAGCCACCTCGCGTGAGTCTGCGCCCTTGAAGGACACGCCTGCGGCGTTCAAAACACCTTGGATTACAGCTGTGACATCAGACATCCACTCTGTGTACCATAAAAATCCTTTGTGTTCCAGCCTGAGACAACCTTGGTCACAAGACACTCACAAAACACAAACATCCCAAAAAAATCCAAACTACAAATCCCAAACAAATTCGAATCACCAAAATAACAAATTCAAAACGGGCCGTGTTTTTTATTTAGTAATTGTAATTTAGATATTGTTTGTAATTTGGTGCTTGGTGCTTGGAATTTCAGCGTTCGCTTGGTTTCTGTGTTCTCTAGAGATTGTCTTCCTTCTTCTCCGCTGCGGTGAATCGCTTGCCGGTAATGTATTCCTGCATAATGAGGAACGAGTTGCTTGTCACCCAGTAGAGAGGAGCCGCCGCCACGACCGTGTAAGAAATGACCGCAATGAGAATGGGGAAGACATAGCGCATCTGAATGTCAAAACTGCGCGCCATGTCGGAAGAGAAGGAGTCGCCCATGGGCTTCGTGTGTTTTTTGCGCGGCCCCATAGAGAGGCGCGTGTAAATTATTTGAGTCACACCGGCAAGTATCGCGAGAATAACACTATGTCCATCCATCGGAATAAAGCCTAAAAAATTCATGTCAACGACGCCTACTGGAGAGGGGACGAATGAGTACAAAAGCGACGCGTCCACTTCCGGAAAACCTCCCCATGCGAACACCCAGTAGAGGCCTAGGAGAATGGGAAGCTGGACGAGCATGAGAAGAACACTCGAGAATGGGCGTATGTTATATTTTTTGTAAAGCGCGAAAATTTCGCGTGCCTGTTCCTCTTTTTTCTCTTTGTACTTTTCTTTGAGTGCCTCAACCTCCGGCGCGATACGCTTCATCGCCTCTTGCGTAAGAACGGCCTGCCGCGAGAGAGGATAAAAAATAATCCGCACAATAATGGTGAGGGCCACAACCGCGAGCCCCATGTCGTGCCCGGGCACGACGTCCACAAGAAACACGAGGCCGTTGTAGAGCGGGTCGTATACAGCTGCATGAAAAATCGTCGAGAACATAAAGTGCTAGGGAACGATTAAAAACACAAAGCACCCCAGTACCACATCGCTCCGCTCTGGCTACGGGGCAGGCAGGAACCAGAGCGATTAAAAACACAAAGCACAGGAACCAAAACCCAAATAAAGACCAAAAACACAAACTTTTCAAAGACCAAAACGGGTGCGGCGTTTGTGCTTTTGGCAGTTTGTGTTCTGTGTTTTATTTGTGCTCTGTACATATCTGTGTTTTGTGCATGTCTTTTATATTTTGTGTTTTGTGAAATTTGTGCCCTGTGGTTTTTAGTGTTTGTGCTTCGCTCTCACGATATACTATACACCGTATTGGTACTTTTTGTTTCGGAGGAATATCTCGGAGGAGGCCTTATGGTAGGTTAGAGTAGACCCACTAAAAGTTTTTCAATGTCGCTCCGCGCTTCTTCATAGGTAACTGAAGTGGTAGTGTGTTTCGGGTATATAACAACGGCGGTCGGGGACTTAAGGCGGGGAAGGATCGGGTGGAGTGCCGTATATACACGACGGCGAATGCGGTTGCGCACCACGGCGCTCGTTGAAATTTTTCGTGATACCACACATGCGGCTCTGGAGTTGCTTCCGGGAGGCAGTGTGTATAAAGATACTGTATGAAACGTGCCGCTCAAGCGGGTCGGGCGACGGAGCTTGGCAAAAAGCTCGGCTGAAATCCTATATTTCTTGGGTAGCACGGTTGAGAGTGCGGCTATTGTGCAAGTCGAGTGCGCCCTTTGCGACGGCGGCGAAGAAGAACCCGCTTTCCGGCAGTTGTTTTAAGACGCTTCCTGTATCCGTGCGCCCTAACCCGCTTCCGTTTCTTTGGCTGGTATGTACGTTTCACCATCTTTGTATTATAAGGGTAATCGGCCTAAACAGCAACGCAATCTCATCCATCTTCCGGCCCTCCAGAGTTCTAGCCTCCAGGGTTGTCTGCATTTGTTCTTTCCAGTTTCCAGCCTCAAGCCTCCAGCCTCCAGAGTTATCCCCCCACTGTACACATGTTTATAAACACTAGGGAGGGAAGCGCGTCAATAGAGTACCTTTGACACACACGTATAATCTACCAATGACCTCCAACCGAGAGCTTTGGCAAAGCGCGCTGACTCAAATAGAACTCGGTACGTCGCAAACGAGTTTCCGTACATGGTTTCGGAATACTGATATTGTAAATAGAGATGGAGCCACCGTGTACGTCGCAGTGCCGTCCAAAATCGTCAAGGAGTGGCTCACGAACAAGCATCACAAGATTATCATAAAAACACTCCGTAGTTTGGATCCGTCGGTTCGCACCGTAGAGTATGTGGTGCACCGCACCCAAAACACACAGGATAGAAAGCCCGAACGAGTCCGAGAAAATGCTTCCATAGACCTCCAGGCGCTCTACATAGACAAGCGCGACAACCTGAACCCTCGTTACACCTTTGAGACATTCATCGTTGGCCCTTTCAACCAGCTCGCACACGCCGCTGCGCGCGCGGTCGTGGAGAGACCAGCGCTCACCTATAACCCGCTTTTTATTTATGGCGCTACAGGGCACGGAAAAACACACCTTATACAGGCGATAGGGAACTGCTTCAAAAGAACACACTCTAATAAAAAAATATTCTATGTGACTTCCGAAAAATTCATGGTGGATTTTGTCAACGCAATCACATCTGGACGCGGGAACAGTTTTAAAGACCAGTACCGAAGCCACGACGTCCTCATTATGGACGACGTGCAATTTATCGCAAAAACCGAAAAAACACAAGAAGAACTCTTCCACTTATTCAACGCCATGCACGACAACAATAAACAAATAATCTTTTCTTCGGATAAACACCCTGCCATGCTTCCTGGATTCGAGGAGCGCCTAAAGGGTCGATTCGGCGCTGGTATGATAGCAGAAATACCAGAACCGGATATTGAATCGAGAACTGCCATAATCAGAGCAAAAATTGAACTACATGGGTTTTCGATACCAGACGACATTATTACCCATGTAGCGGAACACGTGCGCGGAAATATACGAGAACTTGAGGGAATACTCAATATGATTGTGTGTAAATCACAGTTAAAAGGGAAACCGGTATCACTTAACGACGTCCAAACACTAATAAAACACAACTTAAAACCGGCAAAAGGAATACCGACGGAGGAGGTGGTAAGACGTGTAGCGGCATACTACGACATAAACGAAAAAAGTATTTACGAGAAGACAAGAAAGAAGGAGGTGGTTAAGCCGCGGCAAATTATTATGTATATTCTTCGGGAAGAGTTCAATATCTCGTATCCATCTATAGGAGAAAAAATCGGTGGGAGAGACCATACCACCGTTATTCACTCGTGTGAAAAAATAAAAGAAGAAATAAAGCGGGACACTGCCTTAGAGCAGGAAATAGAACACATATGTTCTCTGGTCCGTATATAACCTGTGTATAACACCGTATTATAACGTGTATAAAAAATATATATATTTACATACGCCGTTATTAACTATCTATAAACACTTTATACACAAATAGAGTTACTTAAAAACATACATTTTATATATTTAAAATATACTTTACCACCTATCCACAGTATTAATAATAATAACTATTAATTATAAATATATAAATATGAAAGTTATAGTTCCAAAAAATTTACTTATCTCATTACTCTCAATTATAGAACGTGTTACTGGTAAAAAAGAAACTCTTCCTGTATTATCTTGTGTTGTTTTAAAAGTATCGGATATTATTTTATTATCAGCCACAAATCTTGAAGCAGGAGTTGAGTGTGTTATTGGTGGAGAAATTATAGAAAAAGGTAAAGTTGCTGTTTCTGCATCTATTCTCTCGCAAACAATCAGGTCGATACAAACAGAAAAAGTCATTCTTAAAAAGGATGGTGAAAATTTATGCGTTGAGTCAAAACATACAAAAACACTTATAAAAACAGTTTCAGACAGCGAATTTCCGGAATTTTCACCGAGTAAAAAGAAGGGTGTGCAGATAGAGAGGATAAATCTTCTCGCGAGTATTCAGTCAGTTTCGTATGCCGCGTCAACTTCTGTAATTCGTCCGGAAATAGGAAGTGTGTACCTCACCACAACCGGAAAGTCACTCATTACTGTTGCTACTGATTCGTTCCGTTTAGCCGAGAAAACGGTACAAAGGTCCGTGAGGGAAGGAGAGGGGGAAGTACTTATCCCGCTAAAACACGCGCTTGAATTGAGTTATATTCTTGAGAGAATTCATGCCGATGAAGTGTCTGTCGTTCTTGAAGAGTCGCAGATGACTATTTCAGGAGGTGGGGTGCGATTCATGTCTCGTGTTATTGATGGGGTATTTCCGAATTATAAAGAAATAATACCTAAATCGTTCGAAACGGAAGCGACTCTTCTTAAGAGCGATTTTTCCGATATTCTCAAAAAGGCACGTATTTTCTCCGGAAGCGATCAGAGCGTCGGGTTTCATCTGTATCCGAAGCGAAAAGTTTTTTCCATGACCGCGCGTGATGCTGATATTGGGGAAATGTCTGACACTTTGGACGCGGCGCTCTCCGGTGAGGATTTGGATATAAATTTTCACATTGGCTACGTCGCTGAATGTCTTCCTTCCATTGAGTCTGACAGCGTCACGTTGTCGTTTTCGGGTGTCGGGAAGCCCCTTGTTATTAAAGGCGTCTCTGACAGCTCGTTTCTCTATCTCGTGATGCCGCTGAACAGGTAGGAGGGCGCTCGCTTGGAGATATTGCCCCTCGAAAGGCACGCATAATTTTCTGCTGAAAATTTGCTCTGCTCGCGCCGCCGCGCTGCACAAGGCCTTCTTAGGGCAATGACGCCTACGCTCGCTGAGGAAGGTGGAAATGCAAAACCGCGTTCTCTGAAGGTTAAACCCCTGGAGTTTAGTATATGGCAAGGCAAGGCCTTGCAGGGGAGAGTTTAGTATATGGCAAGGCAAGGCCTTGCAGGGGACCCACCCCATCTTTGTTTTTTTGGAAGAATTGGAAAATCCACACACTACACATCTGGGCCGACCGGCCCAGATGTGTAGTGTCGGGAATGTTATGCAATACTCAACTGTCGTTCCGTATTTCACGAGATAAAAAAATGAGAGAAAATGGTAGTGTGTTCTACTGAATCGTGAACGTTACAGAGGTTTCCTCAGAACTCTGTGGTCCTTCGGCGACCGCGCGGAGAGTAGCGGGGCCGGAGGTAGGTGGTGTTATGGTTACGATATATGGTTGTGTTTTTGCCTCTCCTACCAATGTATCGTTCAGATAAAACAGAACGCGCGTAATGGACTGCGGATTTGCGTGGGTGGCGAGTGCCACGAATGGTGCGCGCGAGACAGTTGAACTCTGCTGCGGAGACACGATGAGAAAAGGGTTTTGTGCGGACGCGCCGCTTGCCCATAAAGAAACCGGATAGTCCCATAATGGCAGCTGGCCATCGGATCGATCTGGATTACCGGATCGCGGGTCATCTTTATTGACCCAATACAAAATACTATGGACTCCTTCTTGTGGATTGGTGTTCCACTCTCCATTCAAGACGGGGGGGATAGAGCCGAGGAGCGGATCTGGCGGCAAGGGCGGGAAACGTCCTGAGGGGTACTTTTGCGTCGCGTATCGCATAAACTCGTTCCATAAAGGGGCCACAATGAATCCCGCAACACGCTTTTCCATAGGACTGTTGTCGTTGTTTCCTGCCCAACTACCCGCAACTATGGTGGGGGAATAGCCGATTATCCATGCGTCTCGGTAGTCGTTCGTCGTTCCCGTTTTTGCCGCAACAAACGCTCCGGGAACAAAGAGCGCGGAACCTTCGCCGAACGCGGGCGCACGAGCCGCTTCGTCCGAGAGTATGTCTGAAATGGTGTTTGCGATAGACGCCGGTATGACGCGGTCCGGTTTTCCACGGTACTCTTCAAGTGTGCGTCTGTCAGAGTCCTCAACGCGAAGAGTACGCACGGGTTCGTTGCGCACGCCTTCGTTCGCAAATACGCTGTACGCACTTACCATATCAAGGAGGTACACTTCGCCGCCCCCTAGAACGAGTGTGAGGCCGTACTGGTTCGGGTTTGTGAGTGTCGTAACGCCAATGTTTTTTGCATATTTTATTGCCGTTTTTACTCCGGTGAGGTAGAGAACCTTCACCGAGGGTACGTTTATTGACTGCGCGAGCGCGTCCCGTAAACGTACCGGGCCGCGGAATGTGTTGTCGTAGTTTTCCGGCGCATAGCAGTCGTCGTGCGTTTCAAGGTCGTTCGGCGCGCAGTGCGCGGTAAACTGCGTTTTGAGGTCAAACAGAACCGTTTCCGGCGCGTACCCCTTTTCAAATGCGGCGGCGTATACGAAGGGCTTGAATGCGGAGCCAGGCTGTTGTGGCGTGATAGTAACGTTCACCATGCCGTCTATCTCTTCATCAAAATAGCCGCGCGAGCCGACCATGGCGATAATTTGTCCGGTTTTCGGGTCAATAGCGACGAGCCCCGCGTTCTCCGCGTTGAATTTTCGCTCGTTCTCGAGCGCATATTTTTCTACTATCTCCTCCGCCTTTTTCTGTAAGTCATAATCAAGGGTCGTAACGATTGTAAGTCCGCCATTTGCAACTGCATCCACGCCGTATTTTTCTTCTATGTATTCAAGAACGTAAAAAACAAAGTGCGGCGCCTTAATGCCGGCCTCTCTCTCTTCTTTGAAAGTTACTATTTCAGAAGAGGCGAAGGAATGCTCTTCTTCCGTTATAAATCCGTTGACGAACATGCGTTCCAGCACGAGATTTTTTCTGTTCTCCAACTCTTCACGGCGTGAACCGTAGGGGGAGTAGCGTGTGGGCGCCTGCGGTAGTGCCGCGATGTATGCCGCTTGCGCTAAGGACACTTCTTTTGCCGGTATGCCAAAAAAATACTGGCTTGCCTCTTCAACGCCATAGAGCGTTCCGCCGTAAGGGGTCTCGTTTAGGTAGGTCTCAAGAATTTTGTCTTTAGTATACATGTGCTCAAGTTTGACGGCGAGTACCCACTCTTTTGCTTTGCGGATAATGGTTTTGTCTCTCGTAAGTAGGGTGTTTTTCACCACCTGCTGGGTAATGGTGGAACCGCCGTGTCCGCCGAGGAGCTCAAACTGTGTGAAGTTTCGGAAGATGGCGCGTAGGGTTGCGAGTGGTCGTATGCCGTTATGCTCGTAAAAGGTGTCGTCCTCTATAGCTATCGTCGCGTTCCTAATATGTATGGAAACGTCCTCCAAAGGGACGGCGGTGCGGCGCATGGTGCCATGCACGTCCCAGAGAAGGACGTCGCCCGTGCGGTCATATATTTTTGTGGACTCCGCGACGCGGCGGTTCTCAAAGTTGTCTATGGAGGGAATAGAAACGACTGCCGCCCATGCGACGAAGATGCCGCTCCAAAATATGGCGGTAGCAATAATGCCGACTATAAAAAGTCGCAAAAAATAGCGCGCGCGGCGCTGAACATGACGGAACATGGTCACAATGTAGTAATTGTACCTCCAGAGAGCATGCTCTAATAGTAGCGAAACGTTATCACACAGAAAAGCGCGCCGCAATGATTGTTCCGAACAGAACAATCATTGCGGCGCGTGGGCCTCATTCCCAGTGTTTCCTCGACGGACGTTCCCATCCGTCCTTACCCATAATCGCCTCTACGGCAGCGAGGCGGACGCGCGCCGGCTGGAAGTAGGGGAGGCCGTTCTCACCCACGACTACACTGCCGACAAACACCACGTCTCCAGGAATGTGTCCGGTGACTTTCCCATCGCCATCCACAACAGGAAGGCTCGTCTGCTCGCACAGGTGCCTCATCGCCTCGTGCGCAACCCGTTGCCCAATCCCGAGCTCCGGGCTTCCCTCCATGAAGAGGAATACTGACCTAGTCGTCAATTTTACTTGAACGGACTTTGGCATGATCTTTCCCATCCTTGTGTTGTGTTTCCGTTTACACCTTACCAACGAGCATTGTAACCCGTTCGATTTACATGTCAACCCCCACAAATGTTTCCTAACACTGTTACTCGTACTTTATCAAGGCCGGACCTTGATGGAGTTATCTTGCTCTTGTGCAGTGTGTGAGGGCAACCGCAATTGCGTCCCACTTTTACCCCGCATACTTTATCAAGGCCGGACCTTGATGGAGTTATCTTGCTCTTGTGCAGTGTGTGAGGGCAACCGCAATTGCGTCCCACTTTTACCCCGCATCAAAATCAACGGACTCCCCATGTCTGAGGTTTATTTGCATTTTATAAAAACTCCAAAACGGGGCGTTTGCGTACTAAGTGAGATTTTTGGTGCGGGGCGTCGTCGCGCGATCTACTGCAAGGTGTGTCATGGCCACTGCTATGGCATCCCACTCGTCGTCATACTTTACTTCTTTTTCTATTTTCAAAAGCAGTTTAAGCATCGCGGCGACCTGTTGTTTGCTCGCGTTTCCCGAGCTCGCAACGGCGCTTTTTATCTCGTTTGGCGTGTACTCGTGAACGGGGAGGCTGTGCTTTGTGGCTTCAGAAATTATCGCACCGCGCACTTCCGCGACGCGCATCGCCGTTTTCTGGTTTTTAGTGAAAAACAGTTTTTCCAGCGCCATGACATCCGGTCGGTGTTTTTTTATGAGCAGTGAACATTCTTTTATCACTTTCGCGAGGCGCTCTGGAAATTCTTTTTTCGCGGATGTTTCAATGCACGCGGAGTGGAGAAGCGTCTCCCTACCGTTTTCTTTTTCTACTACCGCAATTCCACATCTTCCATACCCCGGGTCTATTCCCAGAATTTTCATATTTTTAATTTTACACTGTCATTTTTCATTTTTACTTTTTCATTTTTCACTTACGAACGCGGCTATGCCGCGTTTGTATATACCTCTTCCACGTCGTCATATGCGTCTATCTCTCCGAGAATCACCATGAGTTTTTTGTCATCCTCGGGTGAGAGCTTCACGGTAGTTTTCGGCTCGAATCCCTCGGCTTTTCTCTCAAACGCCCAGAGCGCGCTTCCGGTTTCGGAGAGAGCAAGGCCGTTTTTAGAGAGTAGATGTTTTATTTCTGCTGACGTTCTGTTCCTACTATCGGTTATGGCGTCAATGACGATGGCGGCGCCGCCCGGACCGTATGTTTCGTAGACGACCGATTCGAGCGCGCTCGCATCGGCTGTGGTGCCCCGAGCGATTGCGCGCTCAATGTTTTCTTTCGGCATATTGTCCTGTTTCGCCTTCTCCATTGCCGCGTGAAGTCCCGGGGAGGCGAGATCGCCCGCGGCCTTTTTTGCTTCCACGGCAATACGCCGCGCAAGCTTTCCGAATGCCGCGCTTCGCGCCGTATCGTTTGCGCCCTTCTGTCGCTTTATTTGAGACCACTTACTGTGTCCGGACATAACAACAAGGATAGTGGAAATATGCGAATGCAACAACTCCAGCACGCTGGAGTTGTTGATCCTCTGTTCTTCCGCTTACCGTAATCCGAACAGCAGTTGGAATGCGTAGACAACCGCCGCTACAAAGTTAGAAGACGTTGGTCCTGGGGGTGGCTGCATAGACCCTCCGGAGTCTCCCGAGGGAGGTGGGCTATAAGATCCGGACGGTTGCTGATAAGAACCACCGTCTGAGGAGGATGGCGTGTACGAACCTGAAGTTGGTTGTTGATATGAACCACCGTCGTACGAACCAGACGAGGGTTGTGTGTAGGTTCCCGATTGATACTGTTGCTGTTGCTCCGGCGTCATTTGATGCGAATCGCCGTATGTACCCGTTTGTGTCTGTTGATATTGTGTGCCGCTCTGCTGGTACTGCGTTCCGTCCTGCTGGAAGTTCATACCGTCTTGTTGGTACTGTGCTCCGTCTTGCTGAAATTCTTGCCTCTGCATATCATATTGTTTCTGGTATTCTTCTTGGTACTGTTGATTAAACTGCTGTTCGAATCCCTCTGGAGAGTCACCGTGTTCACTGAACATTCGTTGACATTCCTCCGGTGAAGCACAGGGCGTCTCTCCGCCGAATTCTCCTTGTGGTCCGAATTCCCCGCGATGCTCAAATCCGGGCGGTGTTTCAAACTCGCGCATGTCCATTGCTCGGTCTTGCCCGAAGTCGGCTTGCCCCGGAAGACGTCCGGGCCCGAATTCTCCGCCTTGCGGCATACCGCCCTCACGGAACATCTTTTCACATTCTTCTGGGCTCCCGCACGGCATCCCACCGGGCGGTCCTCCAAATTCGCCGCCATGTTCGCCCGGAGGAGGTCCAAAACCCTGTTCTTGCGCAAACGCCATACATTCTTGCATGTGTTCCGGGCCTTCACAGTACGTTCTGCATTCTTGTCCCTTGCATCCGCCGGGACCGCCAACTTCCTGGAACTTTCGCGCCTGCTGTGCTTGTTCAGGAGAGATTAGGCCGTTTTGTTCCGCGAACGCAAAACACTCCTCATTATGTGCAGGGTCGTCACAATATGTCTGGCACTCCCGTCCGCGACATCCTCCCGGTCCTCCCTGACTCATCATTTTTTTCGCCATCTCTACTTCTTCCGGTTTCATCATGCCGTTATCAACGGCGAATGACATACACGCTTCCTGATGTTCTGGGTTTTCGCAGTACGTTTGGCACTCCCGTCCGCGACATCCTCCCGGTCCTCCCTGACTCATCATTTTTTTCGCCATCTCTACTTCTTCCGGTTTCATCATCCCGTTCTCAATGGCGAATGCCATACACTCGTCCATGTGCGACTCGTCTTCGCAGTATGTGCGACACGCCTCTCCGCGGCATCCGCCCGGCCCCGGCTTGTTTCCCATTTTCTTGGCCATCTGCGCTTCCTCGGGAGATATCAAGCCGTTCTCTTCGGCGAACGCGATACACTCCGTCATGTGATCAGGATTTTCGCAGTATGTGCGGCACTCTTCTCTGCGGCACCCGCCAGGGCCCGGCTTGTTGCCCATCTTCTTTGCCATGGCGAGCTCTTCCGGGGGGATGAGATTATGTTGTTCTGCAAACGCAATACATTCTTCAAAGTGGCCGTCGGCGTCGCAGTAGCTTCTGCACTGCACCTCATTACGGCATCCGCCGGGACCGCCCTCCCTGATAACTTGTCTGGCTACACGCAACTCTTCCGGCGGAAGTAGCCCACGTTCTTCTGCGAACGCGAGACACTCTTCCCCGTGGTCGGGGTTCTCGCAGTACGCTCTGCATTCTTGTCCGCGACACCCTCCTGGACCCGTGTCCGATCCCACCTTGCGCGCAACCTCAACGTCCTCTTTAGACATCAGACCATGCGCTTCCGCGAAGTTAATACACTGCTGCACGTTGTCCGGATTGTCGCAATACGCCTTGCACTGCTCTTTTGATTCACAGTTCCCGAGTTCCGGAACGGGAAACGTTACGGTGTCTTCTTGCGCGAATGCTATTCCCGCGCCGAAAAGTGCAAATGCGAACACGGCGAGAGTGGTCGCACCAAAAATTCTTAGTGTCATAATGGCGAGTCGGAATATTATTCAAACGGATTAAGCTTTACGTTCTGGAGAGGGTTCGTCCGCACGTTCTCAAGTGGATTTGCGGTAACGTTTTCAAACGGATTCACCGCCCCCCCCTCCTCACTCGCCACCCCTTCGCTGGCGGGGGCGGGTTGGCTCCCGCCGATAAGATACCCACCAATAGCTCCAACAACGAGCCCAACAGCAACACCCACGAGTAATTTTTGGTCCATACACATTTTTTAATCTATTAGACTAATATGCATTTCATTATAGTTCCGATTGGCATATCCTGGATGGCGTTGTGTGTATAACCCGCACACAGGGTGAGTATACGTATTGAAGGGCGCTACACGGAAACACCATTATTCACCCACCATCCACAGTGTTAGGGCGCTCACAACAAAAGTTTCGGTTCGGGTTGAACAGGAAGCGGGACGCCGATGTGCAGGTATCCTTTTTTCGTTACCGCTCGCCCTCGTGGCGTACGTTCCAGTAATCCACACTGCATAAGGTAGGGCTCATGCACCTCTTCTATCGTCTCCTCCTCTTCGGAGAGCGACGCCGCGACGGTTTTTAAGCCTACCGGTCCGCCATTAAATTTATCCACGATTATAGTGAGAATGTCTCGGTCGGTTTGGTTGAGTCCCGCCTCATCTATTTCCAAAAGCGCGAGAGCTTTGCGAACCGTGTCGGCATTGAGGGGAGTACCAGAAACTTCCGCAAAATCGCGCGCGCGTTTCAGCAGGTAGTTGGCCGTGCGCGGCGTCGCGCGGCTTCGCCGCGCGATCTCCCTCACTGAGTCGGCGTCTGCCGGAATCTCTAGAATTTTTGCAGAGCGCAGAAGCACCTCTGCAATTTCGTTGTCTGTGTAGTATGAAAGACGGAATACGCCGCCCGAAAAACGGCTGCGCAAAGGGCCGGAGAGCATGGAGATGCGCGTTGTCGCGGCAATCAGCGTGAAAGCGGGGAGCTCCAATTGCACCGTGCGCGCCGATGGACCTTTGCCTATAACGATATCAAGCATTCCAGCCTCCATGGCCGGGTAGAGCACTTCTTCTATCGCTCGGTTGAGGCGGTGCGCTTCGTCTATGAACAAGACGTTGCCCGGAGACAGATTGGTGAGAATAGACGCGAGGTCTCCCACACGCTCAATGGCGGGACCGGAGGTAGAGCGAAGCGACGAGCCAATCTCGCGCGCTATCAAGTGCGCGAGAGTTGTTTTTCCCAGCCCCGGCGGGCCATACAGGAGCACGTGTTCCGGTTGATGACGTCTTCCCTTCGCCGCTGTAAGGAGGATGCGCAGGTTTTCTTTTATGGTTTTTTGCCCGACATACTCGCCCCAAAGTGCGGGGCGGAGGGCATTATCTAAAGAGCGCATTGATATGCGGTCTTTTGGAGGGGAGGACATAAAAAGTAAAAGTTAAAAATGAAAATCTAAAAACGACAATGCAAAATTAAAAGTTTTCTGACGCTTCTCCGGCCTTGACTTTTTAACTGTCGTTTTTCATTTTTAGTTTTTACCTTTTAACTTTTTAACTGCGCCGCGCCCCATCTATCGGGGGGGTTGACATCAAGTTTGTTTATGATATACTGAAAAGCAGTGTAGCTATCGGTCGCAAGATTCTCTCAGCAATAGTGACTTTGTCGAGGACGGGACAGTCCCTCCTCGTAAGGGGAGGGGTGCTTCCCCCATCCTTAGATGTATGTTGCTACTTTCCATGTGAAAGCTTTGCTGAGAGAATCTTTCGCCCGAACTCTACGGATTCCCCCTTCACCATAGCACCCTGTCCACGAATGCCAATTGACATTCCGAGCGGGGTGTTGGCGTTATACGACGAGTAACACGATACCTGTCGATACGAGCACGAAACACACGAGTTTCAATACAACATGATGTTCTTCAAAATACGCGTGTCCGGAGACAAGCGCCCACAAAACAGATAGTGACCGCTTTGCCGCGGTAATAACAGATGCGGGAGCAAAGGCGAGAGCGAATCCGAACACAACGCTTCCGGCACCGCTTAAGAGTATGTGCAGTACCGATAGCGGACGAGACGCGAGACGCAATGGGTTTTGCCCCTTTGCAATCACGACACAGAGTAGGATAACCGTTAAGAACGCAAATGAAATAGCCTGTTCCGTTTCCACAGAGTTGAAGTTTGTGATGTTGTATTTAAAGAGTGAGATAGTCGCGACCGCGTTTACTGCGCCAAGAAGGACGAGCCCCGAACCGCGCGTATTCAATCCGTGGTTAACGAAAAGTATGAACAGACTGCCAATGATCGCGGATAGGCCTACGACCTGCAAGAATCCGATGTGATACCCAAGAAGTATGTCTACTGCAAAGAGAAGCGGCAGGGTTAGCGTGCGCAAAAAACCGAACGTGCTTCTATCGGCCTCAACGAGGGCGCGCAATGTTATGTGTACCTGAAAAAGCTCTAGGAGGAGACGGGGAAGAAGTGTCGGGAGAGAGGCGGTGGAGAATATGAATCCCGCTGGGAAACCGGGCGCAAGAAAGTCTTTTGGTGCTAAGAAACCGATTGCGAGAATGGTGATGAGCCCCCCAACGCTTGTCAGAAATCCGAGCGCGTAAATATTGGACAGATGGTGTGATACTTCGTATTTTCCGAGAGAATCTCGAATTTCCTCGGCGAGCGTGGAGATGCTGACCAAAAGAAGACCGATCATATTTCGTTAGGGAATAAATAAAAGAGTACAAAACACAGGAACCAAACGAACGCTAAAATTCCAAGCACCAAGCACCAAATCACAAACAATATCTAAATTCCAATTTCTAAATACCAAACACGACATGTCTGTTTTGAATTTGTGATTTCGGTGATTTGAATTTGTTTGGAGTTTGGGATTTGTAATTTGGATTTTTTGAGAAGTCTGTACTTTGTGTTTTGAACTACGATTATCCCCTACGGTGGAGCACATAGTTTACTACGCCAACGTTTCCAGCATCACCTCATTAGTCAAATCAACGACACGACTGAGCTCTTCTACTGAAGTTACACCCTTCAGCACCTTCACCGCGCCGTCTTGCGCCATTCGGCGGATTTTCTGGGCACGCGACGCGCGCCAAATTTCTCGCTCGCTAGAAGTTTTGCGTACTATTTCTTCTATCGCCCTGTCCATGAGAATTACCTCAATGACCGCGACGCGTCCCTTGTAGCCTATGCCGCCGCACGCGTCGCATCCTTTCGCGACCCACATCGTGTCCCGATTTTGCGGCATGTCTTCTGGATGCGGGATGTTGGTAAGGAGGGGCGCTAAGAGTTTTGCGCTCGCGCCCGTTATGGGCTGCGCCTCGCGGCACTTCGGGCAAAGCCGCCGCACTAGACGCTGTGCCATGGCAACGGTGATTGCCGCACCTAAAATGTCTGCGGACACGCCCATGTCAATGAGTCGCGGAAACGCTCCTGCCGCATCATTGGTGTGGAGCGTGGAGAATACGAGATGGCCGGTCAAGGATGCGTGGACGGCAGTTGAGGCAACCTCCGCGTCGCGTATCTCGCCGACCATGATGATGTCTGGGTCTTGGCGGAGCGTAGAGCGCAGGCCGAGCGCGAAGGTGTAGTCGCGCGATACCTGTGTTTGAACGATGCCCGGAAGGTGGTATTCAATCGGGTCTTCTATGGTAACGATTTTAATCTCTGGCTTGTGCACTTTGCGCAAAAACGCATAGAGAGTCGTCGTTTTTCCCGACCCCGTCGGTCCTGTGTTGAGGAGCATGCCATTCGGTTTTTGAATTTCGCGATTCAGGATTTCCATGAGGTACTTGTCAAACCCAAGTTCTTCCATAGGAAGGCCGATTGTTGCCGGATCAAGGAGGCGCATGACGATGGTCTCGGCGTACGCCCCCGGAAGCATGGAGGTGCGAATCTCAATTTCCCGCTCGTTGACCACAATGGAAAAACGACCGTCTTGCGCAGCGTGTTTGATGTTTAGTTTTAGGCCAGAGAGGAGTTTTATGCGGCTCGAAATGAGTGCGTAGGTCGGGATGTCAAGCATGAGGACGTCTACGAGAACGCCATCAAGCCGATAGCGCATGCGCACGTTTTCTTGCTCCGGCTCCAGGTGTACGTCGGATGCACCGAGGGCGAGTGAGCCCGACATGATAATTTCCAGAACGCGCGATATGCGGTGCGGGTCTTTACTCATAATGCTGTCGTCTATGTGCTGCTTGATGTCTCGGAGCGTTTTCAGCTTTGTAAGCATTTTTTGGATAGTTTCGTTGGAGAGCGTCAATACGCCAGCTTCGGTTTCGGTGGCGTACGAAAGGTCCTTGTAGCGGTTCCACGCGCGCTCTAGTGATGCGCGCGATACGATGAATCGTCGCGTCTCATAACCAAGCCGCTCAAGATTTTGTATTGCTCTCAAGGCGTCCTGTCGCTCTGGCGCGCGCATGGCAACCATAATGCGCTTGTTCATTTTGCGGAATGCCGCGATTTCCGCTTCGCGCGCTTCCTTTTCCGGAATGAGGCGTAACGCGTCTGTATCAATGGATTTGGAGGAGAGATCCACATACTCCACGCCGTACTTTGAAGAGAGCATCTCCGCGAGCTTTTCCTCCTCCCTCTTATGCAACTCTGCCAGGCGCTCATCCTGTTTTCTTTCATCACTTAATTGCACCATGTGTTGTATTATAACAACAAATTACTACGACAAAGCCGCGTTCTCTTATGTTATGGTTTGAATATGATGCCGGAAATACCAAAATTCGATACGTTTGTCGAAAGAAAACCAGACGCGTATGGTGGCGAAACTGAGGGGGGCACGAATTACTCTCAGCAACCCTCCTTATTTCACGACCGTTAGGAAAGTCGGAGAGTGTAACTCTGACGAAACCGGAACTGATAGAAGCTCAACCGGGTATTGAGAATTGAGCACTATAGGCGCAATAAGACAACGATTTCAGGTTATACCGACCTTCGTATTGACCTAATTATATCGACTTCGTAAGTCGATATATACTTGTCGGTTTGTTCTCCGAGTTGATATCCTCCAAAGGAATGCTATGGTGGTGCTATGAGTACCGTAACTATTGCAAAATCAAAGATCAGGAAAGAAGCGGGTGTTGTTGTTCTGCCGATAAAGGAGTACCAGCGTCTTTTGCATGCTGCGGTCCCTACGTTCTATCTCACTGGTAAAGCCGCCACAGGTTTAGACAAGCTCGTGGAGGAGGGATTGCGAGAACATATGGAAGGAAAAACGCGCACCATTCGATCTCTTGCCGATCTTGATTAACGGATATATGAGAGTCGTCAGTATTAAGACGAACGCTCGTTTTGAGAAACGATACCGAAAATTACCGAGGTCGGTCAAAGAAAGTGCGAAAGAGAAGGAGCGACTTTTCCGCGAACATCCATTTCATCCCAGTTTGGAAACGCACAAGTTGAACGGCAAAGATAGAGCTGTGTGGGCGTTCTCCGTCAATCGAAAGTACCGCATCAAGTTCATATTTCTCATGGATGGCCATGTTTTGTTTCTGGATATCGGAACACACGACGAAGTGTATCGGTAAGACGTAACGAATGACGGTGCCTTTTCGATTAAGTATACTGACGGGCATGAAGTTGCGCGTTTTGGGAGAAAAGGAGATGGAGGATTTTGCGGCGAACTATGTCGCAGGAATTACGCCGTTTGAGAGTCGCGCTACGGTTGTGGCGCTCTCCGGCCCTCTCGGTGCGGGGAAAACCACTTTCGTACGGGGAGTGTTGCGCTCGTACGGAATAGAAGAGCCTGTCACGAGTCCCACCTTTGTGATTGAGAAAGTATATATACCCCCACGCGGGCCGTTTAAAAAAATAGTACATATAGATGCGTACCGTTTAGAAAACACACACGAACTTGATGTCCTCGGCTTCAAGGAGCTTTTGGGAGACGAGGGTACGCTTATACTTATTGAATGGCCGGAGCATGTGGAGGGCGCGATGCCGCCTGACGCCCGACGTCTCGCGTTTACTATCGGGGAAGGGGAGGAGAGGTTTGTTGAATACAATTCTTGAAACACAGACATCACAAACAAATCCAAATAACAAATTCCAAATTACAAATAAATTCAAATCACCAAAATCACAAATTCAAAACCAACATATTGTGTTTGGTATTTAGTAATTAGAATTTAGATATTGTTTGTAATTTGGTGCTTGGTGCTTGGAATTTTAGCGTTCGTTTGGTTCCAATGTTTTGTGCAATATAATTCGCTGATCTAGTATGGTATACAAGAAAACACTGAAACGTCTCGTTATTTTGGATTCGCACGCCATTATCCATCGCGCGTATCACGCGTTACCCGACTTCTCGTCGTCAAAGGGCGAACCCACCGGTGCTCTTTATGGTCTTATCTCCATGCTCTTGAAAATCACCGCTGATCTTAAGCCCGACTATATTGTAGCGGCACGCGATTTGCCGGGGCCGACAAATCGGCACACGCTCTACAAAGAATACAAAGGTACTCGCCCAAAAGCAGACAAAGAACTTGTGTCACAGCTTGAGGCGGCGCCGAAAGTGTTTGCTGCGTTCGGCATTCCGCTCCACGAGGCCGCCGGCTTTGAGGCCGACGATGTGATAGGAACGATTGTTAAAAAACTAGTGCGTGAAAAAAACATAGAGATTGTTATTGCATCTGGCGACTTGGACACGTTGCAACTGGTAGAGGGTTCGCGCGTAAAAGTGTACACGATGCGACAAGGGCTTTCTGATACGGTTCTCTACGACGAAGGTAAGGTGCGCGAGCGCTTCGGTTTTGTTCCCGCGCTTTTGCCCGACTACAAAGGGCTTCGCGGAGATCCGTCGGATAACATCAAAGGCATAGCGGGCGTTGGGGAAAAGACAGCGACCGAACTGGTGAAAAAATTCGGTTCTTTGGAAAAGATATACGGCGCTCTTAAAAAAGACGCGCAGGCGCTTGAAAAAGCGGGGTTCACGAAACGCTCTATAGAGCTTGTGGTGGACGGCGAGAAAGACGCGCTGTTTTCAAAAAAGCTCGCGGTGATACTGGAGAGCGCTCCGATATCGTTCTCGCTTCCCAAACGCGAATGGTGTTTGGCGGATTATGCGGCGGCGGTTACGTCGTTATGTGACGAGTTTGAGTTTCGCTCACTCAAGGAACGCGTACTAAAAGCGACTGGAGCAAAAACGTCGGAAGAAAAGAGTAATGGCACATTATTTCCTTCTGTGGACGCACAGCTATTGAAAGAGGTGTCGCTCGCGCTGTGGCTTCTGCATTCTGACACAACTAACCCGACGCTTGAGGATATTTTTCAGTATGCGCATACGCGCGATTTTGAAAAGGCGCGCAAGAATATATGTGAAGAACTTGAAAAGACGGGGCGTCTAAAAGAGGTGTATGAAACCATAGAGCGTTCCTTGGTACCGGTTGTTGAGAGAATGAATGCCGTCGGTGTGCTTCTTGATGTGCCGTACTTGAAGGGGCTGGCAAAAGAGTATGAAAAAGAACTCCATGTGGTCGCGGGGCGCATTATGAAATACGCGGGGCGCGAATTTAACGTGAGCTCTCCGCGTCAGCTTGCCGAAGTTCTATTTGACGAGCTCAAGCTCGCACCTGCGCGGCAGAAATTAACGTCTGGAGGCGCGCGCACGACGCGCGAAGAAGAGCTCGCAAAGCTTTCCGGACAACACCCGATTGTGGATGACGTGCTCCTGTACCGCGAACTGAAAAAACTGCTCTCAACCTATGTCTCGAAACTCCCGAAACTTATTGGAAGCGACGGACGCTTGCATACGGAGTTTGTGCAGTCTGGGACGACCACCGGACGCATGAGCTCACAGAATCCGAATATGCAGAATATTCCCATACAGGGTGAACGGGGGAAGCATATACGCCGCGCATTTGTTGCACCGCCCGGCTCTGTGCTCGCGGCGCTGGATTACTCGCAGATAGAGCTGCGGCTTGCGGCGGGGCTCTCCGGCGACAAGAATCTCGTCAGCGTTTTTAAGAGCGGAGGCGATGTGCACTCGTCTGTCGCATCGTTGGTATTCTCGGTGCCGCGTGGAAAAGTGGACTATGAGATGCGACGGCGCGCGAAAGTCATTAACTTCGGGATTTTGTACGGCATGGGTGTTGTGTCGTTGCGCTCATCTCTTGGCGCCGACGTAGAGCGCGAAGAAGCACAAACGTTTCTGGATAACTATTTCAAAAACTTCTCCGACCTCGCGCGCTTTATTGAAAAAACGAAAACCGATGCCGCGCGCCGCGGCTTCACGGAAACATTTTTCGGTAGGCGTCGTTACTTTTCGGGTCTCCACTCTCCGTTGCCGCAGGTTCGCGCGCAGGCGGAGCGCATGGCGATAAACGCTCCGATACAGGGCTCGTCGGCAGACATCACGAAACTTGCCATGGTTAATGTTGACCACATGCTCGAGAAGCGTGGGTGGGGTGCGAATGCGCGGCTGGTGCTCCAGATACACGATGAGCTCGTGTATGAACTGGACGAGAAACACGCCGAAGAAATAGCTCGCGAGATTAAAGGCGTAATGGAGAGTGTTGTGCCCGCGTCAAAACTTTCCGGCGTGCCGATTGTGGCGGATGCTTCGCTCGGTCCGAACTGGGGAGAATTGAAAAAGCTAGAAGCTAGAAGCTAAAAGCTATTGCATGCTCTACGTTTTCACTGGCACTGATAGAAAAAAGGCGCGCGAGGCGATGTATAAAAAAATCGCGTCTATAGCGAGTGGCGCGCGTATTGTGCGCATAACCGACGCGCACACGGTTAACGACCTTAAAAACGCACTGCGTGGTGGCGGTCTATTTGGTGAAAAACAGGCGGTGATATTTGAGGACGTCTGTGCGAATGATGAAATGCGGGCGATACTCACTCCTACTTTGTCCTCGCTTTGCGATTCGGAAGAGACTTTTTTTGTTTTGGAAGAAAAACCGAATGCGGAATTGTCACGCACGCTTAAAAAATACGCGCATGAGTATGTCGTACACAGCACAAAAAAACAGGCAGAGGACAAAACCATTTTTGCGCTCACCAATGCCTTGCGAGGTAAAAATAAAAAAGCGCTTTGGATAGGGTATCAGTGCGAACTCCTTAAAGGCGTGGCGCCTGAGGCGATACATGGCGTTTTGTTTTGGGGGGCGAAAGACATGTTGCTTCGAGCGCAGGCGAGGAGCGCCGAGCAATGTCGAGGGGCTGAACTTGTTGCTCTACTCGCGGAGTTGCCACACGAGGCGCGCCGCAGTGGGGTAGAGCTTGAATATGCACTTGAGCAGTTTGTGCTCTCCGGTATGTAGAGAAGATACGGTATAATCGTGATATATGAGTTGCTTTCTTTATGGCAAACGTATTGTGTTGGTTGCCGCTATTTTGCTCACCGCTGGTTTTCTTTTCATACCATACGCAACCAACGCCGTTTTTACGGAAGCAGATGCGTTTTGTGGAACCCAGTATTGTTACCCAGGAAAGTGTACGCCCTCGCCCTTTGATCCAGGGTGTGTGTCTTGTCAGGCCATCCCATGTGTTGATATAACGAACGACAGAAAAACGATAGGGATATGTAAAAGTAGCGCGCCAGGTGTCTGCCGCGGCATAAGCTCAGAAGGACTGGACGGTAAACAGACGGCTCTCGGCATACCGAAAGAGATTATGGATATCCTTAAGGGCGTCTTGGACAAACTCATGCAGCAGGGATCGCAAGGAAGCCAACAGCAACAACAATTATGTCCTTCATACTACCAGGTGACTACGCCGACCACCGATCCGTGCGCGATATATTCTCCGGGCGCAAGCAACCTTCTCACATCGCCTTTCGGCGAAACGAGTGGGCAAGACATTGTTGGCGACCTTATGGGATCGCTTACCAATGAACAAAGCGATCCCTACGTGCCCAGCGAGGAATCGGGGGTAAGTGAAGAAATTTTGCGCGCCACCGAAAGTGAGTCTGACATGTCCTCATCCGAGCCGCCGCTTGCTTCCGGAGTATTGGATACTCCTGTGTCGCTCGGCAGCGGCCTTTACGGACGCATAGAAGAAATCGGCACGGGGGCAACTGCCATCGCCAGCGAACGGGATGAAACACGCGGATTTGAGGTGGCCGGATTTTACGGTCAAACGGGAACATGGATGGGTGAGGGCGGTATGGTCGCACGTTTGTGCGTATCGCGTCCTTGGGCGGGCTCGTTCATTACGTATGTTATACCGAGCTCTTTCTTTGATGGTTTATGCGAGCGGCGCGGGTACAAACCGCCGCCTCCGCTTCCCGTAGTACAAACAGCAGTGTATCCGGTGCTACAGCCACTACAGCAAACGAAAAAAGAAGTGAAGCAGGAAAAACTGATACCCGCTATAGAACCAGAAGCGCACGTGTGGGCCGTCCCCGCGCGCGTATCCATTGGTTCGCGCACGTTAGTATTCTGGAATTCAAGAGGCGTGGAATCGTGCATAGTAACGAGTCCCGACGGTAGCTTCCACGAAACAGGATTTTCAGGGGGCGCGTCCACGGTACCGCTCTCTGGTGTGACTGTTTTCACTATCTCGTGCGTCGCAACCGACGGCGAACCCGCAACCGATTACGTGACTGTTGAGATGGCAATTTAGTGGGGCGCTCCGTTGGCGCACCTGTTTGGGAGACCGCTCACGTCCCGCTCCAGTTTTGTCTTTCAGCAAAACTGGAGCGGGACTCCGCTACGGTTAAGTCTCCCAAACAGGTGCGCCTCTCCCGCTTTAGGTGGTGGAATGCAAATACAGGGGTCGCTCGCTTGGCGGCATTGCCTCTCGAAAGGCACGCATAATTTTCTGCTGAAAATTTGCTCTGCTCGCGCCGTCGCGCTGCGCAAGGCCTTCTCGAAGCAATGCCGCCTCCGCTTGAAGTTGTGGATGCAAATACAGCGCGATGCATGCCCCGCACCGTGCTTGCACTGGTGCTGGGTTCTCTCGGATGACAGGCGCCTCCGCTCTAGGTGGTGAATCCGGCGCCGTACTTTTGTGATGCGAAGTAATTTAAAAATTATTCATCTTTGTCCCCCCGGTTGGAATCGGACCAACATCAACAGATTAAAAGTCTGCTGCTCTACCACTGAGCTACGGGGGGTAGAGAGGAGTAAAATAAGAATACAGCGTATTCGTATTTTCTCCGAACGCCGCCCCCGAAAGCTCTGCTTACGGGAGGCTTGTGTGTATCGTACTTAAAAAACGTCGCTTTTTCCAGTTTTTGAACCGCTTCTTCCAGCTTCCAGCCATCCAGCTTCACGATTTCTAGAGTGGTATTTTCCAGTCTCCAGCCTCCAGCTTCGCGATTTCTAGAGTGGTAGATCAAACGCGAGTGCTCCGGCTCCGGTCAAAAGAAGCGAGAGACACATAACGAGCGAGAGAAACGCGGCGCCACGCGCGACGGGGCGTGTACGGCGCGAGAGCATCCATTCCACCGCTACAATGCCACCGATGAGTGCGACAAGTTGCGTATACGCACCGAGAACGAAAATAATCGCAATTACAGCTTCAACGACCCACAGTACTTTAAATGCCCAACGTCCCACAGAAGTTCCAATGTTGCCGTCGGTGCCGCTGAGGGAGCTCTGCCCGGCGGGCTGCATCCAAAACGCGTGAAGCCACCCCGCAACAAAGCCCAATGTGCGCATGCCGTCCTCGCGCTTTGAAACAAAGTGCCGCAGTGCGGCGTATCCGAATACGCCCGCGAGCGCGACGCGAAGAAGAAAGGGGGCGAGAGGCGCGAGGAATAATAGTTCTGGAAAAATAGAAAGCATCGGTGAATAGTACAAATTAAAAAGTAAAAATGAAAATCTTAAAACGACAGTGTAAAATTAAAAATTTCTGGCGCTTCTACGGTTTTAACTTTTTCATTGTCGTTTTTCCTTTTTCGTTTTTCAATTTTAATTGCGTACTTGCTTGTCGTCACCTACGGCGGGGCATAATAGTAGCTTATAGCTTTTAGAAAATACGGCAAGGGAGTAGCATGCACTCATGCAAGTTGCGGTACTGCTTCACAACATTCGGAGCGCGCATAACGTAGGTTCCATTTTTAGAACGGCGGACACTGCGGGAGTAAAGGCCGTATATCTTTCTGGTTACACGCCACTACCCCACGACAAATTCGGACGAATACAGTCCGCCTTCGCTAAAAGCTACGGACGGGCGCAGAAAGAAATTGCGAAAACCGCGCTTGGCGCTGAAAAAACGATGGCGTGGCAACATATCTCCCGTCTCAATTCATGGCTCCAGCGCATGAAGCGAGAGGGATGGCGTGTCGTTGGCGTGGAACAAGATGCGCGGGCCCGTGACTACCGGACATTCAATCTTAAACAAAAAACGTTATTCGTGTTCGGCAACGAAGTGCGCGGTCTTTCTCCCGCATTTCTAGCACAGTGCGACGAGCTTGTTGAAATCCCCATGCGTGGTATCAAAGAATCACTGAACGTGTCTGTGGCTACAGGAATCATTCTCTTTCACTTTCTTTCGTAGCCGTCCGGTTGTTTTATGACATCACTGTGTTTCGAGCGAGCGCACCTCCTGCTCAATCGCGCGGTACTCTTCTTCAATGTTGGTTATTTGCTCTTCAATGGGGCGAGATCGTTCCCATTCGGCGATTTGCTCTTCAACAGGTGGCCCTTGCGGTACCGATACTCTCCATGGCAGTTCGAAAATCGGTATACTGCCCGCACTTTCCCCAAGCGGAAGACCAAAGAAATTGGTGAAGCCCGATGCACGGTCAGTAATGCGACCGAAACTCCCGGAAAGTATCCACATGGTAACGAACGCAAGCGCCATGAATATAACAAAGACGATAAGAATGGTGCGAAGCATAAAAGATTAGTAAATCACAATTTTTAATTTCCAATTTTCATTGAATTTTCAATGATTCAATTTTTGAAACATTGGAGTTTGTGACATTTATTGAAAATTGCAAATTATCTTACCGTGTGTGCATTATATGCTCTTTTGCAGAAGTTTGTGCAACTCTTCACGCACTACCTCGGCGTCGCTCCATGGAATGTGTGTGCCGCGCGGACCCTCTATGCTCGGGTCAGTGCCTTTGCCGGTAATCAAGACGGCGTAGCCCGGCTTCGCAAGAGACAGTGCGCGCGCTATCGCTTTGTGGCGGTCTACAATAACTTCCGGCACTCTTTTCATTCCTGCTGCGATACTCGTCACGATATCTTCCGGTTTCTCATCGTACGAATCTTCGTTCGTTAGTATAACGTGCTCGCATGCGGCGTCGGCAATGGAACCCATAACCGGACGCTTCCACGTGTCGCGTCCCCCGCCGGTCGCACCGAGTACGCATATTTTCTTCCTACTTGCGTATGTTTTGTAGATAGCGGAAAGGGAGTCGGGTGTGTGCGCGTAGTCAACTATAACAAGGAAGGGCTGACCCTCCTCTACACGCTCCGCGCGGCCAGGAATTTTTTTAAGCGCGTCAAACCCGGCACGAATAAATTCAGCACGAATATCAAAAGCGCGTGCGAGAAGTGCCGCGAGGATTGCGTTTTGGAGCGAGAATTCTCCGGGCAAATGGATGCGAATTTTCGTCTCGTCCCACTTGAAACTGCCGCCCATTTCATCTTCATCCGCATGCGCTCCAAATGCGGAAAGAGAAGAGGGAATCGCGTGTTCAACGGAAAGAAGGAGGTAGCGGTGCGCCTCTTTGTCGTCCGCGTTTGCGATAATAATGCGCGGACGCTTGTGTGAGCGAACGAGCGCGCGTCCTATCTCAAATTTTGCCGCCGCATATGCCTCATATGAGCCGTGCGATTCAATGTGCTCCGGTGCGAGGTTTGTGAAAATGAGGGCGTTTAAATCAATAAAACGATGCCGATGTTGCCGCGCTCCCTCCGACGTCATTTCAATAAACGCGACGTCGCACCCGGCATCAAGCGCTTTTTTCAAAAAATGCTGAACGGCAAACCTTCCCGGCATAGTCATGCGTTTGGTATTTCGTGTGCTCTCCATCCCCACCTTTGTTCGTATAGTGCTCATGAGTGCCGTGTTTCGTCCCGCCGCTTCAAATGCGGCGTTCGCGAACTCTATCGTACTTGATTTTCCTTTTGTGCCAGTTACGCCGACTACGGTGATGCGCCGCGACGGAAATTCAAAGTAGAGCGCGGCGAGGAACACCAGAGCAAGATGGTACAGGAAAACGACTGGCGCGGGAACTAGTTTTTTTAAAGACAGAATCATGTCATGAATTTCCCAAGATACGTAACGCTTCGCGTAGGCGTGCACTGCTTGTCTCAACCCTTTGCGGGACCTTGCGGAGAGCCTCGCGCGCTTCGGCGGCGGAGTACCCTAAGCTCCGGAGCGCTTCAAGCGCTTCCTCGTCGCCGCGGAGCGCCTGTGTAGCACCCATTTCTTCTTTGCCGACCTTGTCCTTCAACTCCAGTACGATTTTTGCGGCGGTCTTTTTTCCTATGCCGGAAACCTTTGTCATGTACGATGCGTTGCCGCTTGCAATTGCCGAACGCAATGTTTCCGCACTTACAACATCAAGGACTGCGAGCGCTGATTTTGGGCCGATACCGGGTACGGTGAGAAGCAATTCAAAAAAACGCAGGTCTTCTTCCGTGCCAAAGCCGTATAAATCCAACGCATCATCGCGCACGGCAAGATGCGTCCAAAGTGCCGCAGGCTTATTAAGCGTCAGGCGCGCGAGTGTCTCTTTTGTCGCCGCTATTTTGTAGCCGATGCCGCCGGTAGAAACAAGCGCGTGGCTCGTATACACGGCCCGAACCACTCCCCCTATGTGTCCTATCATACTCATATCATTGCATATGTAGCATATTTCGTGTAGGATTTTGCCATATGGCAAAAACAAGCTCTGCCAAAAAAGCGCATCGCGCCTCGGAAAGAAAGGCGGTTTTTAATGCGCGCCGCAAGCGCGCAATGAAAGTGGCGGTACGCGAATTCACGGATGCTGGGAAAAAAGGCGACGCTACCGCTGCGACACTTCTTTCAGAAGCGTATGGAGCAATAGACAAGGCGACTAAGCGCGGCGTCGTAAAGAAAAATACCGCCGCTCGCATGAAATCGCGACTTGCGAAATATTCTCATGCAGTTACGGCGTAAGACCGTATTTGCTAAAGCGTAGATTTTCGTTACGCTTTCTTTGTACCCCCTCGTAAGCAGAGCTTTCGAGGGGAGCGTTCGGAAAAAATACGAATATGGTATATTCTTATTTTGTTCCTCTCTACCCCTCGTCGTTCAACGGATAGGACGCATCCTTGCGGAGGATGTAATGTGGGTTCGATTCCTGCCGAGGGGATAGTAAGTGTCATCTAAATAGACCCACGGTGCATGGGGGTTCAATGTACGTCCTATATACGCTCTCCACATAGCACCTATAGTACATATGGTAGAGGTTGGCGTATCATTATCCTCATGACTGACGAACAAGAACCCTCTGCGCCAGTTGAAGATCCGGCACCGGAAGTTATTCAGGAAAATCCGCAGTCGGAGAGCGCGCCTAAAAGCGATTCCGAAGATTTGCAAGCGCCGTTCCCCGGAGGGCTCCTCACGGTTGTTTTGCTTGTCGGCACACTTGGTTTTTTCGGTCTTGCCATGCAGGGACCGTTCGCGTCTCCGGATACGTTACGCTCCCAAACGGCGGCGGTGCATACCACCGCATCGCCTGAATGTGACCAGCAGAAAAAGGTAGAAACAGGCAGTACACTTCCACCGAGCGCTTCAGCGTCTAATGTCACTGGCCAGAGGGTTATCCAAGCATGTTTGCCCGGATGCCGGTACAAGGTCACCACTCCTTCTGGAAAGGACATAACGCCAAAGATAGAAGCATTCCGTTTTTCCGATGACTTGAACAGTAAAACGTGCCAGGTTGTTTCGTGCAATCCTGCGGGACTTTGCGGTTCACCGTATAGTATTTCTATCGGCAATCAAGCCGCTGCAGACAAAGAGTTAAAAGCACGCCTGACAGCTTTGGCAGTTAAAGACGCCGCATCCGAGGAGGCGGCCCAATCCATACTTGCCGCGTATTTAAAAGACGGCGGCAATAAACAAATGTACCTTAATGCGCTCGACCATCAATTGACTCTTGCATATTTTGAAGCAAACAAAAACCCGCTATACATCGCCACTTGGGTGGACAATATGTATGGCACAGATATCGCCTCAGTTGTTCCGGGCCAAACGGCGGTTAAGGAAATGCTGGTACGGGAAAAGGTAGAGACACAGTTTGCGAAAGAACAGATTGAAAGTATCGACCTTACTAATCTTGACGCACTTAGACTGGAAAAAACGAGAATTCCAGTTCCAGCTATCAGCCCGCCGTTTACATATGCGTCGCCACCCCCACTCCCAGGATATACGCCGTCTCCTCCACTACCAGGGCAGCAACCTCCTATCAGCCCGCCGTTTACATATGCGTCGCCACCCCCACTCCCAGGATATACGCTGTCTCCTCCACTACCAGGGCAGCAACCTTCTGCGCCGCCTCCTACATACACGCGGGAAGAGATTGAGCGTATTGTGCAAGAACGCGACCCTGCGTGGCAGAGAGCAGTGGATGCATTGCGGGGGCAGCAACAGCAACAACCACCCGGAGGCGGAGAATCCAGTGGCGTCGGCGGGATGCTCGGCAGTTTCATCGGCGACTTGTTCGGTGGCCAACAGCAGGGTCAGCAGGCGCGGCAGCCGTCGTGCACAATTGTGGTGAGTCCCTCTACTATCAAAAAGGGAGAGTCAGTGACACTGACGTGGAACACATTGAGCGCGCAGGGCTCACTGACCGCGCACATCTCCGGACTCGGCGCGGTGTCGCTTCAAGGTTCCACGACCCTATCGCCTTCGCAGAGCACCACATTTTCAATGGCAGTGCTTGGACATGTGCAGCAACTCACCTCTTCCGGGTCCGGACAATCGCAGTACTATGTGAGTGTGCCGGTTAGCACATCGTGCACCGGGCGCGTAGAGGTCTCCGACGCGCCTCCGGACAGCATCGCAACAGCGGAACTTTCTTGCGCGCCAAAACTTGCGGACATAGGGCAAAGCGTGGCGCTTGCATTCGCATGTCGCAATGCAAAAGAAGCAAAAGGCGAGGGGTTTGACACAGGCGGGAAACTTGAGGGAGGGGTGACGGTGGCGGTTTTGCCGCCCGAGGAGGGAAACGGCACTCTCTCGTCGGTTACCTATAAACTTATGTGCACCGATGCGAGCGGCAAGGAGGCGTCAAACACGTGCACCGTGCGCGTCAATAAAACAACTATCGTGTTGGTGGCAAATCCAAAAGAAGTCGCCTCGGGAGAATCCGCGAACATCGGCTGGGTAACAATTGGCATGGAATCATGCACGCTCTCGAGTCCTCAACTCCCCGCATTCACCGAGTCGCAAAAGAACAAGAAAAACACGAGCGGCGTTGTGAAAACGCCATCGCTCACACAAAATACCGATTTTGAACTTGCGTGCGAAACGAAAGCGGGTGGCGCGAAAAAGGCGACCACAACCGTGACTATTAAATAGAGGCGCCGCCCAGAGGCCTCTGTCCGTCGGTGTTATAATGTCTTCATGAAGTGGAAAGCACGCGGTGTGGTAGCGCTGGTACTTGTTATTCCTCTGTTTACTCTCGCAGACGTGTTGAATGAGCCCCTATTCGATGGCGCCTTGGGACGTGCCGCCTACTCTATACCCACGGAATTTGTTCGCCATACCTCGTGGAAGAATGAATTGCGTTTTTCTTTCCCGCCAGACATGGGGTTTCTCGTTAAAAACTTTGTAGCGCGTAATGTGTCGCGCGCCCACACAGTTTTAGAGAATGTCACAGGGCAAGCGGTTGCGTTTGCCGTTGTTTCAGTTGCCGCGTCTCGCATGGTTGCGGAGAATGTTCAGTTCGGATCTGCGAACTTCAAAGCGCAGATGTATGCGGTAGCAAACGAATCTCAAAAAAAATACGAACCACAGAAACGAGAACCAGAGGTTATATACGTAGAGCAATCTCTTCCTGACGTGCCGCGCTGTTCGCGTGCGACGGGCCTCGCGCACTACATGTGGTGCCGCGCGAGCACCGCACAAGCATTTTAATCCGAATATCTACAAATGTATGCCAATCTACGGATGTCTACAACATGAAGAAAATAACAAATTACAAATCCCAAATTCCAAACAAATTCAAATTACCGAAATCACAAATTCAAAACCGACATGTTGTGTTTGGTGTTTAGTAATTAGAATTTAGATATTGTTTGTAATTTGGTGCTTGGTGCTTGGTGCTTGGAATTTTAATGTTTGTTTGGTGCCTTTTATAAATTCGCAGTCATTCGTTATATTCGTATAATTTGTATATTCGGACATCGATTAAAGTCCCAGTAATTCCAAAAACTTCTGCGCAAGCGATTCTTTCATAGGCACTTCGTCCACATGTTCAAGCAGGTACGCGCGCACTAGTTTTGGGTCCACGTTCTCAAGGGGGACAGCGAGGTTCGGTGTCATGAATTTTGTTGTGTCTATAAGAAGAAGCGGCGATTTTGTTTTGTGTTCCTCCACCCAGAATGCGATGACGCTTTCGTATAGGTAAAAATGTTCTCCCGCGCGAATACCGCGCTCTGAAATTTCAAAATCAACAACGTGATGCGGGAGTTGTGCCATCATGCCCCACACGAATGCCGCGACGACTATAAGAATGCCGAAGAGCACATTGCCGAGAATAATACTCGTTAGTGCTATTGAAATCGCGGCAATACCGAGCGCGATGTACCAGTCGCCTCCGCGCTCTAAGTGGCCGTGCTCAAATGCTTGCCAGCGTATTGGCTCCGTAGGCATAGTGCTTATTATATCCTATCGGCCAGGATAAGTTAAAAAGTAAAAATGAAAAGGTAAAAACGACAATGTAAAATTAAAACTTTTGATGTTCCACGAATTAATTGGCATTTACCACCTTAGCGGAGGAGTCCAGCACCACTTTTGCACTTGGTACTCGGTAACTCCGGTTATACGAACGCTTGCGTTTGCGTTTCGTACCACAACAGAACTCTCACTGCAAAAGTGGTGCTGGACGACGGAGCGATCCCCTAGGGAGACACAGAATTCACACATCCCTCACTGTAGTTGCGTATGTAGTCGGTTTCCAAACAGAAAGCGATTGTATAGTTGTTGCCAATTGCGTTTGAGCTATATGAGTAGTCGTATTGCGGAGAGAGGGGGTCTAGCGGCATAGCACCCATCGTTCCCGCACCAATAAGAGCGGTTGAAACGCTGTCGGTGCCGGTTAGTGTGGTAGGGGAGACAGAGATTGGATATATGTTGGTTGTGATTTGGTACAGTGCTAGCGCTTTTTGGAGTGTTGACACGTCTTCCATACGTCGCACGTCGCGCGCTCTCGTTTGCACGGTTCCTAGCGAAACGACAGTAAGGGATGTAAGAAGGCCGATGATAGCAATGACGACCAGCAACTCTATTAAGGTGAACCCATGGGTAGCTTGTGGCTTATAGCTTTTAGCTTTCAGCAGAAAAACAAATTTCCGCAGAGTGATACCTCCTGTCGGCTGTACGCTATAAGCTAGAAGCTTGTGTTTCATACCGCTCATTGTAACGCGTAACTGTAGTCACACACCAAAGGTTGTGCATAGCGCACTCGTATAATGCGAGTATTACTTAGTAAGTAGCGGGCTCAGTGCTAAAGTGAGGTAGTTTTGGAGGGGTGTGCCGAATGGTAAGGCAGCGGTCTTGAAAACCGCCGGGAGAAATCCCTTGCAGGTTCGAGTCCTGTCCCCTCCGTCCATGAGATTTTTGGGCATAGATTACGGCACGAAGCGCGTTGGCGTTGCAATTTCCGATACGGGCGGAAAATTCGCATTTCCGCACGGGGTCTTTCCGAATGACAGCAAACTTATTTCTATGCTCGAGAAGCTCGTGCGCGAAAAAGATGTCGGCGTGATTGTGGTGGGCGACGCGCGCTCTCTCTCCGGTGCGGAAAATCCCATAACGCGTGAGGTTGAAGAATTTATTCGCGCATTCGCGGCACATTCCGGCATTCGCGTTGTTCCCGCGTGGGAGTCGTGGAGCTCGGTGGAGGCGCGTCGATTTACCCGGCACCTTTTAACGCCCAGTGATTATATAAAAGGTCGAGCGCGAGTGTCTGGGAGCAGGGTAAATGCTCCACGTTCTAAAAAAGGTGCGGGGTATACAGGCGAAACGCACACAAACGATGCGTCGGCCGCCGCGATAATTCTCCAACGGTTTTTGGATACTCACGCGACACAATCGCCAGAACGAGTTGTTCCACCGGGGACAAAACTAAAGTAAGGAGGCTAAGGGCTCATCCGTAAATAACT
The DNA here is from genome assembly GCA_001783335.1 of Candidatus Kaiserbacteria bacterium RIFCSPLOWO2_01_FULL_50_24. Classification (GTDB taxonomy): domain Bacteria; phylum Patescibacteriota; class Minisyncoccia; order Phycocordibacterales; family UBA2100; genus UBA10103. Next base: position 6,797 of record MFLU01000002.1, on the reverse strand, counting down.
TCCCCATCTTGCGCCCACTACATCGCCGACTACGACCGCTATTCAATCGCAAAATATCTCATCGTACCAATGGTACGCCTCGATATTTTACTCAATCATAGCGGCCGTATTCAGCGCGCATTGGACACAATCTTAGGAACTTATTTACGGATGAGCCCTAAAGCGCGGTATGATTAAACGATGAAGTTTGCATTCCCCGGAGTTGCGTTGGGCAGTTTCAACCCGCTTTCAGCGTTTTTAGACCGCTGGTTTCCGACGCCGCGTTTTTTGGAGCCGTCGGCAGTCGGCGTGGATGTTTCAGACGTATCGGTTAAATGGGTCGCGCTTGACTCTCTCAAACATGTGCGTTCGTTTGGCACCGTTCCTCTTGAGCCGGGTATCGTCGTGGGCGGCGTTATTAAGGATGTTGACGCGCTTGCGAGTACTCTCAGTGTTTTGCGGGAGCAGGACATTACCGAAGCGCATGTGGCTCTTCCGGAAGAAACAGCATACGTGTTCACCACGGTGGTTCCTGACGACACAACGCGCGAACAGATATTGCGCATGGTGGAATTTGAATTTGAGGGGAAAGTCCCTATTTCTCCGCAAGCGTCGGTATACGACTTTGACGTTGTGTCGGGGCGCGGAGAGGTACATATGCGCGAGGTTGGCGTTGTGGTGTTTCCGCGTGAGCTTGCCGAAAACTATGCAAGTGCGTTCGCACACGCCGGCATTCGCCTCTTGTCTTTTGAGCTTGAAGCGCGTTCAATAGCGCGTGCGGTGTTTTCTTCCCATGACATTCTTGAAGAGCCGGTAACGCTTCTTGTGGACTTTGGCCGTCTGCGCTCGGGCATCGCGGTTCTTAAAAGCGGCGTTCCCATTTTTACCGCAACGGTGGGAGTGGGGGGGAAGGCGATGGAGCACTCTCTTATGGAAACCATGTCGTGCACGAAGGAAGAAGCGGAGAGGTTCAGGAATGAGCAAGGTCTTTTTGCGGACGTGGCGGCGCACAAAAAAGAAATTGAAATAGTAACCTCGACCGCCGTGGCACTCGCGAATGAGGTGAACCGTTATTACCATTTCTGGGACACGCACAAAAACGACAAGGGAGAGCGTGCGACGCCCGTGTCCCGTATTGTTCTTGTTGGGGGCAGTTCCAATCTCCACGGCTTGGAGGAATATATTGCTTCCCGCGTGCAAGTGCCGACGGTGCGCGGAGACATATGGCACAATGTCTTTTCTTATGACGATTACATTCCGCCAATCAGCCGCCGCGCGTCACTCGGCTACGCGACGTCGGTCGGACTTGCGATGCGCGGCATTCAACAACAATATGACCCTAATCTTCTAACGGTATGAATCTTTTACCCGATACAGATAGAAAACGTGTTGCGAAAGAGCACTGGAACAAAATGCTTCTTGTGGGCTCGCTCATATTTATTTTTGTAGCGTGCGTCGCGCTTCTCGCGCTTTTTCCTGCGGTACTCGTTTCTTCGGAGCAGCGTGCCGCAGATGCGTTTGCCGTTCTTGAATCTCGCTCCGAACAACTTCAGAAAGATCGTAGAGAGGCGCAAGAAGCACAAGCGCTTATTGCCGCACTTCTTCCGGTGGCGACGTCCACAACGCGCGTGGAGCGCGTGCTTCTACAAGCGCTTGCTCTTCGTCCCTCCGGCGTGCGTGTAGAAGCAGTGTCGTTTCAGGGTGGCGACAAGGGGAATGCTATCATTTCCGGCTCATCGGAAAACCGAGACGCACTGAATGCGTATAAGTCCGCACTTGAAAACTCCGGCAGTTTTACACGCGTATCTGTTCCGGTTGGTGCGTTAGTGGGAACACTCTCTGGACTTTTTAGCATAACACTTACGTTATGAGTCCCGTTAGAAGTCTTTGGTAGAAAAATTTTATAAAATTTTTCTACGCCGAATAAAGCGAGTATCAGAGAAAATCAAGAATATGAACAAAAGTCAAAATCAATCTCCAAAACAGACTTCTAACGGGATGAGTCCCGTTAGAAGTTACTCAAAACACACCGGACTGCTCGCGTTTGTGTTCGTTGTTGTCGCGTGTATCGCGTGGGCCGCAGTGTTTTGGGTTGGGTGGCGCGTGTGGAGTGCCGAAGACGTGCTTGCTCTCCAGGCGTCTGACATGGAGCAGACAGCGGCGCGCGAGGCATCGCTTACACGATTGCGTACGCTTGTGCGGGAAACACGCGCGGAGCGCGAGGAGATGCGCGAGCGCGCGTCGGACGACTTGATACACGTTGTCCAGATTATTGAAGATCTCGGAAACGTTTCAGACGTTCCGCTTGACGTCGGGAGCGCGGCTGTGGAGGATGGGAGCGATAGTGCCGCGTTTCGCTCGGTCTCTCTTGTGGTGAGGGCACGGGGGACATTTGTGGCACTCGCGCATACGGTGGAACTCCTAGATACACTACCGCATCCTTCCGAATTGCTCCAATTTCAGCTTGAAAAAACGCCGGGAGCTTCCGGCCCATGGGCGCTCACGGCGCGGATACGTGTTGTCGTGTCACAAGGTAACAATTTGCAGTGATATGAATTCAAAATATCCCATTCGTGTGAAAGAAATATTTTCGTACTTTCACGAGCCGGAGTATGTGGCTCGCTTTGCGCGCGTGTACTGGCGCGGTCTGCTCGCGTTCTCCGCAGTACTCATTATTCTATTCTCGGTGTACGGCATTCGGCAGGTATTACTATTGTCGGAGATTGCGAACACGATGCCGGGTGAGACGAGTGCCGCGTCGCCGTTTGATCGCGAAAAGTTGAAAACAGCGCTCCAAGGTTTTGAGGCGCGTGACGTTCGATATGAAGCATTGAAAACAAGGCCGCCCAATATAACTGACCCATCTCGTTAGAAATCTCGCAGAAAGTCAAAATATACGATATTCTGACCTTGTTCCTCTCTAGCCCTCGTAGTTAAATGGATATAACTGCGGACTTCTAAGCCGCTATTCGAGGTTCGATTCCTCGCGAGGGCAAAAAAGGTGAGTGGGCGGTACAGGATTCGAACCTGTGACCTTTCGCGTGTAAAGCGATTGCTCTACCACTGAGCTAACCGCCCCCGATGACAGTATATCTACAGCGTGCCGACCCCACAATCAATACCTAAAGGTCTGCACCGCCCGCACAGTGGTACCGCGTCTGTAATTTTGATACATTGCCTAAAGATAAAAGGAGTGAGGAAATGAAGAAGCGGGTTTTACTCATACACGGCTGGAAAGGGAAGCCGACCTCTAACTGGTTTCCATGGCTTGAGTGGGCGCTGTTGTTGCGGGCGGTTGATGCGAAGGCGCTCACTATGCCGCGCCCCGACAAACCAAAACTGAACGTATGGGTGAATACGATTGCGGAGGAAGTGGGTATGCCGAACAAAAATACTTTTTTTGTCGGACATAGTCTCGGCGGCATTGCCATTCTACGGTATCTGGAGATGCTCCCTCGGCGAACGCGCATCGGAGGTGTGATCATGGTGGCTGGTTTTTCCGAATCAATCGGTCGTTCGGAAATTACAACCTTCTTCAAGCACGCGCTTGATTATGAACATATCAGACACATCACCGAGGAGCGTATTACCGCGATTCAATCCACGAATGACCCATACGTGCCGTTTGCTCGCGGAAAAACTCTTCGGGACAAGCTTGGTGCCAAACTCATCACCATAAAAGACGGAGGGCATCTCAATACCGCAAGCGGATTCACGACACTCCCTGTCGTGCTCGACGCGCTTATAGAATTCAAATGTTAAGAGCCTGTCGATAGTATAAGAAAGTCGCGAACCCTCGCGGCTTTCTTTTTGTTCCATGTGAGCGAGTTTTCGCAAGTTAATGTATAAATAATATTGTATGGACGAAATTGAGGAACTCCGCTGTGTCGTTCGCGGCAAGGTGCAGGGTGTTTTTTATCGCGACTTCGTCGCGAAGCACGCGCGGCACTTAGCGCTCACGGGTTATGTGAAAAATGCACCGAATTTTATGGTTGAAATCGTGGCGCGAGGGCATCGGGACAAACTGGAAAATTTTTAGAGCATGTACGCAAGGGACCGTTCCTAGCGCGCGTGATGAATGTTGAAACAGAGTGGCGTCTGCCCGCACACTTACTCTCGGTTTGTTCCGACGAAGTCGGAACGCGCAAGGCGCGAACCGAGAGTAAGTGTGCGGGCGAACCGACGGAGAAGTTTGACGAGTTTCGAATTGTCGCATAGGTTTAAATAATATGACCGATAAAGTGCCGCAATGTATCGGCATCATTTTAGACGGCAATCGTCGGTGGGCGAGGGAACGCGGGAAGCCGCTGTTTGAAGGACATCGCGTTGGGCTGCGGGAGACTCTCAAGAAAATAGTGCTTGCCGTACGTGACCGCGGCATTCCTCACCTGGCTGTCTTTATGTTCTCAACCGAAAACTGGGGAAGGGCGGGCGATGAGGTTTCCTATTTGATGGATTTATTTCGCAGTGCCGCGAAAGAGGACTTGCGAGAGCTTGGGCGTGAAGGCGTGCGCATACGGTTTGTCGGGCAGAAAGAGCGTTTTTCATCCGACCTGCAACGACTGATGGAAGACACCGAAAAGGAAACCGCGCACAACACTAAAATTACCTTGTGGGCATGTCTTTCATATGGTGGTCGGGCGGAAATCGCGGCGGCTGCGAAGAGCGCGGTCGCATCCGCATACGGTGGAGATGTGTCCGAAGATTCACTCGCGCAACACCTATGGACTGCCGATATGCCCGACTGCGACATTATCGTACGCACAAGCGGAGAGAAGCGCCTGTCTGGATTTTTGATGTGGAAAGGCGCGTACGCGGAGCTTTTCTTTCTTGACGCATATTGGCCTGACTTTGACGAGAAAATGCTTGAAGACGTTCTCACCGAGTACGTCGCGCGCGAGCGACGGATGGGAAAGTAACCATACGCGTCGCCGCTCGCCACCCGTCGTTCACGTGCAGATTAACATTCAAACGTTTTGCAAAATGTTAGAACGTCGTTAGCATCTGCAGTTCTTTGTTGTTGCTTTTACTGTTGTTGCGACTGCTTGAATCTCGCGTTGTGGCATGTTACAGTGCCACAACTTGTATGACAGCAATAAAAATCTCGCCAGTAGACATGGACGCGCGAAAGAACCTTGACATCCGCGTGGGGGACACTGTGTGTGTGTGGCAAAAGGTGGTGGAGGACGCGAAAAAAGGCAAAACACGCTTGCAGGCATTTGAGGGACTTGTGTTGGCACGCAAACACGGACGTGAGCCGGGCGCGACCTTCACAGTGCGACGTATGGCGTCTGGAGTCGGTGTGGAGCGTATTTTTCCGCTCTACTCTCCAATGATTGATCGCGTTCTGCTCGTGAAGCATGCGCGTGTGCGCCGCGCGAAGCTCTACTACATTCGCGACAAGGTGACGCGCGAAGCGAGGAATGCCCTACGCCGCACTCGGGTGATTCAAAGCCAAGAGTCCGTAGAGAGCGAGAAGGAACAAGAATCGGAATCGGTATCTGCAATTCCCGAAGTTCCAATTGAAGCGGCACCGGTAGAAACTGGAGAAGAATCAAAAAGCAAGTAATAATAGTACTTATCTGCGCAGGTGTTGAAATTGGTAGACATTACGCCTTGAGGTGGCGTAGCCCGTAAGGGCGTGGGGGTTCGAGTCCCCCCCTGCGCACCAAATTGGACTTCGTGATTTTTTGTGGGGGGAAGCAGAGGTTTGCTCGCCGCGCCGTTCGGCGCGGCTCGCAAGGAATGAAGCCGTAAAATCAAACGGCGGGGCGAAATCCCAAGAAACAATTTTTTCGGAAATGAGGCGGTTCGTTCCAATTTTTTGCGCAAAATGAGCAATCTCCGTTGGAGATTGCTCCGAGGCGATTTTTCCCGCGTAAATCAAGGTATTTATGTAGTCTCGCATTGGTTCGATCCACCCGCTCATTTGCTTTCGCAGAAGTGTATCCTGTTCGCCCCTCAAGGCGATTTTTTGTTGGACAAGCTCTTCCTTTTTTCGTTTGTAAGTGTCCTCGTCAATAAGATTGTCCAAATATCCTTCAAGCAATTTATCCAGTTTTTCTTGAAGGGCGAAAATCTTTTTTCTCGTCGCTTCTGCGAAAGCGTCTGCTGATTGAGCCTGCGATTTTTCTTCGCGCTCCAACTTTTCCAACATTCCTTTTGACCAGTCAGCAGGCAAAGTAATTGTTTGCGACTTTTCAATAATTTGTTTTTGCAATTCGTTTTCTTGGATATACTTTTCGGCGCAAGCCCCGTGCTTTCGTGTGCAACGATAGTAGCGGTAAAGTCCGCCGTTGCCTTTGGCAAATTGCGCCGTGAACATTGAACCGCACGAGCAGTTGAAAAGTCCGACAAACGGAAAATCGTGCCGCTTTTTGCTCTTGCGGGGCTTGCGTCTATTCGCTAAAACTTCCTGCACTTTCGCAAACAATTGCTTTGAGATGAGCGGGCGGTATTTGCCCTCGTGCGCTTCGCCGTTCCAGCGCATAACTCCGATATAGCGGTCATTGGTCAAAAGATTTTCAATTGAATAGTTGGAGCGCGCTTTTCCACCGCCAAGCTCGGCGAGGCGAGCCGAAATAGATTTGAGCGTGTGCCTGCCGGTGGCAAACTCCTCGTAGATTTTCTTGAGGATTTTTGCCTCTTTCGGCTCCGGCACAATGTTGCGCAATCTATGGTCGTAAATGTAGCCGAATGGTTTTTGTCCGGGCCATTCGCCCCGCCGCAGTTTGGCGCGGTTCCCTCGCCGAACATTTTCGGCCAGATTGTCCACATAATATTTGGCGTTTGATAATCCAATAGCGAGAAAGAATTTT
>MFLU01000001.1:17790-28663 GCA_001783335.1 Candidatus Kaiserbacteria bacterium RIFCSPLOWO2_01_FULL_50_24 | reverse complement strand
CAGCCCTTTGTGCCTCTAAATATGTTGAATTGGCGCATGATTCCTCTGTTACGAGGAGTGCCAAATGTATCTGAACCTATTCACATATGCAGATGGTGACCTCTTTTTTCAACCACACCGCCCCCCAATGACGGAGGTCGTACATACATCATTTCCTCGCAAAATATCTACCCCTACCTCGCGTATTCTATGACCCTCGTCTCGCGAATAACGTTCACCTTGATTTCGCCCGGGTACTGCATTTCTTTTTCAATCTTATCGGCGATGTCTCTCGCTAACTTCCGCGCATCCATGTCGGTTATGTCTTCCGGTTTTACAATGACACGCACTTCGCGCCCCGCGGCAATCGCGTAACTCTTCATAACACCCGGCTCCCGATTCGCTATCGCCTCCAGGTTTTCAAGTCGCTTTATATAATGCTCCACCGAGTCTCGCCGAGCACCGGGACGACCACCAGAGACCGCGTCTGCCACCTGTACTATCATGGACTCCGGCGTCTCATATGGATATTCCTCGTGATGCGCTTGCATCGCTTTAATAACCGCCTCGTCAACACCGAACTTCTGCAAGATGCGGCGGCCTATCTCCACATGCGTCCCCGTCACCTCGTGATCCACCGCTTTGCCGATATCGTGCAAAAGCGCTCCCGCACGTGCAACGGCCGGGTTGGCTCCCAGCTCTTCCGCAAGCATGCTCGCAAGATGCGCCATTTCAACCGAGTGGTCCAACACATTCTGCCCATAACTCGTGCGGAAGTAGAGTCGTCCCAAAATCATGAGGAGTTTTGGGTCAAGGTTCGCCACGCGCGCGGCATACGCCGCTTCGGTCCCTTTCTTTTTGATAATCGTGCTGAGTTCGGCTTCGGCTTTTTGCACTGCCTCCTCAATTTTCGCGGGCTGAATGCGGCCATCTAGGATAAGGTTTTCAAGCGCAATGCGCGCAATCTGACGACGCACGGGATCATAGCAGGAAAGCGTAATAGTGCCCGGTGTGTCGTCAATAATGACATCCACACCAGTCGCGCGTTCAAACGAGCGAATGTTGCGTCCTTCTTTTCCGATAATTTTTCCCTTTATTTCATCACTCGGGAGCGACACGGTCGTCGCAATAACGTCGGACACAACGGAGTTCCCCAGCCGATGGACGGCGGTCGTCAAAATATCCTGCGCTCTCTTTTCCAAGCGTTCATTGCCGAAAATTTCGAGTTTTTGGATGCGGCTCTCGATGTCTGATTCGTACTGTTTTTCCACAGAACGCAGAAGTTCGTTGCGTGCGTCTTCGGCGCTCAAGTGCGCAATCTGCTCCAATTTCTTTTGCTCCGTCTGGCGAAGTTCCTCTAAATCACTTGCTGCTTTTTTAACGTCTTCAACTTTTTTATTGAGACCCGTCTCCTCGCCTTCGAGTTTCGTCTGCCGCGTATCAAGAAGCTCCTCCTTGCGCACGAGGCGATCTTCCGTATGCTTCAATTCCCGTTCTTTTTCTTTCAAGTCGGCGGTTACTTTGTTTTCCTTTTCCCGCGCATGCCTTTCAGCCTCCTCGGTTATTTTTTGTGCGCGCACTTCTGCATCAAGCATCATCTGCTTGATGAGAAGCTCCATTGAACCCCGCTTCCCCAAGCTGATTATCCAGCGAAGAAAATATCCAAATCCAATACCAACGACTCCCGCAAGAGCGGCGAGTGCAAATGCAATTTTTAGTGACATATGGCGGTTGTGTCCTCCCGCCGTGCACTTTTACGTACGTTTCTAGAAACGTGGCTTATTTATACCGACTCTGGAACAACAAAATCGCCTTTCGTTGAAAACGTTAAAGAATGCGCGGCTTCGAGAACTGAATACATATAATTAATAGGAATAGTGACAATATACACTATGTGCGGACGCGCGCAAGCCCGCACACTTACTTTGGCATTGCTTTTTATTCTGCCGATCGGACTATATTGGTGGGACGATTTTTATGAGATAGCATGAGGTAAAACACTGTATATATTGAAAAAGCAGAATAATGCCAAAGTAAGTGTGCGGGTTTAACTAAGAATCTTATCCACCAACCCGTATTTCACCGATTCGTCGGCTGTCATGAAAAAATCGCGCTCTACATCCGTCTCTATCTTTTTTAACGTTTGACCGGTGTTTTTCGCGAGCATTTTGTTCAAGCGGTCGCGTATGCCGAGAATGTGTTTTGCGGTAATCGCAATGTCGGACGCCTGGCCTTCGGCGCCGCCGTGCGGCTGATGAATCATCACTTCCGCATTCGGAAGCGCGTAGCGCTTGCCTTTAGCGCCCACGGAAAGAAGAATGGCGGCTCCGGAAGCGGCCATACCGACGCAGTAAGTTGCAACGTCTGGCTTTATGTAATTCATCGTGTCCACCATCGCCAAGGTCGCCGTTACCGAACCGCCAGGCGAGTTTATGTAAAGTGAAATGTCTTTTTTCGGGTCTTCTGATTGCAAAAAGAGAAGCTGGGCAATGACGAGATTCGCCGTTTCGTCGTGGATCGGTCCGCCAAGGAAAATAATGCGGTCCTTAAGAAGGCGCGAGTAAATATCGTACGCACGCTCGCCAAGCGAGGTTTTCTCCACGACCATCGGCACGAGCATTTGAGATTTTGGTGTTTCCATATGCAGAGCAGTATAGCAAAAAAGTTAAAAAAGGCAATTTTTTTCAAAGATGTGTTCAAAGATGAGGTTGGAGAGAGTCATATCGACTTACGAAGTCGAGTCGATATGAATAAGATAAGGTGATACAGAAATTCGGGCGGACACTTGCATGTCCGCCCAAAAAAGTCACTACTCGTCGTCGCGAGGTTCGTGGCGGCGGGACTTCTTGTCCCGCTTACCCGCCTTCTCCGGCTTCCCGAAGGAGGTCGGGTCTACCGGCTTGCCGCCGTTCGCCTTCGCGAACGCCGATGCCATCGGCGACAAACCCTTCAAGTCCCCTCCCTTGGGAGGGAACTCGGCACGACCCGTGCCCCGAGCGAGGGTCTTCCAGAGACCGCTTGCGGCCTCTTCGAGGTTGGCGGGCTTTCCGCCACCGCCACCGCCACTCTTACGCCTTCGGTACTCAAAGGCCGAAACGACTTCGACCTTGGTACCTTCCGGCGCGGCCTTGCGCACCGTATGTGCGCAACCCCCGTGCCAGAAGGACCACGATCCATCGAGCTGACGCATGGGGTCGCCGTCCACGAGGACGAGATACTTGACACTCTCGTCCTTCTTGTTACAGAGGCGACATTCATGGAGCACCCGCGGCTTCTTCTTAGCCGCTTCGGCTTGCGCCGAGTCGATCTCCGCCTGCGTCCCTTCCGGGGCGCCGAGCTGGGGAGCGACGATTTCCTGCCCGAGGGCAGGGTCATCATGTGTCTGTGTCTGGGTCTGCATTTCCAATCCTCCTTTGTAGCGGTGGCTCGTCTCTGCCGAGCCACTGCAAATGTGAAGTTTCATTCCAATTCCAACCCTTAGTGTACACGAAACAATTCGGTTGTCAAGCCCCACTCTGGATGGCTGGATGCTTGAAGCTGGAAAAATGGATATCGGGAGATACGATCTCCCGATATCATAGTTACCAGAGACCAGGCCTTGCGGATTATGCTTCTTACCGCCTTAGCGGAGGCGGCACACCTGTTTGGGAGACTTAACCGTAGCGGAGCCCAGACCCAGTTTTGCTGAAAGACAAAACTTGGTCGGGGCGTGAGTGGTCTCCCAAACAGGTGTGCTAACGGAGCGCCTTACTTGACCTGCTCCAGAAGCAACTCGGTCAGTTCAACACCGTACACACTCATGAAAACGGCGGACTTTTGCGCGAGGTCGCCGCGTATGTATATTTGCAAATCATGCCCCGTGAGCGCGCGCAAGTCGGCATCAACGTAATTCAGCGCGACCGCGCGCAAATCACGCTCGGCAGTCGTCTCCGCGTTGCTCATGGTTGTGATGAGCCCTATCAAGTATCCCCACCCGTTTACCACCGCGCCGCCGGAAGAGCCGCTTTGCGCCGCAACGGAGCCACCAAGCGAAAATATTTCCGGAACGCCGGAGTCAAAAGTAAGAAGTGATTGTATGGTCGTTACGGTAGACGCGGGATATAAGGTTGAGATCGTGGCAGTGCCGCCCAAAAAACCCGCCGGATAACTTGCTATCAGTATGGAGTCGCCCGTAAACCCAATGCCTACGCGTGTGTCAAACGGAAGAAATGGGAACGAAGACGGCAATGTAGAGCCGTCGGTTGACTCGATAACATAGAGAAGCGCCCAATCGTGCTCGCCGGTGCCAAGAGCATTTTCATTGTTCAAATCGTGCGCGTGTTCGCGTACCCACGATGGCGGCACATAGAGAACGCGCGCCACAAAACGATCGCGCGCCGGAGCGCCCGTGCGCACTGTACATTCCAGATTGGCCTTCTTGCTTTGAGCCAAGAGAATATACTGCGCTACATGCGCGTTCGTGAGAATGACACCGTTTGAGTTTATAAAAACTCCACTTGCGGTAATGGAGCCGAGGGAGCCGCCTGCCCTGCAAAAAATATTAACGAGCGCCGCGCGCGCCTCCTCATTTATCTCTGAAAAATCGCGCGCTGGAATGCCGTATGGATTTTCTGTGCGTGTTATTTCCCACTCCGCCGCCTGTGCTGTTATGGTTAGGGTCGATGCCTCCTCCGGCACTTGCTCAGTTGGTTTTGATTCTTGCGCTGGAGGATCTTCTGGCACATCCTCCTTGGCCGCCGCCTTCGGCGGCGGCATCTCCTCTTCCTCATCCAAAATATCCGCCTCCTCCGGCACCACCACAACCACCTCTTCGTTGGCTACAAAGCGTTCAGATGAAACTTCCGGCGCTAGTTGCCCGACTGCAAAAATAACAATCGCGGTAATACCAATGGCACCGATGATGGCGAGAAGAGATCGAAGAAGTGAAAAAAGTCCCATAGACATATTATATTTTGCAACAAAAAAGCGCGGCACACAATGGCCGCGCTTAACTTGGCCACGCTTAACTTTCGCACAATACTACTGATTTTCCGGTGGCGAGACAGAGTCTGCCGGAACTACCGACACTCTGGAAAATATAAATGCAGATTTTCCATTCACGGATATTTCTATTATGTAGAATGGGTAGCCGGCGTCCTCGAGCTCCTCACTGAGGGCCACAACGGTAAAGGTGAGATCGTCGACGATACGACAGGTGCCATCCGCCACCTTCTCGTCCCACACATCCTGCGGTGAATCCCCGTCCAGCACCTCAACAAGATCATTCTTGTCATAACAATGAAAAATTGCGCCAAGCGTATACGTACTGTCAACGTGCCAAGCACGATTCTCGAGATGATCGGCACTCGCTACACCCACACCGCCAAGTACGATCGCCGCGGCGGCGCACGCCGCCAAAAACATTCTCTTCATGCTTCTCTCCTCTCTTTTGGGGCGATCGCACTCGCGCGATGCACCCACACGACACCCTACAGAATAATGTGCGGAAATGTAAGGTTTCGTATAAGATGTTCGTATAAGATTGAGAGGGCTTGTTCAAAAACGCGGGATTAGTTTAGTGGCAGAATGGGACACTTCCAATGTCCAGACACGAGTTCGATTCTCGTATCCCGCATAAAAATAATGAGTGCAAAGCGGAGCTTTGGGCGACTATATTTTTATAGCGGGTGGGAGAATCGAACGGCGGAGGCGGTATACAAGACGAGCGAAGCGAGTGCTTGTCGCCGAGCCGCGTCCAGCGTTCTTATGAGCAGAGCGAATTAGAAAGAGCGGGACGATTCTCGTATCCCGCATCGCAACGCACCCCCCGCCTTACAGGCGGGGGGTGCTCTGAAAGCTAGAAGCTATTTAACCGCATCCTTCAGAGTCTTTGACGCGCGGAACTTCGGCACTTTCATTGCCGCGATCTGAATCGTCTCGCCTGTGCGCGGGTTGCGACCCGTGCGCCCCGCTCGCATCTTTGCCTCAAAAATACCGAGGCCGGCAACGGAAACTTCTTCCCCATTTTTAAGGTATTCCGTAATTGCGCCAATAATTGCCTCCACCGCGCGTTCTGCGTCTGCCTTTGTGCAGTCGATCGTAGAATGCACGCGATCTGCTAAATTCATTTTGTTCGCCATGTTAGAGATTGTTATGAGCGAAGCGAATTATAAGCTCTTACACCCCGTGAAATCGCCGCAAAGCGGCGAGCACCGAAGGCGCATTTCACTGGGGTTAAGTAAAATATATTCACTTCGTTCGTTATTTTACTAAACATGCCCCTTTTCGACCTGCCTGCCGGCAGGCAGGCCTCGTACCACCATTTTGAGCCCTATTCTCGGCTTGTCAACCCGCACACTTATATTGGTGTGGTGTTTTTATTGCCAACATAGCGCCGGTCGCCAAAAACGCGTTACGCTCGTTTATCGTGATATGAAGAAAATCCTCACGAAAACACAGGGCAATAACACCAATATAAGTGTGCGGGCTACGAAAACAGGCGCAAAACGGTCAAAACGTGTTGAAGAATTTGGAACATACGATTGGCTACATTGGATGTTAGAAGGGATTTCTCGGGCCGCCGCGTATTTCAAAGTGTATATGCGGCCCCGTCGCGCGTCCGGTCGCGCCCACGTAGGCAATTACTTGCCCCTGTACGACAGGTTCCCCTATACCCACTGCATTCCGCGAGTTATGAGCGTAAAGCGTTTGCGTACCGTTTGCGTGGCGAATTACCACATAATTGCCGTAGCCGCCGTTCCACCCACCTTCCCGCGATATGATGACATCGCCAGAAGCGGACGCAACGATGAGCGTTCCTGCCGTCACGGCAAGGTCAACGCCATTGTAGCCGTGAATACCCTGACTGCGTACGCCGCCCGTTATCGGCCGAATGTAGTAGCCATCATACGAAACCGATGGACCCCGTGCCTCAATCCTACTACTCGGCGTGGACGCTACCGGCACTGCTACCTCGCCATTCGGAATGATAATCATCGTGCCAACAACCAACGTATCGCCAAGACCGTTGTAACTAACGATTTCAGCCGCGTCACCGTCAAACTTCTTCGCTATAGATGAGAGCGTATCGCCTTTCTTAATGGTGTATTTTATGCCAGTAACCGGCAAAATAGTGAGTGTTTGCCCTACTTTTAGAGTGCTTGAGCGAGACATGTTGTTCGCCCACGCGATGGTGTTTACCGATACTCCAAATAGTTCCGCAATTTCTGAAAGCGTATCGCCCTGACGCACTACATAAATGCTAATAGTGGCATTTTTCGCGCGCTCAATGTCCGCGATTGTTCCCGAAGGGCCCTCCATCGAAACAACTGCCGATGAGTCAACTATAGTGATGTCACCTCCGCCTCTACCTGCCGTCGGGTTACTATTCATCGCCGGCTGTAAAAGAGATAGCGTTTGGATACTAACATCTCGCGAGGCACCCTCGGCACTCTCCGCGAACGAGGAAGTTTTTTCTTTTACATCTCCGAGAATGTCTGCGAGAAAATCAGTAAGTATTCCTGCACTTGCGAGGGAGGGAACAAGCACACCAACAAGCATGAGTATTGACACTACGGCCGGTGCTCGTCTCAATTTGCGCACATATAATGCCTTCGGCGCCGGGTGGTGCCCCGCGCGAGGGCTCTCTCGGAGAGGTGATTTTATAAGCCAATGTCTATACGGTGAGACGGAGTTTCAGCCAGTTCAGAATGAACATAATTCACCGCTTCTTCATGGTATCCTCATGAGGTCTGGGTAGTCAACGGATGTTTTATTATGCTAGTGGATAGCAATCTAGTCAACTTTTTACGGATAATGTCACGGACTGCATGGAATACTTAAAATCGCTCAACAAAGCCCAGAAAGAGGCCGTATTACAAACTGAAGGACCGCTCCTTATCGTGGCTGGGGCGGGAGCGGGAAAGACCCGGACTCTCGTGCATCGCATTGCGCACCTCGTGGCAAGCGGGGTACCGCCTACGGCCATTCTTGCCGTCACCTTTACCAACAAGGCGGCCGGCGAGATGCGCGAGCGGGTGCGCGCACTACTTGCTGGCGTTACGGTGCCTACGACCGGTCATGGTTCGTCGCCGAGGCCGGTTTGGGGAGGAACGCCGCTCGTCGTCACCTTCCACTCCCTCTGTGTTCGCATCTTGAGAGAGTTTGCAGACGAAGCCGGCGTTCATAGGCGCTTTGTTATTTGGGACCGCGACGACAGCATACGGGCGATTAAAGTAATACTGAAGAAACTAGACATCGAGTGGAGCCCTCGCGGCGTTTTGGAAACGATTTCTAGAGCAAAGGGGCGTGGGCTTTCGCGAGAAGAATTTGAAAAAGAAACGCATGCGTATCGTGAGCAAACAATTGCCAACGTGTGGAAAACGTATGAAAAAATGTCGCGGGAAGAGGGCGCGCTTGATTTTGACGACCTGCTCGCCGAGGGGAACGCGCTCTTGGTGAAAAACGCCCGAGTCCGTTCGCTTCTTCAGGCGCGCTGGAGCCACATTCACATAGATGAGTATCAGGACACCAACCGCGTGCAATACGAACTGGTGCGCCTCATTGCCGATGCGCGTGACAACGTGTGCGCCGTCGGGGACGTGGATCAGTGTCTCGTTGCGGGCACGCAAATTACTGTCGAGGACGGCACTCACCGCCCCGTTGAATCAATACGTGCGGGGGATATGGTTTTATCTAACAACGGCAGCGGACGACTACTCCCAACACGCGTATTAAAAATAATGAAGCGGACATGCAGCGGAAAGCTGGTGCAGATAACAACACGTGCCGGACATGTCGTAACAAGTACCCCAGAACACATACATTTCGCTGGTTATAAGCTTGGTGTTGCGCCGCAAATATTCTTTACCTACCTTATGTTTAAGCGGGGCAAGGGATTTCGCCTCGGAATCTCGGCAGTATATACAAAAGGTCAAAGAAAACCTGTGGTTGGTTTTGTACTCCGATCCAACCACGAGCATGCTGATAAAGTGTGGATAGTAGGAACTCACGCATCGCCCAATGAAGCACGTGTGCATGAATACAAACTTTCTCTCCTATACCGTATTCCCACACTTCCGTTTATGGCTCGGAACAGTAAAACAAAAGGTGGCTATGTACATGACCAAGATGCGCTGAATGAAATATTTGCAACATTTGACACTGTAAGTGCCGGTAATACTCTACTGAAAAATAGGGGTCTCTCATTTGAGTATCCGCATCACCGCGCGCAAGCAACAGCGGGCGGAAAACGCAACATTGTTATTACACTCTGTGGTGATGGGCGCGGCAAAAGACCTCTCCATCGTATTGCAATGGCTGCAAGTGACGGAGGAGACAGAGATGCGCTACGGCAAGCCGGATTTTCCATTAGAAAGGCAAGGAGGAGTTCCGCTGTCGCGTGGCGTTTTGAAACAGCGTGTACGCAGTATGAAGAAGTGTTTACATTGGCAAAAAAAATACGGGCGACACTACCGCACGCAGAGGTCGTGCAGATGGCGCGTCTCGGGAGAAACAAAAAAAATAAGAAGAACGGCAACTCTTTGCCGTTTCTGCCAGCCGCATCGGTGCTCCCGGGGATGGCAATGTTTGATGAGAAGGGAGACTACGACATTGTGGAGAGGGTGGAGTATGTCAACGCAAATAAAACGCCGGTGTACGATTTAAACGTTGAAGGTACGCATAATTTTATAGCCAACGGCATATGTACCCACAACTGCATTTACACATGGCGAAACGCAACCATAGAGAATCTGTTATCGTTTGAACGCGAATTTCCGAATACAAAAGTGGTGCTTTTGGAACAAAATTACCGTTCAACGCGCACCATACTCACGGTCGCAAACGCGGTGATTGCAAAAAATGTAAACCGCGTCCCAAAAAACCTTTTTACGGAAAATGAGACAGGCGAACCGATCGGTTTGTTTGCGGGGGAGAATGAGGTGGATGAGGCGTTCTTTATTGCCCATACCGCCGCGCGTGCGATTGCGCGCCCCGTTAGAGGCAGAGCCTCTAACGGGGCAGGAGGTGTACGTGCGGACGATATTGCCGTTTTATACCGCAACAATTTTCAGTCCCGCGCGCTTGAAGAAGCGTTTCTTACGCTCAACATTCCATACCGCGTACTCGGTACGCGCTTTTTTGAACGGAAAGAGGTTAAGGATTTGCTTTCATACGTGCGCGCCGCACTCAACCCGAAAAGTAGAAATGATATTGCGCGCATTATCTCGGTGCCTTCGCGTGGCATCGGAAAGACAACGCTTGAAAAAATGCTGTCTGGGCAACCTTTCGGTGGCGCAGCTCGTGAAAAAGCAAACACTTTTTGGCAAGTGCTCGCACGCATCCGCAAGGCATGTGAAACCGTATGCTCGTCCGAGGCCCTTGAGTACGCCACTGAAGCAAGCGGGCTATTGCACATGTACAAAACCATGCGACAGGTGGGCGGAAGCGCTGGCGAAGAGGCGGAAGAGCGGCTCGCCAACATTCGTGAGCTTGTGAACCTTGCCGCGCGCTATGACTCCATGGCGCCGCCGGAAGGTATAGAGCGACTACTGGAAGAAGCAGCGCTTGCCAGTGAACAAGATGAACTCAAAGAAGATGTGGACGCAGTGTCGCTCATGACGGTGCATGCCGCGAAGGGACTGGAGTTCGGTGTTGTGTTTGTGACGGGACTTGAGCAAGGCCTGTTCCCGCACATTGGCAGAGGCGACGACAATCGCGACGCCGAAGAAGAGCGCCGGCTTTTCTACGTCGCACTCACGCGAGCGAAGAGGAAAATATTTTTGAGCTATGCGCAGAGCCGCTCCAAGTGGGGTACGCGCGAGCCCACCATGCCCTCGGAGTTTTTACTGGACATTGATGAGCGGCTCGTAGAACATGCTGAATATGGCGAAGAAGAGGAAAAAATCATCACGTA
>MFLU01000001.1:0-17782 GCA_001783335.1 Candidatus Kaiserbacteria bacterium RIFCSPLOWO2_01_FULL_50_24 | reverse complement strand
GCGCGGCGCACGACTTGGCCAACATTTCTTAACCGGCACCTGGGCGGCAAAGAAACTTGTGGAAGCCGCCGACATCCGCGCGACTGACACCGTGCTTGAAATAGGCCCGGGGCGCGGCGCACTCACGCAAGAACTCCTTGCCGCCGGAGCGCGCGTTATAGCCGTAGAAAAAGACCTCGCCCTTGTTGAGATGCTAAAAGAAACGCTTGCGAAAGAGATTTTATCTGGGCAACTTCAACTCATTCAAGACGACATTCGCAACTTCGACCCTAGAAGCTGTCAGCTAGAAGCTAGAAGCTATGTAGTAGCGGCTAACATCCCCTACTACATTACCGGAGAAATTATCCGACAATTTTTAACCGCGCGCGCACAGCCGCACACGGTGGCACTCCTCGTGCAAAAAGAGGTTGCCGAGCGCATTATTGCGCGTGATAAAAAAGAGAGCATCTTGTCGCTCTCTGTTAAATGTTACGGCGAGCCGTCTATCGCGGCAAAGGTTTCTCGAGGAAACTTTTCTCCACCGCCGTCGGTGGACTCGGCAATTCTTGTGATAAAAAATATTTCTCGCGAGTTTTTTACGGATACGGACGAGAAAAAGTTTTTTGATATTGTGCGCGCCGGATTTTCGTCCAAAAGAAAGTTTCTTATCGGAAATATCGCAAAAAAGTTTGGCCGCGAACGCGCGGAAAGCGCGTTCGCGGCCTTCCGACTTCCCGAAAACGCCCGCGCCGAGGACGTACTTCTTCAGAAATGGAAATGTTTGGTCCAATCCCTTGACTAAACGATCGCTTCAACTATATTTCCAGGTAGTAAAGAAGAGGAGAAACTGATGAAAAACTTCAGGATGCTTGCTACTTCTGTACTTACTACTTGCGCGTTGGCGCTATCGTCAGGTGCTATCGCGAACGCCGCTGCGCAACAGACGCCAACCATACAAGAGATTAGAGAGTGTATTTTATTGAGTGACGCAGTGTCCGAGACTAAGGAATACGTAGAATCCTTAGTCGAAGTAGTTGTGCCACTATCTGTTCTAATCTCTGAAGGTATCACCGGAAAAAACTATCCGATGAGGAAAAAGAAGAAATGAGGGAAAGTGCTAGACAAGATTTAACCTCTGAAATTCTGACGACGATGGCCACTGGATATCGCATAGTTGAGAGCGAAGACGATTGCCCCGCGGGAATGAAGATGTTTTACCCGTCGCGTGAATAGAAAATGTACAGTAGTCCGACCTCGTCACATCGAGGTCGGCTTTTTCTTTTTGTCGGGCACTCGTTTGGTGTACTATGCCCCGCATGTGGAAATGGGCGCGCGAACATGCGCATGTCACTCTGATACTCGTGCTTGTGGCAGTTTCCGCCATCGTGTGGAGCGCTGTTTGGCGCGAGAGTAGTAAAGTACTCACGGTTTCTTTCCTCAACGTAGGGCAGGGCGACGCGATTTTTATTGAAACACCTTCCGGAGCGCAAATGCTGGTGGACGGCGGAAAAAATCGCGCTGTTTTACGCGAGCTTTCGCGTGTTAGCTCCTGGTACGACCGCACGATTGATGTCGCTGTGGCAACGCATCCCGACCAAGACCACATTGGTGGCCTTGTGGACGTGCTGGAGCGATACCGAGTGAATACCGTGATTGAATCCGGTGTTCTTGACAACGGAGCGGGTATCACCGCATTTGAGAAGGCGGTTGCGGAAGAGAATGTGCGCCCCGTTAGAGGCCGCGCCTCTAACGGGGCGCGCCGCCACATAGCAACACGCGGCGATGTTATTGATTTTGGCGATGGCGTATATTTTGAAATTCTGTTTCCGGACCGTGCCGTTCCTGGACTTGAAACGAACACCGCTTCCGTTATCGGCCGACTTGTTTACGGCAATACGTCGTTTATGCTTACGGGCGACTCACCACAGACGATTGAGGAGTATCTGGTCCGAATTGGAACTGAGCGCCTGCCGGCGCAGGTTCTTAAGGTGGGCCACCACGGCTCCAAAACCTCATCGTCCCCTTTATTTTTGGGATACGTCAATCCAAATTTTGCAGTGTACTCACGCGGTTGCGACAACTCGTACGGCCACCCTCATGCAGATGTCGTGGCACTCTTCAAACAGTTTGAAATTGAAACATTTGACACCTGCACCGACGGCACCATCACGTTCGTCTCCGATGGACAAACGGTAGGGTTACGATGAACTGCCTTGAAAAAACAAGAAGCGTAGCGTCTAGCACTCCTTTCGCTTAATTTTATACGCAGAACGAGACGCATGAGTGACAGGGCGCGAGGCGTACTTGTTGGTACGGCGAGCGTTATGCCGCGAAATGCAATGAAGTTATGTGGCAAAATTAAGTGAAAGCTCCACTAGGATACCAAGCCCGCTTTCTTCAGCGTTATATAGGCGCCTTCCCGCACCAAAAACCTCCATCACGAAAGTCGGTTTTGGTGCGGGACTTCGGCTCTCTACGCTGACATTCCGAGTGTACAGAGACAGCTCGTCACTTT
This sequence comes from Candidatus Kaiserbacteria bacterium RIFCSPLOWO2_01_FULL_50_24, assembly GCA_001783335.1. Taxonomy (GTDB): domain Bacteria; phylum Patescibacteriota; class Minisyncoccia; order Phycocordibacterales; family UBA2100; genus UBA10103. Next base: position 15,288 of record MFLU01000001.1, on the reverse strand, counting down.
ACTAACCCCGCCAACTTCAACGTTTGATAGGCGCCTCGCTTTTTCATTGTTTTAAGCCCCCTTGCAGAAACGGTAACGATAATTTTTCTGTTGAGTTCCGGAAGAAAGACGGTTTTCTTTTGCAAATTAACCTGCCGGCGGCGCTTTCCGGTCGGGTTAAACTTTGTTGCGCGAACACGATTAGAGTACCCACCACCTACGCGGCTCTTTTTCCCCGTAATCAAACACTCTTTCGCCATGGTTGAATGATGCTATCATTCACGCACAGCGTATGCAAGGAATATTTTTTGCCATACTTATATTCTCCATAATCCTCCACGAGGTTTCCCACGGCTATATTGCGGAAAAATTGGGCGACAAGACCGCGAGACTGGCGGGTAGAATCACGCTAAATCCGCTCGTGCATATTGATATGCTCGGCTCAATTATTCTTCCGGTTATCGCAATACTCGCGCCCGGTGGCTTTCTTTTCGGCTGGGCGAAGCCGGTTCCTTACAATCCATACAACTTCACGAAGATGCGGCGGCTGGGAGAGGCAATAGTCGCTGGAGCGGGGCCGGCAACAAATTTCGCACTGGCACTCATGTTCGCGCTGTTTGCTCGCCTTTGGGGCGACCCGACCTTTACGTCCATTTGCTTTATCGGTGTACTCGCGAACCTGTGGCTCGGATGTCTTAACCTTATACCAATCCCCCCCTTGGACGGCTCCAAGGTGCTTGGCGCGCTCTTGCCAAGCGGCCTGTCATACCGCTATGAAATGTGGCGAGCGCGGATGGAACACAACCCATTTCTCGGTTTCGGCATCATTATCGCCCTTGTTCTTCTTTTCGGAGGCACAGTTTCCAGCTTTTTCTTCAACGTCGCACACCTACTCATCGGTGCATAGCTGAAACCAAAGAGTGCAACGACCATGATTTTCGCTACCCTGTTAAATCCCGCCCAGCGTGGCCGTGGCGGGACGGCTTGAATTTACTCAAAAGATGTATATAGTGTAGCGACCTTGAGATAGTTGAGTTCTTTTAGTGGTCAGACATCTATTTCAAGCCGTATTTAACAGGGTCTAAGATTTGCTAAGCTCACTGCGTTCGTTAATCAAATCTAAGATGAGCACGATTAATCAGCTTGTCAGACGAGGGCGCCAGAAAAAGACGTGGCGCACGAAAACCGTGGCACTCGGACGCGGCTTCAATACGATTAAAAATCGTCCGAGCTACTTCTACTCACCTTTCAAGCGAGGCGTATGCACTCGTGTAACCACGAAAACGCCGCGCAAACCGAACTCGGCTATCCGAAAAATAGCTCGCGTGCGTCTTACCAACGGAATGGAAATAACTGCGTACATTCCGGGCGAGGGTCACAACCTACAGGAGCACTCGGTCGTCCTCGTGCGCGGTGGCCGCGTCAAGGACATCGGCCTACGCTACACCATCGTGCGCGGCAAGCTGGATGCGACAGGCGTTGAGAAACGCCACCGCGGTCGCTCGCGTTATGGAGCAAAGAAATCTAAAGCCGCTAAGTAGCTTTCAGGTTTCAGCTGTCAGCTTTCAGAAAATACAAAATACTAGATACTATATACAAATAAACCATGAGACGACCGATCAAAAGACGAAATGTGCCACATCCGGACGAAGTGTACGGCTCTGTCAAAGTATCTAAGCTCATCAATTACGTGATGGAGCGCGGCAAGAAGGACACCGCGCGGAAGATTGTCTACCAGGTGATGGAGGATCTGAAGAAAGAGGGCGAGCCAGTCGCTGTTTTAGAGCAGGCCATTGAAAACGCAAGCCCTTCGGTAGAGGTGCGCTCACGGCGCGTTGGCGGCGCCAACTACCAAGTACCGCGAGAAGTACGGCCAGAGCGCCGTCTCGCCTTGGGACTCCGCTGGATGGTGCAGGCGGCAGAAGGGACGAAGGGAAAGCCGATGAACGAATCGCTTCTAAACGAAATCAAGGCCGCATATAAAGGAGAGGGTGTCGCCGTCAGCAAAAAAGAGACAACGCACCGTATGGCGGAAGCCAATAAAGCATTCGCGCATTTCGCTTGGTAAAAACGGACCGCCAGTCGATCCCCGCGCACAAACGCGGGGATCGACTGGCGCATACCAGTAAAAGGCAAGTGTTTGTCACTAGGGAGTATACGACACGGACACCGTAGACGCACAAGGAACACTTGTTTTCTTGTGAGATATCTTCCTTCGTCTAAAAAGCCGCTTTGGGAGAGCGGTTTTTTATTGGCGTGTAAATACCCCATAACTTGGTTCCACTGAGGTCACCACTCGAAGTGCCCCGCGGATCGACGGGCGGCTTGTTTTATTGGTGTGCAATACCATGTGGAGTCGGTACTCCGACCCACGGGGAGGCACACTACATTCGAATGGGCGGTAGCTCATTGTCGGAATGAGTCGGTTTACAACAATTCCATGGAATAGTTGTAGGAAGCAAAGCGGACAAGAGAATATAGAACCAGCGAAGCGAGCCTCGAAGTATTAGAGAGAGTGTGACATCCTCTGTTTAGGCGAGAAAATACAGTTTTTCAGATATTCCGCTGTGCCGAAGGATTCGCGCGTAGTCGTTTAATAGAAATCGGCTCATTCGTTTCTACGTCCAAACCGTAGGTACCCACGTCCATGCGCGTGAGTGCGTTAGTTACGTCTTTGTAGCGCCGCTCCAGTTCTTCTACAAGCGAAACATTCGTTGCCAACTCCTCCATTCTGTCTGCAGCATCTTCCGGCTCACTGTCCGTCTCTTCTTCAAATCCTTTTGGTGTGCCGCTCCAATCGTTGCCGACCTTGCGCCCGTGTGCAGCCAAACTTTCCTCAAGCGTCATTTTCTCCGCCTCAAGCAGTTCTCGCAACTCTTTCAGTTCTTGTTCATTTAATGTCATAGACAGTATCGTACACCATCGGCTGTGTGCGTACAACAGCAGCATCACAGTAGCATCATAGTCGTGAGTTTGTTGAAAATCGATGCAGTGCGCGATTTTCACCAAACTCATAGTCGTCGCTCTGCCCGGAGGCGCGAAAGTACTTCCGTAAACGAATAGGTGCTTTCCGCGACGATGAGAATGTTCCGCGTGGGAAACGAGTAGTAAAGCTGGATAGTGCTCTCATCGTCTCGAAGCGCGCGTACATCGTAATTACGGATTACCAAATCTTCAAATGGTCGCTGTACTAAAAGGCCATTTTCATCCAGTATGAACGGCGACACGGGGGTGAAAATGGGCGACAAATCTGCATTTATATTTTTCTCCCACGCTAACATGGCCGCAAACGCGCGCTCGTATGAGGTAACGGATGCCACAAAAACTGGCACATTTTCGTCTACCACATGTATCCCGAAGAAAAATTCCTTACCGAGTGAGCGCGTGAGGTCATTCGGCGCGGGAATACCGAGTGCGTTAAAAAATTCCGCAAGTGTTGCGGGGCGATCCTCCGTCACGCCATCCACTTGCACTGACACAATCGGCATCACGCGCGTCATAGCGCCGAGCGTCAGTTGTGTAAACGAGCGTAGAGCGGAAAGGTTTCGTTTCACCTCTCCAAACGGTTGCTTGTCTAACGGGAATAATGTGGTCTGTTCAGAAAATATAATCGCACTCGGCAAAGGAGTGGAGCGCGCCGATTGGCTTTTCGTAACTATGTAGACACCGAAAAGGGCGAACAGTCCCAATATGGTTAACAAAAACGCCAAGAGAAGTTTTTTCTGCGAGCGGCCCGAATGTATAGGATCTGCGGCGAGCACTTTGTCGCGCTTGTGTTTCTTTTCTTCCTCCAGCGCAACCGCATGCACAAGAGAAACTTTTTTGTTCCTCACAATCCCCTGCAAATCTTCTTTGAGCGTGCGGAAAGACGAGAGTGTATTACTTTTTTGCAGTGCTTCACCTGTTTTCGCTTCGACTAGAGAAGAGGGCGGGGCGCCGCCCAGAGTGGCTCTGTCCGGCGGGGTGACCACTTTTGGCAACGGCACGGCCGTGACCTGTGATGTTGTCGGTTTTACGCGTGCCTGAAGAGTGGTGGGCGGAAACGCGGGAGGAGATGTTGGTGACTGTGTTGGGATGGGCGTTGGTTTTGTTGGAAGTGGGTGCGTTTGCAGCGTTGGCGTTATTCTGGTCGTAGGAGGTAGATCTCTCGGTAGTGGTGGAGGGGCTTCGGATTTTGTCACCAAGGGTTTTTGTGCCGCTGCCATCGGCGGCTCCACTCTAGAACTCTCTGTTGGCACAGGAGTCGCGGTCAAAGTCGGAGCTGGTATCGTCGGCGGAGGCGATTGTGCGAGTGTCTTTTCGGTGGGTAGCCGCGGCGTGTATGCTTTCGGCGACATCGGCACCGTAGTGGCACGAGCAGGCATTGGCATTGTCGGTTTTGGTAGCTCGGGCACTTGCTTCACGATGGTATCATTCGCCCCATCGGACAGAGCCACTCTGGGCGGCGCCCCGCTAGAGACCCGAGCCAAAGATTCGACAGCCCTAACGTCGTGTTGGGGCTTGCCTATAACAGTGTCCGATAACGCCACAGCCACCGCCTGCGTGTCAAATGTCAGCTTTGTTCCTTTAGATGCAGACGACGATTTCCCCGCCGGCAATTTCACCTCCAAGAGTATTTTTTGAATGTCATTCTCTATGCCGTGCCCGTTCTGCGGCGTGCCCGTAGTAGGACGCGTGTCAGAAGCGCCTGTTGCGCCGTTCGTTCCCATGTTTTGCTCGTCCATAATTTCCACCGCCTCCCTCGGATGGCGCGATACCTTTCCGCGCCGCAAACTCCGGGTCTGCTGCTTTTATAGAGAGATTATACCGCCCTTTCTCGTCAATTTCCTTCAAGACCACTGGGACAACATCGCCAACTTTCAGCGCATCAGAAATTCTATCAATGCGAAAGGGCGCAACCTCGGAAACATGCACCAACCCTTCGGTGTTAGGACCGATTTTTACGAACGCGCCAAAATCCATCATGCGCGTCACCTCTCCATCAAAGCGCTCGCCCACCTGGTACTCGCGCGTAAGGTCGGTAATTTCTTTGAGTGCCGCCTCGGCAGTACCAAGCTTGCCGGTAATAAAGATTGTGCCGTCTTCTTCTATCGAGATGTCATCGCACTTGGTGCTGTCCTTGATGCCATTTATTGTTTTGCCACCAGGGCCGATGACGAGACCGATCTGGTCCACCTGCACGTGTGTTGTGAGGATTTTAGGCGCACGCGGCGAAATATCGGCGCGCGGCGCAGATATTTCCTTTGTGATGACTTCAAGAATTTGGAGGCGCGCTTTCTTTGCTTGCTCAAACGCCTCATTGAGAACTTTAAGCGGAACACCGTCTACCTTCACATCCATCTGAACGCCGGTGATGCCCTCGCTCGTACCGGCAACCTTGAAATCCATATCGCCGTGGTGGTCTTCCGGCCCTTGAATGTCGGTCAACACTTTGTACACACCCGCTTCTGCGTCGCTCATCATGCCCATCGCGATTCCTGCAACCGGTCGCGTAATGGGAACGCCCGCATCCATGAGCGCGATGGTTCCCGCGCACACGCTCGCCATTGAGGTAGAGCCGTTAGAGGCGAGACAATCGGCAACAATGCGCACCGTGTAGGGAAATGTTTCCTTTGGCGGCAAGACCGCGCGAAGAGATTTTTCCGCAAGCGCGCCGTGTCCTATCTGTCGCCGATTAAAGCCGCCCACGCGTCCCGCCTCCCCCACCGAAAAAGGTGGAAAATTATAGTGGAGCATGAAGGTCTTTTTCTTGTCTTGGAATTCTATCGTGTCCACGAGGAGTGAATCGCCCGGACCGCCGAGTGTTACCGCCGCCAAAACGTGCGTCTGTCCGCGATAAAATAGCCCCGTGCCGTGAATGATCGGAGAAATGCCGCCTGCCTGGGCAAAGAGGTGGCGGATTTCATCAAGCGCTCTGCCGTCCACGCGCCTCCCCTCTTTTATCGCAAGCTCGTGCACATATTCGTCCATTTTTTGTTCAAAGTGACCATCGGCAGTGTGTGGTTTTTCGTCGGGAAGTTTTTCTGCAACGTGTGCCATCCATTCACTCTTGAGACCGTTTATACCACGCTTGTCTGTTTTGCCTGCCCCGTTAGCTTGTCGTTCGGGGCCGCCAAGACCTGCAAGTTTTGGTGCGACAAACGTTTCAAAAAGGGCAGAAATTTCCGAACTAACAGACGGCACCGTGAATTTTTGTTTTACGGCACCGCGTTCCGCGACAATCTCTTTTTGCCACGCCTGAATTTTCTCTATTTCTTCAGAGGCGCGCAGAAGGCCTGCGCTAACGACGTTTTCGGATACTTCGCGCGCGTTCACTTCTATCATGTTTACCATTCCGTCACGCCCGGAGACCGTCAAATCCATGCGTGCCTTAGGCGGAAGCTCGTCTTGCCGCTGTCCATATGTCGGGTTCACGATAAAGTCGTCTTTTTCCGCTTCAACGCCGATGCGAACCGCCGATACCGGCCCATTCCACGGAATGTCGGATGTGGCGAGCGCAAGCGATGCCGCGTTCACGGCGAGAATGTCGGTGTCGTAGTCCTCAATAGAGATAACAGAGATGACAACCTGCACTTCGCGCTTCAATCCTTTCGGAAAGAGCGGCCGAATGGTGCGATCTACGATGCGCCCCGAAAGAACCGCTTCATCGCTGGGTCTTCCCTCGCGGCGCACGAATCGTGAGCCGAGGATTGCTCCCACCGCATAAAATTTCTCCTCATACTCAACCGTGAGTGGGAAGTAATCCTTGTCGGTCTGCCCGCCCATAACGGCCGTGGCAAGAACTGCCGAGTTCCCGTAGCGCAATAAGACCGACCCGTTCGCCTGGTCCGCCCAGTCGTTAAATTCTGCGGTTAATGTTTTTCCCCCTATCTCTAGGGAATATTCTTTCTTTTCCATTTCGTCTTTGGTGACGAATAGACCTGCCCCGTAGTGAGTCCAGCGATTTCCCGCGGTCTGCTCAATTCCTGATTGTGGTGCCCGACCCCTCGGACAACGTAATCAAAAATTGAGGACTCTACTGCGGGGTTTCAGCAAACTGCTACAGAATAACTCTAACTCGTCACGATTATACTAATACCAAAAACATATCATGCCTCGCAGTGTTTGACAAATATACACTCTCATAGTATGTTTGCGGAAGTTGACGAAGGAAAAGGAGAATCTCATGCGGACCTATTGGCTTGTGCGTTGGGTCGGTGTAATGATGTGCACCGCGGCGGTGTTACTTATGTTTAACTTTGGAAGTTCTACTGATAGTGCCCTTGCTTATGTTACGCTCTTATTCTTTGCTATTCTGTCGGCATTCCTCCCGTGGCTTTTGGGCTCCCTGACTGTACTTTTCGGACTATTTGTTATCTGGATTCCGATTTATGACCCATCGCTGACGTTTTTCGAACCGACAATGACCGCGTCAGCGCTCACAGCATTCGGAATGAGCATAGTTCTCGCGGGGAACGGAGGAAGTCTTCTGGGCAACAAAGAGTTCGAAGAGTTCAAAGAGGTTTCTCCGGCATTCATTAATTGGTTCGTATGTGCGCCCATCGCGGCCATGCCGTTTGCCCTTGTCGCGTGGGCAGCCGATTCTGCCACGTGGTTCATCGCAGGAATGATCGTCGTCGGACTGCTTGTTCCGCTTCTCATGGCGTTGTGGTACCTAATTAACTTCCCACGACTAAGCACAGCGCTGAGGAAAACAACAGCATAGACCCGTTGCGCCCAGTCGTAGTTTTGAAAACTATGGCTGGGCGCTTTGTTTTTGCTATACTCACTTCAATGAAACAAGTCTTCTTAATCCATGGCGGAGATTCGTTTGGCAGAAGAGAGGAACTATTACAATTTTTAAGAGACCGGCAGATTGACGACCCGACTGTAGAGGCGCCGAAATTTTGGAGTAAAAAATTGGCAAGCGACTTGGGACCGGAGTTTCAGGTGATTACTCCTTCTATGCCGAATAAGTGGAATGCGACATATGAAGAGTGGTCAATCTGGATGGAAAAACACATTCCGTATCTTAAAGACGGCTGTATATTCATCGGTTGGTCGCTCGGCGCGAATTTTATTGCAAAATATCTGGCGGAGCACGAAATCCTTATTTCCATCAAAGCGCTTCACCTTGTCGCCGGTGTTTGGAGCGCACCGCAGGGGTTTTCTCTTCTAAACGCGCCTCTTGAGCGATTGTGTAAAACTATTCCCAAAATTACGATATACCACTCCTCTGACGACACCGTGGTGCCCTTGAAGGATGCCGAAAAATACGCCGCGGCAATTCCTTGTGCTACCCTTGTATTGCTGGAAAACCGCGGACACTTTTTGCAAGAAGAATTCCCCGAGCTTCTGGAGAGATTACGAAAAAGTTGACACTACTATCCTAAAGTATATACTTTGGCATATGAATACAAAGACGATGATGAGCATAAAGGTGGACAAGAAGCTAAAAAAAGCCGCGGCGGCAACGGCCGAGCGCGTTGGTTTGCCGCTTGGAACCGTGATAAACGGTTTTTTACGCAATTTCGTCAGTGAACAGCGCATAGAATTCTCCGCGCCGCTTGTTCCAAATGCAAAAACACGCAAAGTTATAGAAGAGTCACGGCGAGAATTTGCGGCCGGAAAAGCATATGGTCCGTTTAAGAGTATTGAGGAAATGTTTGAGTCGCTCGAACGATAGTGTATGCATATTCACTACTCGAGCCGTTTCCGCAAGCAGTATAAGAAACTACCTAAAAAGATAAGTGAAAAGACGCTAGAACGAATTCGTATCTTTGTTTACAACGAATTTCATCCAACGCTTGATAACCACTCTCTTCATGGCACATACGCCGGATGTCGTAGCATTAACATTACCGGCGACCTTCGCTTAATCTATGAGAAATACTCGGACGGTTCTTTGAACTTCATAGCCATAGGCGCCCATTCGCAACTGTTCAGATAATTCCCCGAGCTTCTGGAGAGATTACGTCAATCATAGAGGCGACACCTCTACGACCTCATATTTTTTTGCATTCCCCACCTTACGGGAGCCCCGCACCAGACTTTGGCTTCGTCGGTATCAATAATAGTACCCTGGCGCGTCCCGACAAAAGAAAGCCAAAGTTGGTTCATGGGCAGGCCCACTATTCAACATCTAACGTCTTCTCCGCCTCGCGTTCTTGCGACGGCGGACGGCGCGTGCCTGCCCCGCGTGCGCCAACCCCGCGATAGTTGATAAGATATTTTTTCGGATCTTCGTCCAAATCCAAAAAGTGATCGGTGGTTTCCTTGAGGCGACCAGATGTGGAACGCCCAAACGATGCCACCTCCACCTGACAACCCGAATGTGTCTGCAAGTATTCAACAAGGGGCACGAAGTCGCCGTCGCCGGTTACAAGCACGATAGTATCTAGTTTCGGCGCGGCGGTAATCGCATCTACCGCGAGCCCCACGTCCCAATCGGCTTTTTTAGCGCCGCCGAAAAACACTTGGAGGTCTTTGGTGCGCGTTTCAATGCCTATCTTTGCGAGCGCATCAAAAAATGCGCCTTCTTCCGCTGTTTCCGTCGTTACCACATACGCACGCGCGCGTATAAGGCTCCGTCCGGAAACACAATCTTTGAGGACGTTCCCGAAATTCACGCGTGCGTGATACAAATTTTTCGCGCTGTGATACAGGTTTTGCGTATCAATAAAAACACCGACACGCTGATCTGGATGTTTGATGATGGCCATAATAAATAGCTACTAGGGACTAGCTTTCAGGTGCTAGCCAAATTATAAAAATAAAAACGTCTGCCTACTAACGGTATCTTACCGCTACAAGCTACAAGCTACAAGCTATTTCTTCAATCCAAGCTTCTTTGTGAGGGCGCTGTAGGAGCGCCTGTTGGTCTCTTGAAGATACTGCAAATGACGACGACGATCTGCTACAAGCCCCAAAAGCCCGCGGCGCGAGTGCTTGTCTTTGCGATTTTTATCCAAGTGTGCCGAAAGTTCCTTAATTCTCCGTGTTAAAATGGCAACCTGCACTTCCGGAGAGCCAGTGTCCGTGTCGTGTCGCTTTCCCTTCTCAATTTCGCCTTGTTTCTTGCGCTTTGTCAGCATTTTTTAATGATATCATGATATGCCCAAAAACGCAAGGGGAGCGCTCGCTTGGCGGTATTGCCCCTCGAAAGGCACGCATAATTTTCTGCTGAAAATTTGCTCTGCTCGCGCCGTCGCGCTGCGCAAGACCTTCTCAGAGCAACGCCGCCTACGCTCGCTAAGGGTGGTAAATGCAATATGCTCCGGTGCGCCCTTTTCAACCCACTACCCACGATGTGTTTTGCATCCACCACCTTAGCGGAGGAGGCACACCCATTTGGGAGACTTAACCGTAGCGGAGTCCCTTGCCACTTTTGCAAGCAAAAGTGGCAAGGGACGTGAGCGGTCTCCCAAATGGGTGTGCCTCCGGAGCGCCCCCCCCTGTATTTGCATCCCACCACCTAGAGCGGAGGAGAGGGCGACTTTTGCCTCGAGAGAACCCAGCACCAGTGCAAGCACGGTGCGGGGCATGCATCGCGCAGTAGATTTGCTAGCTACCAAAACGTTGACGCAGTAGTGATATCTCCCAAACGATTGAACCGTATGTCGTTCGGGGCGAGGCAAAAGTCGCCCTTGACGGAGCGTCCCCGCTACTCCTGCGGCACATCAGACACCTCAATAAGTTGCACTGAAAATACTAGCGTTGAATTTGCGGGAATCACCACGTTGCCTTCGGTATCCTGCACACCCTGTACGCCGTATCCAAGAGACGGCGGAATAATGAAAACTCTCTCTCCTCCCTCGCGCATTCCGTTTACGCCGACCTGAAAACCTGGAATGATACCCTGCGCGCCGAGCACAAATACGAGCGGCTGGTTGTCGTGCGCGGCGGAACTATCAAACACCGTGCCGTCTTCGAGCCGCCCTTCATACAGAATTGAAACCTGCTTGCCGGGCTCTGCGACATCTCCCGTGCCCACCGTGATGTCCTGCGCCTGCACAAGCTCGTTTGCCCCCTCCGTCGACACTTCAGCCGTTTCTCCTACGCCGTTCCATGCCTGCCAACCAAAATATCCGCCAATAAAAATTAGGATAATGACGAGACCCCCTATAACAATACGCATAGTCATACGTGCCACTATAACACAACAGTACGCGCACCATAGTCCTTTGGGTGTGTGTATAAAAAGTGCGAGCGCGAGTGTCAATGTGTCGCACAATTTGATATATTGTGCGACGCTTTGGCGTCGCACAATATCGTCTATACTTTGTGCATGGCGGATGATCTTAAAACGCTCAAAACACGATTTTTGGAATATGTGGAGATTGAGCGCGGGAGAAGCGTAAAGACTGTTGAGAATTACGACCGCTATATAAGCCGTTTTCTTGCTCACGCACGCGCCACAAGGCCAGAGCATGTTACCGAGCTGGCGGTGCGGGAATTTCGCCTCCATTTAAACCGCCAGCCAGCCTCCGCTAAAAGTCTGAAACTCAAAACTATAAACTACTATTTGATAGCGCTTCGCGCGTTTTTGAAATATTTGCGCAAACAAAACGTGAGATCGCTTGACCCGGAACGGATAGAGCTCGCGAAAGTAGGCACGCGCGACCTTGACCTCATAACTGCGGATGAACTGAACCGGCTCATGAAAGCACCGTCCGGGGAAACACTCACGGCACTGCGCGATCGCGCCATGCTCGAACTTCTTTTTTCCACTGGCGTGCGTGTTTCCGAGCTCTGCGCACTAAACAGCGACATTGACCTCTCGCGTGACGAATTCACCGTGCGCGGCAAGGGCGACAAGGTACGCGTGGTATTTCTCTCCCCTGCCGCCAAAAGAGCAGTTGCGGAATATATAAAAAAGCGCGACGACATGAGCGACGCGCTTTTTGTGAGTTACGCTCGTGGCTCGGCAAGAAGCAAAGATCTGAAACGTCTCACTCCACGCTCAGTGGAGCGGATTGTCAAGCAGTATGCCGTGAAAGCCGGCATTACGCGCAAAGTCACCCCTCATGTAATTCGACATTCTTTCGCAACCGACCTTCTGGAAAACGGCGCCGACCTTCGTAGTGTGCAAGCGCTCCTAGGTCATGCCAATATATCAACGACGCAAATATATACGCATGTCACCGACAAACACCTGCGCGACATCCACCGCGCGTTCCACGGCAAACGCCGCGGATAGAAAGAAAAAACTATTCAAGTATTTTGCAAAATACTTGAGTGAAGTCTGTTGGTGTGCGGGTATGCCGTGTCGCCGATATAAAAGTAGTGGCTGGTTTGATACAGTAAGGATATGAAACTCGCATCATGGAACGTGAACGGCATACGCGGTATTCACAAGAAAGGCCTCTTTTTGCCGTTCATTGAAGGGGTGAAACCGGATATTGTGTGTTTGCAGGAAACGAAGGCGGAACAGCACCAATCCGAGATTGATTTGCCCGAATACAAGGAATATTGGAACTCCTCAACCGCGCGAAAGGGATACGCCGGCACCGCCATCTTCACGAAGGAGAGTCCTTCGTCTGTTGTGTTGGGTTTACCGGAAAATATTGTTGAGAAATACTCGCTTTCAAAGGACACTTACGGTGACCCTAACAAAGAGGGACGCGTGATAACCGCGGAATATAAGGATTTTTTCATCGTCAGTGTGTATACGCCAAACTCAAAAGGCGACCTTTCGCGCCTTAATCTTCGCCATAAACACTGGGACCCAGCGTTCCTTGCCCACGTGAAACAACTGAACAAACAAAAACCCGTTATTTTCTGCGGTGATTTGAATGTCGCCCACACGCCGGACGACCTAGCGCACCCGAAAGAAAACGAGGGCGAGCATGGTTTCACCAAGGAAGAGCGCGTGGGCGTAGATAACATAATCAGAGCGGGATTTGTGGATTCATTCCGCCACTTCACACCCAAAGGCAAAGAACACTACACGTGGTGGAGCCATTTTAGAAACGCGCGAGCACGGAATATCGGCTGGCGGATAGATTACTTCTTCATTTCCCAAAAACTACTCCCGAAATTGAGGTCGGCAAAAATCCACTCGGGGTTCTTGGGTTCCGACCACTGTCCGATATCCATTGAACTGGACGTGTAGAACTGTTGTCCTATAGAATCTGGCTTCTGGCTTGGATTTTTCCCGCTTCCCGCTTCCAGCCTCGCGATTTCTAGAGTGGTATTTTCCAGCTTCTAGCTTCAAGCATCCAGCCATCCAGAGTTATCCCCAGTGTGTCCTTTACAATGTCCGATAGATCTGTACTATAAAGGACAGGCCTGCTCATTTACTGCTTCGCAAAAATTAAGCGTTGGTTTGTACAGAGTACGACAAAATCTTATGTGGCATTTTTATGCCTACACCTTTTTAAATGGTACTTTACTGGCACCACACTATTTTCGCGACAAAAGCAGTCCTTTAAGCCGCTTCACGACGATTGGTTCACTCCGGTCGTTCTGAAGCGGCTTTACATTTTCTTTTAATGCACGTGTCTCTGTTTGCGCAACTCCTGAACAGCCGCTTCGTCCAGCACCAAAACCTCCATCACAAAAGTCGGTTTTGGTGCTGGACTTCGGCCTCCGTCGCTGGTTCTCATAGAGAATTGAAAAAATACGTTAGTGTACATGTCTTTCGGAACGAATTTTTTTTACGGCGGCCTCGTCTTCTTTTTCGCGGCGTTCTTTTCCCGCTTCGCCTAATTTTTTGAGTTCTGCATCCGATAGTTTCGCAAGTTCCTGCACTTTGTTTTCAATATACTCTTCAGTGTTTTTCTTGGGCTCGTCCAACACCTCCTCCAATAGTGCGTGCAAAATCCAGCCGATACGCGGCCCCGCCGCTTCGCTGGTTACCTCCATGATTCGCGAGCCGTCAATCTTCAACATCGCCACTGTTGTCGGATCTCGCATCGCCTCGTCAATCATAGACATATATTTACGCAAGCGAAACGGCTGCTCTTTCGGCCGCCCCGTGCCAATGCGGTCGCACATACGCACATTAAGCAGAAGTTCAATATTTTCTTTGCCGACGTTCCGGATAGTGCGGCGCACCGCCGAGAGTGTTACCAAATCGGGGTCGGAGAAAAACATGTGCCAACGCACAAGCGCGACGACTTTTTCTATAGTCTCTTTTGGGAAGTGGAGGTCTTGGAGAATTCGCTTCGTCATACGCGCACCCACCACATCGTGCCCGTGAAACGTCCAGTCCTTCTTCTCGTCAGACCACCGGCGCGTGGCGGGCTTCCCCACATCGTGGAGAAGCGCGGCAAGACGCACTTCAAACGGCCACTTTTTGTCGGCCGAGTGCTGAAGACAGCGCAGAAGATGCTCAAACACTTCAAAATCGTGTGTCTTATTTTGCTTGATGCCCACCCCCTCTTCAAGCTCGGGAATAATGTGTGGCAAGATGCCGAGCTTCTGTGCAACACCAAGTGCCTGCATGGGCCGGTCGCTCATGAGCGTGCGCGTGAGCTCGTCGCGCACGCGTTCGCGAGATATTTTTTTCAGTTCTTCCGCATTTTTTGCTATCGCCTCGGCCGTTTTTGACTCAATGACGAAATCCAGCTCTGCGGAAAGGCGTATTGCGCGGAGCATGCGAAGTGCGTCTTCTTGAAAACGCTCCCCCGGCTCGCCCACTGTAGTGATAATCTTTCGCCTGATGTCGTCCTGCCCGCCGCGGGCGTCAACGAGTTTCTTTTCATGCGGCTCGTAGGCGATGGCGTTGATCGTAAAGTCACGGCGTTTTAGGTCTTCATCAAGCGTCTTAGCCCAGTGCACCTCGTCCGGATGTCGTGCGTTTGTATACTTGCCCTCTTCGCGATATGGTGTAATTTCTATCACCTTGAGCCGCGTGTCCTCGGATTCGGTAACAACGCCGACCGTTCCAAAATCGTTTTCATAAAATGTTTCCTTGAAAAGAGCTTGTATTTCTTCCGGACGCGCGTTCGTGGTTATGTCCCAGTCCTTCGGTTCCCTATCAAGCAAAAGATCGCGTACACACCCACCCACCAAATACGCCTCAAAACCTTTCGCGCGGAGCGTGTTGGCAAGCGCCGTGACTTCTTTTGGTACCGAGAGTTCTTTTTCAGTCATCGCCCCATTGTACTCAATTGTTTGTTTTTGAGCGACATCCCACGTATCATTCAATTGTTTTGCCCTCGTCGTTCAACGGATAGGACGCGACGCTTCGGACGTCGTAATGTGGGTTCGACTCCTGCCGAGGGCACCAAAAGCACCCCCCGCGCCGATTTCGTCGGCGCGGTGGTTGGTGCTCCCGCCAGACCCCGCAACATTTCAAGTATCAGAAAAAACTTGAAATTCAAC